>JAEINK010000118.1 GCA_016342585.1 Spirochaetales bacterium
ATAACAATATTGGTTTTTTCATATTTTCCTCCTTCCTTAAGGCTACTTTCTGCACAGGAGAAAAGATATGGGTAATATTTCCTGATTGAGGATTTTTCTTCTGGGAAATTCTTCCTATTTGAATATATTGACCAGGTCTACCCGGCTTTTTCAACCGGGAGTTTTCAGGCGATCAGACAACATTGCTGGTGAAGGACAGGACTTCGGAGCACGCCCCTCTGGTCGGGATAGAGGAGCTTCTGAAGTAGAGTAGATTCCTACGATTTGATGCTGTTAACGATTTGAGATTTCAGATACACTTGGGGTTCATCAAATTCCGAGGATATTATGAAGAAACACCTACTAGCCTGTCTTATGATTATATTAATTACTCCAATGCTCTCGTCCCAGGAAAAGAAAATCATTACCGTGATAGATTTTGAAACGTCCGGGGTCTCACAACAGGAGATGGTTCTGTACATTGACTACCTGTCTTAAGCATTGAGTGCCTATGAAGAGTACCAGCTGATTGACAGACGACAGCGGGATAATATATTGGCGGAAACAAGATTCTCCAATAGTGGATGTGTGGACGAATCCTGTGCCATTGAGATTGGACAATTATTATCCGCCAGTGAAATGATCGTTGGAAGCCTGGGAAAACTGGGCTCCAGATACGTGATAAATGTGAAACTTATTGATATAGCCACCGGAAGGGTGGTAACGGATGTTTCAGAAATGTTCAGTGATATCGATGAACTGGTGGATAACAGCAACATCGTCCTGGGCGCATTGCTGAGGTACAATCCGGAGATGCAGGAAAAACTGTCGGAATTCAATGATCAAAAGTTGCAGATAGCAATGGTCGATCGGGGGATATACAAGTGGAACAATCAACTGTTTCAGCCGACATTTGCCGACTTGTATTCAGAGATGACAGAAGAAATCTCCTCTCACTATTTTGATGATGATCTGTTACGGCTTCATTTAGAATATTCAGAAAAACAGAGGACCGGAAAGCTGTGGATGTGGACAGGTCTGGCCGGGCAGGTCGGGTTATTGGCGAGCTCCGGAATACTTTACTATTCTGATTTTGATACAGAATATATATATGGCGCCCTTGCGTTATCTGCGGCCGCAGGTATTTTTTCGGTAATCAAGATGTTCCAGCTGAACACACCCCCGCAGGACTTTATAGATTACTATAACTCCAACAACCCTTTTTAATGCCTTGATAAGTGAGTTGCCTATGAACAAATATACACTGATTTGCCTTTTATGCTTCTTCGGATCTTTTCTCCTCTCATCGCAGGAACAAAAAACGATTACCGTTATTGATTTTGAAACCTCTGATGTATCGAGGCAGGAAATGGTGCTGTTTGTGGATTATCTGTCTGAGATTTTGAGTGACTATGACGAATACCAGCTTATAGACAGAAGACAAAGGGAGATATTGTTAGAGGAAACCAGATTTTCCAACAGCGGATGTGTCGACGAAACCTGTGCTATTGAGATCGGCGAATTCTTATCAGCGACTGAAATGATAATCGGAACCCTTGGGAAGCTTGGAGCCGATATCATAATCAATCTAAGATTAATCGATATCAGAACGGGAAAGGTATTATCCGATGTAACGGAAGGGTTCAACAATATTGATGAATTAGTTGATAACTGCAACCTGGTTCTTGGGAAATTATTGCGCTATGACGAAGATCTGCTTAATATTTCACCGGTTTTTCATGATCAGAAGCTACAGATACTCCCGGGGGATTCGGGATATTTATGGAACGATCAACTATTCCAGCCCAAGTCCACGAGGCTGATGTTCCTGGACATGACCGAGAGTATAACTTCAAACTATACCGACGATAAACTTATACAGCTTCACCTGGAATATTCGACTCAGCATTCACTTCGATACCTCGGATTCAGCAACAGTATTGTCATGGCTTCCACCTTGACGGCTACTTCTGTTCTCCTTCATTTCATGGAATTGGAATCAAAGTATGTAATAACAATGGCTGCTTTGGGGACCGGATGTATCGCATTGTCGGTTTATTTATTCAATCAGATAATAAAGCCCCCGCAAGAATTTATAGACTATTACAATGAATACAATCCATTTTAGGCTCACCGCCTCAAGCCGGGGGCTGCAACCTGATATTCATATTATCCCTTCATTCAGTTCGCGCGCTTTTTCTCTTTCGACATAAGAAAGGCGATGTTTAAAGCCAGAAGCCCCAGAGACATCACAAAGGCTCCTGCGACCGTCCCCCAGTTATGCCCCCCGATGGAGATATGGGCGAACAGCGGGATGTCGAAGAGCAGGGCTGTGGCCAGGGTTACGAAGGGGGTCAGGGTGATGAAGAAAATCGGCGTTTTCTGACCAAATTTAAACTCGGCATTCCGAAAAAAGATCAGGACAAGTTCGCCCCCCAGAAGCATGGAAAAAAGGAACTCCAGAGGGACGAAGAAGAGGGAGACGCCCAGCATGGTCCCGACACCCCCGCCGCCCTTGAATTTCATAAAGATCGACTTGCAGTGGCCCAGAACTGCGGCAAAGCCGACGAGGTAGAGGATAAGGAAATCGAGGCTGCTTCCGAAGTTGAAATAGATCAGTCTGAGAACGATTATAGGTCCCAGTCCCTTCATACCGTCCAGGAAGCCGACGAGGATCCCCCAGAAAACACCGACCTCACGCAGGACATTCGAAGTCCCGGGGTTGTGGTTCCCCAGGGTGCGGATATCCTTACCCAGGACCAGCCGTGTGATTGGGATAGCAAAATTGATCGATCCGATGATATAGCCCAAAAAAACCGCAAGGATCGATACAACAAAGTAGATTGTGTTCATAAAAACTCCTGGTGTGATAGTCTCCGCCGGTTATCAGTTGCCGCCTATTCCAGAGAGAGGATGAGCTCTCCCCGGGCCTGACCCCCATAGAGGAGTTCTACCTCCAGGTGGGGATGGCTTTCGCCTATCCGCCCTGCCAGCAGCTCGGATTCCCTTGATGTGTCATCCCTGTAGAACAGGGAGAGATTTCCCTTCTCCGAAAGATCAAAACGGGCAAGCCCCTGCATCACAGCCTCGGAAAAATCTGGATGGACAGAAAGGATCTCCTTTCCACGGGCCATGAAGTAGTCGTCCTTCTTGAGATCCACCCCCCCCCCGAAGCTCCGATCCGCCGCAGAGCGGTGAAGAAAAAGGGAGACCGAAAAACCCATACACTCTTCCATAGAAGAGGTGTTGGGTTCCAGCTCCTCATTCTCGCTGAATCCATAAAAGGCTGCTATCCCTTCGACCACATCTCCCGTCGGATGCGGCTCTTGCCGCCGGTCCTGTAAAATCGGAGTAGTTATATAGATGAATTCTAACCGCCGGTTCCTCCGGCGGTTTTTTTGCGCCCGGCAGTGCGCACACACAGTTAACCTGATTGGATGTTCTATTAAAACTCCAAATAATTCTTTCGTATATCATCCTCGTTGGATAGCAGAGTGGCTGCCCTGTAAATAGATATTGCCTCTCCATTTAATTCTGCCTTGGAGATAAATCCATCAGGATTTTGAACATGTAGCTGGCCAACACCAGGAATATCTGTTGTATATTCAACACCTTTTTTCTTTGAAACTTCTAAATAATCTTCGTTTTTAATACTCATTTGAACCTCCATTAGATATCTTAAGCATTAAATATTGAAATGAAATGTCAAGAATGAGGTCATAAGTATTTATTAACATATTGTTTCATAGCTGTCCAAAACAATCATAACAACGACATCTGAAGGCTTGAAGATTTTTTTATCCTGCCCTTTGGCGGTGGT
>JAEINK010000039.1 GCA_016342585.1 Spirochaetales bacterium
GTGGATTGCGGGAGGAATCCCATTTTCCGACCCAAAATCGTCATAAAGTCGAAATGACAGTTCCTATCATTTCATTTATTCGGTGGATTGCGGGAGGAATCCCATTTTCCGACCCAAAATCGTCATAAAGTCAAAATGACAGTTCCTATCATTCAATCAAGATAGCCCGCTCCACTCGCTTCGTTTGGGAATAAAAAGGGCATATGAAATCTCTTCCATATGCCCTGAAAAATAAATCAATTTAAAAATTAGAATCCACGAACAGCTTCGAGAGCACGAGTTGTATCAAAAACATCCTCTTCCGTGAGAGACATGGAAATTGTCACACCGTCGGGGAAGGTAATCTTCAGATTCTTTTTATCCTTTGCATAGGAAAGTCCAAGGGTTTCCACAGGATCCAGTTCTGTCCATTCATAATAATTTACCATATATTCACGGACAGTTTCACTCTGAGAACCGTCAGTTTTCTTGGTACATTTTAAAGTGATGGAGTCTTCATCGGCAGTATAAGTTCCGGTATAGTACCACTCCACCTCGTTGAAATTTGGGCTCTTCATAACAACATAGTTAAATGTTCCGTCTTCAGTCAGCTCAATCCAGCGATCCTGCTCGTCTGTATCGCCGTAATACTCCCAGATCCCCAGGTAGGGGTCCGCACAGGAGGCAAAAGCCATTGCCAGAACGACAAAGATAATTGTGATTATTATATTTCTTTTCATTTTAATTCTCCTAATATCCAGTATTAGCTGCAAAGGTATTGGTCGCATCTGTAGTAATTGTAACAGTTCCCTGATAAGAAAATTTCATCAGAGATTCAGGAACAGGATCATCAAAAATACTTCCTCCGAACTGGGTATATACATGATAGGTTCCCGCTAAGTAACCGCTGTTATCTACTTTTTTCTCCAGGCTAGTCGTGCCTGTTCCCTGAGATGGCAGGAATCCAATACCAAACTCTGAATCAATAGACACCGGGTCAGTTTCACGGTTAAGATCTGAAAGAGTCTGCAAAGAATCGCAGAAGTAATAGCCAAAAACAGGTAATCCAGTATTATTCGTCAGGTTAAAATAGGTATACACATTGGTATCTACCCAGAATAATTCTAGTTCAGTTTCACGATCATCAATATTCACAGTTTTAGTGTATGTTTGAAGGTCGGAATCGGTTGCCTTTACAGAATGATCACCTTCGGCCACAAACTCTAAAGTAATAGTAAGAACTCCACCGGAAGGAATTGTATAGGGAGTTCCGGATGCATCGACCAGTTCCCGCCCATCAAATTCAATACTTGTGACTTCATATTCACTGCTGTTAGTTAATTCTAATACCCGCCGTCCCATATCATTTGTCATATCACAGCCTGCCAGACCTGTTACAACAAGAACGAGAAGTGAAAGAGCAACAAGTTTTACAATTGTTTTCTTATTCATTATGTCTCCTATAAAATAATTTTAATTCAGGAGTAGAATAAAAAATGAATCTTAAATTATTATTAAAAGCCGGTAGAAAATAGAATTATATGATTTCAGAGTATCAGGAGTGTCGGCTCCAGCGTTTCCCCCAGGTTCCGGTTCGGATCTCTTCAAGATAGATATCCCGGCCCCGTTCGGGCATGGTAGAAGCAAGGGTTGCCTCAATCTCTTTATTTATATTATAGGGAACCCTTAAAAACTGTATTCCAAAGGGAGAAGCCTTCTCATGATCATCGATAGCCCAGGCTTCCTCGGAAGGTTCGGTCAGAGTACCGGATAGAATGGCAAAAGATGCCTGAGGGAGCTCCATGGAATTTCCCACACTGCCGCAGTTGAAGAGGGTAAAAGCCGATTCGAAATATTCGATGTACGCATAGTGGACATCTCCGTAACCGTAGACATCCGGTTTTCGGTCGCCTGGTTCCAAAGGCTGAAAAAGGTCAAACTTTAAACTCTTTTCTTGTTTGGGATAGACCCGCTGGTGAACATTTTCGGGACCAGCATGACAAAGACGAATTTTACGTCCGCTTATATAAAGGTCTTTTCTAACAGGACGTTCGGATAACCAGGCATACTGATCCTCCGAAATAATATCCTTAACCCATCGATAATGATCCACATCCGGGTCGGTCAAAAAGAAATCCTCGTGATTCCCCAGAAGGGTTTCGGAGCATCTGTTACGGCAGAGATCGATAGTCTCCACCGGGAAAGCTCCCTTGCCGACAACATCCCCCAGACAGATGATCTCATCCACCCCAAGCCTGTCTATATAGTCCATGACGGCTTCAAGGGCGGTGAGGTTAGCATGAATATCTGAAATTATTGCGACTTTGTACTCTTTCTTGTTAAACAGCAGTTCAGCCCTACTCTTCGTTAAAAAGTTCCAGCACCTCTTCTGCATTCCTGGAAGCCGAAAGGACACGGCAAAAAGCGGCGGAGGTTGTGGCTTTGGCGATTTCAGACAAGATCTCGATATGCTGGGCAGACTGGCTGGGAGGCGCCAGGATCATAAAGAAAATGGATGATGGGTTCCCGTCCAATGCATTAAAATCAATCCCCCCGGGCTTAATCCCTACAGCCAGTACGGTGGATTTCACCCCAGTGGATTTTGCGTGGGGAATCGCTATTCCCTTCTCAAGTCCGGTAGATCCCATGGCTTCCCGGGCATAAACCTGACTCAGCACATCGGCTCTATCATCAAGACAGCCTTTTTTTTCAAGAAGATCGACAAGCTCTTCGATCACTTCATTTTTGGTATTTCCCTCTAAGGGGACTTTTATCAGATCCTGATCAATTATTTCCAGTAAAGTCATAATCAGCTCCTTATGGTATTATTATTTAAGGGATTCAAACATATCCCAGACACGATCCTCATCCTTCACAACAATGACAGGACAGGGAGCGCTTCTCATGGCCCTTTCGGATTCATTCAGGAACTCATCCCGGCGGCTTCGTATCTGCCCAATCCCACCGAGTACCAGAAGATCAAATTCATCTTCCTTAATCATATTCTTTATTTCCCTATGCACCGTACCCGAGACTTTAACGGTTTTCAAGGGGACAACCTTCTGATCGGCCAATTTCTGCACATGATTCAGGTAGCGCTCGGCATCCGCATCCAGATCCCGGTGATACTCCTCCTGCTCAACTTCAAGAAAAATCCTGGCCTTAACCAGGTCCTGCAGGGCCCGGGTGTTAACCACATATACCGCGGTAATTGCCGCTCCGGTCGTTTTTGCCAGTGCAATGGCATACATGGAGGCGGAGACAGACTCTTCGGATCCGTCTACATAAACAAGAATCTTATTTATTGGTCCACTCATATTCAGCTCCTCGCTGTAAATTATACCTCATTAAAATATTAAATTAAAATCTTCACTTGCTAACAATCTATAACCCGGCAGATTTCTTCTCAAGCCTGGATTTAACCATTTTCATCAGAAGAAAACTCTCCCGCTCGGCCTCTTCAAGCCGTCCCTGTGTATAGGTAAGCGCCTCTTCCAAATCGGGAATGGCTATCTTTTCCAGGGCATTTACCTTACGGATAGTCTTTTTCACCTCTCTGGCAAGTCGCATGATCGAAACCTTAAGTTCAGCAAGCCGGCCCATCAGCTCAAGGGCCGTCTTGAACTGGGCAACAGACTCCTCGGCCAGGAAGCTGGTTTCGAAGGGGCTGAAATAGGGGCCCTTATCCTCAAAGGAGGTCTCGACCTGGGGCAGCCTTACCCCCATAACCCGGCGCTCTTTCATACTGATCGAAGTCTGAATATCCACGGCACCGGAAAGGTTCCCGACCTTCATCTTTCCCATGACCATAACCGACTCCTTAAGGCTTCGGTAAGCCGAAAAGAGGGCGTCATCAACCCGGGTCTGGTAATCGACAGCCTGGTCAACCAGGGTCAAAAGTTCGATGATTAGAATATTCCTTTTCTGATCGAGGAGCTCATACCCCAGCTTGGCAAATTTAAGTTCGCCTTTCAGTTTTATGAGATTCGATCTTGTTGGGGCAATGTTCTTATCCACACCTACCTTCCGTAATACTCGTCAATCTCATCTTCGGTCACCCTGTGTAGCTCCTCGGGGGGCAGCTGACTGAGGGCCTTCCAGCCAATATCCAGGGTCTCTTCTATGGTTCTATCCGTATGAGCATCCTGGTTAACAAAGTTCTTCTCAAAAAAATCGCCAAACTCCATATACTGATGATCCAGGGGGGTCAACTCCTCTTCACCTATAACCGAGGCCAGATTCCGCACATCCTTGACATAGGAGTAAGCAGCAAACAGCTGGTTCGACAAATGGGGATGGTCTTCCCTGGTCATTTTCTCACCGATTCCATCCTTCATAAGGCGGGAGAGAGAGGGAAGCCCAGCCACAGGCGGATAGATCCCCCGACTGTACATCTCCCGCTCGAAAACGATCTGCCCCTCGGTTATATAACCGGTAAGATCGGGAACGGGATGGCTTATATCATCATTGGGCATAGTCAGGATCGGTAACTGGGTGATAGAACCGGGAAAGCCTTTCAACATTCCTGATCGTTCATAGAGTTCTGCCAGATCCGAATAGAGGTATCCGGGATACCCCTTCCTTGAAGGGATCTCCCCCCGGAGGGTAGAGATTTCCCGGAAGGATTCACAGTAATTCGTGATATCTGTCATGATAACCAGAACATGCATCCCCTTGTTGAAAGCCAGGTGCTCAGCCAGGGTCAGGGCCGTCCTTGGAGTGATGATCCTTTCGATGGAGGGATCATCGGCCAGGGAGAGAAAGAGGGCCACATTATCCAGAACACCGGTCTCCTCGAAACTGTCGATAAAATACCGAGCCACATCATGCTTTACACCCATGGCGGCAAAGACTACGGCAAAGTTTGATTCACTGCCCCGGATCCTGGCCTGCCTGGCAATCTGGGCGGCCAGCTCATTGTGAGGAAGGCCGTTGCCCGAAAAAATCGGGAGTTTTTGTCCCCGGATGAGGGTTGTCATCCCATCAATAATCGAGATCCCCGTTTGAATAAAATCCCTGGGGTACTCCCGGGCCGTTGGATTTATAGGCCTGCCGTTTACATCCATATAGGCTTCAGCCTGGGGAGCAGAACCGCCATCCTTGGGCTGACCAAGGCCGTTGAAAACACGACCGAGCATGGCTTCGGAAACGCCGAGAGAGAGGGGTTCACCCATGAATCGGACCTTTGTATCCGGCATGGTAAGACCGCTGGTTCCCTCGAAAACCTGGACAACGACAACATCATCGGAGGTATCCAGAACCATCCCCATCCTGGTTTTTCCCTGTTTATCCACACATTCAACCAGCTCCCTGTATCCTACGGGATGGGTATTCTTAACATAAACCAGGGGGCCCTGGATCTGATCAACACCGTTGTATTCACGACCGGCCAGGAGTTCCTTTTCCACATCGTTTAAGTTCTTACTCATAAATGGACTCCAGTTGATCCATGGCTCTTTCAAGTCTGGCCTCAAGTTTATCAAGGCCGGATAGATCTTCGTTGGGAATATTCAGTTTCATCCTGGCGATATCCTGGATGACCTTAAGGTGCCTGAGTTTAACAATGGTAGCACCCCTTTTTATGGCTTCGGCGCCCCGATGCCAATAGGTCAAAATGACCTGAAGCATCCTCACCTGTTTTTCCGTGGTAGAGTACCTGTCGATATCATCGAAGGCATTCTGCTGAAGGAAGGCGTTTTTGAACAGGGTACAGACTTCGAGAATGAACCTCTGACTATCCGGAAGGGCGTCCGGGCCGACAAGTTTAACAACCTGCTGAAGCCGGACCTCTTTCTGGAGGAGCTCCATGATCTCCGCCCGGGCTTTCGACCAGGGCGCCGAGGTGTTCTGCTCCCACCAGGGGGCAACATCATCCAGGTATTCACTGTAGGACTCAAGCCAACCGATAGCCGGGTAGTGCCTGGCGTTGGCCAGTTGCCTGTCCAGCCCCCAGAAACAGCGGACAAACCGCTTGGTATGCTGGGTAACCGGCTCGGAAAAGTCTCCTCCGGGAGGAGAAACGGCACCGATAATTGTAACAGAGCCCTCTTCACCGGCCAGGGTCTCCATATACCCGGCCCTTTCATAGAACTCGGCGATGCGCGTCGGCAGGTAGGCGGGAAAGCCCTCCTCGGCGGGCATCTCCTCCATTCGGCCGGAGAGCTCTCGAAGAGCCTCCGCCCATCGGGAGGTGGAGTCGGCCATGATGGCCACATGGTACCCCTGGTCCCTGTAGTATTCAGCCAGGGTAACCCCCGTATAAATTGAGGCCTCACGGGCCGAAACGGGCATGTTTGAGGTGTTGGCAATCAGGATTGTCCTCTCCATGAGGGACATCCCGGTCCTGGGATCAACCAGATGGGGAAACTCCTGAAGAACGTCGGTCATCTCATTTCCCCGCTCGCCACAGCCGATGTAAACGATGATATCCGCATCACACCATTTGGCAATGGCATGCTGGGTCATGGTCTTCCCGGTCCCGAATCCTCCGGGAATGGCAACAGTCCCCCCCTTCGCCAGGGGAAAGAGGGTGTCGATAACACGTTGACCGGTAATCAAGGGGATATTCAGGGGTTTTCG
Source organism: Spirochaetales bacterium (assembly GCA_016342585.1). GTDB lineage: Bacteria > Spirochaetota > Spirochaetia > UBA9216 > UBA9216 > JAEINK01. The sequence goes on from JAEINK010000039.1 coordinate 6,559, forward strand.
GGTTTTGACCGGCCTTGGTTTTCGAATCGACCAGTAATGGCGAAGGCTAAGCTCCTTCTCCCCATCACTCGTGGACAGAACAACCACAGGGTCTGTGACATGATACTCCCCTTCCGGAACGATGGAGAGGATAGTCCCATTCACATCCGGTGGAACAAGTACCTTGTGAACAACCCTTTCGGTCTCCTTTACGGTTCCAAGCACCAGACCACCCGAGACTTCTGCCCCTTCAACGGCCGTGGGAATAAAGGTCCAGAGTTTATCCCGGGAAAGCCCTGGAAGGGTAATTCCCTTTTCGATATACTCACCACTCATCTCTTTAAGGGCTTCAAGGGGCCTCTGAATACCATCATAGATAGTCCCGATCAGCCCGGGCCCCAGTTCTACAGAGAGGGGCATCCCGCTTCCGTAGACATTATCCCCTGGAGCGATACCGGTTGTATCCTCATACACCTGAATAGTCGCCTGATCCCCGGCAAGCTTTATAAGCTCTCCGATCAGATGAGCCTCACCAATATGGACAAGCTCCATCATCATGGCGTCAGTTATCCCGCTCACCTCGATTACAGGTCCATTAACTCTTTTTACTTTACCAATTATTCTTCCATCCATAGGCGGAAGCTACTCCTTATTTCCAAGTTCATCGTAAACGATCTTTTTGATTTCCTGATCGTAACGCCTGAACCTTGTGGATATCTGATTATTGAATGAAATCCGTCCGTCTTTCGATGCGACGGCTACCCCTTGAGAGGAGAGGGTCTCTCCTTCGGAGAGTGCTACTGTCCTTCCCGTGGATGATTTCACCAGCTCCGCAGCCATTTGAAGGGTTGCGGGTTCAAGTTTCTCCAGATGAGAAACAGACACAACTGCTTCATCCCGATTAAGACCCATCACACCCTCGGCGATAAGCCGTGCCAGAAAATCCTGATAGCCGGGCGTTCCTATCATCCCCCGCACCTTCTTTTGAGAAAGTGCTAATACACGGGTGTACAACTCCTCACGGAATTTGAGAGAAGCCCTTCGTGTCGAAGATTTAATGGAGGATTCACTTCGCTTCCGGATTTCGGCGACCTGTTTGTCGATCTCAATTTGTGAATCCCTGCGGGCAACCGATTCCTGATGGGAAAAACCCTTTTTTTTAGCCTCAACCTGCATTGCAGCCTGTTTCAGGATCTTTTCAGCTTCATCCCTCGCTTCGCGGCTTATTCCTTCAAGAAGCATCTCTTCTGCCATAGATTTCCGCCCCCTTAAAGTTTGATTCCGATGGCTTCGTTAACCATAGTCCTGAGATCTTTTCCACTTCTTTCCTCGCTCATACTCCCGGGGATTTCAACAATTAATGGAAAGGTTTCGGTGAACATATACCTGTCGACAAGCGCCCGGATTCCGTCGGCAGCTTCCTCGGTGATTATGATGATTCCTGTATCCCGATTGGAAAGGGCCTGCCCGAAGGCCTCTTCAGCCTCACTGGCAGAAGATACCGCAATGCCCGGGATCCCGACCAGTTCAAATCCAAGAACCGCATCCTCATCACCGATGATGAAATAGTTCATTAATTACACTTTGCCCAATATCATAAGAGCGGTTATGAATCCGAATACCACAAGACCTTCCGCAAGAGCGATAAAAATCAATGCCTGAGAGGCCAGTTCCGGTTTCTCGGCAATAGCACCCATGGCGGCGGCTCCAACATTGGCGATGGCGATACCGGCACCGATAGCCCCGAAGCCGAAGGCGATAGCGGCGGCAATCAGTCCCCATTTCATACTGTCACTGTTACCCTGCACGGCGACAACGGCACTATCCTGTTCTCCGGCCTCAGCATAGAGATTAGGAGCTCCGATAAAGGCAAAAACACCCATCAAAGCCACCATCACAACAAGGGTTACTAAAACTTTCCGTTTAAATTCATAAGTAGGATTCATTACACACCTCTAAATATTTATGATCTACGCCCTTCCAGGAGAGCGTCTGCTTCTAATTGAAACAGGATTATATGCAATACCTTTTCCGGTAAAGTATTTTGAAAAGAACTCGTAATAATTAAGTCGTAACGCCTGAATTCCGGCAGAGAGGCCCTCCAGACCGATCACGAGTATATTCCCCAACAGAAGAATTACGATCCCCCCGACACCACCACCAGCCATTTCGGAGATGGATTCGAAAGCAGCCATGAGGCTCACATGGGCGATCCCCAGCCCGGCGACCCTCATGAAGGAGAGGGTGTTGGCCAGGTATCCTGAAAATATTTCCAGAAGTTCGACGATCCACTCCATCAGAAAGTCGATGAATGTGAACACGGTCAGACCATGCTTCCTCTCTTCCGGATCCAGGAAATGATGAAGTGGGGCCTTGAAGAGGAGGAGGAGAATGGGGATCCCGAAGGCCGGCAGGAGAAATGAGCTGTCCGGCAGGGATTTATAATTCTCACCCACAAAATAGAAGGCGGTATAGACACCGCAGCCGTACATCCAGCTGCCGAGGATTCCTGTTTTATCTAAAAGGAGGGTAAACCATTTCCTTTTCCGGAATAGATTAACCCAGTTCAACAGGAGCCCAACACCGATTACGGCTATTCCAAAGTAAATCGTGATCCCGAGAATCCCATAGACATCGGCTATAGGTCCGCCGCCCCCATGGCCAAGAACAACCGCATGGTAGTTGAACCAGAGGGGAGGAAAGAGAGGAAAGCCGAAGTAGGAACCGAAGAGGATTCCCGTTACAATGGATGCCCCGCCGCAGTACATCAATAACTGGAAAATATTCCGGAAACCGGTAGAAACGTTCTTTGCAAAACGGAATCCAAGAAAACCAATTAAACCAATCACAAACCCCTGTCCGGCATCACCGAACATAAGGCCAAACATGACAAGATAGGCCACAGCCACAAAAGGAGTGGGGTTTACCGCCCCATATTCGGGGACGGCATAATTTTCCACGAGCATCTGAAAAGGAGAGAGAACTCTGGAGGATTTTATTATAACAGGGATCTTCTCCCGGGGAAATTTCGAAGCTTCCGACCAGCGGATAATACACTCACCGGCTGTCACCTCCCGGATCCCTTTCTCGAGTTTATCCGAAGCCTCCACAGGAAGCCAGCCGGAAAAAACAACGGTCCTTGCCGTCTGGGAGAAAGAGTCCTGAATCTCACCATAGAGTTCATTCAGCCGAAGATTCTTCCACATATGGTCGAGTTCCGGCTGCCTTTTGCGAATCCGGCCATTTACAGCCTGATGAAGTTCATCCTGCTCTCTCTCGAGAACTTCGATCTGCTCCTCAAGCTTCCTCCGGATTTTATCACTCTCTTCCCGGGACTTCTCTTCGGGAGGCTCTTCAACCCAGCTGTACTTCTCCAGGATCTCGTCGATCATGGAGGCTTCCCTCTTCAGGGAGACAATCACCATACGGTTGGGTTTTCCAGAATCATCCACATTCAGGTCATCAGGGTTTTTTGAAGAGAAGGCATCCCCGGGATTCCCCATGGAAAAATGGGGGATCGAAGAGAGGCTCCTCTCAAGCTCTTCAGGAGTCCGGCGGCCAATCCTTCCATTCCGGACAATAAGGAACTTATCGCCCCCCCCGGATCTGGAATCTCCGGTTTTCAGGTATCGCTCCAATTCCCGGAGTTTAAGGATCTCCTGATTCTTTCCCTTCTGCTTATCCCGCAGCTCCCCTAATTCCCTGGTGACCGCATCAAGCTGCCGCTCATAATCTTCAAATTTAACAAGTTTCAGACCGCTTAGATCCACCTCTTCCAGGGGAGGAAGCGAAATTTCAGCCTGCTGATATATACTTTCAATCCGGCGTCTGGATTCGGAGATCTGACGGGAAGCGGTTCCCCCGGCAAACTGTTCCAGAAGAGCAATATCACTCTTCGAAAAAGACTCTTTACCCGTCACAGACGATACCTTTACAAAATCAAGAACACCCTGGGAAAGGAGCTCCCGGGTAACACCGTCTGCATGCCTGTCGAGTACAACTGCTGTAAGAAGTTTCATCCTGGCTGTAAACAGCTTCATCCCGTAACCTCCCTGATCCGCTCCGATTTCCAACCATAGTATTTTCCGTTAAGAACACTCATCAGGAAACGGCTTTCCCTGTTTTTCATGAAAAAGTATACAAGTACAATTCCTATGGTAAAGGGATACCCCGAAATAAGCTTCATAAACTCTTCCTTCCGCGTGGCTTCCAGGAGCTGCTCAAATAAAATAGCCTGGGAAGCGGCACTCCCCTTGTCCCCGATAGAGAGGGAGGCAAGGGCCGGGAATTTACCTTTCAACAGAGCGGCAGGATCTTTCTGGCGTGTTTCCTGAGAGAGATAAGACTGTATATCCTCTACAGAGATCTTCATTCCCCGGGGGATTAAAATCTCTTCCAGTTCCGGGGCCGTAACCGAATAGAAGTGACTGTAACGGATAAGCCAGTTGATATTCTGGATTTCGATTTCGGTGGTCAGGATCCGCTCGACAAGAGCCCTATCCTTCGAGGGAAGCTCTTTCGCAGAGCTGAAAAGGAAATCATAATACATCCGATCCAGGGCGATTTCCATTTTAAACAAACCATCCCCTGTCTCCATGGCAGTACGAAAAGGTTCAATGGCTTTGGTGTAAATATCTGTGTTCAAACTGGTAATGATTTCATCGAATGATACGGCATTAATAATACCATCCCAGTCGATATTATTCAGGATCCGCTCCCTGTAGAGGTAACCTGCCCGATGGCCGATGGGGCGTTTTTTAATACGACTCCCATACCAGAGTCTAATGGCGTTTTTAAGGTTTTCTATCTCAAGTTTAAGACTCATTGATCGGATAAAACCCTGAACAACGTCCTCTGTAATCTTAACAATTTCCCGGTACCACCCAATCTGCATCTGGAAAAGTTCAAGCTCTGCCGACTGAATATCTCCGGTTCGGTCGTAGGCATCCGAAACGGGGGAAAATTCTGTCTCTTTCAGGAGCTGGAGAACCTCTTCCATAGAGGCTGATCGAAGCAGGGATGATGAGAACTCTTCAGTAAGGATCATGCTGATCCTTGCTCTCAGTTTTGCATTAATAAAGCCGTAACGGCTTACCGGGGATTTCACTGAACCGGCCTCATAAAAGTCCCCCGTCCTCATCGAATACAGTCCTTCTTATCCGGGCAGCAACCTTTTCGGCAAGTTTATCCAGACGTTCCGAAGATTCGGAAGCGGCCTTCAGAAATCTTTCCTCAACCTCTTTAACTGCCGACTCCTCGGCCGCCCGGGCTGTTTCCTCTTCCTTTTCAAGGATGGAGGCCATCCGCTCCCGCTCCTCCTGCTTAATCTTCCGCAGGACTTCAGCAGCCTCGGCATCAGCCTGCCCAATCATCTGAGAGGCTTTAAGTTTAGCCTCCTGAACAACTTTTTCACTATCCTTTTCGGTATCGACTATTTTCTGAATGAGGTCCATGAAAACAGTTTAACGTATTTCTTTATGGAGGACAAACACAAAAGTCGTGATCTATCTATAACAATGAAAAGAGATTATTGAAGGCGGAAGGTGAAGTCTTTAATAAGGGTTATTCTACGGCCGGGGGGGTTAAAGGACCATTTTTCTTCAATAGTCGAGATGACCTCCCTATCCAGCAGGGAGTGGCCCGACGAGGATTTCAGGTCCACACTGATTATCCTGCCGTCGGAACCTACTTCAATGGCGACCCGAACAGAGCCTTCAAGTTTCCAGCGTCTGGCGGCGGCGGGATAAGCCGGGGCGGCAAGTTTTCGACCGCGACTTAATGAGGAAAAATTGACAGGCGGTGGTGATGCCAGTGCAGGTGTTTGAGGAGGGGGTGTAGATTCTACCGGCCCAGCCACTGGCCTGAATGAGGGAATGGCCTCGGTATCAGAGTGATTATTGGTCTCTATATTCTCAGCAGTTTCCACAGGAGGTTGAGCTTGTACAACATCTGGACCAGGATCCGGCTCCGAAACGAATTCCGGCTGTGGTTCCGGCAGTGGTAAATCAGGCGATTCAGGGACAGAATCCTGTTCAATAACGGGGACAGGTTCGGATAAGGGTTCCTGTTCAACAATGGGAACAGGTTCTGGTTTTGAAACAGGAGCAGCTTCAGCAGGTCGTGAATCCAGGAGAGAAGCCTCGTTGGTGGATATAAAACTTAATTCTACACTCATTTCCGTCAAAGGCATAGATTCCGGTTCCGTTCTGAATTGGGGAAGATAGAGATCGATGAAAGCAAACAGAAGAAAATGAAACAGGAGAGCCGACAGAATCGCAAAACCAAGCCTTTTATTATCCAGCGAGAGGGTCATTCCCTTCTTACCCTGGCAACCGCATCAACCTCACAGGAAAGCTCTCCTAAGGCATCATGAATTTTGAGACTTGCCGAAGATATCTTTATCCATGAAATTCTATCCAGCTCGGCAGATATGAAATCAGCATCTACAGCCCATTCAATCTTAATCGCAGAACCGCCACCCGAACCATCATCGATCCGGTTGTCACCATGAGTATCAGGAACAGTATAAAACCAGGAAGGTTTAATCCCAGGATAATCTTCCATATCTTTCGTATCACCATCCCCATTTAAATCGCCGAGTACGGAGGTAGGAGCAGAATCTGCGGATCCCCAGACAGCGGCAAAACCACCGGTAGAATAATATACAGAATCGGGAAGGAGATAGACATGATCAAAGTAAGCCGGGTTTTCGGCTTGAGAATTCCACCAGGCTTGAGAATCTGAAAAAAGCTGGGTTCCAGAGAGGGAACCGGGCTGAACCGACCAGGAAAGAGTACTATCTACAGTGTCATACCACTGAACCGAGTAGTTTATATCAACAGGAAGATCGGAAACTGACAGATGGCTTCCCGGAATTAGATACCATATATCATTCGGAATCCCGTCACCATTCTCATCTTCCATGATTTCGATAACGCCCGGTTCCCGGAGGGGACTTTCTGGTGAACCACCGGACCAGAAGGAGTTCCCAAAAACTATGAAGTCATAACCGCCCATATTATCGGGATGATTCTCGATGGGGACATCAAACTGTAAAATAACATAACCGCCAGCCATGCCGAGACTCACGATGGAGGAGTTGTCACTGCCGAAAATACCGCCGCCGGATGGGGGACCAAGAAGTTTCTCTACATTATTTTCAATAGAATAATCGGAAGATTTGTAAAACTGCCCCGGGGCCTGCCGGTAATCCACCACCCGGGATGCAAAGTATTCCTCTTCCTCATAGAAAAGCTCCGGGTCAGTCCAACCGGGGGGAGTATAACCAACCTCCCCGGGGTTATAACCCGGATTGTTAAATCCACATGCTGTAATAAAACATAGTATTGAGAGAAGTGATATTACAGCAGGCAGGATTTTTTTCATTACTCTTTAACTGCACCAGATGTGAAAAACATAAAATATCCGCCAGCGTTGGTAACGGTAGATTTAGCTTCTGAGGCCGTATCAAAATATGAATCAGCATTAAGATACCCCTCGGCATAATCCATTGTGGTTTCTCCGGAAACTGTTGTGAGATTTTTCCATCTTAAGATCATATATTTATCAAGAATACCAGGATTCCAGCTTGGAGCCTCGGAGTATTTAAGTACAGCATACCCTGCATCCCCTTCAGCAAGTGCGGTTTCATCACCATTCCAGCCACTGTTATTAAACTCCACAATATCAGCCTTCCATGAACCGAAATCAATCTCACTGCCAGAGACAGTTATGGAGCCGAACGCATCATTCCAGGTCCCAATTATTTCGATTTCAGGATCTCCGGATAATAATCCAAGAAAGTCACAGCCGGTGAAGGCCGGAACGACAAAAAGTACAAGCAGTAAAACAGGGATGAGTTTTTTTAAGAATTTCTTCATTTACTTCTCCTAAAAGTGCAGAGGAGAACGGAGGACCGGTTTCAATACTCCTTTATTCCGACAGGCAGGACTTCAGGTAGGGTTGATACCATTCCGACTCGTTCCGCGAAGTCAAAAATGTATTTCCGTATATCAACGTTTCCTGACTTATGGATAACATGAATCGCGCCTTCCCGGTTTCCCAGTGGCATAATACGATTCCCTTTCCAAACACAGTGACGGGCTCGCCCGGGATTCTCACCCGAGTTCCATTGAAATATACAGTTGAGGATAATATATATCAGGAGAGTAAAATTGGCAAGCGTGATATCAGGTTGAATTAAAATTGAATTAGGGTTCGAAGGATATAAACCTGATGAATCATTTCACCTTCATATATCCGGTCTATACTCCGCTGCTGTAACGGCACGTTCAACACGGGAGGAATCAAACTCAATACCGGCAGTTCGAAATCCATGTTGATAAAAAAAATGCCGGGGGAGGATCATCTCCCCCGGCACCACAGTCCAAAAGACTTCCTTTTCCATCAGAAACTCCTGACCATCCCGGCTTATCGGATTCCTTTAAACAGAAATCGGTAAAACGGTAGAGAGGCGTTTCCATGAAAATCATTACTTCTTTTTCCGCCATTCAGGAGGAGCTTCAACAGCTGCCCAATACTCTTCGATCTCGATGATTTTGTCATCATCAAATGTAAAAATAGATGTTGCGTAAAACTGATCTGCCGCATCCGGAGAAAAAATATGCACAATTGAGATTACCTGATCACCCGAAACATAACTGCGTTTAAGAACGGTTCGCCATCTGGATGGATAATCTTCGTTTACTTTAATAAACTCCTCTTTATTAAAGCGTTCCCTGGTACATACCCAATGAGCCTCGAATTCTTCATGAAGAAGTTTTTCGGCATCCCTGTATTTTCGCTCATCAAAAATGGACCAGAATTCTTTTACGGTTTCAATGTTCTTCTCTTCTTTCATAGATCCTCCTAATATAATAAAAAAACTATAATTTTAAAGGTTACACAATTTTAAATCGAAGCACGGTTTTTAATTTCTCCGGGGTAACCTTTCGAACATCTGACAAATAAATCTCCCGGTGAACCTTCGAAACTCTGGAAAAGCCCTCCTTTGTACAATAAGATTCCATCCTGGCAAAACTTGCCGGCTCATCATCATAACTTCCCAAATGCATCATCTGCATACATTTCCCCTCGGTGAGCGATTCAAAACGAACTTGCTCCAGAAGCTTATGAGGTTTCTTCTTCTTTATCCTTTCAATGATTTCAAATGCAAAATCTGAGGTAACAAAATCCGGTTGCCGGATCATCAGATCAAAAACGAGGGTATTCTTATCCAGAGGTCCTCCCTTTTTTTTAGCTTCATCGCTTATATCCCAGACCCCCTCCAGGGGGTAGACTGTATATTCAAAATAACCTTCAGGGGGGTTCCCGGCTTTATGAGACATCCTGACCCCATATGAGAGGGTATAGAGAACTTCTATGTAGTTCCCGAAAAATTCATCATTGGGGTTGCCTTTCCCACTGATTACAAAGTACTTCATAGAGGGGACTTCGATCACACCTGGATTTTTCCCGGGAAGATAGAGCTCCTTTTCTGCCTTACGCCACTCATGCTTCATTATTCACAGCTCCTATCAAGATTATTTTAGAACACCAGCTCCCAGAAGCCCACATCTATCCAGGTCTCAAACTTATACCCGACCTTTGTGAAAATTCCGACTTTCCTGAAACCCAGTTTTTCATGCAGACCGATAGAAGCTTCGTTGGGAATAGCGATACAGACAACTACTGTTTTGATCCCCATCTCCTTTAAACGGGGGAGGAGCTCGGTATAGAGTTTTCTCCCAATCCCCTTCCGCCCGGCGTCCTTATCCAGATATATTGTCGATTCAACAGTATATCTATAAGCCGCCCGGCTTTTCCATCGATCCGCATAGATATAACCGAGGATTTTCCCATCCTCTTCGAAGACCATCCATGGGTAATTTTCTGTGGTGCTTCGAATCCTTTCAGCCATAACAAAAGAGGATACCGCCTCCTGTTCAAAGGTTATCCATGTTTTGTCCACATAGTAATTATAGATACTGGCAATGCCGATTGCATCTTTTTCTTCTACATCTCTGATCATTTTTTTCCTTCCTGGTCATTTATCTGTATCTTTCCGGCGGTACCAAGCCGTTGAAGGAAGTTTTTTCTATATATGCTGGGAGCATGACCGGTGTACTGCTTAAAAACCCTGCTGAAGTGAAACTCACTGTAGAAGCAGAGCCTCTCGGCAATCGCCGCTGTTGTCATATTTGTGCTGGTCAGCATAGCCCCCGCCGCTTCAACCTTCAGGCGTGTGTAATACTTCATGGGTGTAGTTCCCATTCTCCGTCTGAAAAGTCTTATAAAATAGGCCTGAGAGAGTTCAAGACGGCCGGCGATATCATCAAGATTCAAATCTCCCATAACATTATTCTGCATAAGCCTCAGTGCTTTCTCCAGGTGAACATTGCCCTCCCGGTGGAAAGAGAGGTCCTCCCCCTCACTCAGGATGTAAAGAAAAGATATAAGCTGATGAATTGCCGCTTTCTGAAGATTTTTTATCCCCGACATACCTCGTTCCCGCAGCTCTTCGAAAAAGAATCTGTAATTACTCCCAATGGCGTACCAGGGGCGACGGCGGATCTCCTCCTTAAGGAGTTCTTCAACATCCTGATCGCCCCCTTCCGGCTGAATAAGGAGAGCATAATATGTGATAGGGCTTCCCGGATCTTTTACCTTAATCGAATGTTTCACCCCGGGAGAGGTAAGAAATAGTGTTCCCGGTGTAATATTGTAGAGGGTATCTCCGGATAAAAATTTTCCCGCCCCCTGCACAAAGTAATGGAGTTCGTAATCATTCTGTCCGTGAGTATGATATCTGCCGTGCCATTTTATCGCTTCAAGCTCTTTCATCTGATAGACAAAAACCGCATCTTTCAAGATCATAGGTCAATTATATGCATCACTTATCAATTATGTCCATTCATTTCTGATTCAATCGGATCCAAAATAAAAAAAAGACTGATGAGGGATAAAACCTGTCCATCGGTGTGCACAGATGAAATGGAGTAATAAATGAAAACAGTTGTCGGAATTGATAACGGGACCCAGAGTACGAAAGTCATTTTTTATGATTATGAAAATATGAAGATTGTGGCTGAAGCTTCAGCACCCCACGATCTTATCAGCCTCTCTGCCGATGGCAAGGATGATGGAACCAGAGAGCAGGAAGCCTCCTGGTGGCTCGCTGCCCTGAAATCCTGTTTTGCAGAGATCCCCGACGATATTCGGAAAACAGCCCGGGCTGTGGGTGTTTCAGGACAACAGCATGGGTTTGTACCGGTCGACAAGGATGGAAATGTCCTTCACAGGGTAAAGCTCTGGTGTGATACGGCCACGGCCAGGGAGTGTGAAGAAATTACTTCCGATTTCGGAGGAGATGAGAAGCTTCTGAAAGAGGTCGGAAACCTTGTTCTTCCGGGCTATACCGCCGGGAAGATCCTCTGGTTTAAGAATAACTGTCCGGATGAATATGCAAAAATGGAGAAAATCCTGCTTCCTCACGACTACCTGAACTTCTATCTGACAGGTGAATATACCATGGAACCGGGAGATGCTTCCGGCACGGCACTATTAAACATTAAGGAAGGCCGCTGGGAAGCGGGGCTTCTTGAGATCCTTGATCCTGACAGGGATCTTTCGGGATGCCTCCCTAAACTGATAAAACCGGGGGAAACGGCAGGGAAAGTGAGCAGTAAGGCTGCCTCAGAGCTGGGTCTTCCGGAAGGGATCCCCGTCTCCTCCGGGGGCGGAGACAACATGATGGGCGCCATCGGCACAGGTACGGTAAAAGACGGATTCCTTACCATGAGCCTCGGGACTTCCGGAACCATCTATGGTTATTCGGATACCCCGGTGATCGATCCTGCGGGAAACCTGGCTGCCTTCTTCTCCTCAACAGGAGGATGGCTCCCCCTTCTATGTACAATGAACTGTACAGTGGCATCCGAGCTTATGCGTGAACTCTTTGATCGGGATTTAAAGGAATTAAACAGCCTGGCAGAAAAATCACCCATCGGAAGTGCCGGAATCATTACCCTCCCCTTTTTTAACGGAGAGAGGACACCAAACCTTCCCAATGGAAAGGGTTGTCTTGTCGGGATGACCGGATCAAATGTAAAAGAGGAGAATATCCTCCGTTCGGCTATGGAATCGGCCATCCTGGGGATGAAACTCGGTCTGGACAGCTTCAGAGCACTGGGATTTCAACCGAAAGAGGTCAGACTCATAGGAGGTGGAGCAAAATCCCCCCTATGGCGGCAGATTGCAGCAGATGTTCTGGACCTTCCGGTTCAGGTTCCTGTCATTGAGGAGGCAGCCGCCTTCGGCGGGGCACTCCAGGCCCTCTGGACTCTGGAGAAAATTGGGGGAAACGATGAAGACATCACAAGAATAATCGATACCCACGTTAAACTGGAAGAGTCAAAATCATGCATGCCGAATAAAGAGAGCGTCGATCAGTATGATGACCTCTATAGAACCTATAACACATATGTAGCGGCCCTCACGGGGCTGTTTCAATAAGAACGAAAACTTATCACAGGAGAGAGATATGAGTAATTATTTTACAGGTAATGAAGAATTTTTCAAAGGAATCGGAAAAGTTGGATACGAAGGGAAGGGTTCGGACAACCCCCTGGCTTTTAAATTTTATGATCCCGATAAGGTTGTAGCCGGCAAAACAATGAAAGAACATCTCAGGTTCTCTGTCGCTTACTGGCACTCTTTTTGTGCTACAGGAACCGATCCCTTTGGCCCGGGAACAATTGTTCACCCCTGGGACGACGCCGATCCCATGACTGCTGCCATGAAAAAGGCTGATGCCGCTTTCGAGTTCACCACAAAAATGGGTATCGACTACTACTGTTTCCACGATGTGGATGCCTCCCCCGACTCTGACAATCTGGCCGAGTACGAGAAAAACTATAAGACCACAGCCGAATACTTAAAGAAATTACAGGATGCCACAGGTGTAAAACTCCTCTGGAACACTTCAAATGTATTCTCCAATCCCATCTTTATGAACGGTGCTGCATCCAACCCTGATTTTAATGTCCTCGCCAGGGCAGCCGCACAGGTTAAAAACTCACTTGATTATAACGTTATGCTTGGCGGAGCAAATTATGTATTCTGGGGCGGACGTGAAGGGTATATGTCACTTCTCAACACAGATATGAAACGTGAAAAAGAGCATATTGCCCAATTTTTCACCATGGCACGGGATTACGGACGAAAAATAGGCTTCAAGGGTACCTTCCTTATCGAGCCCAAACCCATGGAACCCACAAAGCACCAGTACGACTTCGATGCAGAAACTGCGATCGGATTCTTAAAAGCCAATGGACTGGCAGAAGACTTCAAATGCAACATCGAAGCCAACCACGCTACCCTTGCGGGGCACACTTTTACACACGACCTTCAGGTTTGTGCCGACGAGGGAATGCTCGGTTCAGTTGATGCCAACAAGGGAGATCCCCAGAACGGCTGGGACACAGATGAATTCCCCACCTCCATTTATGAAACCACCGAAGCCATGATGGTCATCCTCAAACAGGGTGGTCTTGGAAACGGCGGACTCAACTTCGATGCCAAAATCCGTCGAAATTCTACCGACATGGAAGATCTCTTTATCGCCCATATCGGCGGGATGGATGTTTTTGCGCTCGGTCTTGAAATGGCGGACAAGATCATCACCGACGGTAAGTTCGACAGGATGATGAAAGAAAGATACGCCTCTTTTGATTCCGGTAAGGGCGCCGAATTTGAAGCCGGCAAGATGAGCCTGGAAGATCTCCGGGACTACGCAGCCGCGGCGGGAACTCCTGCACAGATTTCCGGTAAACAGGAACTTCTTGAGAGTATGGTTAATCAGTACCTTTTCAAATAGGTTTAAAAGGGTAGCTTGCCGGCCGTACCGACAGCAATCTTTTTCATATAATCTTTTTCTTCCTTATTTTGTCTTCCGGTGACCCTCCACAGAGGGTTGTCGGGGGGCTTTTTTCGGGGGAAGGATTTTTTCAAAAGTAGTTGTTTTTATAGCATATTGCCACGGAGTTCACGGATAGGTATGGGCTGGAGCAGAGAGGGAAGAGAAGTAAAATAAAAACATTTATATTACAACCTAAGGTCTGGCCTTATAATGCTCAGAGATTTTATTATATATTCACCTTTTCAGGTACTGTTCAACTTCTGATAGTGTTATTTCCAGCATCTCGGCGATCTGCTTTTCGGTAAGACCGTGTTTTTTCATCTTGCGGGAGGACTCACCCAGTCCTTCTTTCAGTCCTTCTTCACGACCTTCTTTACGACCTTCCTCATGAGCATAATGGTTTCGTGAGGCCTCATCCTTCCTTGCTTTTTCACGAGCATCATATAGTTCCTTATACTGGTCTTCAATTGTAAACTTCTGATAAGATTCATGAGCTTTCTTCATGATTGAATCCCCCTTGAGGAGCAGCCTTTCAAGCTCCTCTTCACTTACCCGCCCTTCCTGAATGAAAAAGTATGCCCACTTTTCCAGGCGGGTATGAAGGTTATTTCTCACATCCAGATTCATCTTCGGTAACTCGAAGAAGTGAATTTGCATCTGACCACATAATATCATATCTTTTTGAGTCATTTCCAGTGGCAGAAAACAGCTATGTGGTCTGTCCAGACCTTTAAACTGGACATAATCGAGAACATTGATGCAAATCACAGGGTTGAGATCACCATATTTTTCACCCTCTCCCAGCTGCTCGGTATAGAGTTTTGCCCAGTAGTACAGGGTTCTATTTCTGAATGCAGAATCATTGAACACCTGTATTTCGACATTGAACTGCCGATTTGCAGAATCTCTGGCTTTCACATCCAGTATGGACTCTTTGCCTCCGGCTATCGTCACCAGATTGAGGTGATTTTCTTTATGCAAAGTTACTTTTTAAAGGGTATGGCCACGGAGTTCACGGATAGGTAAGGGGTGGCGCGGAGCAAAGAAGGAAGAGAAAAACTCAATGTTTTCGCTGCCTGTCTTTACTCTATATCACTCCGTGGCTTAAAAAGATAAGGTAGTTTGTATCTAAGAAACAAATCGTTTACGACAATGAAAGTATAGGCAGTTCGATAAACATACACTTAAATGATTACTGCTCTTCCTCTCCTTCAGTTTTTTCAGTGTACCTTTCGTTTTTCAAAATTCAAGCCCAAGGCAAGTGACCGCAACAGCTGCGCTGCAGACGGTCAGGCCTGACTTTAGAAAAAGCGAATGGTGATTAGATACATAAAATTTCAGGAGGCTACAATATGCTGTATGAAAAACTTTCCTACGAGGTCATCGGAAGCTGTATCCGGGTGCACAAGGAGATTGGCCCCGGTCTATTGGAGCAATGCTACCACAATGCCCCTATACGGTACTGTATAAGGGGCAGGTGGTCGGAGAGTATATGGCAGACCGGTAGTGATAATATGGTTATTCTGGAACTTAAGGCGGTAAAGGCTTTGGACAATGCTCATATGGCACAGCTGATAAACTACCTTCACATTTCGGGATGTCGAGTGGGGTATTTGGTTATTTTTCAGAGGCCGAAGCTGGAGTTTAAGAGGCTTGTGGTTTAAGATCCCTATACTTCCGGCAGATAAAAATCAAATCCCTATCCAATACCTTATTTGAAGCAATAATATACCCCCGAAAGCCTTCGATTCGATACTCCAATCGATCTACCAGCATCCGGGGGAAACTCGTTTTTACTCCTAAAAGGAGAAGGCATAGTCCTGTTCATCATGACTTCATTGTAAGCTGTCGGCGGAAAGGGCGAATCGAAAAGAATTATTATGACTATTCGCAATAAACCTCCCGCCATAATATCAGATTTTTAAGCCTCCAAAAATACCTTGACATACTACTATACATATGTATAGTTAAAATATGACCCTGATAGAAAAAGTAGGACTCCTGGCAGAGGGAGCAAAGTATGATGTTTCCTGTTCCTCCAGCGGAAGCGGCAGGACAAATCAACCTGGAGGACTTGGGAATTCACTGCCAGCCGGGGTCTGCCACTCCTGGGCTTCCGACGGACGATGCATATCACTCCTTAAAATTCTCCTTTCCAACAACTGTGCCTGGGATTGCTCCTACTGCCGAATTCGCAAGTCGAATGATATGCCCCGGACAACCCTCATGCCCGATGAACTTATAGAACTCACCTTGAATCTATACCGCAGGAATTACATCGAGGGGCTTTTCCTGAGCTCTGCCGTCCTGGGGGATCCGGATAAAACCATGGAGCTGATGCTTCGGGTCGTGAAGAAACTGCGGCAGGCTCATAATTTCAACGGCTACATTCATCTGAAGGCCATCCCCGGAGCGGGAGAACATCTGATAAGGGAAGCCGGATTATACGCCGACAGGATGAGCGTTAATATCGAGCTTCCCACTTCCGAGTCCTTAAAAATACTGGCCCCCCAGAAGGAGAGGCAGGCCATCATCGGCCCCATGAAACTTCTGGGGAATGAATATTCCCAGATTCAGGCCGATCAAAACAGCAGGCTCCCTTCTATCCGCCGTAGCCTGCCGAACTTCCTCCCTGCAGGCCACACCACCCAGATGATCATCGGGGCAAGCCCGGAGACGGACCTTCATATAGTCCACCTAATGGAAAACCTCTATCAGAAATTTAATTTAAAACGGGTATACTACTCGGCCTATGTTCCGGTTAATGATGATAACCGGTTGCCTGCCCTGGCGATGCCGCCCTTGAAACGGGAGCACCGGCTCTACCAGGCGGATTGGCTCCTCCGGTTCTATAAATATAAGGCCTATGAACTTCTGGATGAAACCTTTCCCAATCTGGATGACGAGCTTGATCCCAAGGCCTCCTGGGCGGTGCGGAACCATGAGTTTTTCCCACTGGAGATAAACAGGGCCTCCTATGAAGAGATTTTAAGGGTCCCGGGGATCGGGGTAACATCGGCCCTTCGGATTATCAAAGCCCGCCGACAGGTACCCCTCGACTTTCCCAATCTTAAAAAGATGGGAGTAGTACTGAAACGCGCCCGTTTTTTCATACTCTGCAAGGGAAAATCCATGGATTACATACAAGTCGGGGGTCCTGACCTCCGGATAAAACTCCTCTCGGGATTACCCGTACCGGATCGACAGCTGAGGCTATTTTAAATACCATGGAAAGACTGAAGCTGCTCTACGACGGAAGTCTTGAAGGATTTTTCACAGCCGTATTCACAGCCAACAGGGACGGGAAACATTTTGGAAGCGCTTCTATCAACACAAAAAAAAAGTACAAACCAGATCTATTTGAGGAAGTGATCGAGATCCCCACACGACAGGATGAAGCCCTCAGGGTATTGGATGGAATAGTCCGGAAAATGAACAAAACAGGACTCAATACGATTACCAGGGCGTTTCTTTCGGAAGCAGAAGAGTGTGAGGATGTAATTCACAGATTCATACGAAAAGGGATGCGATTTGGTTCGGGGTTCATTGAGAATATGACCGACCCCGACGCGGTAAAGGTTATGGAGATGTCCCGAAAAACAATGCGGGAGTATCACCGGTTCCTGGGACTTCTCCGGTTCAAAACATTATCCACAGGAGAGTATTATGCCCCTTTTAAACCTGACACCAACCTCCTGCCCCTCCTTGGCCGCCACTTTGCATCCCGGTTCCCGGATCAGGCCTGGATGATCCATGACAAAAGAAGGGATACGGCCCTTGTGCATATCGATGGAAAAGTTGAAATTATCAATTTTGAAGTAAACCTTGAATCTATAAAAGAGATAGAATCCGCCGCAGGAGAGGACCCCTGGAAAGAACTATGGAAGATCTATCATAAAAAAATAGGAATAGAAGAACGGATAAATCCAGGACTGCAAATGAACTTTATGCCGAAAAAACATTGGGAGTATCTTCCGGAGATGGAAGAGGACTGATTGAATCGGAGATAATAATTAATACCCCAGCAGGGTAGATGAGAAATCAAGTTTAAAAAATTCTCTCTCTTCTGGAAATTTCACTTTAAACTGCAACTGAGGGGAGAAGGTCTTTTCGACAGACAGACCGTTAACCATTTCAAATGCAACTTGAGCCTCATCACCTGGTTCCAGCCGGAGAAAACTCCTCTCCGGTTGGATCTCAGAATAAATAATCTCCAGGGTTTGTCTCTCTTCATAAACGGGGACCTCCTCCAGCCAGCAGAGGCTCTCATCTTCTGAGCACCTTTCTATATAATCCGTTCCGATACGTACTTTATCACTGTGGTTCTCCTCTCCTATACGGCGGTTAATTATATATAGATTTACCTCCACAGGCTGGACTCCATTATTCTCCAAGAGTAAAACCAGATGATCCTTTGTGGATGGATACAGGCTGAATTTGAACTTACCAATCCTGTGGGGACCGGGACCGTTGAAAACCGGTACCCCCACATAAAACCCGGCGCAGCCGGTAAGCAACAGGGTCATGACAATCAGTACAAAAAGAACTCCCTTTTTTTTATAATTCACTGAATCCTTCCGAACCTCCCAGGGGACACCACTGGACATTTAAAACTTCCCGATCCCCCATGCTGTCCCCATGGGTGTGGATAATCGCTACAATATTCATTTTAGTTTTATCATACTCTGAGAGGAGGGAAAACGCGTACTCTTCCTGCCAGACCACACCAAACTGGACAGATGGAAGAATATCCCCCTCGGGATCCGAGAGGATTTCCCGAAGGACATGGTTGTGTTCCCAATCTTCAATCGTGGCGGGCTCATTGTAATAAATATAATCGGGGTTTGTATCAGAATACTCAAAAGAGTAGTAATTACTCTGAGGATACCCGGTAACCTCATCCTCGGTAAGATATACTGTCAACCGGTTGTTCTCGACGGGCGACAGAGTATAGGCATAAGAGACAGTAACAGATAAAGAATCACCATCAAGGCTTGAATCGATACGGATCCCGCAGTGGCTTTCACTGGAATGAATAAGGTTTGCCATATAGCTCCAATAACCTCTGGAAAGAAACAGGAAATTTTCTGCATCGTTGGGAGGGAGAGTCCGGTTAACCGAACCGCAGGGAACTCCCGTATAACCCCCGAGAAAATCCGTTAAATCTGCTTTTTCAGGGATCGCCATACCATCCCCGGTATGAATAGCCACTCCGGTTACCTGGCCGGGGTATGCCGCTTCCACAGTCTCCAGGCGGTAAGCGCCGTCAACACAATATCCACACCAGGCTCCGGTGACCTCTTCAATCACCAGCTTCTGCACGAAGGTATCCGAAATACCATACACAACCTCACCGGTAATATCAGGTTCTATCCTCCCATTTGGGCATCCGATCAATAAAAAACATACGAACAATAACAGGCCGAAAAACTTACGAAACTCCATATTTAAACCCCAATGATTTTAAGATATAGCTAATTGTAATATAGATTATCTTCCAGGTCAAAATTTCAGAGTTTAAACGAAACTGTCAGTTCGCACACCTGAGGCCGGATTGAACCGGAGATAATAATCGGTTATATTTTTTCAATGATATTTAAAAAGCTATCAATTTTATTAAAGAGTCTTTTCGGGGAAAAAGCGGAAACCACGAAAATACAGCTTTTCAGATCCCTGATTTCAAGCCAACTGTCCTTCCAAACCGATCTTTGGATGTTTTTTATCCTGGTAAATGCGGTATCCCTCCATTATCTTCCGGCTACGGCCATCAGTTTCCTGTTGGGAACGAGTCTGAACTACATCCTTTCGATAAAATGGATTTTTCCTTATAGAAAGATAAAAAATCTGAATATGGAATTTTCAACCTTTATAGTCATAGGGGTTGCAGGAGCAGGGATAAACATGTTCTTCATCTGGCTGTTTATTGAAAAACTTGGTATCCACTATATGGTTTCAAAAATTGTCGTGGCTGCTCTTGTCTTCTTTATAACATTTACGGCTCGAAAGATTTTCCTCTTTTCCGGAAGGTCATCAAAAATTAATATCTCAGAGCTAACCGATACCTCTGAGAACAAAGCAACTGAATCTTGAGGTAAAACATGAATAACCTATACTTCATCCGCCATGCTCAGAGCGAGGCTAATATAAAAAGAATACAGGGGAGTCAGCTCCCCTTCCCTCTTACAGCCGAAGGAAAGGCCGATGCGGATCTTATTGCCAGAGAATTAAAAGCGCTTCTCCCTATTCACCATATAGTAACCTCCCCCCTTGTAAGGGCAAAACAAACCGCGGAATCATTTGCAGCAGCCTTCGATCTGTCTATTCTCGAAGAGGAGAATCTGGCGGAGCAGTATTTGGGTGATTATTCAGGAATGAGTTATGATGATCTTGCGGTGGATAAGGAGTATGAAAAAGATCCATTAAATCGATGGGATTGGGTTCCCCGGGGAGGAGGTGAATCCTATAAAATGATTGCCGAAAGGGTTCTAGAGTTCTTTAAAGATCTGGAAGAGAATCCCCTGCGAGGCAATACCCTCATCGTGACACATGCCGTAACCTTCAGGCTTATTCAGGCTTGCCTTGAGAATACACTGCCGGTTTATCCCAAACCCTTTCCCAATAACGGGGAAATCCGCAGGGTCAAATTTATGGGGCTTGGGAAAAAACACAGGATGGAATCCATCTTTTTAGGCAACTCCCGAGAGTTTGTTCACAACCCCTAATCGATCTCCATATCTTCGGTCACATCAACCTTCTGAAACTGGATACTGTAAAGCTTATTATAAAAGCCACCGGAAGCCATCAATTCGGAATGGGTTCCTTCCTCAACGATCTTATGATCGTGAACGACAAGGATTCTATCTGCATTCTTGATGGTGGAAAGTCTGTGGGCAATCACAAAACTCGTGCGCCCCTCCATAAGCCGGAGAAGCCCCTGCTGAATGTGTACTTCGGTCAGACTGTCGATGGAAGATGTCGCCTCATCGAGGATGAGGATCTTCGGATCGGTAAGAACTGTTCTGGCGATAGCGAGAAGCTGCCGCTCACCCTGAGAGAGGTTCATTCCCCGCTCGGTTAAGGGAGTATTATAACCTTCGGGAAGGCAGCTTATGAAGTGGTGGGCATTAGCAAGTTTCGCCGCCTCGATCATCTCCTCATCTGTTGCACCTGGCCTTCCATACATGAGATTCTCCCTGATTGTCGTGGCAAAGAAAAATGGTTCCTGAAGAACGATCCCCATAAGGCTGCGAATATCATCCCTGCTGTAGTCACGGAGATCGGTCTCATCGATCTTTATACTCCCGGTATTCACATCGTAAAATCGAGCCAGAAGATTGATTATGGTTGTTTTACCGGCGCCGGTCGGACCGACTATGGCGGTAACCTGACCGGGATCCGCATGAAAGTTTATATCGCTGATAACAGGAGAATCGGCAACATAACCAAAGGAGACATTCTCAAAGACAACTCTACCCTGGACATCTTCAATTTTGGCAGGGTTTTCCGGAGCAGGAAGTTCTTCCTTACTGTCAAAGACTTCAAAGACACGTTCCGCACCGGCCATGGCCGACTGAAACATATTATAAACCTGGGCAACCTGCCGAAGAGGTTCGAAAAACTTTCTGGCATAAACGATGAAGGCTGTAAGAAGGCCAATAGAGTAAACAGAAGGATTGGCAACGGTTAATACGCCTCCGATTCCTATCACGAAGACAAGACCGAAGACATTAACAAGCTGCATAAGAGGCATCATCATATAGGATTTGGTTTCCATCTGAATGGAGGCATCCCGGGCCGCCTGGTTTACCCCTTCGAATTTAACCTGCTCCGTTTTTTCCCGGTGAAAACTCTGAATAACCTTCATTCCGGCAACCGATTCTTCTATGGCAGCCGATAAACGTCCTACCTGACTCTGTCTCTCCTTGGCTGAAGCCCTTACCTGTTTGCCGATGATAACCATGATCACGCCGACAACGGGGAGTGTTGCAAGAACAGCGAAAGTCAACGGTATGTTCAGTATAAACATGGCAATCATTATTCCGGTTAGAGAAAAGAAAGCGTTTATGGTATTGATAAATCCGTTGGACATGAACTGATAAACCATATCGATATCGTTGGTCAGTCTTGAAATGATATCCCCTATCCCCTTCTTGTCAAAATAACTTATAGAGAGTCTCTGAATGTGATCGAAACCTTCCCGGCGCATCCTGAAGATTACCCGGTTGGACATAAAGCTGACCGCAATGGTACTCATGATATTTGTCAGGAATGCGGCTGAATAGATAATCAAAAGTACGACCATTTGACTGACAAAGGCCGCTATATCAAGATTCCGTTCAAGGTGATCGGTAATGGCCGCACCCAGGATTCCCGGTGCAATGGTATTCAGAACTACGCTGACAAGGATAGCAATTATCCCGATCACGAGAAGAGCCTTATCTTTCCCAAAGTATTTTAAGAGGCGTTTCATGGAGGCTTTGAAATTTCCGGCCTTATCAAAATTCATTCCATGCCCCGGTCCGGGACCAAAACCCCTTCTGTTTTTTCTGTTTGTTTGATTATTATCGCTCATAGGGTCTCCCGATTACACCAGTAAGGATTGGGTGGATTCAATTTCCCGATAAAGGTCATTCGTCTCGAGAAGCTCATCATGTGTACCAATTCCGGTGACCTTACCGTTATCCATTACGATGATCCTGTCCGCCTGCTTCACCGTATTTATCTTCTGGCTGATAATCACAGTGGTCATCTCTCTGGTTGTAGAATAGATATTTTCGATGATTCGTGTTTCAGTCTCCAGATCCAGGGCCGAGGTTACATCATCGAGGATCAGAATCGATGGAGAGGATATTATGGATCTGGCGATAGCAAGACGCTGCCGCTGCCCCCCGGACAGGGAAGCCCCCCGCTCCCCGACCTCATCATCAAGTCCCTTGTCCTTGCCGCCTATGAAATCCCAGGCACAGGCCTCTTTCGCGGCCTGCTCGACCTCCCCATCGGTGGCATCCGGTTTTCCGAATTTAATATTGTCTCTTATGGTTCCGGAAAAGAGGATCGTATCCTGAAGAGCCGCCACGGTATTCCCCCGCAGGGTTTCAAATCCCAGCTCCTTCACATCCACCCCATCGATCAGGATAGAACCTTCCGAAGCATCATAATAACGGGGAATAAGGTTAACCAGGGTCGACTTGCCACTCCCGGTGGTCCCGATAATTCCGATCTTTTCTCCCGCTCCGATTTTAAGAGTAATATTATCCAGGGCATTTTCACCCTTTCCATATCTGAAGCAGACCCCCCGAAACTCTATCTCACCCCGCACTTCGGAAAGCTCTATCGGACTCTCTTTTTCCAGAAGATCCGGATTAACCTCAAGAAGTTCGGTGATTCTATCCGCCGAAGCAATAGCCATGGCAATAAAATTCAAAACCATGGCCAGCATGAGGATCGGAAATATGGCCATCATGGCATAGTTATTAAATGCCACCAGTTCCCCCAGAGAAAGAACACCGGGGCCCTCACCCACCGCAAGACCACCATACCAGACGACAGCAAGCAGAGCGCCATTTCCTATAAACATAAGGAGTGGGAAAAGAAACCCGATGATAACACCAACCTTCAGGGATATTCCATAAAGTGCCGCATTCCTGTCATGGAACTTTGCTTTTTCATCTTTCTGCCTGGATAGGGCCCTTACAAGCTTGGCACCGGCCAGGTTTTCCTGGAGAACATTATTAACGTTATCCAGGGCCTTCCTGACTTTTAAAAATATGGGTCTTATGAATTTCGTGATAATGATAAAAAGGATTAAGGTTCCCGCCATGATTCCGGTCATAAGAACCGCCAGGTCAACATCGGTTGCGTACATGGCAACAAGAGAGCCGATAAGCATGAAAAAGGATTGAACCAGCATAAACAGGCCCATACGGATAAACATCCGGACCGTATCCACATCCGAGTTCATTCGGACCATGAGTTCCCCGGTTCTCCATTTATCGAAATTGGAAAAAGAAAAGGATGAAATCTGTTTATAAAGGGTATTTCTTAGATCGTAGCTCATAAACTGGGCACTTCTAATCAGCATTTTACCGCTCAGAAAATTAAAGAGCGCCCCAATGAGTCCCGAGGCAAGCATGATCGCCGCCGCCCCGATAATCAGCCGGTTATTACCCGAGGAAATGCCCTGATCAATGGCAAACTGACTCAGTTTAGGCTGAACAAGATTAAGTCCTGTAGCAATTAAAAGAAGGATGAAGGACCCGATAAAATACCCCATGTAGGGCTTCATAAAACGAATAATTTTTAATAGAGATTTCATTATTAGAATATAATAGTATTCAGGATGATAGTCATATACCAAATTATAAGTTTATGGATAGTTTAATATTCATTGGCAGGATCAGCTTTTAATTATCATTGATTGAGATAAGATTCCTGTGGTATCTTTTCACAGATGAATCAGGACCCATAAGGAGCAAACCATGGAATGGAAAGCCAGTCATATATTAGTAAAAGATCAGGGCCTTGCCCGGGAACTACATAAAAAGATAAAAACAGGAGCCAACTTCAATGCCCTGGCCAGGGATTTCTCAACCTGCCCATCGAAATCCAAGGGTGGTGATCTGGGCTGGTTCGGCCCTGGTAAGATGGTTCCCGAATTTGAAAGGGCTTGCGCCAAAATGGGGATAGGCAGTGTTTCCGATGTTGTCCGCACCCAGTTCGGGTACCATATTATAAAACTTACCGGTCGAAAGTAGGGTCAGTCGCTCACCGGGAGAAAAAGGGAGAGCTCTAATCCCCCACGATTACAATGCGATTTTTACCTGTAACCTTAGCCTGATAAAGGGCTTTATCAGCCAGTCTTATCCCCTCTTCAAGGGAATCCGCATGGCGGGGGTATGTGGCAATTCCTGCGGATAAAGTCGCTGAAATCTGATTCCCGGAATGGAACGAGGCACTCGCGGCAAAAGCTGTCCGCATGTTTTCGGCTCTTTTAAGGATCTCTTCGGAACTGACATCCAGAAATACAACAAGAAACTCTTCTCCACCATAGCGGCTTACAACATCGGATTGACGGACATTTTCAATTAAAATACGGCTTAAGGTAAGGAGTACCTCATCCCCGGCCTGATGTCCGAATTCATCATTCAAGGATTTAAAATTATCAATGTCTATGAATAAAAATCCCAAAGTTTTTTTTTCACGCTTAACAGACGAAAAATATTGGAGTGTAATCTCTTTCTGAAACCGACGGTTATAAAGACCTGTCAGAGGATCCCGGATAGCTTGTTCACGAAGTTCATTTTGAAGAGATTTTATCTGCTCAAGCTGTTTTTCCAGACACCGGTTTGTTTCAATCCTGCTGGTAACATCAGTCATGATTGAGAGCATTCCAATTGTCACCCCTCTTGAAGTGTTAAGAGGAAACTTTCCAACATCTAAATACCTATCTTTTCCCTGATAAGAGATTAAAATATCAGCAGAGTCCATCGTATCACTATCGAAATGAGCCAGAAGGGGATTCCACCCGGAAAAAACATCAGCAATCTTTTTTCCAATCACATTTCCACGTGTCATATCAAGAAAGTTCAACATGGATGGATTGACCTCAACAATTTTATACTGATGATTTGCCACAACCATCATGGCCTCCATTCGATCGATCAGGACACGCAGACCCACAGGAGAAACATCAGTTATACCAAATTTCAAAATACCTGACATGAAAAGGATCCCGGAGACAACAAATGAGACCTGCATGATATGAAGATTTCCTATGGTCCCTACAGAAATATCTACAAAACTTCCTATCCAGGGCAGAAGAGTGCCTGTTGCAAGAATAGCCGCCTGCATACGAAACAGCCCCTTACTTTCAAAAAAAAGGATAAAGGCAACAACAGTGCCGATCAATATGCACAGATAAGCATAAGCAACATTCACCCAGTAAAAGAGTCCCCGTTGTATCGTCATAACCATTCGATCCCCATCGGGAACAAAATTAATACTTCGATAAAATAGAGTATGATGTTCACTGGTCCATACAAGTATTAGAATGATAAATGGGAGCAGAAAAAGAAGGGCTACCCTCTTGTAATTAAGGAGATCCAGATGACCTGAAGCCACGATTATAAAAATCATGAGCAACACAGGCACGGTTACGATGGGGATGTAGGCAAGACCATTGGCAATAAGCTGAGTTTTCATTCCTATCGAGGAGAGTTCCAATATATAAAAAAGTGTCCAGAATGTTGAAAAAGCCATAAGCAATGTCAAAGCCCTGGCCGCGACACTATTCTGCCGACGATAGAATGCATTCATCCCAGT
This sequence comes from Spirochaetales bacterium, assembly GCA_016342585.1. Lineage (GTDB taxonomy): Bacteria > Spirochaetota > Spirochaetia > UBA9216 > UBA9216 > JAEINK01. The sequence goes on from JAEINK010000039.1 coordinate 32,777, forward strand.
TATCGCCGAGATAAAGGCAATAACAAACAGATAGAGTACATCATCAGGTAAACGAAAGTACATAAGGCACTTTATTCGGTTTAATCAGATTTGTCAATTTTTCTAATAATCCCGAATAATAGTGATTAAATGATGATTTTTTTATCCTGATGAGATAGGTTTTCTGTGAATGAAAACCATTAGGAGTAACAAGTGAAAAAAACTGTATTTACCATTATCTGCCTGCTTATATTCTGCTTCACCGTGACAGGGTTGGACTCAGGGGCAACAGAATCCGATCGACAAGGGAATCTCAGGCTTAGTGCCGAAACGATGGTCCCCGCTCTTCCCGGTTTTACAAGTATTGGAATAGGAGCCAATTACGGTTTAAGCAATCGATTCGATATATACGCAGAGCTCTCCATTCTTCCCTTTCCTTTCACAAATTCAATGCTGAATTTTCATTCCACTGGTGGAGCAAGATACTATTTTTCGAGGAAATCAAATACCTTATACATTGAAGCAGGCGGAGGTATCTTCGGGGGAGGAGATACCGAAAACTTTGGGGTAATGCCGGCCGCTACCTGCAATTTTGGATATGAGTTTGGTCTATCTGATTTCACCTTGAATGTGGATTTGGGAATCTTCTACTTCCTCGACTCCTTTATTTCTTTTCCACTTCCTGCCCTTACAGCCAGTTTCTTCTTTTAGGATTAGATCAAAACTTAACCGTAAAAAGGACCCCGTTCCCGGAGGGAATGATAGACAGAACTCTATCGTTCTCTCTCTCCAAATGCAGCATGGGGATCATCCACCCGCAGACAGTTCCAATCACAGCACCCGTTAATACATCTGAAAGGAAATGAGAACCGGACGCAATCCGAAGATAACCGACCCCTCCGGCAATCAGATAACTTGATGCTATTAATGGGATTTTAAACCTTGATTCAGGATAATCCATGGAGAATGTGGAAGAGAGAAAAGAGGCTCCTAAAAACGCATAAGTCGTATGACCTGAAGGAAAGCTGTTATAGTAGTCATCCTCTTCCCCCTCGGGGAGTTCACCAAAATATGTATAAGGACGATGACGGGAGACAACCAATTTTAATAGCTCTTTAGTTCCCGTGGCCAACAGGAAGGCTTCACCATACATCACACCATAGGTAAGGAGCTTATTGTTATCGTGGAGATCTGCTAAAACGGAGAGTCCCGGTAAAAGCAGGGCGCCATAGGCCCCCAAAGTGGAGAGTGAATCCAGTTTATCATCATAGGAGTAAAGAAACATTTCATCCATGGGAAAGATATCCTTTCTCTCCTGAGGATCAGAAATAGAGGGTTCAAAGATAAAATCGGGAGCAAGGAGTGCCACCCCGAGAGAACCAAGGAGGATCTCTCTCTTCATTTCAAGCTGAAATAGAGATTCGGCATGAACCACTCCACATAAAACCAATACTATTAAAATTATGTTCTTAATCTTTTTCATTGTTTATTCCCCCCTTCCTGATGATAAAACAAGGCAGTATGCATTCCAGATGTATCATAGATTATTCACTTTGCCTTATAAAGTCCTTCACGGAACAATATAAATCCGGCAGGAACTGCCCAGACAAGGCTGCTAATTACCATGAATTCGAGGCTACCGATAGAATTGAGGGAAAATAGATTTGTAAAATTGATCATAAAATGGAATACCGCGGCTATCAGCACGTTAAATCCGGAACCACAAATAAACCCCATAACAACGCTATAGGAGACGATCAGCAGAACAAAGAAGATAAAATAGGAAGAGCCGTTCTGGTATATCCCCACATGCCATGCGGCCCAGAGGATACCCGTAATAACAGCACCAAACAGAGGGGAATATCTTTCAGAAAGAACCTTCTGAAGGTACCCTCGCCAGCCCAACTCCTCTCCCAGAGCCCCCAGGGGCATCCAGAAGATCATGGCCCAGGAGACAGACGAAAGTTTGGCAGGTGGTGCTAATTTAAATATATAAAAATAGAAGATAAAGATTATTACTGCCGCACCTGCCGGCACAATAATGGCAGAGATAAGCCTTTGAGGAAAAATTTCCTTAAAATTAAAACGAAACCCCTCCCTCCTGAAAATAAGAACCATCAGAAGGGCAGCAACTCCTGGGGCCAGTTGGGGAAGTATGGCAAGATTCGACGAAACCCCGAGAGCCTCCTGGGTTCCGCCAATCACAATTGTGAAGATAAAAGTAATTATATAAAAGATGGATATTCTCAGTATCATTCCGGGACACTCCTGTTTTGAAACGATTATACCCCGGAAGAAGTTAAAATTACAGAGAATTCACACCATTTTAATGACCACCGCAGGCACCCCCGGCGTAGATCTTCCTGGGATCAAGCCCCGCCTCTTCATAGAGCTCTTCTATAAACTCTTGAACAGAATCAGGATCCTTCTGGAGCTCCGAAAGGGGGAGTGTGAAATCTTCCTCGCTGATCTCCCATTCCTGCATGATAAAAGCCGGATTTATTCGAAAGATCGTGACAACATCCTCAAATGTATTGTCCCCCTTCAATCTCTGGGGTCCCCATAACAACCTTTCAGTTCGAGGGGGCAGTCCTGTCGGGGCCTTCCACACAAATTGTTTCGTGACAGTTGTGATGCCGATAACCACAACAAAAATAAGGAGCGTGAAAAAGATCAGCAGTGAAGGTTTTAATTTTCGGTCTCTACTCTTTAAAGGGGTAACCGATAAAGCGGCTTCCGGACAGACAGCGAAACACTCCATACAGCTTATACATTCACCTGATTTAATCACCTCGGAATCGGAGATACTTACATTCATGGAACAGACAGAATCACATTTACCACAGGAAGTACACTTCTCCCGATCATTCTTTATGGAGTAGAGCCCGATTTTAGAAACCGGAGCAAGGAAAGCCCCCATGGGACAAACATATTTACAGAAAACCCTGTCAAGAAAGAAGGACCCGATGAGACTGGCGATCAGGATTATAAACCCGATGAAGTAGCTGCTGAAGAGTTCTTCTGAACCTATATGATGAAACGCGGCCCAGGGATCCATGGGCCTGAAAATAAGAGATAAGGTTAACCAGGTCCCTCCCAGAACAACCACTAACACCAGGAATTTTATAAACCTCATAATCCTGTCCAGTCGTGAGGGGAGATAAAATCTCTTACCCAGGATCTTCATACCAATCCTGGCTGATATCTCCTGCAAAAATCCCAAAGGACAGATATTCCCGCAGAAGGACCTGCGAAAAAGGAGGGCTGTTAAAACAACAGCACCAAAAAGGATCATACTGCTCAGGGCAATCCTCTTTAAAAAGGCATCATACCGGATCACCGTAAACAAAGACTCAAGTCCACCGAAGGGACAAAAGGCATCAATAGCGGGAAACAGCTTGATATAGGAGTGAAGCCTTCCTAATATCACGGTTAATAGTAAAATGGATACAAGTATAGTGTATCTGATTATTTTCTGTGTAGTTGATTTCTGCATGCGAGAACTTTAATATACAAAACAAAGAATGTCAAATATATTAGTAAATATGTAATATTTACGAAGAGCCCCAAAGATAGTTGTTTTATATGTGACTGCAATAGAGATGGTGGAATTTAAAATCCAGATAAAACTTACCGCAGCAATAAAATTTTACTATTATTTGTGAAGGGAGGTTTACACAGTGAATGTTAATCACGACGACCATCAGAATTATTGTCATGATGAAGATGAAAATCATTGGCATAATCACGATCATGACCATAACGGCATCGGTCACAGCCATGGTGCCTCAGAGAATATTAAGATAGCCTTCTGGCTGAATTTTGCCTTCACCATCATAGAGATAATCGGTGGACTCTATACAAATTCCGTAGCTATCCTCTCTGATGCAGTTCATGATCTGGGAGACAGCGTTACCCTCCTCTTCTCCCTGCTTATGGAGAAATTGAGTAAAAAGAAAGGGAATTCCTTCCTGACGTATGGGTATAAGAGGTACTCACTTCTGGGCGCCTTCTTCAGTTCGGTGGTATTGATTGTAGGAAGCACTTTCATCCTATACAATGCCTTTAACAGGATTGTCAGTGTAGAGGAGGTTAATGCTCCGGGAATGCTGATCATCTCCTTTGCGGGGATCTTCTTTAACGGGCTTGCTGTTTTACGCCTTCGTAAGGATGGGAGTCTTAATTCCAAGGTAGTCTTCATGCATATGCTGGAGGATGTCCTCGGTTGGGTCTCCATCATGATTGTCTCCATAATCCTGATCTTCATAGATCTCCCCATCCTGGATCCCATACTCTCCATCGCTATCTCGATCTTCGTTCTATCAAGAATTGTCCCGACCTTTATAAAAATAGGAAGGATCTTCCTTCAGTACAAGCCGGATGATATTGAGATAAAGGAGATCAAAAAATTGATAGAAGCGCTCGATGACATCACAGAAATACATGATGTACACCTCTGGTCTCTGGATGGCTCAAATCATATTTTTTCCTGTCATGCCGTTATAAAAGATGAACTATCAACCACGGATGAAATGGCCATAATTCGAACTGTGAAGGAAAAGTTAGCATCCCATGGTATAAACCATTCTACCATCGAAATTGAGCTGGAAAATTCCGACTGTTCCCCTTGCGATCAAGGGTAAAATGAAAAACCCGCCCTCTCCGAAACGGCAAAGGGCGGGAAAATATTCCGGCATTCCAGGTTCAGCTGTTTTACTTTACCTCGCCGTAATAGGCGTTCAGGTACATCTGTTTGATCTCCTTGATGAGTGGATAACGGGGATTTGCCCCGGTACACTGATCATCGAAGGCACGTTCGGAAAGGACATCCACCATTCCAAGGAACTCCGTCTCATCGATTCCGAAATCTTTGATTGAAGAAGGGATGTTCAGGGTCCTCTTAAGCTCGTCAATTTTGGCAGTCAGCCTGTTCACTTTGTCCATTTCTGTTTTACCACCCAATCCCAGGTAATCAGCAATCCGGGCATAACGGGAGATAATCACCGGATACTCATACTGGGAGAAGGCCGCCTGCTTAATGGGGTTGTCCGTGGCATTAAACCGGATTACCTCATTAATCATAAGGGCATTGGCCACACCATGGGGGATATGAAAAGCAGCCCCTAACTTATGAGCCATGGAGTGACAGACCCCGAGAAAAGCATTGGCGAAAGCCATGCCGGCCATACAGGAGGCGTTATGAACCTTCTCCTTTGCCTTTCTGTCTGTATCGCCATTGATATAGGATTCGGGCAGGTATTTAAAGAGGATCCTCAAGGATTCAAGGGCTATACCATTTGTATAATCCGAAGCCATGATGGAGACAAAGGCCTCCAAAGAGTGGGTAACCGCATCAATACCCGATGCGGCCGTCAATCCCCGGGGCATGGTCATGACCAGTTCCGGGTCAACAATGGCCATATTGGGGGTTAAGGCATAATCGGCAATCGGGTATTTGAACCCAGTCTCATCGTCGGTCACAACGGAAAAAGGTGTTACCTCACTCCCCGTACCGGAGGTAGTGGGGATGGCCACCAGTTCGGCTTTTTTACCCATATCCGGGAAGGCATAGATCTTCTTCTCAATATCCATAAACCGCATGGCAAGCCCTTCAAACTTAACCTCCGGGTGTTCATAGAGGAGCCACATGATCTTGGCGGCATCCATAGGCGAACCACCACCCAGTCCGATGATTACATCCGGTTTGAACGCATTCATAGTTTCAAGGCCCTGATTGATGGTACTTAATGTGGGGTCCGGTTTTACCTGATGAAAACACTCTGATTCGATCCCCATGGGTTTCAGGACATCGGTAATACGCTCCACAATACCGTTTTCAAAGAGGAAGGTGTCGGTAACAATGAAAGCACGCTTCTTTCCCTGAAGCTCCTTGAGGGCGATAGGAAGACAACCATACTTGTGGTAAACCTTGGGAGGAATCCTGAACCAGAGCATATTCTCCCTCCTTTCAGCCACGGTTTTAACATTCATAAGGTGTTTGACACCAACGTTTTCACTCACGGAATTCCCTCCCCAGGAGCCGCAACCCAGGGTAAGTGAGGGTTCCAGTCTGAAATTATATAAATCCCCGATAGCCCCCTGGGAAGAGGGCATATTCACCAGGATCCTTCCCGTCTTTATTACATCGCCATATCGTTTGATTCGATCATCATTTTTCGAATTTGTATAAAGGACGGATGTATGACCTATACCACCGAGTTCAACCAGTTCCCGGGCCATCTGGACACCATCTTCAAATTCATCACATTGATACATGGCAAGACAGGGACTGAGTTTCTCATGGGCAAAGGGTTCATCCACCGTTGTCTTTGCAACTTCGGCTATCAAAACCTTTGCATCGGGGTCAATTTCAAATCCGGCCATCTTTGCGATATCCACAGCCTTCTGGCCTACAATTTTGGGATTAATCGTTCCCCTGTCGGGGTCGATGATCAAAGCGCCAACTTTTTTGTTCTGCTCGGGGGTTAAAATAACAGCGCCCCTTTTGAGGAACTCCCTCTTCACATCTTTATATATACCCTTATGCACAATTACCGATTGTTCGGAGGCACAAATTACACCATTATCAAAAGTCTTACTCATGAGAACCGAACTTACGGCCATCTGAATATCCGCCGTCTCATCCATAAGTGCTGGTGTATTTCCGGCACCGACACCAACAGCAGGTTTTCCTGAGGAGTAGGCAGCTTTGACCATACCGGGGCCTCCAGTAGCCAGGATCATATTAATCTCTTCGTGAGCAAGGAGGTACTGAGAGAGGGGCAGCGAAGGTTCGGAAATCCAACCGATAATGTCTTTGGGGGCTCCTGCCTTCACAGCAGCATTAAGGATTATCTCGGCAGCCTTGACCGTACATTTTGCCGCCCGGGGGTGGGGTGAAAAAATGATGGCATTCCTGGTTTTCAAAGCAATGAGTGCCTTGAAAATTGCTGTTGAAGTAGGATTAGTAGTCGGGATGATCCCGCAAAGCAGACCAATGGGTTCGGCTATCTTTTTTACACCATAGGTGGCGTCATCTTCCAGGATCCCGCAGGTCTTTGTATCCTTATATTTATTGAAAATGAACTCTGAGGCAAAATGGTTTTTTATAACCTTATCCTCCACAACACCCATACCCGTCTCTTCGACAGCCATCTTTGCCAATACAATCCTGGCATCGTTTGCCGCAATAGCCGCCTGTCTGAAAATCTCATCTACCTGTTCCTGTGAGTATGAAGCAAAGATCTTCTGAGCCTTTTTTGCTTTCCGGATAATCTCATCCAACGCCTCTTTTGAATTAAGAACGGCTTTTTCATCTTTTGCCATTTGAATCTCCTTAATGAATCATTGTTTATCGATAAACTAATATCTATTTAAAATTCTGTCAATACATTTAAGCATATTTTTATCGATATTTTTTTATTGACATAATTTTTTCAATATGTGAGTATGCTCCTCGACAGGAGGGAACATGGAACCTGACAACAAAACCATAACTATCTGTATGGGAAGTTCATGCTTTTCACGCGGAAACAAGACAAATCTTAAGATTATCCAGAACTACCTGAAAGAAAACCGCCTTCCTATAAAGGTTCACCTTTCAGGCTCCCTTTGTAAGGAGATGTGCCGAAAAGGGCCGGTTATCTTTCTGGACGATCAAATGCATACCAATGTTCAGCAGTCCGATTTACCCGATCTACTCGCCGCTTTCTGCGAAAAGGAAAAATAGGATGATCAACCCGATTTATACTGAAGAAACCGAGTGCCAGGACTGTTATAAATGCATACGTCACTGCCCGGTAAAGGCCATCGAAGTTCAGGACGGCCATGCAAAAATCCTTACGGAGGATTGTATCCTCTGCGGGAACTGTGTCCGTGTCTGCCCTGTAGGAGCAAAGAAAATCAGGAACGATCTCTCAAGGGCAAAAAGGCTCATTGCCACCGGGGAGAGGGTATTTCTCTCCATAGCGCCCTCTTTTATAAGCGAGTTCCAGGGATTCAGCGAGGCTCATATCGTGAAGGCTGCCAGAAAACTTGGTTTCTACGGTAGTTCAGAGACGGCCCTTGGTGCCCAGGAGGTAACAAGGCATACGGTGAACATGCTGGCTTCGGAAGGCCACTCGATCCATATCTCTTCAGCCTGTCCGACCATTGTCGAATATGTGAAGAAATACCAGCCGAAGTTTAACAGCTGTCTAAGTGAAACCCTGTCACCCCTCCAGACCCACTGTAAACTCCTGAAGAATATCTATGGTGCGGATATAAAAATCATATTTGCCGGCCCCTGTATTTCCAAGAAACGAGAAGCGGATCTCCGACCGGACCTGCTGAATCTGGCTATCTCTTTTGATGACCTGAAACAGTGGATGGTGGAGGAACACATATCTCCGGCCGAACTTGAAATCAGCGAAACAGATCAATTTATCCCGACCTCCTCAAAATCGGGAGCCCTCTACCCCTTCGCCGGGGGGATGCTCCAATCTATCCAGGAAAATATTACCGGGGGGCAGGACACCAGGATGCTGAATTTCTCGGGAATTCATTCAATGGCAGGCGTCCTGAAAGGTTTAAAGGATATAAGAACCGAGGGGCCCCTGTTCATAGAGTTACTGGCCTGTGAGGGCGGCTGTGTAAACGGTCCCGCAGCCAATAAGGATACGGGAACAGCAGTTAAACAATGTATAGTTTCCGACTATGCGGAGAACAGGGTAGATTCCTCCACCGACAAGACTCTTCAATGTGACGATATCGGATGGAACCGAAAACTTAATCCGGTACCCAGCCCGGCCTTCCGGGAGGAAGAGATAAGGGGTGCCTTAAGGCGAATAGGAAAATTCGACAGCAGTGACGAAAAAAATTGCGGCGCCTGTGGTTATATGACCTGCAGGGACTATGCTGTTGCCTTCCTGGAAAACAGGGCCGAAAGGGATATGTGTGTAAGCTACTTGAAAAAACTTTCGGAAAAGAAGGCCAATGCCCTCATCAAGGCTATGCCCTCCGGGGTTGTCATTGTCGATCATGATCTGAAGATTATTGAGTGCAACAGGGCATTTGCGAAACTTCTGGGACCCGACACAGAAGAGGCATACAATATGCGCCCGGGCCTGAAGGACGTAATGCTCGATAAAATAATCCCCTTCTCCGCCGTCTTCCGGGGTGTTCTTAACTCGGAGGGGAATATGGTAAACCAGACCTTCAGGACGGAAGAGAAAATTCTGGATGGTTCAATTTTTTCTATAGAGAAAAATCAAGCTGTTGGTGGAATTTTTCAGGATGTAACCTCTCCGCGAGTTCAAAAGGAGAGGATCATCCGCCAGGCCAGGGCCGTCATGGAAAAAAATGTAGAGTCCATCCAGCAAATAGCCTTCCTCCTGGGAGAAAACGCAGCCGAGAGCGAAGTAATGCTCAACACGATCGTCGAATCTTTTGGAGCACAGGAATAAAATGGAGAGCACCTTCTTCGATGTGGGGAGTTATCAGATAAAGAAAAATGGGGAATCCGCCCCGGGAGACGCCTTCCTGTCGAGAAAAGTCGAAGGAAGACAGAGGATCATATCCGTCCTTTCGGACGGCCTGGGAAGCGGAATTCGGGCAAATGTTCTATCATCCCTGACCGCAACCATGGCTCTTCGCTCCGTAGAAAAAGATCTTTCCGTCTTAAAAACGGCGGAACTCATATCCAGGACCCTCCCAATCTGCAGTATCCGGCAGATTAGTTATGCCACCTTCACAATTGTGGACATCGATGAACAGGGGGATGTTCAGATCCTTGAATACGATAATCCCCACTTCATCCTCATCAGGAATAATGAAGCATCCATACCGGATGAACAGACAATTTGCTTCAAACCTGAAACCGTAAACCGAAATGAGATACGCTCCTGTAAATTTCGGGCACAGCCGGGTGACAGGCTAATCTTCTTCTCCGACGGCGTTACACAATCGGGACTGGGAACAGCTCCCTGGCCCCTGGGCTGGGGAGAGGAAAATGTACGGGATTTTATATGCAAGATACTCAGGAAAGAACCGGAAATCTCATCGGATAAACTATCCAGGAAGATCGTCCGGGAGAGCCTAAAAAATGATGTCTACAAAGCCATGGATGATATAACCTGCGGGGCTGTCTATTTCAGAAAACCCAGGCGCCTGCTCATTGTATCGGGCCCCCCCTACAACGCAGAGAGGGATCCTGTTCTGGCAGAGACAATTCGGGATTTCCAGGGTAGAACCATTATCAGTGGAGGGACTACGGCCAATATTGTTTCCCGTGAATTGGACAGACCCATACATGTGGATTTAACCAGCCTCTATCCGGATATCCCTCCCGTCTCCGGGATGGAGGGTATATTCCTGGTAACAGAGGGGATCATAACACTGGGCAGGGTGTCAGAATACATCAAAGACAGTGGCAGGGAGATTCAACCAGAAGGGGATCCGGCGGAAAGGATCCTCGCGGCCATGATCGATTCGGATATCATTGAATTCATCATAGGAACCAGAATAAATGATGCGCATCAGGATCCCAATATGCCTGTAGAGCTTGAAATAAGAAGAAACATCATCAAGAAAATCGCTGAAGCTATTAAAACAAAACACCTTAAAGAGGTACATATCAGCTATATCTGATATTTGACAGGAGAAAATAATGGATCAGAATAAAATCAAGGTCACTATTTGTACGGGAACCACCTGCTACATCCTCGGGGGCAGCAATTACCTCCTGCTTAACCTCTCAATCCCGGAAGCTCTCAGGGAGAGGGTTGAGATATCCGGTTCTCCCTGTATGGGTTTCTGCCAGGAGGAGGGGGGGATGGAGAAAACACCATGCCTGAAAATAGGAGAAGAGCTCTACACCGGACTCTCCCTGGAAGAGGCTGTAAAGAAAATCATAGAGGCAACCTCTTCAATCGAAAAATTTGCCCCAACCCCTAAAGAGAGCAGCCTGTGAAAAGTTCACGAAACACATCGAATTTAAAAAGAATAATGCTCACCCACATGGCCGAACACATCCTTTTGGGGAAAGAGGATCGGGAGCTGGACCGGCTTCCGATCAGGATGGCCGAAGAGATGAAAAAGACCTACCGCTGCTGTAAATACAGGGATAGGGCTGTTCTGAAATACAGACTTATGGCAGGTTTGGGGATGGCCGCCGAAAAAGAAGTGGATGAGTTAACACCCCCTTCCGAATATCTGGCCATGGCTAAATCCAGGGTGAAGACCGGGAAGAGACCAGAGGGAGAGACACTGACTGTCATAAGTGAAGCCTGCAGCTCCTGTCCGGGGGGAGGATATCACATTTCAGATATCTGCCGGGGATGTGTGGCCAGGCCCTGCGAAACAAGCTGTCCCGTTAATGCGGTATCTATTATTGGAGGAAGATCCGTCATAGACAAGGAAAGGTGTATACAGTGTGGAAAATGTGCGAAAGAGTGCCCCTACGGAGCCATACTCAAACTACCAGTCCCCTGCGAAGACGCCTGCCCCGTGGCCGCCATTACTAAGAATGAGAATGGGAGGGAAGGTATAAATTTTGAAATATGCATCTCCTGCGGAAAATGTATGACGGCCTGTCCCTTCGGGGCTGTGGCAGATATATCACACCTGGCGGATGTCCTCCTGCAGATAAAAAATAACAAACACATTACAGCCCTGTATGCCCCCTCAGTGGCAGGACAGTTCCCCGGGAGCCTGGAGCAGATTAACAGGGGAATTGTACTGGCAGGCTTTTCATCCGTGTACGAGGTGGCCTCAGGGGCCGATAAAACCACAGTTTTAGAGGGGCGTGAACTTACTGAACGTATTGGGGAGGGTGCCCCCCTGATGACGACCTCCTGTTGTCCCGCCTTTGTGGAGACAGTCAAAAAACATGTCCCGGATATGGCCGGGCTTCTATCAGCAACACCATCCCCGATGATGCTGACCGCCGAGTTGGCGAAAGAGGAGTACCCGGAGACGCTGACCGTATTTATTGGGCCATGTACAGCCAAAAAAGTGGAAGCTGCCAAATCCGGGATGATAGATTACGTACTTACCTTTGAGGAGCTGGGGGCTATTTTTCTCGCCGCAGGAGTGGATACAACTCAAATTGAGGAAAATAAGCAGGCTAATTCCGCCAAAGGCCCCCGGGCTCATCGTGAAGGACGGGGTTTTGGCGTCTCTAAAGGAGTAGCCACCGCGGTAATGCAGAATATTAAGAGCAACCTGGATATTAAGCCCGTTTGTATCAATGGCCTGGATAAAAAGCAGATCAAGCTTCTCAAGGCTTATGCCAAAGGAAAAGCCCCGGGGAATTTCATGGAAGTGATGGCCTGTGAAGGCGGCTGTATCAACGGTCCGGGAACCATATGTCCGACAGCTGTTGCCCAACAGAAAACTCTGGAATTTGTACAACAGGCAAAGCCTATTTCAAGCGTACCGAAAGTTAAAACCTGCATTTAGGAGTTTTTTCTCATAACACAATCAGGGCATCAGCGTCCATTCTCTGATGCCCTTTCCATACCCCGGTTCTACGAAATTTTAATAATCAAAAAAAGATTGAAAATTACCTGATATTCAATAATACTATTGTTAAGTGAGGTAATTAATGAAATTTTCCATAAAAACCAGGCTATTGATTTCTGTTATAGTTAACGCTATTTTCGTTTTGCTCTTCATGGCGGTAACCCTTAAGATTCTGGGGAAATTAGACCTCATAATTTTAGGGGCAGGCGTGGCGGTCATATTTTCGATGGGAATAACCGGTATTCTCTTAACGAATAAAATCCATATCCCCTTAAAAAACATGTCGGGAAAATTGAAAACCCTGGCTGAATCCGAAGGAAATGTGTCATCTCAGCTTGAACAAACCTCCAGCGATGAAATGAATGAACTAACCACATGGCTGAACGATTTCCTGGGAAATCTCAAAGGCATCCTACTGAACATTTCCGAACTGGTGGTTAAGAATGACAGTTTAGGCAGCCATCTCTCGATAGCTTCAAAAGACAGTGCAAAGTCTGTTTCCAACATCGTTAAAAATCTGAACGAAATCAGAGCGGGGAGTAAAGAGCTAGATAAATCCCTTTTCCATGCCTCTGCCTCAATTGAAGAAATAATGCAGTCCATAAACAGCCTGGCTCAGCAGGTTCAACAGCAGTTTTCTGCCATTGAGCAGACCAGCAGTGCAACCGAGGAGATCATGGCATCGGTCAGTAATGTGGCCAAAATAACCGAAACAAGACTCTCTACGATGGAAGGCTTGGTTAACCTGATCAAAAATGGCGGAGAAAAGGTAGAACTTACCAATACGATTATCCAGGAAATACAGAAAAATGCGGATAATATGATGGGGATGATCGATATCATCAATAACATTTCCAGTCAGACAAACCTCCTTGCCATGAATGCTTCCATTGAAGCCGCCCATGCCGGGGATGCGGGAAAAGGGTTTGCCGTTGTTGCCGATGAGATACGCAAACTGGCAGAAGATACAGGCTCCAATGCCGGCATGATAGCCCAATCCCTGAATTCCACAACGGATCAAATCAACCAGGCCAACGAAGCGGGTGCAGAGAGCGAAAAGGCCCTCGATGTTATCAACAATGAAGTCAATATTTTTTCAGAAGCTCTTAAAGAGGTGTCCCTCTCTATGAGTGAACTCTCAGAAGCAAGCAATGATATCCTGGGTTCCATGAACACACTTTTATCGGCCAGTGAAATCGTAAAGAGGGCTTCGGAAGAGATGCAGGAGGGATCGAACGAGACACTCTCCTCTATTATTAAGATCAAGGAGGTCTCCGGTGAAACTCTGGAAAGTATTGAAAGAGTTTCAGAGATGACTGATAACCTGAGTACCTCCTCCCTTCAGGTTGCTGCCTTCGGAAATCAGAACAAATATAATAACACCCTTCTGACCAGCGAATTAGCTAAAACTCTGGGAGGCGAAATTGAGAACATAAAACCAGATGAGATAGCCATCGGAATAGACTGGTCTGACCTGCTTTCCGTAGGGATCAACAAGATGGATGAGGAGCATAAGGAGTTATTCAATAGAATCAACCACCTTCTCTCGGCCCTCCTTGACAAAACATCGGAATACAATATTACCGATACGGTTAAATTCATAAACGAGTATATTGATTATCACTTCAGAGATGAGGAGAAGATGCTGGAATCGTATCATTACCCCAAACTCAAAGAGCATAAAAAGCTCCATGCTATATACGAAAATGAATTCAGGCTGATAGAAGAGCAATTGAGAAAGGGTGAATTCGACGCGACCCTCCTCATTGAAATTCAGGATAAGATAGTAAACTGGCTTTTAGACCATATTGCCAAGGTAGATAAACAGTATGGCACCTACATCGATGAACTCGAAAAAAAGGAGTAGTGAACTCTTACTAAAACCTAAACTGAGCGGTTTTTACCAATATAATAAAATACCTCCATGTGAGATAATGAGTTAGCGAAACAACAAAATCACCCAGGAGGTGAACTCATTATGAATGGAAGTGCATCATCAATCAAGACCCGAATTTCCAGAATTGAAATAACTGATGAAAATCTTACCGGCAGGGCAGGATTATGTTTTTTATCCCGTTATATTCGAGATACGGAAATTGTAAAGATACTCGAACAAAGATTTACAAACCTGCGCAAAAGTTCGAAAGGTAATCCTCTTTCATCTGTTTTTCATCAGGTTCTTTGTTTCTTTATAAATGGAGATAACTTTCATCTGACGCATTTTGATCATCTGAAAAATGATCCGGGATATGCTGGTGTTATCGAAGTCCCTGAAAGAAGAATGCTGTCTTCTCACTCTGTCAAAATATTCTTTGGAGCTTTCAGGCTTTCCCAGGCATTGCAGTTACGGAAAATACTGCATATGCTTTTTATCTGGCAGCTTAAGAAAGAAAAACCGGAAAAGATTATTCTTGGCCTTGATACTATGGTCATGAATAATGACGATGCACGCAAGAGAGAGGAAGTTGCTCCCACTTACAAGAAAGTCAAAGGTTTTCAGCCTCTGCATCTTTACTGGGGCCGATTTATTGTAGACACGCTCTTGAGAAACGGAAAAGCTCATAGCAATCATGGCAGCAATGTTCAGAGAGTCCTCGAAAATGCCGTCCGACTGATAATGTATCAGGATATCAAGGATTTTGTTGCCGATTGCCCTGATAACCGCTTTTATGAGCATAAAATAGGAAAACGCA
>JAEINK010000119.1 GCA_016342585.1 Spirochaetales bacterium
AGGATGGGTGTGGAGTACAAAAAAGACAAAAAATGTAGGTTTATATAGTGTTGAAAGATGGGAAATCGTTAATTAATGATATTAAGCTTATAAACACTTCCGAAGAAGAGATAGAAAAGGAAGTAAAGCGAATAATGGCCGTCGGCGCACCGGGCGGCGGTTTTGTTTTCGGGACCCTGGTCATGCCTTATCTTATTCCGGAGAACAATATTGCATCCATGATTAAGGCGGCATTGAAATATGGAAAATATTAACCTTCCAGAGATGCTCCCCCTCGTGGGCTGCGGAATTCTGGCAGAAGAGATAAGGTTTCTTATAAAGAAAAACTCCTGGAATGTTGATCCCCATTTTTTGCATTCATCACTCCATGTGGATTTCAAGAAACTAGAGGTTGCCCTGACCTCTTCCTTCGAAAAACTGGGAGAGGGACCAAAGACCGTTGTTTATGGCGCCTGTCATCCTTTGATGGACCGTATTGTGGAAGATGGAAATGCACATCGCAGTAAAGGCCAGAATTGTGTGGAACTCCTTCTTGGAAGAGAAATATTTGATGATTATCTTTTTCAAGGGGCCTTTTTTTTATTGGAAGACTGGGCTGAAAAGTGGGAGGAGGTTATGGCTAAAGCATTTGGTAGTAACCCCGAAATAATAAGAGAAATTCTGGGGAATGAACATAAATTTCTTTTATGTATACGGACGCCCTGTTCAAAGGATTTTACCCGGCATGCAGAAAGGATAAGCCTGTATGCTAATCTTCCCCTTCGATGGCATGATGCTGACCTTTCACACCTGGAATTAATACTTGAGAATATGATAAAAGAATCGAGGAATAAAGATGGAAAATAAAATCGATATTCTTGAGGCAGAAGTTCTCAAGTTGACCCAGCGCCTGCAGATCCTGGCCAGGGAAAAATCCCATTATCAGATGGCCTCCGAAATATTAACGAATATAGCCCAGAAACAAGGGCTTGAAGAGACTGCCAGACAGGCTGTTTTTACGATCATGAATGCCCTGGGCGGTTCCAATGTGATCCTTTATTACAAAACCGAGAAAAGCTGGTACTCCTGTGATATATATTCAGACCCTCAGGAGATTCCCGGGGTTGTTGATTGGGAAGTTCTTGCGGTACTTAAAAAAGGTAAATTCCTTGAATTTGAGGGAAAAGAAAATTCCGATGAGTGTATATTCGGTGCAGAGGGAACCCCTCTTAAATCCTGGCTTTACCCCTTACGGGTGGCTGAGCAGATTTTTGGGGCTGTTAAGATGGAAGGTGTCTTTTTCGAATATGCTGAGGATATTCAAGGTGAGCTTAAGATTATCATTAAATACCTCAGCCTCTCTCTCTTGAATGAAATTAATGCCTCAGGAAAACTATTTTCTGCCTTTGAAGCCTTGAAGGAAGAGAGCCGGAAACTGAAAGTCGAGATGGATGAGCGGCTTAGAGAGGAAAAAAGGTACCGAAAAACGATTGAGAGCTCCTTCGATGGGTTTTGGATCGTCGATACTACCGGTAAATTTCTCGAGGTAAACGAAGCGTACTGCCGGATGATCGGTTATACCAAAAATGAGCTTCTATCCATGTCTATAATGGATGTGGAAGCCTCTGAGAGTCCGGAAGATACTAAAAACCGACTAACCCGGATCGAAAGGATTGAGCGAGATCGTTTTGAAACAAAACACCGTCATAAAGATGGAACAATACTGGATGTGGAATGTAATACAACCTATAGTGAAGGTCGCCCGAATGTCTTTTATGTCTTTATTCGGGATATAACCGAGAGGAATAAAGCTGAAATAGAGAAGGAGCGGCTTCAGCGGCAGCTCCAGCAGTCTCAGAAGATGGAGGCTGTTGGAACTCTTGCCGGAGGAATTGCTCATGATTTTAATAACCTCCTTTTTCCTCTCATGGGTTATGCCGAACTTCTCAAGGAAGATATTCCGTCCGGAAGTGAACAGGCAAAAATGGTTGAGCAAATTCTTGTCGCAGCAGAACGTTCGAAGGAGCTTATTAAGCAGATTCTTTCCTTCAGCAGACATAATGATGAGGAGCTGAAAACGGTTAAACTTCAGGATATTATAAGGGAAACCATGGTCCTCTTATCCTCTTCCATTCCCAAGAGTATTGAAATTTCTGTAGATATAGAAGAAACCTGCCCGCCTGTTCTCGCTAATCCTGTTCAGATTAATCAGGTGATAATCAATCTTGTAACAAATGCCTATCATGCTGCAGGAGACGCTCAAGGCAAGATTTATCTCTCTCTTTCCGAGGTTGAGATTCCTTATAATTTTCAGGGAAGTGATGAGGCTTCTCCCGGTCATTACACCCTGTTAAAAGTTGCTGATAAAGGTGTGGGCATAAAGAAAGAAGACATGGAAAAGATCTTTGATCCGTATTATACGACCAAGGTGAGAGGGAAAGGTACTGGTCTGGGACTTGCTGTGGTTCAGGGGATTATAAAGAATCACGGGGGGAGTATTTCCCTATTCAGTCAACAGGGCAAAGGAACTGAATTCCATATTTTTCTGCCAGTTGCAGGCTCTGTCGAAGCTGAGGGGCCCAATGAAATTCAACTTACAGCAACTGGTGGCCATGAAAGAATTCTGGTGGTTGATGATGAGGAGTATATCGTAGAGATGGAGAAAATGATCCTTGAACGGCTTGGCTATGATGTTGTTTCCGTGGTTGGGGCGAATAAAGCGATTGAAGCCTTCAACACATCTCCCGAAAGTTTTGATCTGCTTATTACGGATATGACAATGCCGGATTATACGGGGATACAGCTGGCAGAAAAAATACGAGCTAAAAAACCGGACTTGCCTGTCGTAATATGCACGGGATTCAGTGAACAGATTAACAGGGAGAATAAGCATGAATTTGGCATTGATATGGTTCTTCAGAAACCTGTTGAAAAAAAAGAGCTGGCAAATGCCGTCAGATCTCTGCTTGATGAATCACCTCTGATGTAGATTTTATGTTGTGTCAGGATTTCAAATGAATTCTGTGATGAAGGCAGAACTCCTCAGGGAGAACAGAAATGTTTCTGATGAAAGGTCTGGGCTGGCTAAAATCTGATTTCCTCTTTACATAATGTCTTTAATTTTTTTCAGTAGGTCCCTGTTAGAAAAGGGTTTCTGGATAAAATTCCGTCCCTTCTTAAAATTGAAATGGATATCAATGACATTATCCGTATAACCGGACATAAACAGAACTTTCAGTTCGGGTATAAACTCCAATGCCTTTTCATGGAGCTCTTTTCCATTAATCCCGGGCATGATTATATCTGTCAGGAGTAACTCAAAATTATATTTTCCCGATTCTATTAATTCCAGGGCTTGATCTCCTGAAGAGGCCGCTGTCACTTTATAACCAGCTGAATTAAGAATTGTCTCACATAGGGTCCGTACTTCCAGATTATCTTCGGCAAGGAGAATCTTTCCGCTTTTCGTTTCGGACAGGTAACTACTCAGGACGACGTATAAAAAACTAGACATAAAGGGAAATTTCTTGTAGACTGTTTCTATGAAAGATCG
>JAEINK010000120.1 GCA_016342585.1 Spirochaetales bacterium
AATTTCTCCCCGTGTGCGTGTGTAAGTTTTATTCATCAGGCGCTAAATTCAATTCTATAAAGTTAAAAAGGCTATCTTTCAGGTTTTATGGGAATAATCCAGGTATTTTGGATAATCATTCAATGCATATTTCTTCAGGGTATCAGTAATGAAAAGGAATATATAAAGAAGAACGAGGCTGTCTATAAGAAAGAAGGTTAAGCTGGCCAGAAAACCGACAATCGCAGAAAGAAAGATAAGCTTTTTCATCCCAATCTTAGGGATAATCCGGGCACTAATTATTCTGCCTGCAATCATCCCCAGGGCAAACACCGCGGCGCCGAGACCTCCGGCTCTGGGAAGTGCACCGTAGTTAATCTGAATATAGCTGGCTGACCAGAAGGCAAATGCTATCTCCGATGCTCCCGCAAAAAAGAGAGCCGCGCCCAGGGCCCAGAACCGGGGCTGGGAGAGGATTTCCCCCATATGGGAAAAATCGGTCCTGGATCGAGGGAGTGAAATCTTTCGGGATGAAGGATAGAAGAAAAATATGATAAGTACAGCGACGGCAAGACCGGTAAAAATATAACGCCAGGAAACTCCCCGGGAGAGAAGTTCACCGATAAGGAGGACCGATAAACAGACCCCGACCGGCCAGGACGCGTGGAGTAAATTCATTTTCGATCCCGAATCTTTCGGGTGGAGGTCTTCCACCAGGGGAGTGAGGAGGGCTTCAAGAAAGCCGTATCCTAAACCTATAAGCAGCATCAGAATAACGGTCATGAGGTAACTGGAGGAAAAGGAAAATAGGAAAAGACTTCCTGCCAGCAGAAGTAAGGCTGTTTTAAGTACTTTTATCTTCCCGAACCAGGCTGCGGCAAAACAACTGAAGATGAGGATAAAAAACTGTTCAAAGGATGTTATAAAACCAATCAGCCCCGCCTGGGTGAGGTTAAAAGAGAGTTCTTCGGACATTTTCACAAGACAGATTGGAAAGGTGTTTGCCGCCGCCGCGTAGATAAACATGGACGCGAAGGCTGCCCTGTCCAGACGATCTATTATTTTCTGATTATTCATATGTACTCATATTTTACAGTATCGGGAAAAGTTTTTCAGCCAGGGAGATTAAAACTACCAGGGATAAAATAGAAAAAAGTGTGGTAGTAAGGACCATCTGGGATGCGAAATCCGGTTCATTGTCACTCTCAAGAGCAATAAGTACTGTGGTAACCGCCGTAGGACATCCCGATGCAATTAAAGCAGCCTGGGCAGTCACGCCTGTGAATCCGAAGAATTTTATGAGAAAATAAGCAACAGCCGGTATCAGTGTCAGCCTGACCGCAACTGCCAGATAGATTCTGTGATCTCCCAACCGGAATTTTGTTCTTCCCAGCTGAATTCCAAGAAGAACCAGGGCTAGAGGAATCATTCCCATTCTCAGATAATCTACCGCGGGCCAGAAGAAAAGCGGTTCCAGCCTGAACGGCATAAGCTGAAGGACCAGAGCCAGGATTGTCGCGTATATCTGGGGCATCTTCAGGACTCTGCCCACGGACTCCCTCCAGTGCATTTTACCGCTGTCGGCATTAAAAAATCCGAAGGTGGTCATCATCGTATTCTGAACAAGAAGGATCATGATGTGGGTAGTCACAGCCTGATTCATCCAGGGAGTTCCCAGAAAGATCAGAGTGATTAAAGGGAGACCAAAATTCCCGGTATTATAAAATAGTACGGAGTTTAAAAAAGCGTTCCCGATTCCTCTGGGGAACCGGCCAATCTTTTCGATAAGCCTGCAGATAACAAAGGCGATGAACATTAGAGCCAGGACATAGATACATACCTGGAGATAGGATGAATTTATTTCGGCCGTGTACACCTGATAGAAGATGAATACGGGCAGATAAAGGTAGAAATTGAGTTTACTCAAGGTAAACAAATCAAGGGGGAACTTCCTCCCGAGAATAACTCCCATGATTACCAGGATCATGATTGGAGATATATTATTTAAAAAGACATTAAAAATCAGAGACAATGCGGCTCCCCGGCTCTACTGTCAGCCGGGTCAATATAGGCGGAAACCTGGGCAGTTTAGAGCTCATATTCTATTTTCAGGATTCCATTACTGTATGGTATTCGCCGGCTATGGTCAAGATTGATGTAGAATTGCAGATCAATTGGTATCTCAGGTATTGTCATCACTAATTTATCCCTTTTATTCGGCCGCTATTTTCATAGCCATATCAACCCAGCGGATTATACGCTCCGGTTCATTGCAAAATGTATTTGTATCCTTCAATGAAAACTGGACCGACATTCCATCCGTCAGCCGCTTGATATTACGCACCTGTTTTTCCGCGGCCTCCCAGTCTGCCTGGGGAGAGACGACCAGGGCAGGATTTACTTTGTATAGATATACATAATCACGACCAATCTGTTCCGCCATTTTTTCCGCGTCTGCCCAGGGAGAAACAGCGATCCAGCGCAGATTATCCAATCCCTTTTTCAAAATATCAAATCGGCCTTCGAGACCTTCACAACAGCCGTAACCGCATAATCCGAATTGATCAACAAGAGGTTTTTGATATTTAAATACATACTCTTCAAATTGTGCGGGGGATACACCGATAGTCTCCTGAGATTCCGCCCACACGGCGCAGTCCTTAACACCAAAATCACTCTGATGCTCCCTTCCGGGAAGATCATCAGTGGCACAGGGTCCGCCTACCCCGATATAATCGTTATCCAGAGTATTGGGAGAGATGAGGTTTTCTTTCGTATAATAGTCCATTTCATTTGCAAAATTATCCGCCAGAAACTGAATTATGTTGTGAGTTTCTTCAGGGTAGTCATACATATCCATTAAAAACTGCTGAAACCCTCTCATATGAATTAATACTCTTGTTAATCCATAGCGCCAGTCCGTGACTCCGACTGTATATACATCAAGGATATCCCCGAGGAGGGCATGTGCAAATTCCATATCCTCTCTGGAGCCTTCCCGGTCAACACCAAGCTTCCTGAAATGAAGCTTTTTAATATCCTCCCAGTTCCTGATGGCAGGTTCAATATGGTATGCTCCCTTTTCCCGCTCCGTCTCTGTAACTTCCAATTGAACCCCGAAGTCATTATAGCCGTTATTAAGAATTCGAAGCGGTACCCGATATTCCGGAAGAACAGGCATATCATCAGGAATATGTTCGGCCCGTATAATCCCTTTCAAAAGGCTGTCTTCTATTACGCGAAGTCTCCTATCCTCACACTTATGAGAGCCCCATTTTTCATGAAGATCCGACCAGCCGTTTTCAGGACGGGCAAAGACTATTGGTCTGACAGGTTTAAGATCATTACAGGCTTTTATCAGTTTTATTTTTTCCTGCTGCTCCTGCATACTTCCATAATCAAATAGTTTACTTGCCAAATCCCTTATATATTCTCTTTCATTCATCATTGAAGATCTCCTATAAAAAGTCAACCACAAGCTTTAAAATACAAGCTTATAGCTGAGTCGGACTTAGCCGACCATTGCGGCAT
>JAEINK010000001.1 GCA_016342585.1 Spirochaetales bacterium
AACGATGTTCATGCAATGGAAGCGCTTTTAAGAGTCTTTGCCGGAAACCCATTCATGGTTGGTGCTGAGTAGTTACCCTGATTCAGTGTATTTAACGGCATTGCTCATATAATTAATAATACATTGAAGTAATCTTTTTCTATCACTTTTCATCAAAAGCTTTTCAGGGATGGATGTTTCAAGAATCATCTTTTTTTCTTTTAACTGTGGTTGGATATTGATCAATGCTTCATCAACAACCTCAGAAAGAAAGAACTCCTGAGAAAAGATATCGACTCTGCCGGCCTCAATTTTTGAAATATCAATCACATCCGAGATTAACGACAAAAGATGTTTTGCAGAATTGTAAACTCTTGAGAGATGGTCTTTTTGCTTATCATTTAATGGACCGGTCATTTCCTGAATAATGATCCCAGTAAAACCAATAATCGAGTTAAGGGGCGTTCGTAACTCATGACTCATGGATGCGATAAACATACTTTTCATTCGATCCAATGTTTTCAGATTTTTATTAGCGACAGATAATTGGTTTTCGATTTCAATTCGTTTTTGAATTTCTTTTTTTAATTTATAATTCCACAAGATGACCACGATAAATAAAATGATCATAACGCCCGAAATTTGATATACATAGCGCCAGAAATCTCGACTATTTATACCGGGTGTATATTCAATATTGACCCACTTTGTTTGAATCTGGTTAATTTCATCAGGGCTTATAGATGCCAAACCTTTGTTCAGTATCCCAACCAGTTCTGGCCAGTCATCCCGTACGGCAAAATGAAGCTTTTGTGTTTCTTCAGAAACCGATGCTGCTACTTTTAAATTGGTCAGATTGAGCTTTCGGATCCAGAAAGTAGAGGAGGTCAGGTTCCCGATAAAAACATCGGCCTGACCGTTTGATACGGCTAAAAGTGAGTCCTGCAATTTGGGATATAGGATCGGTTTAATGCCTGTATTATCTTTTAGATACCCTTCATGAGAGCTGTTGGCTTGTACGGCGACCTTCATCCCTTCAATATCCCTCATGTTTGATAAAAAGGGTTGGTCTGTGCGGGAGATTATGACTCTATAGAAATTGATATATGGTTTTGAAAAGATCATGAAATTTGTTCTTTCCTGGGTGATGCCCACACAGGGTAAAACATCTATCTCTTTGGTTTTTGCTTTTGTCACAGCTTCTATCCAGGAATCTTTCTGAATGACCTCCATATTAATACCCAATCGTTCATTCAATAACTGTATATAATCGGAAGTGATTCCCTCATAATTACCTTTTGGAGAAACATATTCAAAAGGTGCAAATTCCGGATCAATTCCGAGACGAATGTTCGGGTGATTGCTAATCCATAAATCTTCCGCAGGAGTCAAAGAAATCTTTTTTTCACTTGGATATTCTTTTTCCTCCAAAAAAATAAGTTCCCTTGGTAAACCTGACAGGTAAACTGAAATTGCCTTATGATAAATGGAATCAGGATCTTTCCGTAAATTAATTAAATGCTGGTCCAGTTTTTCGAGTAGGGCAGGGCCGATAGCGGATTCTTTCGAACAGGCAAATCGGAGATGCCTTGGATTAAATATTATTGATGTTTCGTGAACATTGAAAGATTCTGAAAACAGAGACCCGAAAACCCGGTTGACGACTCCGACATCGGCGTCGCTTTTTGATACAAGATCAAAGACTTTATTATAGCTGTCAACTTCTATAAATTGGCAGTCTATATCGAATTTTTCAATAAGTTGTTTAATACCACCCATTCCTTCGGTGTGTATACTGCCTTTCATAACGGCAATTTTTTTCCCGCTCAGGTCCATAAGAGATTGCACTGTTACCGTCGCACCCGTATAAATCACGGCCCAGTTGACCAGCATTGTTTCTTTGGTGAAGTTATATAATTCTGCTCTTTCTTCAGAAAAAGCTACATCAACCATTAGATCAATTTCGCCCTTTTCAAGTCGTTGCAGGCACTGGCTCCATGTCCCTGGTATCCATTCGATATGCCATCCTTCTTTTGAGGATATATTTTCTAGTATATCCGGAAATAAACCTACCACTTTTCCGGAATCATCCAGGAATACTTTGGGTTTATTTTCGTAAGCCCCTACACGGAGCGTTAAAGGTGAATTTACGCTGTCGTCGGCATGGGCAGGGTTTGTGGTTAAGTTGAAAATAATGATGAATAGGATAATCGCAGTCTGAATATTTTTTTATGAGTATGAAAGATAGAAAAAATCATTACATGTATAACTCCTGAAAATTTTATAGGTTCAATATCTTCAAGCTACATATGAATGTTCACTGTTAATGATAGGTAAAACAAAATACGCTTTCAAGGATAAAAGTGTATAATTCGAATAAACCAGGAAAAATTAATATTATTTCTGATGGTCATGGTTAAGGTGAGCTGATTTTATGAAAGATATAATATTCTATAGCTTGTCTATTGAAAAAAACATATGAGCATTGATACTGCTTAAGGATTCAGGTATCTTATGGCAATCTCATGCTGTTTTGCGGAGCGTACATCAATGAATAAGAAAATTACTATTTTACTTGCCTCGATATTTTTAATAATTTCAGGTTGTGTCACTCCACAATCCAGGTTAAAACAATCCACCCCGGTGGAACCGGTTGAAATTATTAAAACTCTCATAGAGATTGGGCCTGTTGTGGCGGAATACTCATTCCCCGGCTCAAGTACTGATCAGATAGGAACCCTGGAAAAATATCTGGCGTCTAAACTGAGCAGCAGCCCCTATTATGAGGTCGCTCTGACCGGTCAGGAACGGGTTGTAACCGGCTCCCTTGGAAAGGTTGAGAGTCGCTATGTTCTTACTTTAAATATGATTAATTATAACACTACAGCTTTGGAGTCTTCTGTCAGTGTGGACTTTCTATCAATGAATGAATTTGATTACGCCGTGGATATCGCCGTTCTGAAGCTTGAAGGAAGAGATATCCTCACTACGGAACAAATGAACTTTCCAGACCTGGCTATTAAAGGGTTCTCTCCCGAGGAGTTGGATATCCAAACCCAACTGCCCGATGTAACCCCGGAAATAGGGGATGAAAGCAAACGGGTAGATGGTATGCTCCGGGAAATCTTAAGCCAGGGGGAGTATCATCTCTGGAATGGAGATTATACAGAAGCAATAGCTGTTTTTGAAGGGTTTCAGACACGGTTTGATCAGGGAATTGTGGGGGCTTTAGCCTCTGAAATGGGGTATTTGCGAGAATATTCGGAGACTCAGGAAAATCAGGCCATATTACTATTAGACCTTCAAGGTTACGAAGGGGAATTGGAAGGGATTAATGAGCTGGCTGGTCAAGGCAGTCTTGAACAGGCGTACGCCTCAATTCGATCCTTATACGACGAGGTTCAACTTAAAAGAGAGAGTAACCCTGTTTTGTATGATAAGATTCTGAACAAATTGAGAAATGATCAGGCTATTTTATACTCCCGAATTCTAAAGATCAAATTAATCGAGGTCGAGGACCAGATCGAGGCGGGGGATTACTCCGCAGCCTATTATGGGATTAGGACTCTGCGGATGGAAATGGATCTATCAGGCACTGATTCTACTCTTCCGGAGATCTATGCAAATATCCGGTCCAGTGAGATTGAAATTAAACGAAGTTGTCAACAAATGGAGAAGGCCAGAACGGAAGAGTTTTCTTACAATCTGGGATATTTCGGCTTTAACGGAGACGAATCTGCATTACAGACGGTCTTTAGTGAGTATCGATACTTTTTATCAGGAAGCCCTTATGCGTTTGTTTCAGCTCGCGGGTTTAACAGGCAGCTGCAGCACTATAACGAGCTGTTTAATTTAAGGGGAGTAACACCCATCCCAGCCCCCGCAGATCTTGAAGCCAGTTACTACAACTATCCTCAAGGCCGCAGGTTCCCTGCTGAATTAACAGATGGGGTGGAGGCTGTTCGTTTTCCTGCTGCGGAGTTAGAGCTAAAAATGATCTACCGTTATGGTTCTGCTTTCATTGAGTACCTTAAGGCCCGGGGGGAAGACCCTGTTCGGCTCAATTCTATCCTGGATGAAGAGCTAGGTTCTCCACGGATCATAGATGAAATCCGTGGAATATCGGATAATTGGGATCGACTAAGTAATGACTCCTTCGAGGAATTAATTCAGGAAAATCCAAGTGTTACCACCAATAATCGAGACTTAGCTCGTCTCGAAGAACTATATAGGAATTTTTTAGTTGAAGAGGATATCGCAGAAATTGATACTCCTGATTTAATTGAAACTATTATTGACTTTAAGGGGTTCCCTCTATATTTAGTTCAGGAAATGGTGATGAAAATAGAGGGACATGATGCTTTCTATCATTATGAATACACTACGACTCTGATCTATCACGGTGAAGATAATTTTGAAACTCATACTCTTTTCACCGATACCTTTCCCGGCTTCCACCAAATCAGCCTGGATATGGATAACAGGCCGGTAGTCAGTTATTTACATGAAAATAAGTATAAAGTAATTCGAGTCTCCAGTAGATGTATTGAAGAATTCCCACCCATTGAACGTTATAGCAAGAGAGTCCTTTACGAGGTGGACAACCATGTTTCCGAGTTGTTTCAACTCATGCACATTAGTTATGATAATAACAACAATCCACAGCTCCTCTCCGGGGGTAAAAAGGGTCTGGTTTCATATACCTTGAACCAGGGAAAGTGGGAAAGTGAAGTTTTACGGGAAGGAGAAATCTTTTTCCCCATGGCCGAGGGGCGTAGACAGGCACCGGGAAATGAGACTCTTCTTCTCTACTTCAATGAAACAGCCAGGGACTTTCGGGATACCGGCACGCTCTTAGTTGTGAGCAAAAGTGGAGAATCCTGGAGTTTGGAAGACCTTCCCAGGTTCGAGACCCTTCGTGAAGATCTCTATGATGGTCAGAGAACCAAATACTATCTGTCTGATGATGATGCCCACTCTCCCGATATTATGGTATTAATAAGTGGTTGGGATAGGGTTATCTGGATAGATAAAGAGGCCGGAGATTGGCAGGCTATACAAAAAGATATTCCATATTCCGGTGGTGGTCGGGGTGAACGTAAAATGATAGATACAGATGATGGACCCCTCTCTATTGAAATGTGGAGTTATGGAGCCGGAGGGTATTACGGAATTTTTGGTTTAGGTTCTATGGCCGGAGACCAGTGGATAGTTTTCAAGAAGTTTGATACCCAGTCTGCTTTTTTTGATATCGCTGATAGATCTACCATTCTCCTCCCGGATGGGTACGGTTATTTGTACCTCTTTGATAAGAGAGGATTCATTATCGGACGGATTGCTCAGATCAAGGATTAAGAATCAATAGTTTTGTGATAGAATGGGACGCTATTGGTTCTTAGAAAGACAGTAATAACACCGGAGAGTAAATCTATGAAATTTACTTGATCCGATTAAAACGAGTTTCGGTTATCAATATGTGGATTCAAAGATTAATCTGGAGAAATTATTGTCCGATGTTAATCAGAAAATGTATATAGATAAGGTGTTGAAAAAGGGGCCGGCTGAATAGAGTGGATTTTTTAGTTGTTTTAATAGAAGAGATCTCTAAACCGTCACTGTATTCCTTCCTTGCGGCAGTAATTTGGGGGGGAATCAGTGTCATCTTGAGTCCCTGCCATCTTGGTTCTTTGCCCTTAATTGTGGCATATATAAACAATAAAGAAAAACCGGATACCCGGAAGGCTTTTTATCTCTCTTCATTTTTCGGACTAGGCCTGTTAATTATGTTGGCAGCAATAGGATTGATAACAAGTGCTGCAGGTCGGATTTTAGGTGATGTTGGTTCAGGATTTCTAATAGGTGTTGCAATTTTTTTAATACTCTGTGGATTATGGCTTATGGATATAATTCCACTATCAAAGTTGTCTTTTTCATTTGTTCCGAAGACTCATCGCCCGGGTAAATTAGGGGCCTTTCTTCTTGGTCTTGTTTACGGAATTGCACTGGGCCCATGCAGTTTTGCATTTATGGCTCCCATGCTGGGGTTTGTTTTCTCTGCATCAGGTAATACTATTTTGTTCGGTTTTTCCCTCATGCTTTTTTATGCATTGGGTCATACCGCCGTTATCGTGGCAGCTGGTACGTTTGGAGATGCTATAGGCAGGTTTCTTCAAAAAAGACGGACAGAAAAACTCGTACCAGTTTTTAAACGACTTTGCGGATTGGCCGTAGTTGCTGTAGGAATCTATCAATTAGTATCAGCTATATAAATCTTTTTGGAGGTAATTATGAAATACATAATTAAAGTTTCTATTGTCATATTTTTATTTACAACTATGTCATGCGGTAAAAGTGTACAGGCAGAGGTTAATGAAGCTGCAGTCATCGATAAAGATATAAGAATAGCAAATGTCACATTTATTGAATTGGGCTCAGTTAATTGTATTCCCTGCAAAATGATGCAGCCAGTAATGGAGCAGGTTGAGACGGACTTTGGAGAACAGGTTGAGGTTATTTTTCACGATGTATGGACTGAAGCAGGAGAACCATATGGCCTTGAATATAAAATAAAAGCAATTCCGACTCAGATCTTCTTAGACAAAGAGGGGAATGAATATTATCGGCATGTGGGTTTTTTCCCACAGGAAGAATTGTATAAAATATTGGAACAGGGTTTAGAACAGGATTTATAAAACAGATATGATAGTTTACACTTCGATATGAACTATGGGGAACTGTAAAGAAATGAATCCTGAAGGTAAATGCTGTTCTACTGATATTCAAGAATTAATGAAACTCTATTCACCCGAATCTCAAATTAAAGGTTCTTCTTGTTGCTGTAATTAACAGACTGATAAAAAACGAACCGGACTTGATCACGTTAATTATGTTTTCAATAACGTATCAATACTATCCGGTTCTATCCCTTAGAAGATCTTTCAATCCATATTTATTCCCAGGTGAACGAAAACAGCCAGGAGTATGATACTTTTCATTTCGGAATAATCAGTTAAATCCATTGTGGCGAAAGATCATCAAAACTGAGCCCAAAATAATCATGAAAGATTGTTTCATAATAATCAGCATGTGAGCTGTTTTTGATATCGTCACCAAACATTTCAAACCAGGTTCCAACCTCTCTATCATCGGGTGGGAAAATATAGTCCTGGAAAAAATACTGGTCAGGCTTGCCTGCACCGTTTTCATAAAGAAATTTTGCAATTTCATAATGATCGTTTCGAATGGCTACCAGGAGAATCGGTTCATTGATGGGGGCTCCGCCTTCATTTTGTCCTATTACCTCTCCCCTTGACTGTAGATCAGCACCCTTGGAGACTAAGGTTTTTACCATTTCTAAATATCCATTCTGCACGGCCTCGAATAATGTTTTGGAATCTGGTGTTGCTCCTTTGGCAAGAAGAAGGTTCACCAGCTCAAAGTGATTGTGCATTAGTGCAATACTCAGGGGTGATTGCGTATTTCCGGCATTTGCATCGGCATCGTAAGACAGGAGAAGACGGGCGATTTCTGTATAGTCTTTATCCAGGGCTATTGTGAGGGCAGATACCTTTTCATAATAAACAGCAGCATCTCCATCATCGAAGGTGGAGGATATCTTTCTTTCGATATTCAGAGTACTTGGATCTGCACCCGCTTGAAGTATTTGAGTAACATCATTTTCATGGCCCATTTTCACAGCATCTATCAGAGTTCGATCAAGATTTGTATCATCCGGATCAATAAAGACCGCATATGCCCACCCAACTTCCATGATTTTCTTTTCATAAGCATCGACTCTTTGTGAACTGTCTGAACCATAATACTCGGGAGGATCTGCGGGTGTGACTTTACCAATTTTATACCAATAATCAAAGTAATCCCCGATTTTCATCTTTTCAGAGGTGCGGTCCAATATTCTAACCCTGTCTTCAAAATTGAGAAAACCAACTGAGCCTCCATCAAGATTGGGAGCGGTCCTTATTCGAACATGAGTATCGTTCAATGTACCCCAGCCAGGAAGAAAATCAAGGTTATTCAGGTCAATGGCTGCGATTGGGAATAGTGTTCCGACAAAAAGTAAAAAAGTAAAAAATGGAATTGTGATGCGATTTATTGATTTTAACATGGTAACTCCTTGGAAGTAATAATTCCTGTTGTATGTGATAATTATTAGAAATTGCTTATTAGCTGTCAATACTAATATAAAAATAAGACCTTATTTTTGACTTTTAACATATTTTTCTCATATGACATAAGGGATTTGATCAACCCGACTAAATGGTACTGGATAATAAGAATATTTTTAAAGTATTCAGAAGGAGTAAAAACTATGAGTTACGTACAATTACATACATTTTCAGAGTATTCCATTGGTGACGGTATATGCAATATTAATGATTATATTTCAAAAGCAAAGGATTTTGGATGTGAGCATTTAGGTCTCAAATTCAAAGGTTCATTATTAGGATCATTGGAATTTCATTACAAATGTAAACACGCCAACCTCAATCCAATTATCTGTATGGATTTGAATGTTCATAGAGGTGTGGAGGATGTAATTGATTATCCGATAACATTATATGCAAAGAACCATGAGGGATATAATAATTTATTATTTTTATCTAAAGCTGTTCTTGATCGCAAAGGTTTAAGTAAAGAATTATTAGGCTCCCATAAGGACGGTCTCATCGCATCTTCTGCTGGAATCTATGGTGAAATTGCCTATTCTTTACTAAACCATAGTCCTGAAAAAGGAATCAAAGCAGCTGAAGAATATATAGAATTATTCGAAGAGTTCTACATTGAACTAATTCCTGGTTTTAATGGTGAATCTCTAAGATTGAATAAGAAATTGAATGAAATAGCCAATCGACTAAAAATCCGGACTTTAGCTAATAGTACCGTCAATTTCCTCGATAAAACTCATTTAGTGCCATTCCTTGTCTCTCGGCACCTTCATGACAGGCTATCCTGCCATTTAAAAGAAAAAGATAGAAGGAATTATGAAAATTGTTATTTCCATACTGTTATTGAGATCAATTACCTGTTTCCAGGGGGAGAGAAAGCCATTGAGAATTCTGAATTGTTAGCTAAAAGCTGTTGTCTGGTCTTACCAAAACTCACTCCGCAATTACCAGAATTTAAACTGCCAGTTGGGTTTCTAAATGCGGATGAGTATCTTAGACACCTGGTTGAGATTAACTTAATAAAAATAAGTCTCGGAGATGATTCAAACCGACAAAAGATCCAGGATCAACTAGAGCGAGAATTGATATATGTTGCTAAAAATAAGCAATCAAATTATTTTCTTATAATTTCAGATTTAATTCAGTGGGCACGGATAAACAATATATTCATACAAAATGGCAGGGGTGTTTCCTCGGGGAGTATGTTATATTTTATACTCGGTATAACGCAAATCAATCCAATTACTTTCAACTTATCATTTGAAGGAACTATTTCTTTTATTTCAGAAACCGTCTATCCCGTATCTTTATGTGTTGATGAAGAGGGCTGGGAACCTCTTATCAATTATTTAAAGGATAAATTTGGTAGTGAGCATATAAGCAATATAGTTTCATTTAGAAAAAGATTGGACATAATTTTCATGGAAGATCTGGCAAAAACTCATGGTTTTTCAATTCAAGACCTTGGTTTTACTGATTTTCTTAAGACCCATGAAGATTTATGGTCATATATTTCTGACAGTTCCAGTGAAAGTACTTTCTTTGGTATTAAAAAGAAGATACAACAGACTAGCTTTAATAAATCACATAAATTCTTTTCAGAAACAAGTATGGATAAACCCTTCTATCAAAATTGGGTCAATCATTATATTTATAAAACAGGTTGTCAGTTTATTGATGAGTTCAGGCAGTATACAAGTAAGAATAATATCAATGTGGATGAATCTTATTGGAAACAGTTTTTTAAAACACTTTATGTTTTGCACCGTACTGTATACTCATACAAAATTTCTCAACATAAAATTGGTATTAGTAAAGAAAAGAGCCATTTGGTTCAGCCCGCTATAAAAAATCCAAACGGCCAATATCTTATTGAAAATCCTGTTTATTCCAACAGGTCTATTCATACTGTTGATATTTTAAAAGATAATGGCATGTCAATTCTAAAAAAATGCCAAAATTTGATTCAGAAAAAGGACGAAGTCTTTAATATTCAAAATATACCTGTTGATGATCCCAAGTGCTATGTTTATTTAAACACGCTTCTATTTACAGATAATAGTTTTAATATTCCGAATTTTGAACGCGGATATCAAAAAATAGTGAGACAAGTAAAACCGAATTGTTTTGAAGAGCTAATTGCCTGTAATGGACTTTTTTACCCCTCTCAAAATGAAGTAGTTGAATTGTATGTAAAAGTAAAACAATCACCAGGTTCTGCAGTTTATGAACACCCAGCTTTTGAAGATGTCCTTAAAAACACATATGGCATCTTTTTGTATCAGGAACAACTTATGACTTTGATTCACAAAATTTCTAAGTTAACGATGGCAAAAACTATCAGGGCCAGGAATATTATCAACCGGAAGAGGGAAGATGAATTATCTAAATTTAAGGATGAGTTCATTTTTAAAGCATCATCGAATGGTTTTAGTCGGGCGGAGGCTTCACAAATTTTTAAAATCTTTTGTATTCAATCACCAAAGCTAATCAATAAAGCTTTTTTGACAAGTCAAGCATTCTTCTCATATCAGTTTTTGTATTGTATGACTCATTACAATGAGGAATTCCAGGAGGCTCAAAAATTAAGCAATAAATGGATCTCTACCTGATAAACTGGGCTATTCGCTCGGCGAGCTCCTCAGTCCTCCTCCCGTCGAAAAAAAGATTCCAACCCGAGGGTCGGAATCTTTTTTTTGGAGGTGGCGGGAGTCACCCTCCAGGTCCCGACTTCCTGTCGGTCCCTTACGGGCCGCTTCAGGATGCTTTCGCTGGCATCCTTGCCAGCTCTTCCTCCTTATTCAGTCGGCGCATCCTTCAGTCCTCCTCCCGTCGAAAAAAAGATTCCAACCCGAGGGTCGGAATCTTTTTTTTGGAGGTGGCGGGAGTCGAACCCGCGTCCTATGGGGCATGACATAAACGTCTACAAGCTTAGTACCTTCTTAGGTGTTTCAGGGTGTGGATGGTGAAGGCACTAAACCGTCACACCCCTAAGACTGGAAAGAGTCCCTCCTGTTATCCAGACCTAACAGAAAGCAAGTCCCTATCTTTGACAAGCACACCTGGCATTAAGAACGGCATCCCAGGGGCCCGCACAGCTTATTTAAGCTGCTAAAGCGTAATTTGCTTCGAAATTATCTTCGGCAATTAACATTTTTGTCCAGTTTAAAGAGTTAGAGCAGCTCTGCCTGCAATCCATATCAGTACGATCCCACAGTCGAAACCCTTACACCCCCGATAATATAAAAATACACCTGAAATTAACAGAAATCCACTGAATTAGCAAGTTCATAACTTAATAAATCCAGACATGAAGCAGTAAATTTGATCTTATCCTGAAATATAAGCGGACAAAGCGTTTCTATCATCCCTAAGATAATGTAAAAACATGAGTTTAATACTTACCCCGGATTTCCCTGTCCACATTACGTTTATCATCACGCTGTTTGATACTTTGCCTTTTGTCTCCATGACTTTTACCCTGGCAAATCCCCAGGAGAAGTTTTACCTTTCCTTCCTTCAGGTAAAATTTGAGGGGGATCAGGGTAAAACCCCTTTCATCAACCTTTCTTTTCATTTTCTTGATCTCCTCTTTATGAGCCAGGAGTTTACGCTCTCGATCGGGATCATGATTATAGAGATTTCCAAAAGGATAGGGATTTATATGAAAGCTGACAAGGAATAATTCATTATTAACGATTTTCGCATACGCATCGGTGAAAGAGAAAAGGGCTGTTCTCATTGATTTTACTTCAGTCCCCTTTAATTCAATGCCGACCTCAAGGCTGTCTGTGACGACATAATTAAATCTTGCTTTTCGATTATCAGCCAGTACTCGGTTTCCACCGGATTTTTCTTTTGCCATTAACGTGCTCCTATTCTCCAGAGGAAGATTATATTTTCGTCATGCGATTGTCAACCAAAGGTCTCTATGTTAATGTAATAGCCTGATAGATAAGGAGTTCTTGTGACGGGATTATACAATAAATCTAGACGATATAGAGATTACAGACCAAATAAACGAAAAAGAAGATGGCTTAGAAAATTGGTATTGTTCATTGTCTTGTTGGCACTTTTTGTAAATATAATGACCTATTTCGGGATTAGATCCTATAAAGCAGGATCCGAATCCATGGCCCCGGTCCTGCCATTGCATTCAAGGTTCATGGCTACTCCTGTTGTTTTCGGAAATCAGATCCCATTGACTGGAATAAAGATCCCCGGTTTCAGAGCGCCGGACAGGGGAGATGTTGTTCTTGTAAAACCATCCTATATATCAAATGACCCTGTTTACGTCAGGTTTCTTGATTCTATAATAAGATTCTTTACCCTGCAGAGAGTTTCGATTAATTCCACCGAAAAGAAAGAGTGGGAGAACTCGATCCTTGTTAAACGAATCATAGGTGTACCCGGAGATCAAC
Source organism: Spirochaetales bacterium (assembly GCA_016342585.1). Lineage (GTDB taxonomy): Bacteria > Spirochaetota > Spirochaetia > UBA9216 > UBA9216 > JAEINK01. Next base: position 12,587 of record JAEINK010000001.1, read on the forward strand.
TCCGCATCGAAGGTTTTAAGGTTATGATAAAACCGGAAGGCGAAAACAGGTTTCTTTCGGAAAAGAACCTGTTAAAGGAAGGAATTGAGATAGTATATCCTGAATTTCCTGAAAACTGGGACTACGAACTCCCTTTTTCGGGTAATCTTAAAGAGGTTATACTTAAAGAGGGGGAGTATCTTCTGCTTTCGGATAGCCGCGGTAAAGGCTCCGATGGTCTGCTCTGGGGATTTTCCTCTGAGGATGAGATCCTGCAAAAGGTTTTTCTGCGCTACTGGCCGAATTTAGGTGTCCGCTTGTAAAAGGAGAGGATAGGTGAAAATGGATCGAAACAAAGGAATATTTTCACTCTATATACATATTCCCTTCTGCAGACGTAAATGTTCTTATTGCGATTTTTTTTCCCGCACGCCTACTGATGCATCGGAAATAGAAACTCTCCTTTCAAAAATTGTTGAGGAGTTTAATGCCGCTTTAAAGGTTTATCCTGTTTCAGATATTCCCACCATCTTTATCGGTGGGGGAACCCCTTCAGTTATTCCTCCACCCTTATTCGATAGGTTTCTAAATAAAATCGAAGAAAGACTTCCAGGGAAACCGGTGGAATGGAGCTGTGAGGTGAATCCCGAGTCCCTTACTCCTGCGCATTTAGATGTTTTTCAAAAGCATGGTATAAACAGATTATCCATGGGGATTCAAAGTTTTAATAGTAGTACTCTGGAAACCCTGGGCAGGTATGCCAAACCAAAAGATGTCTACAGAAGTCTTGAACTGATAGAAAATCGATGGAAAGGGAGCTGGAATGCTGATCTCATCTGTGAGGTACCCGGACAAAGCCGGGATGATGCCTTAAAAGATATAAAAAACCTTACAAGTTGGAATCCTTCTCATGTGTCTCTCTACTCGCTCATCCTTGAAGCGGGGACACCTTTATCGGTACAATATAAGAGGGATATGGACGCCGGGATAGAAAAAGGGATTGATCAGACCATATGGCAGGATTGTTCAGATCTCCTTGAAGTTGGGGGCTGGCGTCGCTATGAGGTTTCCAATTTTGCCAAAGAAGATAATATATGCCTCCACAATATGATCTATTGGGAGATGAAACCGTTTATAGGTCTGGGCCCTTCAGCGTCTTCTACTATGCCGAACCCTATGCACGGGAAAAATTCAAATCCTTTGAGGCATACAAATCCTCTATCGATTCGAGAGTATATGAGTCTCGATTTTATAAAATTATTAGTTGGTGAGATACCTCAATATTCGGAAGTCATCAGTTATACGGATTTTCTATCGGAGTTCCTTATGATGGGGTTCCGTACAAAGCGAGGCCTTGATCCCTTTCGGTTCAAAAAGATCTTCGGGCTGGAGTTTGCCCATGCTTTACCTTCATGGTCTGCTGAAAATATTAAGCAGGCTATGATTGAACATAAAGATGATTCATGGGTGATGACCGATCGTGGAATGATGTTCTTAAACACGCTTATCCTTGATGCCATGATGGAAATCGACGAAAAAAATGAGGTATTTAGGTCTAAGAGTATAAACTGGCCGTAATAGTCTGGCAATGTATTAAGAAAATTCAATTTTCAAGGTCTCAAGAACTTTCACGATTCTTTAAAATATTATATGTTTTATATACAAATATTTAGGAGATTACTATGAAAACCGCACTGGAACTTTATGATCCTCAGATTTATGAATTGATTAGACAGGAAGAGGTTCGTCAAAGCGGGTCTATTCGGCTTATTCCATCAGAGAACTATGTTTCCAAGGCTGTGATGACCGCAACAGGCAGTTGCCTTACAAATAAATATTCGGAAGGCTACCCCGGCAGAAGATATTATGAAGGGCAGCAGGTTACAGATCTTGTAGAAACCATTGCGATTAATCGTGCCAAGGATCTGTTTAAAGCCGACCATGCCAATATGCAGTCATATTCAGGTTCTGTTGCCAACCTTAATGCTTACTATACATTGATAAAACCCGGCGATACGATTATGGGTATGGCCCTGGCCGATGGAGGGCATTTAACCCATGGTTCACGAGGGAGTATGACCAGCAAAATCTTCCGTTCGGTCTCTTATGGTGTTAACCAGGAAACCGGGTATATTGATTATGACTATGTTCGAGATTTGGCAAAAAAAGAGAAACCGAACCTTATAATCTCGGGAGCGACAGCTTACCCTAGAAAAATTGATTTCAAGATTTTTGGTGAGATCGCCAAAGAGGTTGGCGCGTTCCATGTGAGTGATATTGCACACCTTTCAGGGCTTGTTGTGGCTGGCCTCCATATGAGTCCTGTTCCCTATGCGGACATTGTATCAACCACAACACATAAAACCTTAAGAGGACCACGAGGTGGTATGCTCCTTTGCCGGGCAGAGCATCAGAAGGCCTTAGACCGAACAATAATTCCCGGCCAGCAGGGTGGGCCTCATATGCATACGATTGCGGCGGTAGCCGTTGCCCTGGCCGAAGCAAATACACCGGAATTTGGTGCTTATGCTGCACAAGTTATTAAAAATGCAGCAAGGCTTGGTGAAAAGTTGAAAGAGTATGGTTTTAAGCTTATGACCGGGGGAACCGACAACCACCTTCTCCTTATTGATTTAAGGGGAAGTGGTGTTACTGGGAAAATGCTTTCAAAGGCTTTGGATCGGGCAAGGATCGTAACAAATTTCAACTCTGTTCCTGGCGATGTCGCTCCTCCCACCAACCCGAACGGTTTAAGGATAGGCACACCAGCTATGACAACCCGTGGTCTGAAAGAGGAGCAGATGGATGAGATCGCAAGTTTCATCAAGAGGGTTGCCGATAATGTAGATAACGAGGGTGAAATCGCCAAGGTCAGCAGGGAAGTATTACTCCTGACCAGTCAGTTTCCCGTACCCGAGCACTTTATTGTACCCAATCAGGTGAAACCACCTTTTGTAGATTAAAGATTCTCATTTATATAGATAAAAAGTTCCTCCAGGTCCTGGTATAGCAGCAGGGCCTGGTCATCCAACGGGGTCTTCATATTATTGGCAATGATAATCTGACCTCCGGCCTGGAGGGTATTTATCGGTATTCCCGCTGCGGGTTGAACCCAGAGGGAGGTTCCAAGGATAATCATAAGGTCCGCTTTTCGACTCTCCTCAATGGCTTTCTGCAGGGCTTTTGGGGGAAGAGATTCACCAAAAAACGTAATATCCGGTTTCATTATGCCGCCGCATTTTTTACACTTTGGGATATTTTTAGTTTTCAACTGGTCAACAATTTTCTCAAAGGTCGTCTTTCTTCCGCAGGATCTACAGGAATGGGTGAGTGGTGTCCCGTGAATTTCAATGACATCTTTACTCCCTCCTTTCTGGTGAAGGAGATCTATGTTCTGTGTAATGACTGATTTAACCACTCCCTCTTTTTCCATACGAGCTATCTGTTTATGAATGATATTGGGTTCTCTCTCAGAAAGGTTATAGATTGCCCCTCTGGCCCAGTCATAATAATAGGAGGGATCCCTGTCGAACCAGTTTATATCAAACAACTTATCCGAATCTTTCTCCTTATACAAACCATCTTTTCCCCTGAAATCCTGGATTCCAGAAAGTGTCGAAACACCGGCGCCAGTAAACACCACACAATATTCTGCTTTTCTAAGAGTTTCTATCAGCCTTTCCATTAAAATCTCCCAATGTTGAAATAACTATATTATTATGCTAATCTATAAGAACATCTAATTTCAAGGAGATTTTATGTCAGGCCACTCTAAATGGCATTCCATTAAACATAAAAAAGGCGCTATAGACGCTAAAAGAGGTAAAATATTTACCAAACTGATCAAAGAGATCGTTGTCGCTGCACGATTAGGCGGTGGGGATATGGAAATGAACCCCAGACTCAGGACGGTCGTACTTAAAGCCAAAGCCGCCAATATGCCCAAGGATAATATCGAGCGTGGTATTAAAAAGGGGCTTGGTGATACAGATGGTGCAAACTATGTTGAACTCACATATGAAGCATACGGTCCCGGTGGTGTTGCGATCCTCATTGATGCATTAACGGACAACAAAAACCGTACTGCCGCAGATGTTCGTTCGCTTTTAACCAAAGGTGGCGGTAACCTGGGTGAATCAGGTTGTGTTTCCTACATGTTTAAACTTCAGGGAGTCATCACCTTCGATGCAGAAGAGTATGATGAAGACGATATCTTCACTGCTGCTCTGGAAGCAGGGGCGGAAGATGTTAGGAATGAGGGGGGAGAGATCGAGGTGATCACTGATCCGGCCGATTTCGAAACTGTTCTTAATGCCCTGACTGAAGCTGGGTTTAAATCCACTATGGCAGATACACAGAAAAACCCCGAGACCTATGTGAGTCTTGATGCAGAGAAAACAACAAAGGCTCTCAAACTTATCGAAAGAATCGAAGATAACGATGATGTTCAGAATGTGTATACAAACCTGGATGTTCCCGACGATTTTGAACCGGTAGAATAATGGGTGTGATCCTGGGTATTGATCCCGGCCTGGCGAATACAGGCTATGGGATCATCCGGGCAGCTCGTGGAAAGGTGAGCTATCTTTCCCACGGGGTAATTGAAACGGCATCGGGTTTGAGTTTGGGCATAAGGCTCAACTTAATCTATGATGCCGTTTCACAATTAATAGATGAATACAAACCTGAAATTGCGGGTATGGAAGATCTCTATTTTGCCAAAAACAGATCCAGTGCCATACCAGTAGCCCAGGCCAAGGGCATAATGCTTCTTGCCTTGTATAGAAAGGGAGTAGCGACGTTTGAATATTCTCCTCCTGCCATTAAATTGGCCATGACGGGAAGCGGACGGGCGACCAAGGATCAGGTTCAGGAGATGGTAAGGATTATGCTTGGACTCAAGGAGGTTCCCGGGCCGGATCATGCTTCAGATGCCCTTTCGGCGGCTATTTGCTGTTATCATAACTATAGTGCTTCGGTTCGTGGTGTAAAAATTTGAGGAATAGCTTTAGCTTTTTCAAGAGTTTAAAATAAGGACAAAATATGTGGAACAGTATTACCGGAAGGATTACTGAAAAAGGCGAGGATTCTCTTTTTCTGCAGGCGGGTGCCATGGAGTGGGATCTTTCTGTCTCCGGATATACCCTATCGAAATTGCCATCCCCCGGAAATGAGGCAAGGATATATACCTATCTTCATCATAAGGAAGATGGGATGCGGCTTTTCGGTTTTTTTGATGAAGTTGAGCGGAACGTTTTCAATGAACTTCTCAAAGTAGGCGGGATCGGGCCGAAGGGAGCCTTAAAAATACTTTCAGGGATTTCTCCGGAGGGATTTTTAAGAACTCTTGATGATGGTGATGTGGATGGGCTCTGCAGGCTCCCGGGATTGGGAAAGAAAACAGCACAGAAGATTGTACTCTCTCTTCGGGGTAAGCTTACCATGCCGGAAGATGATGACAATAAAGTTGAAGAACATTCTGAGATCGTTGATTCCCTTGTTAATATGGGTTTTGAGCGTAAACAGGCAAAGGATGCTGTTAAAAAGGCCACTATAGGTGTTACTGGAAGTAAAACTCAGGTTGAAGGTGAGATTTTCAGACTGGCCCTGGTTGAATTGAGCAGTTAACAGGAAGAAATTATGGATAATAATGAAAGTCTGCTTACCGGTGATTTCAGTGAAGAGGTAGACGGAAGAGAAAACCCTTTACGCCCCAAACTTCTTGATGACTTTCAGGGACAGAAAACCCTGAAGGAGAATCTTTCCATTTATATTCAGGCAGCCCGGGGCAGGAAAGAACCCCTGGACCACCTTTTTCTGGCAGGCCCTCCCGGACTGGGTAAGACAACCCTGGCAGGTATAATGGCCAACGAAATGGATGCCGAGCTTAAAGTGACAAGCGCCCCGGCCCTGGAGAAACCCAAAGATCTGGCAGGGATTATGACCACTATAACCGAAGGAACTATCTTTTTTATTGATGAAATCCACAGGTTGAAACCTGCCCTGGAAGAGATGCTCTATATTGCCATGGAGGATTTCGAAATCGACTGGGTGATAGGTCAGGGTCCCTCCGCACGAACAATTCGTATCCCTGTTCCTCCCTTTACATTGATCGGTGCCACAACCAAAGCCGGTCAGGTGGCCAGCCCCCTCTATTCAAGGTTCGGTATTGCTGTCCGCATTGAACTTTACTCCCCCGAAGAGCTTAAATCTATTATCAGACGGTCTGCCGGGATCCTTGAAATTGAAATTAATGAAGAGTCGGTCGGGATCCTCGCCGAGTGCAGCAGGGGAACACCCCGTGTTGCTAATCGGCTTCTCCGCAGGATGCGGGATTTTGCTCAGGTTCTTAATAACGGGAAGATTACAAATTCGGTTATACATGAAGGTCTTGGCCGGATGGAAATTGATCACCTTGGTTTAGAAAAACTGGACAGGGAAATATTACGGGTCATAATTGAAAACTACGATGGTGGTCCCGTCGGGGCCGAAACCCTGGCAATCTCCATAGGTGAAGCCGTGGAGTCCCTGGAGGATTTCTATGAACCCTACCTGATACAGCGTGGGTTTATTAATCGGACACCCCGCGGCAGAACGGTGACTCACCTGGCCTATAAACATATGAATATTCTATTACCTCAGGGAAAGGAGGGAGAAAATGAAGACCAGCGACTTCTATTTTAATCTCCCCGAAGAGCTGATTGCTCAACACCCTGTCAGTAATCGCGGGGAGTCCCGGATGATGGTTCTGAACAGGGTAGACGGCGGTATCGAACACAAAATGATAGGAGAACTCCCGGATTTAATTGATTCTAATACTTTTATCGTTATGAATAATTCGAGGGTTCGTAAGGCCAGAATTTACGGAGAATCGGATACGGGCGGCAAGGTGGAGTTTCTTCTCCTTGAAAAAAGACCTGATAACCAGTGGCTTGCCATGGCGACCAAGGCGAAAAAGCAGACGGTTGGAAAGCATTTTTCTTTTCCGGCAGGGATTAATGCGAAAGTTGCAGGGACCGAAGAGCAGTATCGCATTCTTGAATTCGAAACGCCAATTGATGATGATTATCTGGATATTCATGGTCATATTCCTCTTCCTCCCTATATACGGCGTGAGGATGCTCCTGCCGATTCGGAGAGGTACCAGACGGTCTATTCTGAATCTATGGGTTCCGTTGCCGCCCCTACGGCAGGGCTACATTTTACCGATGAGCTTTTAGGGCGCCTTCGGGAGGTATCGGCTGGTGTTGAGTTTGTAACACTTCATGTTGGACTCGGTACGTTTTTACCTGTTCGAACTGAAAAGGTTACCGAACATAAAATGCATTCCGAACGGTATGAGGTCTCTGAACGGACGGCTGCGGAAATAAACGCTGCCCGTAGTTCCGGAAAAAAAATCCTTGCTGTGGGTACGACTTCTGTAAGGACCCTCGAATCATCATGTAAAGATGGTTTTGTCAGAGCCGGAGAGGCATCCACAGACATCTTTATTTACCCGGGCTATGAGTTTCAGGTTGTGGATAAACTTATTACCAATTTCCACACCCCCGAATCGTCACTTTTGATGCTTGTTTCCGCCTTCGCGGGTAGGGATAGCATTATGAACTCGTATATGAGAGCTATTGATGAACGTTACCGATTTTTTTCTTATGGTGATGCCATGTTTATCCGGTAGGTTTAACAGTCGGTTTAATAGGTATTCTCATCCATAGCCCTGAAGGCTGCCCGAACCTCTTCCAGTCGTTCCAAATCCATCCCGATAAATTCCCGGTAGTCGAGCTCTCCTGTATTTATTCTGTAGAGTTCATCCTCCCACTCCTGAACCTCCGAAAGGTGGTGATAGGGGACAGTTGCAAGTTTATCAGCCCATTCAAGTGCCTGATCCCAATAGTAGAGAGCCGTATCGTAATAGGAGTAGGCATACTCAAGGGAGTCCAGATTCTCCTGTTTCCACGGGTAGTTATAAAAATAAGCGTTGAATTTATCATATTTGCTTGCCAGAAGCCTGTACTGCTCTGTCATTTTTAAATTGACATGAAGATAGAACAGATACCTGTAGCGTTCCCACTGGGCTTCATTTTGAATAGTCGCCATGGCGTTCAGGGGATTCACAAAGGGACTTTTCAGAGCATGTTCCAGATAGAACAAATTTTCGTTGCAGTCGCTTGGATCCTGATAAAAGTGCATATGGTAGAGCTTATAGTACTGTTCTGCGTACATTAGTCTATACGCCCAGAGGCTTGAAGCAGAGATAAGCAGCAGGGTGAAAATTAAAATGATCCTTTTCATTACTTACCTTATCGGAAGATCCTCCGGGAAATTTTACGTAAAAATATGTGACTTAATCTCTTCAAACACCTCATCGATTGAGAGTGAGCCGTTTACCATATGCACCTCCATCCCAAGACCCTCAAATGTACGAAGAGCCTTCCGATAGTTTCCGGCAAGCTCTTCCTGAAGTCGCAAAGCGTCATATAACTCTTCGATATCTCGATTGGATCTCCTTTTCAGGCAATCAGCGGCCGTTACATCTACATAAAATACTTTTTCAGGTAAAGGGAAGGGGTTTAAATCTAAAATTTTATCAAAATCACAACCTAAGGACTGATAGGCCAGAGATGAAAAAAGGTATCGATCACAAAAAACTTTCTCGCCACGGTCCAATCGCATTCTTATGCCATCTTGGGCGCCATAGAGATGTTCATACCTGTCTGCTGTAAAGAGCCTGGCCATGGTCTCCGGTTCTATGCTGATTTCCTGATGAAGGACCCTGCGGATAAGTTTGCCAATAGGTTGATCTGTTGGTTCCCAGGTTCCAAAATTGGAAATTCCTTCGGATTCACAGTAGTTTGTCAGTTTCTTCAGTTGACTGGTCGTTCCCGAGCCATCAAGACCTTCAAGAACAAAAAAATTCTTCCAAATCGGGTGTATATCTTTCATTATGTCGATAATCTTATCAGAAAATGGTAAAAAAAGGATAGTATCCAGTTTAACTTGTAAGCCTTATTTTTTTGGGGTATTTTAGTACCTGGAGTTATAGCGGTAGTGACAATCAGGACCGACAGGCGCCTTATTATAATTTACATAATCCTCTCAATCACCCTTATGGCGGTATTTACACCCATATTTTTCAATTTGAAGGGGAGGATAGACGTCCGGCTTGATAGAATAGAGTCTGAGTTTTTTCGTACGGCAGAGGAGATGCTGGGTTATAAAATTTCCTATTCTTCTGTATCGCCCTCTCTCCTGGGGCACCTTGAAGTCAGGGCGCTCACCATATATCTTGAGGAAACCGGTGAAAATCTTCTTTTTATAGATCGATTAAATATTTTCTACTCATTTTTTAATTTTTTCAATGAGGATCCTCTCAAGGCCATCGAAAAGATAAGCATTGAAAATACTCATATAAACTACGATCCTGATAGAAATCTGGACCTTGATTTTATTAAACAATTTTCCGGGGATGGAACAGGTACGCTCTCGCTACCCAGGGTGGAAATTACCGGTCGTAATATTTCCCTTTCAATGCAACTAGGTGAGAATTCAGTAAATTTAGAAAAAATCTTTTTAAAAATGGATCCTGTAGAGGATGGCTGGGGGATAAGTATGAAGGGCGCCGGTTTTTACGAAAACCGGGAGGCGATTGGTGCAATTACAACTGATTTCAGCTTGAATGGATTTATTGATAATGACTTTGACAGGGCAGAGGCGCTCCTTAACTTGAAAGATCTGGATTCTGATTACCTTTCCATGCGAAAGATCAACTTTTTACTTAACTGGCGAGATAAGTCTATCTCCGTTAGAAAGATTCAGGACAGGGTCCCCTACGATCTTATGGTTCTGGCAGATCTGGAAACAAAGTCTGTTGAAGTTGAATTTAAAGCGGAAAATTTTATCCCATCGAATCATTTCACATTCAATACCGGTTTTGATTTTATCGAGCCAATCCTGTATACAGGTATCAGTGGGAAGCTTGATGGTCAATACTATTTTGAGACCAGGGAACTTGATTATAATTCAGAGCTGAATTTGAAAATTCCTATAAATCAATGGATTCCTATCCCCATTGATGCTGATGTGGTGGCATCAGGAGATTTGAATAGAATCAAATTTGACAAACTTGATGTTGACTCAAGGAATGGTTCGATTTTCTTTATAGGTGATATTGATCTGACCGAAGACCTCCCGCTTCCTAATGGTCATTTGAAGGTGAATAATTTAAACGGGCGTGGTCATAATTTTTCTGGAATGCTCATTCTGGATAATCAGTCTAGGTATTATTCTATTCAGGCGCCATGGCTCATTCTGGATGAACTGAACCTGAGGGATACGGATGTGAGGTTAATGGGGGATCTCGATAATGTAGATATATTCGTTGAAACCTCATCGGCCGATGTGGATTGGGATAATTATCTCTTTGCAGAAGGAAATTTCATAATGGGTGAGGAACCCTTTTTTCAGATCCTCCTTGAGTGTTTTGATTTTCCGGTAGGGAAGTCCGGCTTGACTTTTTTACCTGACATCAATGATGAGTTAAAAGACCAGATATCCCCCCTCTCACTGAACGCTCAAGGTTCTCTCTCAACAGATCTTGAAAAGTTTTCCTTTAACGCCTCTCGATTTGAACTTAAAAACAGAGAAGACCCCTCCCAATATCTGACCCTTACCGGTTCTGGTAATAATTCGGGGATGTCCTTTCGAAATTTATATTTCCTGTATGGTGATTTGGAACTTTCCGGCAACGGCAGCGCCAATTGGGAGAGTCAAAATTCTTTGAGTTTTTCATCGAATCTGGATTTTCAGGATACCCCCTATTCAATCAATGGTGTTTTTGAACCTGAGATATCCTTATACCTTTCCGGAGATTACGGTTTGGAAGGCACTGCCTATTTTCAGGCGGATACAACCTTTTTTAATTTAAAGGCCGAGGATTTTCCCATCCCCTATAAAGGTAAGGAGTACAGGATCGATCTCGACGGGAGAGGGGATTTTACAAGCCTTGAGAATTGGCACTTGCTTTTAAACAGTGGTGCTCTTCAGGATATTCCTCTGGATACAGAAGGGGCAAGAGTTGCCGATGTAAATTTATCCGGACGGTTCGCGCCAAGAGAGGGGCGCCTTTACAATATTGTCTATGAAGATGATTATGCCCCTTTGGAGGGCAATGCCGAATTTACCTACGCCCTCAATGGTGATGATGCCGGTATAAACGGTTGGTTACAGATGTTTAATAAAAATGGAAGTGAGGAGTATTCGGCCGATTTTCATTATCATAAAGAGGCTCTTACAGGAGATTTAACTATAATTGATCTCCCGGTTCTGCGGTTTGGTGATACTCCTTTATCCGGATATATCACCTCAAATGCCTCTATAGCTGGTAGGCTTTCATCACCCGATATACAACTGGATATTAATCTCGATGAGGGGGAGTTTAATGGTATCCCTCTGGAATTGGGAACACGTTTGTCATTAACCGAAGACATACTCACGATAGATGAGATGGAATTAAAATATTTGAATAATGGTCTTAATATAGATTCAGGAAGTTATGATCTTTTGGGAGGTATAGCCGGATTAGAGGGGACTTATAAGGGAACACTTCAGGAAAACCCTGTATCAGCTGATTTTGCTATTAATGTCGGATTAACACCTGTTGACATAAAATTTGATATCCTTAAAGCTCTGGAAGAAGACGGCTTCCAAAGTGTCCTTTCAGTGGACAATATTTATATATTTGAAACTCCTCATGATCCATGGGATATAAGTTCGACTTTCCATCATGGTAAACTTGAATTTTATGGTGGTCCGCAAAATACGATTTCAGGCTATTATGATTTTGAAGAGGGTTTCGATGTGGCTGTTGTGCAACCCATGCCCATGAATTTCAGGGCCAGAGGCAGGCTGGAAGGCGGGAATATTGATGCGGAGTTATCAGATATTTTCATGAATTTTCAAACCATAGAGCAATATTTTTCGATTCCCGGATTTACATTGATGAGTGGTGAAGCCGTCGGTTCCCTAAAGGTTACCGGTGCATTAGCCGATCCGGATCTCTTCGGCTCTCTCGATGTTTCAAACCTGATCGCCATGCTGAGTATAATGAAAAAACCATTGACACTGAATAAAACGACGATCAAGGCGAATCAGAAAACCCTGAATATCGATAATATTATAGTAGAGGCTGAAAAAGGTGGGGTCATTATGAACTGCGAGTTCATCCTGGATCATCTTATCCCCTATTCTTACTCTATATATATAGAGACAATTCATAACAGGGACCCTTATCTTGAATTTACTTTCCCACGTGTAATGCTCGAAGGGTTCGGGCAGGGTATTATTTATCTTGACGGAGATTTAAATGAATTGAATGTCTCCGGTAATTTAAAAGTACATTCAGGTCATGTAACTGTCGACCCTGAAATGCCAGAGCGCGTTATAAGTCGAATTGATAAAAACATCAACCTCGGTGTGGATCTTGGAAATAATAATACCTTCTACTGGCCGTCTCAAAAATTCCCTATACTTAAGGCTTATGCCGAAAGTGGAGACCATTTGGATTTTCATTTTAATTCGGGAAAAAATGCATTTGGCTTTAAAGGGCAGGTGAATGTAAAAGGTGGTGAAATATTCTATTTTCGCCGGAATTTTTATCTTCAGGATGGTATAATGATCTTCAATGAGAATCAGGATAGATTTAATCCTATTCTTGATGCGAGGGCCGTAATTCGGGAGGTAGATAAAAACGGCGAGCTTATTAAAATATTTCTGATTGCGGATAGTATGCCTTTGTTGGATTTTGAACCAAGATTTGAATCAAATCCATATTTAACTAATCAGGAGATTGTAACTTTGCTGGGTGCTAACTTGTTTAATTCACAGGAAAACGAAGTAGCCCTCAATGATGCCATACTTCTGACGTCCGATGTGGTAAGTCAGTTTGGTTTTTTTCAGAGTATTGAAGATTCTGTAAAAGATAATCTGGGGCTTGATGTTTTTTCATTAAGGAGTCAAATTGTCCCGAATTTGATAATGGAAAGGTTTTTACCGGGAGAAGAGTTGGCAAAAGACGCTTCTTTTGCCAGATATCTTGACAATACTACCTTATTTATTGGAAAGTATCTCGGAAACGATTTATTTTTACAGGGTGTTATACAGATGGATTATTATGATGCGAATGTCGTGGATGATCTGTATTTCAATCCAAAGTTTAATATTGATACAGAGGTAACTCTGGAGTGGAAATCTCCTGTTGCCCTTATTGAACTATCCTTATATCCTGATTTTTTCGATCAGTCTGATTCGCTGCTTACATCAAGCCTGAGTCTCTCGTGGTCGTTTTCTTTTTAAATAGGAGAATTTATGCGAAAACTGTCTATCTTAACTGTTTTTCTTCTTTCGATTTTGTTTTCAGTTGCGGCTCAGGAAGCCGGATGGTATCTGGACAAACCGATTGTGGATATCGAGTTCATTGGTCTTGAAAATGTTTCACCTGGTGAACTTGAAGGAATTAAAACGCAATTCATCGGCAAACCGTTTACCGAAGCTATCTACCTTGATCTGCAAACGAAATTATTCTCTCTGAACTATTTTGAAGATTTTCAAGCCTCTGCTGTACCCGGTGACAGCAATAATAGTTCGGTTATTATTCAATTCACCATTGTAGAACGGCCTTTAGTCGATTCTATCTCTTATGTCGGCAATTCAAAGCTTAGAAAAAGAGAACTGGATGAAACGATTATCACGAAAGTGGATGATATTCTGAATAATGCTCGTATTCGTCTTGATGCGGCCGCTATCAAGGAGCTTTATCTTGCGGAAGGTTTTCCGGATGTGGAAGTAACAGGAGGAACAGAAGAGCTCCCCGATTCCAATAAAGTTAAGGTTGTGTTCAGGGTTGTTGAAGGTGCTCAGACGAAGATTAACTCTTTAGCATTTTCTGGAAATTCATTTGCTTCTGCCTCAACCTTGAAGAAGTTACTCACATCAAAAGAGGTTTCTCTCTTCAATAACGGTATATTTGAAGAGGGTTCTCTTGTTCAGGATAAGGATGCAATCCTGAATTATTATTATGAATGGGGATATATAGAAGCACGTATTGTTGATGTCATAAAGGAAGTTGTTTCGGCAGAAGATAACAAAAATCTTATATCCATAACTTTTTATATAGAAGAGGGGCCGCAGTATACTTTTGGCGGAATTACCTTTGAAGGGAATACCCTGTTCTCCGATGAAGAGCTTTCCGAGCAGGTCCGGCTTGAGGCGGGTAAAGTTCTAAACAAGAAAAAACTTGAATCGGATATGATCCGAATTACAGACATGTATTATAACGATGGTTATATTTTTAATGATATTACTACCGAAGAGATTCGTGGAGAATCCTACGAACTTTCATTCATTATGCATATCAAAGAAGCCGGTAGAGCTCATATCGAAAACATAATTATCGAGGGAAATACCAAAACCAAGGATTATGTTATTCTACGTGAACTTCCTCTTGAGGTTGGCGATGTCTTTTCCAAGGATAAAATTATGCAGGGTTTAAATAACCTGAATAACCTTAGATACTTTGAAACATTTGTTCCCGAGACTCCCCAGGGAAGTGCCCCCGGTCTTATGGATCTCATTATCAATGTTGAAGAGGGCCGTACAATTGACCTAAATTTTGGTATCACCTTCACCATGGAGGCCGGTTCTCTCCCGATCGTCGGGTTTATTAAGTGGACCGACAGAAACTTTATGGGAAAAGGACAGGAGATCTCTGTTGCATCTGAAGTCTCCTCTTCTACGCAAAACCTGACGTTCTCCTTTGATGAGAAATGGCTTACCGGAAGGCGATGGAGTGGTGGTGTCGATTTTTCTATTGAACATAGTCTGACAGAAGATATCGCCCAGGATATCCTGGGGCCTGTATTCACCGGATCAACCTCAGATAATCCTCAGATGGTACCGGATCCCTATGATGGTCATTGGGTGAATGCTTCAGATGGAACTGTTTTCTTTGGGACTCCTACAGATACTCAACTTTCGGACGAGGATGTTATTACAGATTACGCCTATGCGGTCAGTCAGGGAGAATCCATCGATTCCGATTATCTGATGGATTATGAGTCTTTTGAGTTTTCCCTCGGGGCCAACACGGGTTACTCGTTCTATACGAATAGTGGAAGAATTGGTCTTGGTACCGGTATAAGCACAGCATTGAGTTATACAACATATGATGATACTGTTTTTCGCCCCTATGATCCTGATATCAGATCAGAGCTGGACCTTTGGCAGTTTATCAATAAATGGTCAGGTAAGGTCTCTTATGATACGAGGGATATTGTCTACAGTCCCAATAAAGGGTTCTTTTTAAGCCAGAGTATAACCTATACAGGTGGTATTCTTGGAGGATCTCGAAACTACAATAAGCTTTCGACGATTGGCGAGGTATATCAGAAGATTTTTGAGATTCCTGTAACTGATGCCTGGAACTGGAAGTCTGTTTTTGCTTTTCATACAAATCTTTCCTTGATTTTTGATCAGTATGCAAAACTTGATACCGGGGAATGGGGTGCTGTAACAAATGCCACCCAGTCGGATCTCCTTTACACCGATGGGATGGTCATAGCCAAAGGGTGGTCATCTGCCTATAATGGTAAAGCCCTCTGGGATAACTGGATAGAATTACGTACCCCTATCGTTCCCGGTATGGTTGCTTACAACTCTTTCTTTAGTGGCACAGCCCTTTGGGATGAACTTGAAGATTTCTCAAATATGGAGCTTGATGATTTTAAGTTTACCCTGGGAACAGGATTACAAATCGATTATCCTTCATTTCCAATGGGTTTTTATTTCGTAAAGCGGTTTAATTTTGTGGATAATGATATAAACTGGCAGGCGGGTAATGTCTTCCAGGGAGATGCTGATGATTCCGGTCTGGATTTTATAATTACCTTCAACTTTAGTTATTTCTAGGAGATATAAATGAAGAAAAAACTTCTAATAGCCATAATTTGTTTAACAGTATTTAGTTTTTCTCTAGCTGCTGAACAGCTTTCAAAGATAGGTCTTGTTAACTTTTCCAAGATCATAGAGGATTATTTTGCCGAGTCTTCAGCATGGCGGGAAATTGATGCCATGCGAAGTCAGTATGAAGAGGGTAAAAATGAGATTATGGAAGATATCGACCAGCTTAAATTAAGAAAGCTTGAGGCTCAAAATATAAATAATGAGGTAGAGATCCTAAGATTGGAAGAGAGAATTTATCAAAAACAGGAGTATCTCAAAGAGTTTCATAATATCTGGTCCTCAAGAATTAATTCTAAGATTGAAAATGTATCGACTTCTTCAAGTTTTACCTCGGAAATTTACAATGTTATAAAGTATGTTGCCGAAACCCAGGGGTATTCTGTAATCATGAGAACAAGTGATCCCAATGTCCTCTGGTACAGCCAGGATGTTGATGTTACCGATTTAGTTTTAGAAAGACTCCGAAGGCAGGCGGCCAACTCCAGATAATATGACTCCAGTCATGCAGCAGTACCACCGGATTAAGAAGGCGAATAAAGGTTCTGTCCTCTTTTTCCGGATGGGTGATTTTTATGAAATGTTTGAAGATGATGCAAAAGAGGTAAGCAGCATCTTGAACCTGACTCTCACCAAGAGGCATGGTATTCCCATGTGCGGGATCCCTTATCATGCCTCCCGTTCTTATATCGGCCGACTACTCAAAGCAGGGAAAAAGATAGCTGTATGTGAACAGATTTCTCTTCCGGAGAATGGTAGGGGGATCGCAGAAAGGGCGGTCGTCGAGGTTATTACACCTGGAACGGTCATGGATGAGGATTATCTGGATAAAAACAGGAATAATTATCTTGTATCTCTTGGTCTTTCAAAAAAGCATCTCTCCATTTCATACATTGATCTATCCACAGCCGAATTCTATGTCAGTTCCTGGACAGTTTCTCAGGCAGTAAATGTTCTGAAGAAAGAGCTTTTAAGGCTTTCTCCGAAGGAAATTATTGTTCAGGAGTCCATGCTTGAGATAGATGATTACGGAAAGGTTATAAATGATCTGAATGATGTGGTTATCAATCGTTATCCCGACTGGTCTTTTGATCAGAAGACATCGGCTGTTCTTTTAAAAAAGCAGCTTTCTGTCTCCAACCTGAAAGGATTTGGTCTGGACGATGACCATCCGGCTTTATACTCCTGTGGTATTTTACTTGAATATATCGAAGATACGGCCAAATCAGTTCTGCCACATATACAAAATGTTGAGGTCTATTCAGAGTCCAAGTTCCTGGGGTTAGATGAATCAAGCCTGAAAAATCTGGAAATACTCACAAATCTTCAAACTGGTACAGGAAAATACACCCTTATGGAGGTTATGGATAATACCAGGACTTCCATGGGTACCAGGAAATTAAGGAGTCGTCTGCTTCATCCTTTGCGTGATCCCGAAGTTATCGAGAATCGACTGGATAAGGTTGAATATCTTTATCGAAATCAAATTCACCTGAATGTCATTACTGAAGTATTGAAAGGGTTTATGGATCTTGAAAGATTGGCCTCCAAAGTTGCCATGGATAAGGCTCATGCCAAGGATCTTATTTCAGTAAAGAACACATTGATGGGGATAAGGTTTTTAGAAGACGAGATGAAAAACTGGTCGGCATTGGATATTCTCTGGCCCAATGAGCCGGAACGAAGTAAGGCTATTACGGATATCGAACTTTTATTGGAATCCGGAATTGCGGATGAACCTTCTATACTATTAACAGAGGGGAATCTCATCAAAGAGGGATATAATTCTGAACTTGATGAGCTTCGACGTCTAAAAGATAACAGCCAGGCTGTTCTCACCGAATATCTGGAAAGCGAAAGAGAGGCTTCCGGGATTCAGAATCTTAAAATAAGATACAATAAGATAATCGGGTATTTTCTGGAGATAACGAAATCCAACCTGGATCTTGTTCCCGAAAATTATATACGGCGGCAATCCCTTGTGGGAAGTGAACGTTTTACCACCGACAGATTAATTGAACTGGAATCTGATTTAAATTCCGCCCGGGAAAATTCTGTTGAGCTTGAAAAGAGCCTGTTTTTAGCTGTACGAGATCAGCTGAAAAAGGATGTTCCTAATTTACTTTCCGTTTCTGAGGATGTGGCTATCCTTGATTGTTATGCTTCGATGGCTACCGCAGCCACCAGGAATGGGTGGGTAAGACCGAAACTTAATAATTCCAAAGGTATATCCATAATAAATGGACGACACCCTGTCGTTGAAGCCCATATACCCCAGGGCGATTTCGTTCCGAATACCCTCATTACCAATGCCGATTCAAATGCTTTTACTATGATAACGGGTCCCAATATGGCTGGTAAGTCTACATTCCTGAGACAGAATGCCCTCATTGTGCTTATGGCTCAGATAGGCTCTTTTGTCCCTGCCGATGAGGCTGTCATAGGCAGCGTCGACAGAATTTTTTGTCGTGTAGGCGCCTCTGATAATCTGGCACGAGGTGAATCAACCTTTCTGGTTGAGATGAATGAGACAGCCTACATCCTTAGGACAGCTACCGATAGAAGCCTTGTCATTATGGATGAGGTTGGACGTGGCACGAGTACGAATGATGGGCTTTCCATCGCCTGGGCTGTTTCCGAGTATTTGATTGAAAAAATAAAGGCGAAAACCCTTTTTGCCACTCATTACCATGAACTTACCACCCTTGAAAGTAAGCATATTCAGAATCTCTCCCTTGAAGTTCTTGAGCGTGAGGGTGATATAATCTTTCTGAAGAAGATTCGAACAGGTGCTGCAGGAAACTCTTATGGTATTCATGTTGCCGGTTTGGCCGGTCTGCCCGACGCAGTTGTTAAGAGAGCCAGGATCCTCATCCACCGTATGGAAGAGATAGAACTGAAGAATGGTACAGGACAGTCCATGTTTAATAAGGATAGTCAGACTTCAAACGGTAAGTCCAGAGAGCAGGAATCCCTATTCTCTTATGCGGAACTCCTGGAAAAGGAAATCTTATCACTGAGTCTTGATGAGACTACCCCTTTCGACGCTCTCAAAGCACTTTATCGATGGCAAAAAGAGTTGAAAAATAATTAATTTACCTCTGTTTTGAATCAGAACACGAATTATAGCAGTCTTTATTTGTGAAATGAGAACATTCTATAAGAGACAGATTTGTTTGTGGGATTCCATTCTCCGTCTTGTATTTCCGGAAATATGCCTTATCTGTGGCGTTCCTATCCAAACCAAAGAAATAGTAGGTTTATGTGAAACGTGCAGAAGCAGGATTAAGAGATGGGAAGGGAGAGGATGCACCCGTTGTGGAAAACCACTGATATCTGAAGATGGAATCTGTTCTGTCTGCCGGGAAAAAGAGTATTTATTTGACTCCGGGTACAGTCTTTTTGATTACCGGTCAGAGGGGCGAGAGCTCATCTATCAGTATAAATTTAAAAATAGAAGAATATTATCAAAATATTTTGCCTATCAAATCGTACAATATATGCTGGATCGTGGTGAAATCCTTCCTGTTATACCAGTACCACCTCGAAGAAAAAGCATAAAGAGGCGTGGTTGGGATCCTGTAAACAGAATACTGCGGGATCTGGAGAGGAATTATTCTATTAAGGGGTTACGTCCTCTGAAAAGATTGGACTCCAGAGCACAGAAGGAGCTTAACCGTGAAAAACGAGAGCAGAATTTGAAGAATAGGATAGTTTTTTTAAATAAAATAAATTTTGATTTCTCCGGAGGCATTTATCTTCTGGATGACGTCTGGACTACCGGTGCTACCGTTAATGAATGCAGTAGAATCTTGAAACAAAACGGTTTTCAGTCGATACATGTAATAACAATTTGCCGGGATTGACTATCCTTCCTGATATTGATATATTAAATAGACAACTTAAATGGAATAAATTAAAAGAAGTCCGAGCGAGACTTCTTTTTTTATAGGCAGAGGATTTTGGAATATAGATTAGAACAAGAAAAATTATATGATTTGATAGAACCGGTGGTTTCTGGACTTGGTTTTAAGATTGTTGAACTTAATTCACGAACAGTTCAGGGTAGACTTCATATCAATCTTGTTCTTTTCAGTCCGGAAGGTGTGGGGCTTGATGAATGTGCAAAAGTTCACAGAACAATTATCCCCAGGCTTGAAATGGCCGAAGAAAACCGTGATATTTATCTTGAAGTGGGTTCTCCCGGTTTAAGCAGAAATATCAAATCTGCAGAGGAGTTTCAGGTCTTTAAAGGACGTGGATTCCGTGTTCTTACCGAAAGCGCCGATGAGTGGCTCGGTGGAATTATCGGTGATATAATTGATGATAAGTTGAAGGTCCTTGAAATTAATGAGGCAGGTGAAGAAGTTTTGAAGGTTGAACTGTCCGTTAAAGATATAAGAAAAGCAAAATTGGATGATACCCAAGAGATCAGGAGGTAACTATGGCGTCCGACCTGGCGGATTCGATAAGACAGATAGTTCAGGACAGGGGAATCTCTGAAGACCTGGTAAAGAAGACTATCGAAGATTTTCTTCTTGCGGCATACAAGAAGAAATTTGGAAATATGGATAATGCCGTTGTACAGTTCAGTGAAGATGGCCTGAATGTGGCACTTTTCGCCAAAAAAAGTATTGTTGAGGATCTTTATGATCCCGTTTCCGAGATTGAACTTGAAGAAGCACTTCAATACAGTGATGAAGCCGAAATCGGCGATGAACTGATGATTGAAATAGAACCCAGTGAATTTGACAGAGTGGCAGTACAGTCAGCTAAACAGAAGGCACGGCAGACTCTGAAAGAGATCACTAAGGATACTCTCTATTCCGAATTCAAAGAAAAAGAGGGTGAGATGATAATTGGATATTACCAGCGGGAAAGAAATGGTAATATTTTTGTTGATCTCGGTAAAATGGAAGGAATCCTTCCTAAAAAATATCAATCACCTCGTGAGAGCTACAGGCCTAATGACAGGATCAAAGCCCTTATATACGATGTGAATAAAACACCAGCCGGATTAAATGTGGTTCTTTCAAGAACACATACGGATTTTGTTAAAAGGATTTTTGAACTTGAAGTTCCTGAAATTTATGATAAAACCGTTGAAATCTTCAAGTTGGTTCGAGAACCGGGTTATAGAACAAAAATAGCCGTGTACTCAAACCGTGAAGATGTCGATCCTGTTGGTGCATGTGTCGGTATGAAAGGTGTTCGTATCCAATCTATTGTGCGCGAACTTGAAGGTGAAAAGATCGATATTCTGAAATATGATACCGATGCAAGATCATTTATTAAAAATGCTCTTTCACCTGCCGAGGTTGATCAGGTTATTGTACTTGATGAAGGTAAAAGACAGGCTCTTGCTATTGTTCAGGAAAGTCAGCTTTCACTGGCAATAGGCAAGCAGGGGCTCAATGTAAGATTGGCAAACCGACTCGCAGATTGGAATATAGATGTTAAGACTGAAGAGCAATTTGAAGAAATGGATCTTTCCATGGATTCAAAACGTGCTGTCTCTGCACTATTTAATGATTCAGATAATGAAGAGATTACCACAATTTCTGAATTACCTGATATTCCTCAGAATATTGTAGAGATCCTTGTAGAGAACGGCGTTGAGCTTATCGAAACTCTCGTTAACCTCTCTGATGAGGAGCTTGCCGGTTTTGAAGGACTTAAAGAAGAAGATATTGAAGCCTTGAAAAAGGTTGTTTCCGAAAACCTCAGTATAATTGAAGAAGAGGAAGCGGAAAATTCTCAGGATTACCCTGAAGATTTGGATGATGAGGAGCGTGAAAGTGACTCTGATACTGAATCTGATTCGGAATCCGAAGTTACATCAGAGGAATCTGCCTTAGTTTCGGAAGAACCTGAGGTTTATGAATGTCCCGACTGTGGTGGGGATATAACATTGGATATGACTATTTGCCCCAATTGCGGGGTTGGAATTAGTTTTGAGTTTGAAGAAGATGAATAATAAATTTCTTTAATATTCATTCCTCCACGGTTTGACAGAGTGGTGGAATAAATGTGAATATGTCAACGGAGAGCAATAGGAATATATGGCTGAAGAGAAAGATAAACAGAAACCAAAAGCAACTTTGATAAAGCATCGAAAACCGGAACCGGTAAAACCGGTAGAAGAAGAGAAACACGAGCGTAAAAAGGTCGTAGTTGTCAAAAAAAGACCCAAGAAACCGACACCGAGGGTTGTGACTCATTCTGATTCCGGAAGTACAGTCGAAAAAAAAGCTCCCGTTGTAGAAAAAGCAACAGAAAAGGCCGGAAAAGAGGTTGGTTCAAGACCAATTGAAAAACCGGTTATAAAAAATACTGGTGATAGAAGACCTGCACCTTCCACAGGAGCAGGTCAGCCCAGAAGAGATGACAAACCCAAACCCCCGGAACGGAATTTCTCCAATAGATCCGGTGGTTATCAGGGTGGTCAGCGTCCTACGGGTTATCAAGCCGGTGGTTCTTCTACTGGTCAGCGGGAAGGTGGCAGTCAGCGTTCCGGCGGCGGCCAGAGAAGTGGCGGCTATCAGGGTAATGCTCCAAGGACTGGTGGATACCAGGGCGGAGGCCAGAGAGAAGGCGGTTACCAGGGTAATGCTCCAAGAACCGGTGGGTACCAGGGCGGAGGCCAGAGAGAAGGTGGTTACCAGGGTGGTGGTCAGAGAAGTGGCGGCTATCAGGGTAATGCTCCAAGGACTGGTGGATACCAGGGTGGAAGCCAGAGAGATGGCGGTTATCAGGGTGGTGGTCAGAGAAGTGGCGGTTATCAGGGTAATGCTCCGAGAACTGGTGGATACCAGGGCGGAGGCCAGAGAGAAGGTGGTTACCAGGGTGGCGCTCCAAGAACCGGTGGGTACCAGGGCGGAGGCCAGGGTGGCGCACCAAGAACTGGTGGTTATCAGGGTGGAGGCCAGGGAAGACCCGGCGGATACCAGGGCGGAGGCCAGGGTGGCGCACCAAGAACCGGTGGTTATCAGGGTAATGCTCCAAGAACTGGTGGATACCAGGGCGGAGGCCAGGGAAGACCCGGCGGATATCAGGGCGGAGGCCAGGGTGGCGCACCAAGAACCGGTGGTTATCAGGGCGGAGGCCAGGGAAGACCAGGCGGATACCAGGGCGGAGGCCAGGGAAGACCCGGCGGTTACCAGGGTGGCGGTCAGGGAAGACCCGGCGGTTACCAGGGCGGAGGCCAGGGAAGACCCGGCGGTGGTCCGGGAGGAAATACCCCCACTCCAAGTGCCGAGAAAAAGACACCGAGTAAGAAATTTTTTAAATCAAAGAAGAACACCTATACTAAAGGTCGAAGGGATATAACCAGGGAAAGAGATTTTCAGATTAAGAAAAAATCTACCCAAATGACTAACCCTATACCAAAAGAGATCGATATCATGGATGCGATCACTGTTTCCGAGCTTGGTAGAAAGATGAACTTGAAGGCATCGGAACTCATTACCAAACTCATGGGAATGGGTATGATGGTAACCATCAATCAGCAGATCGATGCAGAAACGGTCGAAATTATAGCTTCTGAATATAACTGTAAGGTGAATGTTGTATCACTTTACGATGAAACGGTTATTGAAAGTGATACTGTTGGAAATGATGAACTTAAGGAAAGACCTCCTATCGTTACAATCATGGGGCACGTTGACCATGGTAAAACTAAGCTTCTCGATGCAATCAGGTCTACGAATGTGGTCGATGGAGAATTTGGTGGAATTACCCAGCATATTGGAGCCTATAAGGTAACAAAAGAATCTGGTGATATTATATTTCTGGATACTCCCGGTCATGAGGCATTTACACTCATGCGAGCAAGAGGTGCCCAGGTTACCGATATTGTTGTTCTTGTTGTTGCGGCGAATGATGGTGTGATGCCCCAGACTATTGAGGCGATTCAGCATGCACAGGAAGCAAAAGTTCCTATTATTGTTGCCGTAAATAAAATCGATTTACCTGAAGCAAATAAAGATAGAGTAAAACAGCAGCTTTCCGAATATAATCTTATATCCGAAGACTGGGGTGGAGAAACAATTTTTTGTGAAATATCTGCTCTAAAAAAGACAGGTATTGATGAACTCCTCGAATCCATTCTTCTTCAATCTGAATTGCTTGACCTTAAAGAGAATTATAATTGTCGGGCTGAAGGAAAGGTTATTGAATCAAAAGTCGATCCGGGTAGAGGTATTGTATCAACAGTTATTGTTGAAAGGGGTACTCTAAGAATTGGTGATGCTTTTGTTGCGGGAGTTTATCCCGGAAAAGTAAGGGCCATGTTTAACGATCAGGGTCAGAAAATAACTGAAGCTACTCCTGCTACACCTGTTGAGATTCTTGGTTTCTCCGGAATACCGAATTCAGGCTCACCTTTCCAGGTAACTGAAAGTGAAAAGCTTGCAAGACAGGTTGGTACAAAACGTCAGGAACTGGAAAAGCACTCTGTAGCAAAGAATGTATCCAAGATAACCCTGGATAACCTTTATGACACAATACAGCACGGTGAAATGCAGGAACTTAAAGTTATTATCAAGGGTGATGTACACGGCTCGGTTGAAGCCCTTAAAACGGCACTCGAAAAGCTTAGCACTCCTGAGATCAGATTGGTAGCGATTGCGTCCGGGGCAGGAGCCATCCTTGAAAATGATGTAAACCTGGCTTCGGCTTCAAATGCAATAATTGTTGGTTTTCATGTAAGACCGACATCAAAGGCCCTTGCTCTTGCAGAGCAGGAGAAAGTGGATATTCGAAAATACAATGTTATTTATGATTGTGTTGAGGATGTCCGTTCCGCCATGGAAGGTCTTCTTGCTCCTGAGCTTAAGGAAGAAATAACAGGTACACTCGAAGTGCGAGATGTATTCAAGGTTCCCAAGATTGGTCTTATTGCTGGAACTATGGTTCTAACAGGTAAAATTGTCAGGAACGGAAACATTCGTGTTTATAGAGAAGGAATTGAGCTTCATCAGGGTAAGGTTACCTCACTTAAACGTTTCAAGGATGATGCGAAAGAGGTTGAAAAGGGTTATGAATGTGGTGTCGGTATAGATAACTATACTGATGTCAAAGTTGGTGATACCTTTGAAACCTTCATTGTAAAAGAAGTTGCCAAGAAGTTGGGCAAAAGTAAGGAATAATGTCTGATATAAGAATCAGGAGGGTTGAAAGCCTCCTCAGGGATGAGATTAGCCTTCTTATTTTAAAGAATAAAATAAAGGATCCCCGGGTCGGCAGTTTTCTATCGGTAAATCGGGTGAAGGCTTCAAAGGATCTTTCTTCTGCTAAAATATTTGTTTCTACCTATGAATCTGAAAAAAAGCACCAGTTAGGTGTGGATGGATTGAATAATGCCGCCGGCTTTATTCAAAGAGAAGTAGGTAGAAAACTAAAAACCAGAACGACACCTAAATTGAATTTTATTATGGATACATCTATTCGTGATGGATTTGAAGTTAATAAAAAGATTGAGGAGCTGAATAGCGGCGAATGACCAGCGGAATTATTTTAATTGATAAACCCGCAGGGCTGACCTCTTTTCAGGCCCTTGGACAAATCAAAAAGAAACTCGGACATCGAAAAATAGGTCACACAGGTACTCTTGATAAATTTGCATCTGGACTGATAGTAGTTCTTGCCGGTAGTTTTACAAGATTAAACCCCTATTTTACCGGTCTTGATAAAACCTATAAAGCGAAAATGACCTTCGGGAAAGAGACATCAACCCTTGATCCTGAAGGTGATATTATAAAAGAGGCCCCTATCCCCGAATTCGGTAGTATTGAAAAAGTTATACCGGATTTTATTGGGGAAATAATGCAAATCCCACCAGATTTTTCGGCAGTTCATATCGATGGAAAAAGAGCATATAAAAGAAAGCTCGCCGGAGAAGAGCTTGAAATACCTCCGCGTAAAATACGAATAGATTCATTTGATATCCTTTCCTGGGATTCACCGGATCTTGATGTACGGATATCCTGTTCTAAAGGTACCTATATCAGATCGATTGCCAGAGATATTGGAAGCGCGACTCAATCGTGCTGTTATGTTTCTGAGCTTTCCAGAGAGAGTGTTGGGCTTTATAAAAGGGAGAAGAGTATAACTCCCGATGTATTTTCTCCTGAAACAGATTTGGTTTCAGGACGGGAAGTTTTTGAACTTCTTCCCGAAATTGATGTCCTTGAAGTAACAAAGGAATCCATTCCATACATAAGAAATGGTGTTCCTTTCAAGATTAATTTCACAGTGGATCAAGATAAACTTCAGAATGATGGAAATCTTGCCCTCTATGATGATGAAACCTTTTTAGGCCTCCTTGAAGTTGACAAAGGGAACTTTAAATATGGTTTCCTGGTTGGCACTAAATGATACAGGTTATAAGTTGGGATGATTTTCTGAAAAAGAATCCCTGGGAGAATCAAAAAACATCGGTAACCATTGGCGTTTTCGATGGTATTCATCCAGGCCACCAGCAATTAATCAAAAGATTGACCTCAGATGAAGAACTTACCCCGATTGTGTTTACTTTTAAGGTAAATCCTGCCATGTTAACAAGACCTAAAACCTTTAAAGGTAATATATTAACTCTTGAACAGAAAATTGAGAGGGTTGAGAAGTTCGGGGTTAAAGGGGCCGTAATCATTGACTTTTCCTCCGATTTCAGTAAACTTACAGGGAGGAATTTTTTCTCTCATATAGGAAGTAAAACGAAGCTTTCACAGGTAGTTTTAGGAGAGAATCATAGACTTGGTCATAAGGGTGAAACCGGGGCTGATGATGCGAGAATATTTCTTCAAAAAAAGGGAATAAAGGTTTTTATTGAAGATTCCATTCTTCAAAATGAGTCTCCCTTATCCAGTACAAGGGTTCGTAATGCTATTATTGAGGGGCATTTGAACAGGGTTCCTGAACTTCTTGGGTTTGAACATATCCTTGATTTCAGAGGATTACCCCATATTTTTGAAGCGGGGATTGTAAAAATAGAGAGAAAAAGATGTCATCAGGTACTTCCACCAGATGGTATCTATGAAGGTATCATTTTCAACCACCAGGAGTTATTCGCCACCAAAATAATTCTTGATAAAGAACAAATATTATGGGAACAGCCAATAGATGTTCCTGTAGAAAGAATTACAATACGTAATTACGAATGAGAGGAGACTTATATGTCATTATCTAAGGAAGCAAAGCAGGCAATTATTGAAGAATACGGAGTAAACGGAAAAGATACAGGCTCCACTGAAGTACAAATTGCACTCCTTACAGCAAGAATCAAAGATCTTACCGAGCACTTCAAGGTAAATAAAAAAGATCACAACTCAAGACGGGGATTATTAAAACTCGTTGGACAGAGAAGAAGACTTCTTAAATACCTCAAGAGAGAAGACCTTGAGAAATACAGAGAAATCTTAAAGAAATTGAACTTAAGAAAGTAAAAGGAAAATTTATGTTAAATAAAGTAAGTATGAAAATCGGTGAGACCGATTTAGTACTTGAGACTGGCCGAATAGCAAAACAGGCTAATGGATCAGTATATGCTACCTTTGGCGGCAGCGCTGTATTAGCTACAGCTTGTTGCGGCAGAAAAGTTGAAGGGCTCGATTATGTACCCCTTCAGGTCGAATATAATGAGAAATTTTATGCTGCCGGAAAAATACCCGGCGGTTTTTTGAAAAGGGAAGGAAGACCTAAGGACAAGGAAATTCTTGTTTCACGGCTTATTGACCGTCCCATGAGACCTCTTTTTCACAAACCTTTTGGGCGTGAAATTCAGGTAGTTCCTACCGTTGTTTCAACTGATGTTGTAAACCCCCCGGACATTATTGCCATGATTGCGGCCTCTGCAGCTGTAGTTGTATCCGATATACCTTTTGAAGGGCCGGTTGGCGCTGTAAGGGTTTGTGCAATTGGTGGCGAGCTGATTGTTAACCCCACCTTTCTACAGATAGAAGAGAGTGATCTTGATATCGTTGTTTCCGGTACCGATGAAGGTATTACAATGGTTGAAGGTGGAGGAAAAGAAGTTTCCGAAGAGTTGATGCTTAGTGCTATCGCCAAAGCAGAAATTGTTATTAAGGAACTTTGTGCTCTCCAGGTTAAACTCGCGGAGCTCGTTGGAAAGGAAAAACTTCCTATTGATTCCGATGAAAATAAATTGGCAAATAAAGAAGAAATCATGGCTTTTGCTATGCCTAAACTTGAAGTGGCCTGTTTTGTAAAAGGTAAGTTTCAGAGATATGCTGCCATCGGTGAAGTAAAAGCCGAAGCAAAAGAGAAATTCTGTGCAGATTTTGAAGAGCTTGATATGAAGCTTTTTGATGCTCTCATGGAAGAGATGGAGTATACCATCGTCCGAAAATCAATCCTTGATAAGGGTGAAAGAACGGATGGCAGGGGACTTGAAGACATCAGACCTATTAATTGTGAGATTGGTGTTCTTCCCCGTACTCACGGAAGTGCATTATTTACAAGGGGTGAAACCCAGTCACTTGCTATTGCCACTTTAGGTACAGTGATGGACGAACAAATGAAGGATGATATCGACGGTGAAAAACGGTACGAAAATTTCATGCTTCATTATAACTTCCCTCCCTATTCTGTTGGTGAAACAGGACGACTTGGAACAGGACGACGAGAAATCGGACACGGACACCTTGCTCAGAGAGCTTTAACAGGTGTTCTCCCAGGTAAAGACAAATTTCCTTATACTGTAAGGGTTGTATCTGAAATTATGGAATCAAACGGTTCTTCATCCATGGCCTCTGTCTGTGGTGGAACCCTATCTCTGCTGAATGCCGGTGTTCCTATCAAAAAACCTGTAGCAGGAATTGCCATGGGACTTATTTCCGATAGTGAGGACCCCTCACGAATCTCTATCCTAAGTGATATCCTCGGCGAAGAGGATCATCTCGGCGACATGGACTTCAAGGTTGCGGGAACCGAAGATGGAATTACTGCTTTCCAGATGGATATTAAGATCTCTAATGTTACCCAGGACATCATGACCAAGGCTCTTGCTCAGGCAAAAAAAGGCCGAATGCATATTCTCGGGATTATGAATGAAACAATTGCGACACCTCAGACTGAACTCTCCGAGTATGCTCCTAAGATCTGTACAATGAAGATCGATCAGGAGAAAATCGGCGGAGTAATTGGACCAGGTGGTAAAGTAATAAAAGGCATTTCAGAGGCATCTGGTGCTAAAGTTAATATTGACGATGATGGAACAATCACAATTTACAGTAAAGATCAGGCCGGTGCAAACAAAGCTATCGAAATGGTTAAAGGAATTGTGGAAGATCCTGAAGTCGGAAATATTTATCAGGGTAAGGTAAAACGAATTATGGATTTCGGAGCTTTTGTAGAATTCCTTCCAGGTAAAGAGGGGCTCGTCCATATTTCCAAACTATCAAAACAGAGGGTTTCAGCTGTATCCGATGTTCTCTCCGTTGACCAGGAAATTCCTGTCAAACTTCTTGAGATTGATAGAATGGGACGTATTAATCTGAGTTATGTTGATGCTCTTCCTAAAGAAGAAGCAGAAAAGTAACAGGTTAATGGCCAAAATAATAATTCATTATACAGGAAATGCAGATTCTGCTCCGGAGTACTCCTCACTTGAGGCGGCTGGCGCGGATCTGCGTGCCTTTATTGAAGATGATGTAATCCTGGGACCTGGAGAGAGGGAGATTATTCCTACGGGACTTCACCTCCAGATTCCTGCGGGTTATGAAGGGCAGGTAAGACCCCGTTCAGGTCTTGCTTTTAAACATGGTATAACTGTTCTGAATACTCCAGGAACAATTGATAGTGATTACCGTGGAGAGGTAAGAGTTATTCTTATCAACCTGAGCAAAAAGGCGTATACAATTAAAAATGGTGATAGAATCGCACAAATTCTGTTTTCGGAGGTCATTCGTGGAGAGTTTATGCCTGCGGAAGAGCTCGAAATATCGGATAGAGGAACCGGAGGATTCGGTTCTACAGGAGTTTAAACGGTCTGGGTATGAGAGGCCGATTTAAAACCATAAGCATTTACCTTATTTCAGAATATATTTTCTCATTTTTTGTATCATTCATGTTTTTCTTTTTTGTTTTTTTTATAAATCACATGATTTTGATGGCTGAAGAGGTTTTGTCAAAAGATGTTCCCTTAGGTCAGGTCCTTCTCTTAATTTTCTATTCATTACCTTCCATAGTCTCTTTTTCACTTCCTTTTGCCGCTCTGGTGGGTGCTCTGATGGCTGTGGGGCGTTTCAGCTCAGACAATGAAGTCTTGGCTATGCAGGCATCCGGAATTACCACACTGAGGCTTTTTTCTCCTATTGTCCTTTTCAGTCTGGTTTTAACCTTTTCAACCTTCATGTTTAATGATTATTTCATCCCTATGAGTACTATTAAATTTACACAACTTTACAGAGAAGTCCTATTTTCAAATCCGGCTTTGGAATTGGAACCCTATTCCATAAAGTACTATCAGGACAGTATTATCGTCACAGGAAATGTCAGTGGTGAGAATATCAGTGAAATACTGATTATTGATAAAGATGTTGATAAGAACCGAAGGATTATATTGGCGGAAGAGGCAAGTCTTATCAGAAGTGATTTAGAAGATGGAGTCATCTCTTTAAAGCTGGATCAGGTAGTAAGTCATACAACGCCACGGAAGATAAAAACAGAGTACGATTATTTTTCAGCAAGAGAGATGGTGTACAATATACTGTTAAAGGATATAACTGTCTCCATGCGAAACCCAGGTCCACGAGAGATGAGCACACGGGATGTCTATGCTCAAATACAGGAGAAAAGATCTGAGTTTCAGGTTAAAATCGACAACCGTGACCGGATTGTGTTCAATGAGAGTCTGAAAGTCGCTAATGCTTATGCATTTCTTATTGAAGAGAGAAGCCAGTTGAATCATCAAATGGAAAAGCCGGAGATTACAGATTTTATCAATCAATTGAATCAATCGGTTAACAAGGTGATACATGACAGAAGCCTTCAGATATATGAACTGGAATTCCAGAAAAAGCTTTCTCTTCCTTTTGCCTGCCTTGCGTTTGTGGTTTTGGCTTTTCCTCTGGGGTTATATACAAAACGGAGTGGCAGGACAGTAGGTTTCGGAATTGGTGTTTTAGTCTCTGTTCTCTATTACGGGATGCTTTTTGCCGGACAGACTTTAGGTTTTCAAATATTCTTAAGTCCTTTTCTCTCCATGTGGCTCCCAAACTTTATAATTTTTGCAGCTGGGATCTTTTTCTTTATAGTGAGGCTACGAAGATGAAAACAATCCATGGTATGACACTTAAGTCATTTTTCCCTGTTTTTCTGGGTGCTATGATTTTCTTTATTTTAATCCTTCAGCTGGTAGATCTCTTTGCCAACCTTTGGCGTTACATTAATAATGATGTCTCCATGGCACAAATTGGAATGGTGGTACTCTATTATATTCCAAAATGTATATCCTATTCGATTCCAATCGCTACACTATTTTCTATATCTTTCTGTATTGGGACTTTCCATGCCAATAATGAACTCATAGCCATCTTTGGTTCGGGGATACCATTAACACGCTTTATCGTGCCCCTCATACTCTTCAGTATTGTGGCAAGTATTGGTGGCTTCTACTTTGATGATAGAATTGTCATAGAAACCTATCAGAAGAAAAATGAATTATCCAGGCAGCTCCTTAATGAGAGCCAAAGCCTTTCCAGATCCAGGCCAACTGTTTTAGACGATAATAACCGGATTATCTACCATGCAGAATATTATAATCATAATTCGGGTAAACTTTCCAACCTGACAATTGTAAGCCGTAATGAGAGGGGGAGGCTCGTCTCACGGATTGATGCGGAATGGGCAGAGTGGGAAGTTGATCATTGGAAGCTGTATAATTCCAGAATTTTCAATATGGATGAAGAGACAAATAAGATAGTCGAACTTAAGGAAAATATCTTGGATGATCCTGTTTTTACAGCCTCTCCTGAGCGATTTAAAAAAACCGTTCTTAATGTTGAGGAGATGCCGGTGAGTGATGCCCGGGAGTGGATTGATTCATTGATAAAATCGGGATTACCCTACAGAGAACCATTAACCGATTATTATAAAAGGTTCTCATTTGCCCTCACCCCTTTGATAGTGGCTCTAATATCATCGGCCATGGGAGGTCGGTATAAAAAAAATATTCTTCTCATGAGTTTACTTACAAGTTTATCAATATCAGTTGTCTATTATGTTTTTCAGATGGTGACTGTTATTCTATCCAATAACGGGTATTTAACCCCGCTTGCCGGAGCCTGGTCTCCCTTCATATTTTTCACAATAAGCAGTATATTTCTTTTCAGATTTACAAGAACCTAGAGGTAACTATGAGTAATTCAATCATCCAAATACATAAAACATCTTCAGATTCAAAAGCCCGGACCGGCGAGATGATCCTGCCCCATGGTCCTGTTGAAACCCCTGCATTCATGCCGGTGGGGACGAATGGGACGGTTAAGGCTCTTCACCACTCAACAGTGAATGATATGGGATACAAGCTGATATTAGGAAATACCTATCACTTGTTCCTTAGGCCTGGAATCGATCTTATAAAAGAGGCCGGTGGACTTCGTAAGTTCACCGGATGGAAGCATAATATTTTAACTGACAGCGGTGGGTTTCAGGTCTTTTCTCTTGCTCCTTTTCGCAAGATCAAAGAGGAGGGGGTATATTTCCGGTCACATATTGATGGTGCCTATCATACTCTCACACCGGAAAAGGTCGTCAGGCTTCAGGAAGGTTTCGGAAGTGACGTAGCCATGGTACTTGATGTCTGTACACCTCCCGAAATTGAATATAGAGAGGCTGTCAAAGCCCTTGAAATGACGACCAGGTGGGCAGCCAGGAGTGTTAAAGAGTGGAAAGAGACGGATGATGCTTATGAAGGGCAATTATTTGGTATCATTCAGGGAAACTTTTTTGAGGATCTGCGTAAGAGAAGTGCGGAAGAGATTATCAGTCTGGATACTCCGGGAATCGCCATAGGGGGGCTGTCTGTTGGAGAACCCTATGAGCAGTTCAGGGATCTGTTAACCTATACAGCTCAATTTCTTCCCCATGATAAACCCCGGTATTTAATGGGGATCGGTACTCCTGAATATATCCTTGATGCTGTTGAAAATGGAATTGATATTTTCGATTGTGTTCTACCCACACGAATAGCCAGAAATGGGGCCGCTTTTACCAGGGATGGCAATATTGCTTTAAAGAAGGCACCTCATATTAATAGTCACTTCCCAATAGAAGAGGATTGTAATTGTCATGCCTGCCGAACATATTCAAGGGCATATATCCGGCACCTCTTTAAGGCTAAGGAGATACTGGGACCTATGCTTGTTTCAGAGCATAACCTTGCTTTTCTATACAAGATGATGGAAGAGATCCGAGAAAGTATTCGGGAAGATCGTTTTATGGCGTATAAGAAAAAATTCCTGAGTCGCTATAAGGCTAAAAAATGAAAAAGGAAGAAGAGAGCCTTCAAAGCAGTACCAAATCAACCATGGTTGTTAGTTCCATGACCATGATATCACGGCTTTTAGGTTTTGTACGTGTTGCGGTTATTTCTGCTATTTTCGGTGCAGGCCAGGTGGCCGATGTTATTAATTTGACTTTCAATATTCCCAACAACCTTAGGAAATTACTTGCCGAAGGAGCCCTATCATCCGCTTTTATTCCGGTTTTATCTGAATCGATCGTGAAGGATGAGACAGGGAATGAGTCACGAAAAATCGTGAGATCCATCATGGCGTTTCAGTTAATAATTTTGATACCTCTTTGCATTCTGGCTATTTTATTTGCTAAACCTTTGATCAATATTTTTCTAGCTGAATTTACAGAGGTCTGGCAGGTAAATCTGTCAGTGAACCTCTTCCGATGGTTTATTAACTATCTTATTCTTATTTCGATAAGTGCAGTCTTGATGGGCGTTATAAATTCACACCACCGATTTTTCATTCCATCAATAACACCCGTTCTTTTCTCCGTATTTGTTATATCTTCTATTTTAATCTTTTCTCCCCTTATCGGCCCCTATGCTATGGTACTCGGTGTTCTTCTTGGTGGCGTCGCACAGATATTATTTCAAACGCCATCATATTTACGTCTGGGTTACGACTACAGGCTTAATTTTCACTTCTCAGATCCCGTATTTAAAAGAATACTAAAACAATGGCTGCCAGTTGTTGCTTCCTCCTCGGTTTTTACGATTACCCAGGTGGTTGCCTATCGTTTTTCTTCAGGACTGGAAGAGGGGAGCACCTCGGCCCTTTCCAATGCTATCGTTTTCTGGCAGCTTCCCATGGGAATATTTTCGGCTTCAATTACGACTGTACTATTTCCGAAAATGAGTAGACAGTCTGCTTTGGATGATTTTGATGGTCTTCGAGAGAGTATTCAATATGGCGTCCGGTTTTTATTGGTTTTTCTTATTCCCTCAGCAGTATTTCTCATCCTTTTCGGAGAACATACGATCGAGCTTGCTCTTCAGCGGGGAGAGTTTACAGCCGAAAATACTAATATGACTGCTCATGTACTTATAACATATAGTTTAGGCCTTTTCAGTGTCGGACTTTTTAATTTTCTTCAAAGATTTTTTTATTCTTTTAAAAACTATCGTATTCCATTTTATGTATCACTTTTTACCGGTTGTTTCGATATCATCCTCTCCTTAATTTTGAAAGAGACCTCACTGCGTGTCTCCGGTCTTGCCGCCGCGAATACAATAGCCTTTTCAACGGGAGCCTTGCTGTTTTTTATCCTTATGTTAAAAAAACTGAAAAAGGTAGAATGGGCAAAGATCATAATAACACTGGGTAAAGTTCTTCTCTCTTCGTCTATAGGCTTTGTCGTTCTCTATTTTTTTAAAGAACTGAGTTATCAATCCTGGTCGGCATTCTCTTTTTGGTTTAAACTTCTAATTTATACAGGAGGGACCTTAATTTATTGTTTGACTGTGTTATTTTTATATAAGGTATTCAAGATTGAAATGCTAGACTTTCTATTGAAAAGAGGGAAACGTAAATGAAAAAATTGATTCTCATCCTTTTATCGCTATTCTTCATTTCTTCATTTCTTATTTCCGAAGAGGAAAAGGAGGAAGAAGAAATAATCAGTCTTCGAATGGAACGTCTTGATATGTTAAAGTATGGAATTGACAGTGAGGTAACAGAACTTCTGACCACTTTGAACTCAGAAGAGGATGATGAATTTAATGATGTAATACTTCAGCAGATTAAAATATCATCCAACAGCGATATGATAAACGGTGCTCTTCAGCTGTTCATCACGACCGAATACAGAGAGGCTGAAGATTTTGCCATTGATATCTTAAAAAATGATGATTTGTACAGTAATTCAATCTTAAGTAAAGTCATGTTTTATCTTAGCAAAGACCTTTCCAAAGATGGTGCTGAAGCTGTAGCTTTAATGTTTGACCATGATCAGGCTTCTGTTGCGCGATCAGCAATTGCCGCCATCGGACATATTGAGGATGAGAATTATGCTGAACAGCTGCTTGAACTTCTCGATGATGATGATTTTCATGAAGAGGTAAAAAGTACCATCCTTGTCAGTCTAGGTGATATGAAAGCCATGTCGGCAATTGATCTGCTGACGGATATAGCTTTAGATGAAAATGAAGAAAAATCATGGCGGTGGTATGCCTGTCAGTCCCTCGGTAAGATTGGTGCAGTGGAGAGTTTTCCGGTCCTTAAATCACTTTTAGGGGATGATGATCCCAATCTTAGATCTTTTGCTGTTGAAGGCATTGGATATTTTGATTCTGATGAAACAGGGGGAATTCTCATTTCCGCATTAAGAGACTCCTTCTGGAAGGTTCGTGTCTCTGCTGCCAGACAGCTTGGGGAGCTTAAAGAGTCCAATGCTGTGGGGATTTTAATTTATAAAGCGGGAAAAGATCCTGAGAATAATGTAAAAAAAGAGGCTATAAAGGCTTTAGGACTCATCGGAGATGAAGAGGGTTTTGACTACCTGAAAGAACTTGTTGGGTCTACAAGAACTAATCCTGCAATATGGACCTCTGCCGTCGACTGTTTGATGGATAACAATCTACAGGACTCTATGGAAGTTTTTACAAAGATGATAGAGGATGAATGGGAAAAAGATAACTCATTTCATCTTGAATACCTGGCCAAATCCTTATCTATTCAGGAAGGTGGTTTTCTTCAATCCTTAACCGGAAGGTTTATGGATCACTCATCCCTTAACTTAAAGATTTATGGTCTTAGAATGGCGGAAAAAAACGGGTTTAATTCATATAAGGAAAGAATCGAGGTGTTGTCAGGAGAAGATAGTCCCAATGCTGTTCGAAAGACAGCATTATCGGCCCTTGAATCATTCTAAAAAAAATATTTTATTAATACCTGAAATCGGGCATTCCTGGTTCATCAATCAGATGGAGTATTCTATTTATCTGCAATAATGGTGGCGTCCATTTTCTGAATATAATACTTGTCTGTTTTCCTGTCTCGGAAACAACTTTAATATACTGATCCAGACAGTCACTCATCGGAGCGGTTAGTTCCGGAAATAGTTCATGTTTTAAAGGAGTAAATGTATATTTTTTACCATCAAAAGATATTTCGGCTGAACCTTTTGGAAAATCAATAATAAAAATTGAAAAAGGTTCATGCCTGTTCCCGATAATAAGAGTATCGCCGGCCTTCAAAACATTTATATTCCGAGTCCATTTATAAGGATTTTGACCAACCACATGCATCTCAAGCGCCAGATGAGCCTCTTTCTCATTAATTTTAACCTGAGCCGAGCTACCTTTAGGGGTTTTTGCTTTTTTTTGCGGTACATGTGTCGAAGAATGAACTGAATCTGTTCGTGCATCCATAAGATTCGACGATTTTTTAACGGATAATTCTGTTGAATCGGAATCTGATTGACCAGATTTCCCTGATAAGAGGAGGGCCGTATCCGTTTTTGCGTTTATTGAATTATTAGCAAATGCGCTTAAGGCTTCTGTCGTCTCTGAATTATCAGCATTTACCACACCATTTAATTCAGAGTCCTGTCTGGAATATGAACCACTCCTTACACTATGGTCAATCGTTTTATGGGTGGTAGGTGTCTCTATTCTTTTCCTAATAAATATTATTACCAGGATAACAAAAACAATAATGGCAACTATTCCCAATATCAATTTTAAAGGGATATTACCGGTATAAGGACTCTCATTTTTTACAAGAACAATCTCCATATTAAAAGAGCTGGGCGTTATATCTGATCCTTCGGTGTAAATAAATTTTAGGCTTAAAGGGAGAGGCCCTTCTTCTATATTTTCCGGAATCCTCACTGGTATTTTTATACTTGATTCCTCACCACTCTTAAGGCTTATAGGTATACTTTCGGTTAAAATGTTATTACCATTCCATAATATTTCTTTAATACCGGCTACTGTTTTTTGTTCACCAAAATTTTTAAGTAAACCTTTGATAACAAATTTATACCCGACAGCATCTGCAGGTTGAAGGAGGGAAAGTTTCACATTACCCATGATGATATTGGAAACATCAGAATTCTCTTCCAATAACTGAACCGCTGGTGTATTTAACTCCTCAGCGAGGAGATTCATATAATTTGAGTTATCATTTTCTGTAGGAGTTGAATTGTCTACAGTTCCGGCATCTGATTGGACACTATTTTCTATCAGGTCTCCTGATGTCTTCTGAGCATTAGATATACCTATTCCTTCATCCTCTGTTCCCTTCGTAGTTAAGGATGTGGATATAGAAGAAATATCTTTCCCATCAACAGGAAGTTTAAGTAGATGGATATCCCAACCCTCACGATATATTTTACCAGTAATATTACTTATTTCATTATTTATATAATCCTGATCCTTTCCATAAAGAGGTGAGGAAGGAGGGGGATCATGAATTCCATCCGAGAGGATTAAAATCTTTTTTGAAGTATTAAGGGGGAGATCCTGGGTAAATCGATAGAGGAAATTTAAAGCAGAAATAAAATCCGTATGCTGTCCCATGGGTTGCAGGAGGGATGTATAGGATATGATCCTATCTTCTTCTGAAGTTCCTTTCATAGCCATAGAAAATTCGAAATGAGGCTCATCATCAAAACTGAGCATATGAAAACTATCACCTTCATTGAGGTGTTCTTTGACAAGATCATTTATTAGTCTTCCTGATAGAAAATCATAGTAGGGGAGTACACTGACGGAAGTATCAAATAGTACTATCATCTCCTTCTTCTCTTCAGAAAAACCGGAATTCACAGTGAAAAGAAGAAGGGTGATAATTAATAAAACTTTACTTTTTTTCATTTATAATATATTTCCTAAAAATTAAAAATCAGCTTTCTCAATATTAAGTATTTTCATCCTGTAATCTCTGTTGTTGATCTGGAATTCAAGCTCCTCATCCTTTTTATGTCCCATCAATTCAATACCAAGCGGGGCAAGATATGAGATGATATTAACAGAAGGATCTGATTCCCAGGGTCCAAGGAAAATATACTCCTCTTCCTTGCCGCTTATCTGATTTAACATTGTAGCTTTGGTTCCAAATGAAACAATCTCTGTGTTCAATGTGGAAGGATCAAAAATATTTGCTTTTTCAATCTCCTCTTTCATCTTATTGGCAGATATATTCAAGAGTTCCTGTTTTTCCTTACCAGCTTTATATTCTGCATTTTCACTCAAGTCTCCCAGTTCAATGGCAGCACCAATTTCACGGCTGTTCTCAGGAATTTCCACATCAATAATATGCTGGTACGCCTTCTGCTTGGCTTTGAAACTCTTCTCCAGAACAAGAAGGCCCCTGGAAACCACTTCCTGATGAATCTCCTCTCCAAAAAACTTGATATTGGGAAAACGTTCAATAACGATCTGTTTCATATCATTTTTAACACTGGGATCGAGATCCTTAACATCATCAATGAGTGTGTAAATCCTGGAAACAGAATCCTCATCCTTATTGGTAATGTAATCCTCTAATCTATCATCCTTGAAAAGATAATTAAGGATCTGCTTATTCAGTTTTCTGTTGAGACTGACCTCTCGTCGATTATTTATCTCTCTAAAGGTAATATCGAGAAGGTGAAGCATACCAATCAAAATCTTTTCATAACGAAAACCATAACTTTCACACCACTCTTCATCGGCGTGGTTTCTGGCAAGCCAGATAAAAGCTTCTCGAGTTTCCTTATAATTATCAATGATATTAGTAAAAAGCATTTTTAAAAGATCTTTTTTATCATTCCCCTCAAGTTCGGAAACAATGTATGCATTCAGCGATTTCGGAAAGAGCTGCACATATAATTCAGCCCAGTTCTCTTTCTCTTTCAGTTCTTCAAGGAAACATTGCTTAAGAGTGGGGTTATCGATTCCAAGGAATAATTCTTCTGTATCGGTAACTGTCTCCATGAGTTCAAGGAAAGTCTGATTAAATCCAGGATTAAGAAAAGGGTATTTTTTAACAACATCACGAATGATAAAATAACTGGAAATAACCTGTGCATCTACATTGTTAAATGCTCGTAGATAGTTTGTGAAATAACTGAAAATTTCGGCAAAAAGTTCTGACTCAGGACTACTGTTGGATAGAAAATCCATCATTGTTTTATATTTTGTAAAGAAATTCTTCTCAGCCTTGAATTTGTTAAAAGTTTTCTCTTCTTTGGAAATGGGATTTTCCCGAACCATAAAAGAATCTATCTTGTCCACAAGATTTCCAAAGGCAGGATCTTCCTTCAAAATTTTTCGTGCGGCAGTGCTCCAGGATGTCCACTCTTTAGCTTCTAATATCCCCGGGACAAGCTCAGCCTTAACCTGCTTCATTGAACAGGCATTATTGTAACTCTTAATAATGATTTTTAGAGTCCAGGGGATATCGGCTTTGACTAATTCTCGGAGGTCTTCTCTTTTCTTTGTTACTTTTAGAACCCAAATATGTTCCTTATGAAGATAAGTAAGGGCATTTACAGCCATCTTCAAACTCATCGTATGGTTTCTTTTTCGTGTAAAGTCAATCGCGATTTCATCATCCTGAATGGATTTAATTTTTCCAATTCCCCAGGTTCTATGATATACAAAGTTTCCTACGTCAAAAGAGATGTGCTTTTCGAAATCGGCGATAGCGTCATGTACATTTCTCCAACTCTGATTCAGGTTGGACAGTCTGATATATTCACCCAATTGACTATGATAGGAGAATTTCTTTTCAAAACACTCTGTAATCTCTTTTCTGGCCCATTGATTTTTAGAATCATAGCCAAGAATTCGCTTAAGGATTTCAATTGCTTTATCCCAATTTTCTGCATTCTTATGATAGAGATAAAGTTCTTCCATGAGTTGGGCAGCCCTGTCATTACTGATAGTTTTGGCAATTTTACCATCTACATGAAAGAAAAATTCCCAATCTTCCGGGCAGTACTCAATGAGTTTATTCCATATATCCTTAACATGAGAGAAAGATTTTTTATTTATATACCTGTGGATGGCCTTTTTATAGAGATCCACAGCAGAAGGAATATTTCCCGCAGCTTCTTTTCTCTCAGCAAGACTCTTAACCATATCGGCTTCATCATGATCTACTTTGATAAGCCTTTCCCATACTTCGAATTTCTTTTCTTCTTCGTTCTCATTTTCATAACAGTCTGCGAGCGTTCTTAAGGCGTACTTATTTTCACCATAAGCAAGAATTCTTTCACATAGGTATTCAACGATATTCCATTTATGGTTATCAGAAAAGATAGAAATAACCATGAGAAGATTTGAATCATCAACCATTTGATTATTCAATGAAATAACACCAGAGAGATAAAGACCAATAATACTATTCTTGGTGTGATGAAGGTGTTCATCACAAATTTCCTGAACCTCTTCCTGAGTCTCTTCCTTCATTGTTTTTTCTACAATAACATCCAATTCTTTAAAATTATTTATAGTGTAGCTATTTAATGTTGCTCGGGTCCACTTTTCCTCATTAAGTAAATCACTAATGGTTTTGATGCTGGTTTCTGACATTTCCTCTTCCTTAAAATAACTCTTCTCTAATCATTACTGAATATACTGTTCAAAAATAGAGTTATTTAACACCTTGATTTTATCCAGAATTTCTTCAATCCTGAATCTTGTTTCATTGGTTATCATATAATGATCGATCAACCAAAAATATCTGTTTAGCAATCTGGGAATCGTCTGATTCTCTCTGTTTCCCGTTCCTGCTTTCACTTCATTTTCCAGTGAATATATAGACTGTCTTAGTTTACCGTATTCCAGGGTCTTTAATTCACGTTTAACATTAAAAACACCGAACACAACTCCATAGACCGGAATCCATTCAGGAAGGGTACTGCTGTCCATCCCCATATCCTCCAGCCGTCTTATAAGCCGGAGAATCATTTCGGATTCAAGAAACACAAGATCAATTCCTTGCGGATCGATAAAAAAAGCTTCTCTGAAGAAAATCTTTGAAGCTTTCATTTCATTTATAAGAGCATAAACATCTGCAAGTTCGGCAATTATTTCCGGATCTTCTCTTTTTCTCTGACTTGCCATTTCAATGAGAGAGAGGGCGTTTTCATAATCCCCGATTCCCTTATAGCATCTGCCAATCTGAAAAAGTATTTCGCGATCAAGTTCTTCATTATTTCTTTGAATGTTTTTATATGCATTCAAAGCAGAACCGAAGACCCAACGTTGAATAGACATAGTACAACGTTCAAAAACCTCATTAAAACTTCTTAAAAATGACTTAAAAACCCGCCATTCCTTAAGGAGGTACTCACCGCTATCATACGGTTCAGAGATTAAATCGAGCCTTTGTTTTCTGGTTACCCAGAAATGACTGCACTTTAGAGCCGCCTGTACTTCATTATCATCAAAGTCAATACTTAGAGCTTTTTCGAGAACCTCTTCAGACTCCTCAAAATCACCATTGGAAAAACATTGATAAGAACGATTAATCAGATCCTTTAAAGAAGATCCGTATAATGTTATTTCATCCATTCTCGATCCGTTTCTTAACCTATTCCTTCATTATATCATTTAGACTGCTTTAGTCAACCGGACTTTTAGATTATGTCTTTTATGCATTTGTATTTCGTTATTATGGAAAGATTTATTATAATTTTTCATAAAATAAACTCAACTATTTGATAAAAAAACGCATTTCTGTTAAAAATGTATTATGAAAGAACAAAGAGTGATGTTAGCCCCGTCGATTTTATCGGCCGATTTTTCCAATATGGGAAGAGATATCAGGTTTATTGCCGAAAATGGCGGAGATTTGATTCATGTAGATGTGATGGATGGTTCATTTGTACCTGATATAACATTTGGTGCAAAAATGGTCCGCGATATCAGACCCCTCACCGAATTACCCCTGGATGTACACCTGATGGTGACGGACCCGGACCGTTTTATTGAGGATTTTGCAGAAGCCGGTTCTGATTACATAACCATTCATATGGAGTCTCTAGTCCATGTCAATCGCTCTATTCAGAAGATCAAGGATCTGGGAAAGAAAGCGGGGATATCAATTGTTCCCTCTACACCTGTTTCACTGATTGAAGAAATTCTCCCCATGGTTGACCTTGTACTCATTATGACGGTAAACCCGGGATTCGGTGGTCAAAAGATGATCCCGTCCTGCCTTAATAAAATAAAAAAACTTGATGAAATAAAAAAGGCCAACAGTTATAATTACCTGATATCGGTAGACGGAGGTGTTAATACCAGCAACTCCGCTGAAGTCAGGGATGCCGGGGCAGATATACTTATAAGTGGCAGTGCATTTTTTTCTGCTTCGGATCCGGCAAATGCCGCCGAAATAATGAAAGGCATACTTAAATAATTTCCTCGAAAACGCCGATATACTAATGAGGAGAACTTTGAATGAAAAAGTTAACTTTTACAGCCGCTCTACTTATTTTAATTTCCTTTATGGCGATTTTTGCCCAGGAAAGCGGTGATACGACTCTGATGCGCAGCGGACTGGATAAGTTCAAGTCCGGTCAGTTTGGTGATGCTCTGCTGGATTTCAGGGAAATAATACTTGATACAAATATGAAGGATTATCATGGTTCTGCATATTTCTGGATAACGAAATGTTATCTTGCCCAATCGGACCTTAAACAGGCTGGAGACAATCTTGGTTTTTTTCTTAAAAATTTCGTAGGACACCCTTTTATGGAAGAGGGTTTCTATCAGAAAGGTAGAATAGAGTTTTTAAAGGGGGAGTATGAAATTTCGATCAGTGATTTCTACTCATTTATTACAAGCTACCCTGATTCTGATTTTATTCCGAACTCTTATTTCTGGATTGGTGAAAGCCTCTATAATCTCGGGCATTATGAAGAATCTGAGAAGATATTCTATCACCTCGTAAGTCAATACCCGACCTCCTATAAAATGGAAGCAGCAAACTATAGGCTGGCTTTGATTGATCTCGTAAAAAGAGAAGATGTGCTGATGGATTTAGTAAAATTAAGCCATGAAGAGTATGTGACAAGCCTTGAAGAGTTTCAACGAAAGGAGAGGACATACGAGCAGGCGATTTCGGCATATCAAAGAAGAATAGTTCAGCTTGAGAATCGATTAAAAGAGAGTGACAATGATAAAAACGCTGCTCTGGCGAATTTGAAGGCAGAGATGCAGACACTTCTTGATGAGGCTGTAAAAGCAGCCAGCACATCTTCGCAACCAGTACAAACTTCTATCATCGTCGACCAACCTACTCAGGATCTGACAGGAAAACAGGAAATACTTGAATTGAAGAATTCAGTATTGGAAGTTAAAGGTTTTTTATTCGATCTAATGTCTGAACAGCTCCAGGGGGGGATGTAAAATAAAATGAAGAAAATAATATTATCCTTTTTTATAATCATACTCTCTTTTTCCACTCTTTTTGCTTTGGAAACAAGAAACGGACAGATAAAAATTGTCCTTGATGAGGAGAAGGGGACCTTTTCGATCTATAAAATAGCGACTAACGGCGGGGAGGATTTAACCTTCTTTGTCGACGAGGATACACGAACATCAAGCATCTTTATGCTGATCGATAACAGGGTTTATCGTATGGGGCAGAACTCCGGTTTTACACAGTCCTCCGAATTAACCGAAAATGGTGCAAGGTATATCTGGGAAAATCCTGCCTATAAAGCAATCCTGGATTTTTCTTTTATCAGCTCGACAGGCGGTACCTATTCAGATGGGGTAAAGTTGAATTTTTCTGTAGAGAATTTATCCTCTGCAAAACACAATATAGGTGTCCGGATACTCCTGGATACATATCTGGGAGAGGATAATGGGATCCATTTTAACCTTCCAGACACCGAAATTAAGAAAG
The DNA here is from genome assembly GCA_016342585.1 of Spirochaetales bacterium. Lineage (GTDB taxonomy): Bacteria > Spirochaetota > Spirochaetia > UBA9216 > UBA9216 > JAEINK01. The sequence continues at coordinate 56,959 of JAEINK010000001.1, forward strand.
AGACAGAGCTGAAAGGTAGTTTTCCGGCCTGGTGGAAGAGTGATTTTGTTCAGGTCATGATGAATAGCCGGGGGTCCACGCCTCCGGAACGGGTTGTTTTCGCCAACTGGAAAAGGCTCAATGAGAATAGCTGGTTTTATGAATCCAGATCCAACCGTAATTTCAACCTTCTTCCCTATTCCATCAATGATTCGGCCGTTTCACACTATTATGAGATCAAGGCTTTGGAAGCCGGAGGCATCAGAGAGATTAACCTCTATATGGGGCTTCTAAATGATAAAGGGTTCCAGGAGATGACAGCCCGGCAGTCCTCTGCCGCCGCCGAACCCATTGTCAATGTAGATTCCGGAGATCAGTATAACTTTCTTCAGGCTATTCAAGTCGATTTGATACAGGTTAACAAAGTACTTGAAGAGATTGAAACTGTTATATCTGAAGGTGATGACATTGATGATGAAACCCTTCTTGAACTTAAGGCAAAGGTAGATGAGCTTAAGGAGAGGCAATCCAGGTATCTGGTTGAATAGAGTATGAGCGGTACCTTTCATAAGGCCGGGACTTTTTTTCAAAGGGGACAGTATGGAGAGGTCATCAGACTACTGGAACCACAAGTATTCCGGTTTCGAGACAGCTATGATTTTTATTACATCCTCGGAATGTCCTGTCTTTATACTAATGATATAGGTTCGGCTTTTACCTATCTTCAGCGTGCAAATGATCTGGAAAGCAGAAATAAAAATGTACTCCTTGCTCTGGCGATTGTTCATCTCAATCGCAGGGAGAATAATGAAGCGTTAAGATGCTGGCTGAGAGTTTTAGAGATTGATCCAAAGGAAAAGAGGGCGACTAAGGGACTCAATGTTTTAAAGTCAAACCTTAAGAAAGAACGACTGATGGATGATCTTGAGGAGGGAAAGCTGGATAAACTCCTTCCCGTCAGGAAAAAAAGTAACAATAAAAAACATATTAGAATACTTCTGGTGATTATATGTCTTGCCCTCATTGGAATTATGATTCCTGTGATTTTTAAATATGTGGATTTTTCAGGGAAAACACGACCTGATTTTGAATCAGTGGAAATAGCACCGGAGGAGATGCTGCTTGAACTCTCCGGTGATTATTATTTTATTTTGACTGAAGATCAGGTCGCTTCAACAGTTAATAAAATAAATGATTATTTTCTATCATATAAGGATAATCTTGCCATGCGCGAGATCAACAGGATACTTCTGTCCAATGCGAACTCGATGGTAAAAGACAAAGTCGGTTTTTTGGAAAAGAATATAAGAATCCCGAGTTTTACCGATTTTACAGATAACTTTACCTATAAAGAGGTTAAATCGGAATCTTACCTATACAGGAAATGTTACGTTGTATGGAAGGGAAGGGCTACAAACATACTCATAACGGATGAAAATATCCGATTTGATTTTCTGGCAGGATACGATGATGAAAAGGTTCTTGAAGGGACAGTTACGGTGTTCGTTAGTTTTGCCGCAGATATTACTCCTGATTACCCAATCGAAATTCTGGCAGAGGTGATTCCCTCCGCCGGAGGTGATTTCTATTTAAACTGTAAAGCTATTCACAGGCTCTGGGATTAATACCCATCAGAGTGTATCCTATATAGTGGTTAAATTTCTCCTCTATACTTGACCGATGTTTACCATACAAGATACAATTTGTTTTATTTTCATACATTTGAATCAGGACTGACTATTATCAGGTATTTAATAGTGATCAATTTTTAAAGGAAGGACAAAATGGCAAAAAGCAGCAATCTGCCGGAAAGACAAACTCCAGGAAACGCGGAAGAAAAAGGAAAAGCCTTAGAAGCCGCAAAACTTCAGATAGAAAAACAGTTTGGAAAAGGTTCCCTGATGAAACTTGGTGACAGTCCCAGGATGGAGATTGAATCTATTCCTTCCGGTTCAATATTATTGGATGTAGCCCTTGGTGTTGGAGGGTATCCCAAAGGACGAATAATTGAAATTTATGGACCTGAATCATCGGGTAAAACAACCCTGGCACTTCATGCTATAGCAGAAGCTCAAAAGAAGGGGGGAATAGCTGCTTTTATTGATGCCGAGCACGCTTTAGATCCCACCTATGCCAAAGCCCTGGGAGTTAACACTGATGAATTATGGGTTTCTCAGCCTGATACAGGTGAACAAGCTTTAGAGATCACGGAATCCCTTGTTCGCTCCGGTGCGGTAGATATAATCGTAGTCGATTCTGTTGCTGCTTTAACTCCCCAGGCCGAAATTGAAGGTGATATGGGCGATTCTCATATGGGACTTCAGGCAAGGCTTATGAGCCAGGCACTGCGGAAACTGACAGGTATAATATCCAAATCAGGGGCCAGTCTGATTTTTATTAATCAGATAAGGATGAAAATCGGTGTCATGTTTGGAAATCCTGAGACGACGACCGGAGGTAATGCCCTTAAGTTTTATTGTTCTGTACGACTTGAGGTCCGCAGGATAGAAACCATCTCTAAAGGAACTGAAGATGCTATCGGAAATAAGGTGCGTGTAAAGGTTGTAAAGAACAAGGTTGCTCCTCCTTTCAGAAAGGTTGAAATGGAAATCATGTTCGGGAAGGGTATATCTGCAAGTGGTTCACTTCTTGATGCAGCTTTATTGAATAACCTTATTCAGAAAAGTGGAAGCTGGTACTCTTATGGTGAAGATAGAATAGGACAGGGAAGGGAAAATGCAAAGCTTTTCCTCGAAAATAATCCTGATATTTTTAAAGATTTAGATGAGAAGATCAGAAAAATGCTCTTTGATAAACCCAAAGAGGTTGTTGATGAAGAAGTTAAAGATAATGAAGTTGTCAAAAAAACTGAAAAAGAGAGCAAAAAATCTCAAACTGTTCCTGAGACAGATAAAGTGAACGGACTTTTTTAACTTAATCCTGATTTAACACATATAGATTTTTATTAATGAATGGAAATTACTCCTGCTGGTAATTTCCATTTTAAATTCTCAGTTTTTAAAAAGGGGTTGAAAGGTATTGAGAATCTTTAAAATATCGGTTAATTTGGTTGACAGCGTTTGTTTGATGCCAGTCTTTTTTATAAAGGTTATTACTGTAATATATGGATCAGGAAAAAGAAGAGAAAGAAGAAATTATTGAGGAAATTGACGAAAAAACACAATTTAAAATTAATGAATTCGAAGGACCTCTTGATCTTCTCCTGTTTCTTATCAAAAAATCTGAAATAAATATTTATGACATCCCAATCGCACAGATAACTGAGCAGTATATTGCCTATATCGAACATGGTGCCGTGCTTAACCTTGAGAATTTAACCGAATTTTATGTCATGGCTTCAACTCTACTTTATATTAAATCAAGAATGTTGCTTCCTGTAGAGGTAAATCTTGAGGATGAATTTGAAGATCCCAGACAGGAACTGGTAGACCGACTGATAGAGTATCAGAAATTTAAGAAATTTACAGATGTTATGGCTGAACGAGAAAAAAATTCCGAATGGCAGATAGAAAGGAAGAAAAAACAACGTATTCTTCCTTTTCCAGAGGATGAAAATTTATGGGAACAAATTGATGTATGGGATCTTCTACAGACTTTCTCAACCATCATAACATCCCTCTCGTCAGAACGAATTATCGATCTTTATGAAGAGATCACTGTAAATGAGAAAATCAGCCTTATGTATGAGCTTATTGAAAAGCAGTCAGAATTCACCTTTGCGGATTTAATTGTCAGAGATGATTCTATTATGGATATTGTTTGTGCTTTTCTGGCGATTCTTGAGGCTGTTAAGATGAAAAAGATAGTAATACTTCAAAACCGACTTTTTGGAGATATAAGAATTAGGGGAAAAGAAGAGGAAGCGGAGGATGCAAACGATGGAACTGCATAAAGAACAGGCTTTAATAGAGGCAGTGCTTTTTTTAGAGTCTGATCCTGTGAATATAAACTCTCTTGCCAAGATATCCGATCTGCCTGTGGATGTGGTAAAGCCAGCCCTGGAAGGATTAAAGGAAAAATATACCAGGGTTGAAAATGGCATTGAATTGATCGAGCTTGCGGGAGGTTACCTACTCACACCGAAAGAGATCCTTTGGGATTTCTTGAAATCCCGTTACGGTAAAAAGAATGAGAGCCGACTTTCCAAGGCAGCGCTTGAAACATTGTCGATCGTTGCTTATTCTCAACCCATTACCAAGGGTGAGATTGAAAATATTAGAGGAGTATCCGCCGACGGGATGCTTAAAGTCTTGCAGGATAAGAATTTCATAAAAGTAGTCGGAAAGAAAGAGGCCCCGGGGAAACCCGTTCAATTTGGGACCACAAAAGAGTTTTTAAAGACATTCAGACTGAGCTCCATAGCGGATCTCCCTAAACTGGATGAACGGAATACGGAGAGATTTGAACTGAATGGATAATGAAGAAGGATTAAGATTACAAGTATATATGGCTCGTTGCGGCATAGGCTCCAGAAGAAAATGTGAGGAGTATATTGCCGATGGAAGGGTCAAGGTTGATGGCCGAACTATGATGAAAAAGGGATGCCGGATAACAGATGAAAAGGTGAGTTTTGATGGGAGAAATATTTATCCCGTAACCGAAATGAAATATTTTGCGCTGAATAAACCTACAGGCTACCTTTGTACAAGCTCAGATCCCGAGGGACGACCACTTGCTTTGGATCTGCTGAAAGATGTCTATTCAGGGCGTCTATACAACGTTGGACGGCTTGATTTCATGTCTTCCGGCCTGATCTTTTTTACAAATGACGGTAATTTTACCAAAAAGGTCAGCCATCCAAGTGCTCAGATTGAAAAAGAGTATGTTGTTGAAACAAAAGAGAAAATTGAAAAGGAATTTCTTGAAGCCTGCAAAAAAGGAATTATTGTTAAGGGTGTTAACTACAAAATCGACAGATGGGAATATAAAACACCTTTTAAGGTAAAACTCATCCTTGTTGAAGGAAAAAACAGGGAAATTCGTAATTTGTTCATGTCCCAAAACATGAAAATAAAGAAACTTCACAGGATCAGGATCGGCGGTGTAAGGATTACCGGAATTCCAACGGGACAGTATAGATTCCTTACAAAAAAAGAGATTGATTCACTTGTTAAAGGGAGAAATCATTAATGATAGTTGCCCTGGATGGTCCGGCAGGTGTTGGTAAAAGTACAATAGTTGGGATGATTTCAGAACGAATGGGATTTTTTAACCTGAATTCGGGTAGATTTTATCGAGGGATTACGTATAAGGCCCTGAAAGAGGGGGTGAAAATCGATGATCCTGAAGGATTAACCCGAATAGCCGAGAGTATCGATTTTACAGTTACTGATGGCACCCTTATGATAGACGGCATCCCCGCTGGTAAGCATCTCCATTCTGATATGGTTGATAAATCTGTAGCACAGGTTTCCGCAATAGTACCTGTAAGACATATTGTTAATAAACATCTAAGAAGAATCGGCGGTTCTATAGACGTAATTGTTGAGGGACGTGATATAACAACAGTTGTATTTCCAGATGCAGAGTGTAAAATTTATCTTGATGCTTCCATCGAAGCACGAGCAAAAAGACGTTTTAACCAGGGAACCTCAAACCAAACTTTGGAAGAGTTATTTGAATCTATCCGTACCAGAGATGAAATAGATAAGAATAAAATTGAAGGCAGCCTGCAAATTGCACAGGATGCCATATATTTTGATACATCGGACTTGACCATTAGTGAAGTTTGTGAGACATTGGTAGACAAAATAAATAGACGAAAATAGATTTTAGGAGCAGCTTTTTTACTATGACAGAACAAAAGCCCAGTGCAGACGACAATTCAACTTCACTCCAGGAAGAATACCTTAAAAGTATGAAGGAGTTTGAAGAAGGGCAGCTCATAGAAGGCACTGTTATCGAGCTTACCCCCGACCACGTTTTTATAGACGTAGGTTACAAGTCAGAGGGAAAAATTCCCGTATCTGAATTCAGAGAAACTCCGGACATTGGTGACGTAGTAAAGGTTGTTCTCATCAGCAAGGAAGGCCGTCATGGCGGTATTGTTGTTTCAAAGAATAAGGCCGACCTTAAGGTCATATGGAAAGACCTTCGAAATGCCTTCCAGGAAGGTCTACCTGTAGACGGAAAAGTTACAAAAAGTATTAAAGGCGGTTTTGAAGTAGATTTAGGGTGTGGCATTACAGCCTTCAATCCTATCTCAAAAATGGATGTCTTCAGAATCGAAAATCCGGAAGAATATGTCGGTATGGAAACCAAATTCATCGTCGACAGACTTTACAGTGAAAATAAGATAAAGATTATTCTTACGAGACGGAGATGGCTTGAAAAAGATATTGATGTCAGAAAGCAGGAATTCTTCGAGAAAGTCCAGATCGGTGATGAGGTAGAGGGAACTGTAAAAAGTTTTACTTCTTTCGGAGCCTTTATCGATCTTGGTGGTTTTGATGGTCTTCTTCACATTAACGATATGAGCTGGGGTCATGTTACACGTCCCAAGGATTTTGTTAAGAAGGGAGATAAAATCAAGCTTAAGGTTATTAAACTGGATCCTGCTGATTCAAAGATCAATCTATCCATTAAACATTTCCAGGCTGATCCCTGGAGCACATTTGAAGATAGATATCATGTTGAAGATGTTGTAAACGGTAAGGTTTCGAAACTTACTGATTTCGGAGCCTTCATTGAACTGGAAGAAGGCATCGAAGGACTTGCACATATTTCCGAACTTTCATGGGTGAAAAGGATCAAACACCCAAGCGAGGTTCTTGCTATTGGTGACGAAGTTGAGACAATGATTCTTGCTTATGATATTCAGCAGGGTCGTATTTCTCTCGGACTAAAGCAGGTACTTCCTAATCCCTGGGATGACATCGAACAGAGATTTCCCATGGGTACACGGCTAACATCTGTTATCAAAAAGGTAACAAATGCCGGTGCTTTCATAGAGCTTGAAGAGGGAATTGATGGATTTCTTCATGTTGATGACATTTCATGGACAAAGAGGATTAAAAATCCTTCTTCCATCCTTAAAGAAGGGGAAGAAATTGAAGTCGTTGTTATTAACATAGATCCAGAAACCAGAAGACTTCGGCTTGGTGTTAAGCAGCTTTCCGAAGATCCATGGCAGACTCTAAGGGAAAAATCCCCAAGAGGGAGTCTGATTGAGGGTGAAGTAACAAGTGTTACCGATTTCGGAGTATTTGTTAAGGTTGAAGGTGGAATAGAGGGACTGATAAGCAAACATCAGCTGGCTGAACCCGGTTCAACTGATGAATCTGATGAAGAACTTCTTGCTAAATTTAAATCAGGAGACAAGGTAAAAGCCTTTGTAACTGATGTGAATACTCAGACACAGCGACTTTCTCTTTCAATCAGAGAGTATCAGAAGGGACTTCAGAGACAGGAACTTTCAAAGTATATCCATGACGATGATGATGGTTCTACTTTTACCCTTGGTGATTTCATTTCCAAGGATTAATACAACTGTTTATTATATCTTCAGGATCGTTTTTAAGATGATCCTGAAGATTTTTTATATAAAAAGAGTAAAAGGGTACAAATGTTTTCTTCTGCTATAGACGCAAAAAGACTGGAAACTCTTATCGAAATCAATGCGCTTATAAATTCCAATTATTCTGATAATCCCGGTCTTCTTACCAAAATTCTTGAATCAGCTACTCGACTGACCATGGGTGAGGCTTCTTCTTTAATCCTTGTTAATCCCGAAAATAATCGACTCTATTTTGAGATAGCCCTTGGGGCCAGTTCACATGAGGTAAAAAAAATTACCTTGAAAATGGGTGAGGGCATTGCCGGATGGGTTGCCTTGCATAATACTTCATTAATCGTAAATGACGTTGATAAGGATGCAAGATTCTTTTCGGAAGTGGATAAGAAAACAAGTTTTAACACAAACTCTATCCTTGCGGTTCCTATGAGAGTTAAGGATAGATGTGTAGGTGTTATAGAGATCATTAATCGTATAGACAAGAGGAACTTCAATCAGGAAGATCTTCAATGGCTTGAGATTTTTGCAAACCAGGCTGCTATAGCCCTGCAAAATGCCAAATCCTATCAGAAAGTACAGGATCAGGTGTACTTGCTCCAGGATGAGATCAAAGAACGTCAGGGATATCATACCTTTATTGGTAAGAGCCAGGTGATTCTTGAAAAACTTGAGATTTCTAAAAAAGTTGCTAAAACAGACTCTTCCGTCCTTATTCTTGGAGAAAGTGGAGTTGGTAAGGAACTTTTTGCAGAACAGATTCACATTAACAGTAAAAGAGAATCACAGCCTTTTATAAGGATCAACTGTGCAGCTCTACCTGAAAATCTTTTGGAAAGTGAACTTTTTGGCCACGTAAAAGGAGCATTTACAGATGCTTCAAGCGAGCGACGTGGACGATTTGAGCTTGCTGACGGTGGTACTATTTTCCTTGATGAGATCGGAGAAATTCCATTAAACCTCCAGGCAAAATTATTACGTGTCCTTCAGCATAAAACCTTTGAAAAGGTTGGCTCCAGTGAACAGATTCATGTTGATGTCCGTATTCTTGCCGCCACAAACAAGGATATGGAGGTTGCTTTAAGTGAAGGAACATTCAGGCAGGATCTTTATTACAGGTTGAACGTACTACCATTTTACATTCCACCATTACGGGATCGTACAGAAGATATACCGGAACTGGCCCATTTCTTTTTGAAAAAAGTAAACAGGGATACAAAAAAACAGGTTTTGGATTTTTCACCAGAGGCTTTAGACAGGTTGATGACCTATAACTGGCCTGGAAATGTACGTGAACTTGAGAATGTTGTGGAACGTGCAGTCGTTATATGCGATGAAGAGAGAATACAGCCTTCACATCTTATCCTGAGTAATATTGATGAGGATAATGATGTATACGGTGGAAAAACCTTAAAAGAGGCGGTAAACCTCTTTAAAAAACATTATATTCAGAGTACATTAGCAGATAGTTCATGGAAACAAATAGAGGCGGCGAAAGCTCTTGGTATCCAGAGAACATATCTGTCAAAACTAATCAAAGACCTTGATATAGAGAAGTAAAGGAATACAACATGGCGCACACTCAAGAGAAAACAAGACTACAGAAATTTAGTGAAAACCTGGCAAAGTTTCTTGCCGCAAACTGGAAAAAAGTCATTATCTTCATCGTGGCTGGTATCATAATTATTGTCGGTTTGGGTATTGTAAGCCAGATTAACAATAGAAAAATCAACAAATCTTCTGTAGCTTTAGAAGCACTTGAAAAAATGTATGAAGAAGAATGGACATCAGCTGAAGAGGATGCTGATAAAAGTGAAATCAAAAACAAAATTACAACTGATGCAGAGAGCATAATTACAGATTATGAAGGCCTTTATGCTGCCCAAAAAGCTCTTCTCATACTTGGTAATATCGCATATGAAGAGGAAAACTGGAGTAAAGCTGCCGGTTATTTTACGAGTATAGCTGATAACAGCATAGACAGTTTTATGGCGCCTATTGCGCTTATGTATGCTGCCTCGTCCATGGAGGAAGCAGGTGATCTTGAAGCTTCCAGAGATTTGTTTAACAGAGTAATAAATGAATATCCGGGAGCTCCGCAGGAAGTAATGCGAGCAAGGTTCAATTATGGTAGACTTGAAGAAGCTCTTGGTAATAGTGAAGCAGCTGTGGATATGTATAATTCGCTTATTGATATTGATGCCCAGGACCCCTGGTCAATGCTGGCACAAAGCCGGATTATCTTTCTCTCGAAGTAATATTAATATTAATTATTTTAAGTCCGGAATCATTTCTTATGAATCCGGACTTTTTTTTATGTATAAACTTACAAAATAATAATAACATGCTATAATTGAAAGAGTTACTAAAATTACTTATAAGAATTATTAGATTCTATATTGGGAGAACCTTATATGGAAAAGAAAAAAAAAGGAAAGATTAAGCTGTTTGAAACTAAATATTTTGGTTTCATTTTAGGTATAATAGTTATTATTGTTCTATTAGTCCTAGGCGAATTTACAACTATACTTTCCAATCTTGAAACCTCCATGCTGGATATTCATTTTAATTATAAGAATATTCGGAGCAAACAGAATATTCAGGAAGGGGTGAGTCTTGAAGAGGCTAATCCGAATATCAGTCCGGATGTACTGATCGTAGGTGTTGATTTCCGTTCTCTCGATAAATTCGGGAAGTGGCCATTTCCAAGATGGCGACATGCCGATTTTCTTAAGAGTCTTGCCAGAATTAAGAATCAAAATGACAGGGAAAGTTCAGTTCTGCTTGACCTTTTTTTCATAGAACCTGATGCTGATGCGGTCGATGATGGTCTTTTAATAGATGCTATTGCAGAAAATGATCGCGTCTTTCTTGAAACGATCCTGGATGAGGTTCCGCCTCCTGCCGCTTCAAGGGATGAGTATTTTGCCAGGCAGCAAATTCTTTATGATAATTATGGGAAAGTTCAAAATATTGTTGGTGACTGGACCAGATTGCCAACCTTTTATGGTTTGCAGCCTCCACTTCAGCCTTATGCCCGGGCCACTTTTGCCTATGGTCATGCTAACTACTTTGAAGATCAGGATCAGATTTACAGACGTCAACCTATGATTGTAAAATCTGCTTTTTTTCTTGAAGAAATTAAACTTGATGATTTAACCGTTAACACGCCACTGGATTATGAGAACCATGAGCGGATAGAGTGGGTTGATCAGGATTCCAGACATCATAATATTGATTTTCCATTTACAGACGAGAATCTCCTGGTTTTAAGAGAGCAGATGGTCAAGAATGCCCCCTTAAAGTCAGTTGATACCAATAATGATGGTGAACCTGATGAAAGCTATTATGTCGTCAATAAATATCAGGACCATTTTATTCCTGCTATTACCCTGACATTGGCTTTAAAATATTTTAACAGGTCACTTTCAGAAATTGAAATTGTTTTAGGTGAATATATTTTTATCCCGCAACCGGAACATTTTAATACGGAGATAGGTGAGTGGGAAGCCTACCGGCAGATAGATAAGTATGCCGTTTACAATGAAGATGGTGAGGAGCTTGAAGCTGAGGTTTCACATATAGTTGAGGACATAAAAATTCCAATTGATGATTACGGTCGAATGTTGATAAATTTTATGGGACCAGCTTCTTTTGCTACTCCAGGTTCAAGGCAAACCTTTCCTGTTCGTTCCTATTCCGGTTATGCCTCCAATCCTCCGAGTTCCCTGGCAAACACATGGCCCCGGACGAAAGCCCTGGGGAATAAGATTGTACTTGTTGGCGCTTTTGCTCGAGGTATTGCTGAAGATCAGAAAACGACTCCCTACGGTTTGATGTATGGTATCGAAATTCATGCTAATGCATTAAATACAATTTTGATGAGTAAATTCCTGACAACTGTTCCGTACTGGCAGGATGTATTACTCCTGATAGCCCTTGTACTTATTGTCTCACTATTAACGACAAGGATTCAGGCTCTCTGGTCATTTGTAATTAATATTGTTGTAATTCTTGGTCTATTTTTTGCAACAACCATAATTTTTGAACATTATAATCTGATTGTGAATTTTGCCACTCCGGCTATTGGAATGATTTTATCATTCCTCTCCATTGTTGCTTATAGGGCCATGACGGAAGAGCGTGATAAGAGAATGATAAAAAGTATGTTCGGAACCTATTTAAGTCCGAAAGTTGTAGATCAAATCCTGGATAGTCCACCTGAACTTGGTGGACTTGATAAAAACCTGACCGTCTTCTTCTCGGATATTAGAGGGTTTACCACACTTTCAGAGAGTATGAGTCCCCAGGAACTTGTAAAGATACTGAACAGGTATTTATCCGTTATGACAGATAATATTTTGGAACTTGATGGTACTCTTGATAAGTATGAAGGTGATGCCATCATGGCGTTCTGGGGAGCCCCTTTACCTGAAGAGGATCACGCCTTCCTGGCCTGTAAGTCCTCTGTAATGCAGATAGCGGCTCTTAAAGAGCTTAATAAGGAGTTCCCGGATGATAAACAGATAAACATCGGTATCGGCCTGAATTCGGGTATTATGACTGTCGGGAATATGGGGTCTACCCAGAGGATGGACTATACTCTCATCGGTGATAATGTTAATCTGGGGGCAAGATTAGAAGGAACAAATAAGGCCTATGGGACTAGAATCATTATCAGTGAGTTCACCTATGATATGGTCAAAGATCGTGTTATTGCCAGAGAACTTGATAACATAAGAGTGAAGGGGAAGAACAAACCTGTTCTTATTTATGAACTCCTGGATTATATAGAGGATGAAGTAGACGAACAATAGTTTAGTTTTACGTACAGATAATGCATAAAAGATTAATATTTTCTTTTTTTACCGCAGCTCTTTTTTTAGGGAGCTGTGGTATTCCCAGTATTCCATTTATTGAACCTCCCGAAGCCAATAGTATTCCAGAATACACTTCATTTTCTGTATCTTTTAAAAATGCCGAGGATAATAATCCTCTTTATTTTCAGGGTTATGCCCTTTATTATCGTTTTTTCAGTGATCAGGAAAAGCTGGCAACAGTTGTAGACTCACTCGCAAGCGCTGATGATAGATCGGACCTCCTGGCGAAAGAGTACCGGTTCCTTTACCAAATGGAAGATAATACGGGTTTTCCAACCGAAGGTTATACTCCCAGTAAAACCATGACTATACCTGTAGACCTTTTGGATCGAAACAAAACCTTTAATTTAACTCTTGATTTCAATGGTGATATCGTTGCCGCAGGTGATGAAATAAATCTTTTCGGTACAACCATCACATCGTCAATTAGCGGTATATTCACAGATAATATTTTATATGTCGGGCGATATATTGGTCAGGATCGCGAAGATGATGATAACGATGTGGAAGTTGTAAAATCATTCAACGAATATGCCTATTCTATAGATGATGCTGATATTCCAGATGATTTTAATTTCGATACTAACACCCTGTATCTCTCTGTTTATGTGATATCCTTCGGTCAGGATACTATAGGATTATCTATTTTCAGTAAACCTGTAAATCTTGGAAAGTTTCAGTTAAATGTTAATACTTTATAAGGAGTTTTTCTAAAAATGCTAAGTTACTATCTAAACCTGGGTATATGGTATTTTACGATAGGTTTTGGCTCCGCTATTTTATATTTTTTTATATTTCGTCAGCAGGCTGTAGGAAAATTCTGGGGGGCATTACTGGTCGGAGTTGTTGGAGCTTTTCTTGGAGCTGTAATAGATTTTATTTTTAAAGATTTAATTTATTACCTTAGCCATATTAACGACACTATGAACATCTTCCCACCAATTTTTACAGCGATTCTGTTTTTATGGATATTTTCGAATATAAGCAAGAGGCAATGATATTCTAAAAAAAAATCATATTGAAATGTAAATACGGAAAATATACTTTACTTCCGATAATCTATATTCTGTCTACTACGAGGTACTCTTATGTTTGATAAAGAATCAAGTTATGAGGAACTGTATAAGATAATTAAATATCTTCGCAGTGATAAAGGTTGTCCCTGGGATCGCAAGCAAACAGCCCTCTCCATGAGACCCTCTTTAATAGAGGAAACCTATGAGTGTATAGATGCCATAGATGCGCACGATACTGAACATGTGGCTGAAGAGATCGGTGATATTTTCCTAATCCTTACTATGCTGATTTCTGTTTATGAAGAGTCTGACCATTTTAAAAAATCCGATGTTTTTCGTACAATATGCGATAAAATGGTAAGAAGGCATCCTCATGTATTTTCAGATTTACAAGTGGATAATGCGGATGATGTTGTTAAAAAATGGGATGAGATTAAAGAAAAAGTTGAGGGAAGAAAAACAAAAAAATATCTTGATACGGTTCCAATGGGTATTCCTCCCCTGGAAAGAGCCTATAGTCTTCAAAAAAAAGCGGCTAAAGTCGGATTTGACTGGGATGATCCCAAGGATGTTTTTGCCAAGTTAAGAGAAGAGATTGATGAACTCGAAGAGACATTTACTCTGGATGAAAGCGAAGAGAGAAAATATGAGGAACTTGGTGATACAATTTTCAGTCTGATAAATGTTGGACGTTTTTTGAAACTTGATCCAGCCCTGGCCCTCCATGGAACAAACCGTAAGTTTTACAACCGATTTGGTTATATGGAGGAAAAGATGGAATTAGAGGGTACCTCTCTGTCAAAAGCAAATTTCGACAGAATGGACACCCTCTGGGATGAAGCTAAACAGAAAGGGATTAAGTAAAATAATCAAAATAGGAGATTAGCTTACCCTCTTTCCTGGCAAATATATCTGTTCGTGTTACATCCACAGCGGCTTCTTCAGACTCATCCACAAGAGGAACACTCTTAAGAACTTTTTTAAGCCCCGGAGCACTCTCCTTCCCCAACTGCTTTATATCTATGATGCATGATTTTGGATTTTCTGCCTGAATTAAAACGCTACGTTTTTCCCAGATTTCAGAATTGTTGATTATCTCATTAACGATTTTTTCAGATTCTGATTTTACAGTGTATGTACTTCCTCCAAAAATAGACATCAATGACTTTCGTTTAACACCTGGTTTATCGATGACGATAACAGCTTTGTTCACGGAAAGACCCAGGGGTAAAGCCTTATTTAGGTTACTGATAAAATCTTCAGGAGAATACTCGGTCTGAAGATCAATAGCAGCAACTTCACAGGATGAAGAATAACCGAGTGCAAGCGGATGTGCAAACTCCAGTCGAGGCTTAGGATTAAAACCTTCGGTAAATCTTGAAGGAATGCCTCCTCTCAAAAAGGAACGCTCAAATATCTGCATAATATTTATATGTGAATAATACACGGCCTTTCCACCCTTTGAAAAAGAAAAAAGCATCCTGATTTTGTCGATCATACTCCTGTTTTGTATGAAATTTTGTAACTCTTTAGTAGTATTATCAGGTACCTGCAACTCAATAGCAGATTCAGGAGGCTCTTGATTAGCGATAACCGGTTTAACCTCGGAGACACAAATACCGCAGTTATGGTCACAGTTATCATCGCATGCTGAGGTGAATTCTTCAGCTTCCGATTTATTTAGCTCTTTTTTAAGGTACTGCTTACTGAACCCGAGATCAATATTGTCCCATGGGAGCGGATTATCAAGGGGCTGAGGATTAAAAATATCAGAAACTATATTACTCTTTTCAAATTCATCCCGCCATATATCTTTCTTGATATATTCATCCCACGCGTCGAGTCTGGCTCCCCTGTTATAGGCCGAAAATATGATATCCGAAACCTTTTCATCACCACGGGTAAGAACCCCCTCGAGTGTGCTGATAAAGGGGGAATGGTACCCTACTTTAATTCCCCGGTTTACATTATGTTTGACAGTTTGAATTCTCCGGAGAGCTTCCTGTTCATCGAGCTGAGGTGCCCACTGGAAAGGAGTGTGAGGCTTCGGGATAAAGGTCCCAATAGTTGCGTTTATTCGAATCTTTATTTTATTCTGTATTTCATTCAAAAAGTTGGCAATGGCTAAACCTTCATCTGCATCTGAAAACGGAAGGCCTGTCATGAAATAGAATTTAGCTATATTCCATCCCATATTTTTAGCTTCAGTAAGGATATCCATAATCCTTTCCAGAGGAACATCCTTATTCAAACCGGCCTGCTTACCGCTGCCTGGAGTCTCGACAGCAAATGTGAGTCCACTCTTCCTTACCTTTGATAGCTCATCAAGTAAAGGGAGGGTCACAGAATTTACGCGCATAGATGGAAAAGCGAATGAAATATGTTCAGCCTGCCATTTTTGGTTTAACCGTCGTATAAGTTTTTCTATCCCGTTATAATCTCCAGAAGACAAGGATGAGAGTGTAATTTCACGATAACCATAATCATAAATCAGAGACTCTACTTCTGCCTCAATATATTCAATGGATTTTTGTCTGAAAGGTCTATAGAAAAATCCGGCATGACAGAATCTACACCCGGAAGGACACCCTCGCATAATTTCAATAATTCCATGATCCTGAACTGTCGATATGTTGGGAACAATAAATCCTTTTGTGAAATTTTCCATAAGAGGAAAACCATACCACGTAGAACGTGTAACCTTTTTGTTGTCTCCTGGAATCCACATATTCGGGTGTTCGGCAAGAAGAGTGAGGATGTCATCCCTGTTTCCCCCTGCCTTTTTTATATCGGCCATTTTTCTTACCAGAGCGATATAATCGTTCTCAGCCTCCCCTATCCAGACACCATCCAGAAATTTTCCCAGAGGAACAGGGTTGGTTATGGCAGGACCGCCCGCTATCACAACGGGCTCATCCGTTTCCCGCTCAGCAGCAATAAGCGAAACATTTCCCGTGCTTAATACGGCGAGGATATTGGTTGCGGCCAGCTCATAACCGACGGTAAAACCTATCAGATCAACCGACCGTAATGGTTTCCCCGATTCTAATGTATACAAGGGTATGTTTCTATCAGTTAATATCTCTTCGAAATCAGGGGCAGGTGAAAAGACACGCTCACAAGCTACCGATTCGAGTTTGTTGATCTCCCTGTAAAGGAGGCGCAAAGCCAGGTTAGACATTCCAATTTCATAAAGATCAGGAAAAGAAAGGGCCATTGTAAAATCAGCATTATCCTTGTTGATAGTGCCGAATTCTCCTCCGACATACCTGCCGGGAATTTGAACTGAGAGCAGTTCTCTTCTTAGATCCTTTTCAGGAACTATATTACCGTTGTTCATCAATATTTATACCTATGATTGAAAATATTCATTAAGAGGCTAATTCCAATGACACCTGTCCACAGGGCGGAACCTCCATATGATAAAAAGATTAAAGGGATGCCGGTTATGGGCATTATACCCATGGCCATCCCTATATTAACTATAAAGTGAAAATATATTATTGCAATGATTCCACCACCAATATAGAGGCCATATGTGTCTCTTGATGAGTTCAATATCATTATACTCCTCACAAGGATGATCATAAAAATCATAAAAATAGCTATACAGCCAATAAATCCCCACTCTTCAGATATAATCGAAAATATGAAATCTGTCGACTGCTGTGGCAGGTAACGATAATGGCTCTGAGTCCCTTTAAGGTACCCCTTACCCCACAATCCTCCGGAACCTACGGCAGTAATTGATTGTATAACATTCCAGCCTGCTCCCTGGGGATCGATCCCCGGGTCAAGAAAAACAATGAGCCTTTTAATCTGATAAGGTTTAAGCACCTTCCTGACAACGAGTCCACCGCAGGTACCGAGCAGAAATATTGTTACACCATAACTTATCCAGTAAAAATACCTTTTTTTTATAAATCGATAACCTGTTATTGCAACTATCAAAATAAGTATTTGGGACCCAATCGAAATGAATACAAAATTCTCATCTATAAGGAACTGTAGAAGCATCGTTTTGCCATCGATAATATACTCTTCCCAGGCAGGCAGCATCCCTATGACCACCGAAAGGACAGCACATGCCAAAACAAAAAACAGATAACTTACCCGACCTCCGGCCAGAAACATCATAACAATAAAAATGGGAAAATACACCATGGCGGTTCCCATATCAGGCTGAAGGATTATTAATCCCATGGGGAACATACAGATCCCGAATGCAATCAAAAACCTAATAAGTGATTGAGGATTCTTCTTTGATTGTTCAAGGTACCTGCCAAGAAAGAGGACCGTTGCAATTTTAGTGAACTCGGAGGGTTGTATCCCCACAGGTCCAAGACTTAACCATGATTTGGCCCCATTTACCACTTGTCCGAAAATAAGGGTTAGAAACAAAAGGATAATCATAAGAGGGTAAAAATATCTTGAAAGTCCTTCCAGGATGGCATAATCGAAAAACATAAAACCAATCATGATGAGGATACCCGCAGATGCCCAGACGATTTGCTTAATGTATTCATTGGAAAAATTAACCCCTGTTGATGAAATTCCACTTGAATATATAAAAAGAATGCCAATTATCATCAAAGCTATCGTACAAAGGAATATCAGAAAATCAAATTCAAATATCGAGCGGTCTTTCACTCCTGGTTCCTCCTTTCGATAAGCTCCTTAATATACCAGCGATTCTGAAACTCATCAAAAACTTCATCATAGGTTTGGTCGGCAAAAATACCCTGAAAAATCATATCAGCAGCCTTGGGTGCCCACCACTCCCAGACATTACTCCCATCGACTTTAACGACAACCACAACCTGGTCATCCGGATCTTCTGAACTATAGGGGGCATAGGCGGCAAACCAGGAGCTCCACTGTTCCTCCAATCCAACTTCTCCTGTACCCGTTTTACCGGCGACCTCGGTGGCCTGTGTCGATATAACCCATCTTGCCGTACCATCGGTTATAACCCCTCTCATAAAATCCTGCACATTTTCGAAGGTTTCGCGTCGGATAGTAGATTCATGGATTATCTGTGGTTCAATTTTTTCTATAACAGCACCGGTTACAGGTTCACGAACCTCTTTCAAAATATATGGCCTGTATATTCTTCCTTCATTTACGATCATGGCAATCATATTGGCAACCTGAAGGGGAGTCACACTCATATACCCCTGGCCAATTGATGTGTTTAAAGTATCTCCACCAACCCATCTGGAATTAAAATTTGATTCCTTCCATAGAGGACTGGCGACAATACCGTCTATTTCACCGGGTAGATCGATGCCCGTTAAATCTCCAAATCCAAATCGCCTGGAGTAATCGGCAATTCTTTCAATGCCTAAATACTCAGCTCCCATGGTGTAGAAAAAAACATTACAGGATTCGGCAAGAGCCGAAGCAAGATTCAGCTCTCCGTGTCCAGATCTTTTGTGGCAATGGAAGGTTCTGTCTCCATACCACATTTCACCTTCACAGTTGATAGTTTTATCAAGGGAGAAAACCTCCTCCTCTAAAACAGCTGTCGTCATTATTATTTTAAAGGTGGATGCGGGAGCATAACTCGATTGTATTGCACGATTTAAAAAAGGAAATCTTGTATCCAAAGATAACTCGTTGAAAATCTCTGCCCTTCTATCTGTATAGAACTCATTGGGATCATAGAATGGATAGGAAACCATAGCCAGAACTTCACCGGTATTTGGTTTTAATACAACGACAGATCCCATTCTTTCACCCAGAGCGTTTTCGCAAAGGGTCTGTATTCGCCTGTCAATAGTAAGAACCAGCTTCATACCGTTCTTTGGAGGTATATCATCAAGGTCGTCGGTACCTATACTACGCCCTTTAACATCTACGGTATGAAAACTTTTACCGGATTCTCCGCGCAATAATGAATCATACTGCTTCTCAATGCCTGCCTTACCAATAGTTGCATTTCTCTGATATCCCTGGTTATAAAGAATCTGCAGATCTTCAACAGTGATATTACCTACATAACCGAGTATATGGGATATTGATCCTGTTTCAAGATAGGAACGAATTGGTTTATTGTGCCAGCTGACCCCCGGGAATTCATCTAAATGCTCGGCAAGGTATGTTATAGTTTCATAATCAATACTATCTTTTATTTCAATGGGTTCAAAAAGATGATAATAGGCAGGAGGTATTTTTTTTCTTACAGATGCTGCATCAATTTCCAGTACTTCAGCTAACCGTTCATAAAGGTACTCCCGATTTTCATCATCTACTTCAGCGGGGACAATATCAACAGCGAAAGAGGGAATATTCATGACAAGGGGGACATCAAAATTTCTGTCATAAATTTCCCCCCTCTGGGCAGGAATTACCTGTTCTCTACGAGCCACCTCTGTGGCTTTCGCCTGATATTCACCTCCGTGTACTATCTGCAGTGAGTAGAGATAAAAACCGTAAATTAAGATCACAGAACCGAAAATAATTCCTGCAAAAAAGATCCTGTGCTTGGGGATTTCCGGATTCCTACCCGAAAAACCTTTTGATTCCGACATTATATCATTTCCCTTTCATTTTCACCAAATATCTTTATCTTTTTAAAAATATTGAAAATAAAAGGAGTAAGGACAAGATTGAATCCAGTTTGAAGTAAAAAGGAGATATTAAAATAGCCTGAACCATCCCGGAGAAACAGAAATGAGACTAAAAAGGATAGAAGTTCTTTTATCAAGGTTGCTATCAAAATATATAAGAGCGGGAGTAAAAAAGGATCAAAAAGAATTTTCCCTCTTGTTTTACCAAATAGATACCCAATCACGGTTTTAATCAGAGAATTAAAGCCAAGTGGTGCCAGACTCAGGAGATCTTCAAGTAGACCGGATGTAAAACCAACGATCTCACCGCGGAAGGCTCCTTTAGAGTTGGCTGAAAATACAACGAAAATAAGAACAATGTCAGGAGAGACACCCTTTACTTCAATGAATCTGAAAAGTGTTGTCTGAAGGAGTACGAGTAGTGTGGATATTCCTATGTGAATCTGCCAGGGAATCCTATTCATCGCTCCCCTCTTTTTTTAAGATGTAAACATATTCAAGTTTTGAAAAATCCACCATTGTTTCCAGTTCCAGTGTTAAAGAAGTTTCCCACTCCCTTGAATTTATTGTTGTGAGCTTACCAATATAGATATCCTTGGGGAAAATGGAATTCAACCCGGATGTGACAATCAAATCACCATATTGGATATCTCTTCTTGCCTTCTTTTTAACATAATCCATGGCAAGCAAATCTTCACTATTGTGAAGACCTCTAATAAGGCCCTGATACCTGCTGGTCATAAGACGGGAAGATACATAAGAATTTTTATCAGTTATGGGCATTATCTGTGAACTGAAGGGAGCTGTTCTGATTATTCTTCCAACAAGTCCTTCCATCCCCTCATTAAAAGCAATAACGGTTTGTCCCTTTTCAACACCGGCAAGGCTACCCTTATTTATGATTATACCATTAAAATAATCGGTTGGATCCTTGGCAATAACCTCTGCGGGAACATAAGAGAATGAGATTGATTCGGTGAATCCAAGTTCAGCCTTAAGCCGTGAATTTTCCAGCTTGAGTTTATCAAGATCAGATTGAACATTTTCATAATCTGAAATTCTATCTTTAAGCTCATTATAAGCCAATCGTAATCGTTTTAATTCGGCAAAAGATGCTATGGTATTTGAGAAAAAACTTTCAACACCGGAAAGACCCCGTTGAAAGACAGAAACGATCTGAAAACCAACCTCTGCCGGTTTAACAACCAATTCACCCGTTGAGACACCTAAAGAAAAAGATGATGTAATTACCAGGACGGTAAAGAGTATTACAGTCCTGTATTTGTCTATAAAAGGTTTTATACCCCGCATATCTAAAAATTATGAGTTCAGGTTATCGTATATCGCCCGGTTGGTCATGTTCTGGGTCTGCTCATAGTACATACCAGCACCATTAGCGACACAAAGCAGTGGATCTTCTGCAAGAATTACGGGAACTCCGGTCTCTTTGGAAATCAGTTTTGGAAGACCTTTCAGAAGCGAACCTCCGCCAGTCATCACAATTCCTCTTTCCACAATATCCGCGGCTAATTCAGGAGGAGTCTGCCCCAGTGTTCGTTTAATTTCCTCTATGACAGCGCTTATTGGCTCCTGAAGGGCTTCCATAACTTCGATTGAATCAATCTCCAATCTTCGTGGTAAACCTGTTATAGCATCGGTTCCCTTGATTTCCTGCTTCTCTATCTTCTTTTCCGGAAGAGCATTACCAATACTTATTTTCAAAGATTCAGAAGTATGCTCCCCGATAATCAGGTTATGAACATTTCGTACATGCTTAATTATAGCTTCATCAAACTCATCACCACCCAATCGTATTGCTTTCGTTACAACCATTCCACCCAGGGAGATAACTGAAATTTCAGTAGTTCCACCACCGATATCACAAACCATATGTCCAGCTGGTTCAAAAATGGGAATATTTGCTCCAATAGCTGCAGCGAGGGACTCTTCTATAACTTTCACATCCCTGGCGCCGGCTTTGTAGGCACACTCTTCGACAGCTCTTCTTTCGACCTCTGTGATACAGGTAGGTACCCCGATAACCATTCTAGGTTTAACAAAAAGTCTCCGAGGCATTACTTTTGAAATGAAGAACCGGATCATTTTTTCAGTTGTTTCAAGATCGGCAATAACTCCATCTCTCAGGGGCCTTATGGCAATTATATCACCGGGAGTTTTCCAAAGCATTTTTTTGGCGTCCATTCCGACCGCCACCACTTTTTTTGTACCCCTTTCGACAGCCACAACTGAAGGTTCACTGAAAACGATACCCTTCCCTCTGATATACATCAATGTGTTACATGTCCCAAGGTCCATTCCTATGTCAAGAGATAATGCACTGAACAGCTTTTTTTTAGCCATTGTTCCTCCCGTTTTTCTAGTATAACTTTAATCTGGCGCCGTAATGATAAGGATCTATTTCCAGGGCCTTACGCCATTCAAATCTTGCCTTTGTACTATTCCCAAGAGCATCATAGATCTCCCCAAGATAATATCTTACATCCGCAGAGTTTGAATTATTCTCAAGTATTTTAAGATACTGCTCTTCAGCCTTAAGATACTCTTCTCTGTCTGTATATATCTTACCAAGAAGAAACCTGCTTTTTTCTTCAACTGTAAAATCTCTGGTACTGTTCAAGGACCAGATTGAATATTCTTCCGCCTTAACAAGATCATTCATTTGATAATATGTTTGAGCCAGAGCGAGATACAGGGTATCCGAAGGATTAACCTCCAAAGCCTTGATATAATTTTCGGCACTGGCTTCATAATCACTCAGGGAAGAATACACAAGCCCCAAGTACTCATATGTATCTTCTCCAATATACCCGGAATCAATAGATTCTTCCAGATATTTCAGAGATAAATCGGAATAGAATTTACCCTTTTGATAATAGGCCTTGCCCAGAATGTAATTGAGTTTGCCGTTGAGGTTATCCTCATGAAGTGTTAACGCTTTTCTTAAATTTACTATGGCCGCATCAATAAAGGGAAGCCGCTCCTCCAGGGAGAACTGGCCAATACCGCGGTAAAAATATGAAAAGCCATTGAAAATTAATGCTTCATAGTTTAGTGGGTGTACTGACAGGATCTCTTCACAAAGGGTATTAACTTCCTGATAGTTTTTACGCTCCCATATTTCCAAAAGTTCCGTGGAATCTTTTTCAGTGTTACTATCCTGTAGTGTCTGATATTTTCCTATTATCCCTAAAAAATAGAGTACTGTTAAGGTAATTAACACAACTGTACAAATAACAAGCAAAATGAGTTTTATATTTTTATTTGAATTATTCTGAGACGAAAAATTGTATCTGCTACTGGGAGGCAACATATTGATCCTCTATGATTTGAAGCTATACACTCCAAACTTGTTTTTTAAAAAATGCAGGTCTATAAGCCGGGTTCTGTTAAACCAATGCCAAAGCAAAGATCGACAGCCATCTATCTGATGCTGTTGTTATCAACAGTTTTATGCAGCCTACCCGAAACGTTATGGACGGACTATCCCGTTTCATCTTGGCCTTGCTCCGAATGAGGTTTACCTTGCGACTGAAGTTACCTTAAGCCCGGTGAGCTCTTACCTCGCCTTTTCACCCTTACCGGAATACTTCGCAATCGAAATATTTAGGAGTCTGCAAACAAACTCCACTTCCGGCCGTTAACTTTGCGAACAAAATAACAACCAAATTGCCGGCGGTATATTTTCTGCGGCACTTTCTGTCATTACACTCCGATACTACCGGAGAAACCGGGTTAATCGAAATGAATGCCCGGGAGTTACCCGGCATCCTGTCCTGCGGAGCCCGGACTTTCCTCTAAACAGCACCTAGAGGAACTGTTCAGCGACTATCCGACCTGCATTATTATTTAATCTTCATCTTCGGAAAAATGTCCGAAGTCATCTTCGTTAAATGCAACAACGACATCTTCTTCCTCACCAAAGCCCTCTTCAAAATAGAGGATACGACTACAGTATGGACAGAATAGTATTTTATCTCCGGTTCGCACATCATTTTCGAACTGAGCGGGGAAGATCATATGACAACCGGTACAGACAGAATTTTTTACAGGAACAATACCGATACCCGATTTGTTTCGAATAATTCTTTCAAACTTAAAAAGAATCTCATCATCAAGAAAAGGAGTAATCTTTGCCTCTTCGGCTTCAAGATCTTTAAGAACATCCTTTTTTCCATCAGTTTCCTGGTTGTTCTTATCCTCTTCGGCCTGTAACTCTTCCTCCTGCTCCTTGATCATGGCCTCTTCACTCTCGAAAGAGTAAACAAGCTCCTCAAACTCCTTCTCTTCCCGAAGGATATCCTTACGGAGCTGCTGTTCCTTTTCTGTGGCATCACGGATCTCTTTATCGAGAGCCTCATATTCACGCTGGGTTTTTATGACATCCATCTGCTTTTCATAATTTTCGCGAGCAATTTCTGCATCAATCAGCTTTTGTTTGAGCATCCCAATATTCTTTTTGGTGTCCTCAATTTTCTTGTTCTTATCAATATAAGATTTTTTCAGACGATTGAGCATCTCAATCTTGGTAGACAAGTTCTTTGGAATCTCACTTATCTCACGTTCGATTTCATATTTCTGTGAAAGAACGTCCTGTAGTTCTCTTAATTTTTCAAAAGTTTCCTGCATCATATCAAAACCCCTAATTATCGATGTAGTCTTTAAGTTTACGGCTGCGCTTGGGATGTCTCAATCTTCTAAGCGCCTTCGCTTCTATCTGTCTAATTCGTTCTCTGGTAACATTAAAATATAAACCAACTTCTTCCAAAGTTAATGAATATCCGTCTTCAAGACCAAATCTCATCTTCAATACTTCCTGCTCTCGTGGCGGCAGTGTTTTCAAGATCCCCTGAAGTTGTTCCTGAAGAAGTCTGAATGCCGTCTGATTGGCCGGATTTTCAATATCCTTATCTTCAATGAAATCACCAAGAAGTGAATCTTCCTCTTCTCCAATCGGTGTTTCCAAAGAAATTGGTTCTCTTGCTACGTTTTTAACCGATTTAACACGAAGCACGGTCCATCCTAACCTTTCGGCGACCTCTTCATCGGTGGGTTCACGGCCGAGTAGCTGCATAAGCTGTCTTGATTCCCGGACGACCTTATTGATCTGCTCTATCATATGAACAGGAACCCTGATAGTTCTTGCCTGGTCAGAGATTGACCTTGTAATAGCCTGTCTAATCCACCAGGTGGCATAAGTTGAAAATTTATAACCCTTACGATATTCGAACTTTTCAACAGCTTTTATAAGACCGATATTCCCTTCCTGGACAAGGTCAAAAAAGTGGAGTCCACGGTTTGTATACTTTTTTGCAATACTTACGACCAACCGGAGGTTAGCCTGAATCAGCTTATCCTTGGCATTTTTCATAAGGATCCGTCCCCGGTTAATTTCCTGGGCCTGTTCGAGGATTGTGTCAATTGTCTCCTCGAACTCAAGTTCCATCTTTTTCAGCTTCTTTTCAGTCAGCTGAATCTGCCGGATCTTTTCCTTGATCATATCTGAGGACATCTGAAGATCTTCTTCTATCTCTCTTCTTTTTTGAGTAATAGCTAAACCACGTCCCATATTTCTCAATTCTCTTGAACTGGAAACACGTAATCGCCGTTCGATCTTCGTCTGTTCTTTTCGATATCTTTTTATCTTTTTCTGGGCAAGTACAAATTTTTCGGAAAACATGGTAATTTCTTCCTGATGAAGATCTATTTTACCAAGATTTTTAATCAACTTGACCCTTTTTTTCTTTAAGGCCTCATCTTCTAAAATCTCAACCCCTACCATTATGCCCTTCTGCTTCTGTTCTATATATTGTCTCAGTGCAGAGTTGGAATCTTTTATGCTATCTTTATATGCCTGGGTCAACCTTCTTTTCTCACCAAGCATATCGGAAATCTCTTTCTTCGTCAGATCCATCTCTTTTGGATCTATCTTAGCATTCATTTTTTTAACAAGACGAAACATCTCAGGGATTATCATTCCAGAATGTTTGATCACATTCTTTATGATATTTTCTCCCTCTTCCATACGTTTCGATAATATAACTTCCTGCTCAGCTGTAAGGAGATTTTCTTTTCCGATCTCTCTAAGATATAATCTGATAGGATCATCCACCATAGAATCTTTATCATTATAAAGAATCTTTTTGGCAGGTGTGGAAGGTTTTGAAACTTTCTTTTCTACTTCAACTTCATCTTCATCTTCCTGATCATCGTCTTTTAGAGTAATTTTATTCTTTTCAAGGAGAGCCATAACCTCTTCGATTTTTTCAGAGTTTACGATTGCGTCAGGAAGAAGATCATTAACCTCATCATAGGTTATAACCTTCTTCTCTTTTCCATATTCAATCAGCTTAATTACAGCTGGGTCTGTCTGTATATCCGTCATTAACCATCACCCTCAGTTTCTCTGATTCTATTATCCAAATACATCTTATCGGAAAGGAGTCTTTGTTCTTCCTGAAGATCTCCACCCCGACTTCTATTTTCCTGAAGCTTTTTTTCAATGATCTTACGAGCCCTTTGCATGCTTTCCCTTCTAACTTCAACCACACTTTGACGGATCACGTCTTCCGGGTTCACATTGAATTCTCCGGAGGTCATTCTGGCGGTCAGCAGGGTCTGCAGATCAGGATCATCAATCTGCTCCAGGACCACAAGAGAATTGCCTTCTCCCGCCCTGTATCGCTCTTCCAACGCTATATAAAGTAACCTTGCTTTAGGATCTTCAAAATCTTCCAGTTTTAATTTGTCTCGAACATACGAAAACTGTTCCTGATTTGTGACCGTTGCCAACATCAGGTACAGTTCCTTAGAGATATTTTCTACCTTTATTTTTTCAGATCTCTGTACAGATCCTATCCTTCTCCCTGATCTATTTAAGTCACTCTCAATAGATCTGTAATCAACAATTAGTACTTCAGATAATTTTCTAATCAACCCTTCACGACGCACTTGAGATTCAATACCATCTAAAAATGGTTTCAAATCATTCAGTATAGCCTCTTTATCCTCAGGATTATCAGGATTCTTACCCTCTAAAGCTTTACCTACCAGGTAATCAAAGTTATTTATAGTAGATTTTAAAACATTATGCAACGCCTCGGGACCATCTTTTTTTAGAATATCTGCCGGATCCATTCCTGGTGGCAAGGAGATAACCTTCGACTTTATTCCGACTGTTTCACAGATATGAACAGCCTTCATGGCCGCACGGCTTCCCGCATCATCTCCATCAAAAAGAATGATTCCTTTTTCGCAATACCTTCTCATGACTCTTGCCTGATCTTCCGTAAAAGCTGTACCCAGGGGGGCCACAGCCCGGGGAATTCCAGCTTGAAAAAAGGCAATTACATCAAGGTATCCCTCCACCAGGATGAACTCCCCTGATTTCCGAATATCCTGAAGTCCCTGTGACAAACCATAAAGATTCTTCCGTTTAAGGAAAAACTGGGATTCCGGGGAGTTCATATATTTAGGCGCACCTTCTCTTAAAGCCCTTCCTCCAAAACCTATGGTGGCTCCGGTTGGATTAGTAATAGGGAAAATTATTCTGTCCCAGAATAATGAGGCTTTAGGATTTTTATGAGTAAATAGTCCCGATTTTTCGAGGAAGGCTGGTGAAAAGTTCTTTTGGGATAAAAATTTGAAAAGCCAATATCTATCATCCGGTGCATATCCTACATTGAATAGTTCGATCATCTCCTGGGAAACACCTCTGGCTGTGAGGTATTTCCTTGCTTTTTCGGCTGATTTCACCTCTTTAAGCATATATTGGAAACTGCCGGAAACCCTGGTGTAGAGATCAAACATGGCCTTGTAAAAACCATCTTCCTTAGTAGATGCCGATTTATTTATGACAACACCTGTCTTATCTGCCAGTTTTTCAACAGCTTCCGGAAAGGTTAGCCCTTCAATTTCCATAAGAAACTTGAAAACACTCCCCCCTTTACCACAGCCGAAACAGTGGAAAAATTTTCTCTCAGCATTAACATTAAATGATGGAGTTTTTTCGTTATGAAATGGACAAAGGCCTATATATGCTCTCCCGGCTTTTTTGAGAGAAACATAGGAACCTACGACTTCAAGAATATCTACCTTGTCTGTAATTTCCTGAAGTTTATCGTCGGGTATTCTCATCTTTTAGTTTATCATTCCTTCTTTATATAAAGAGAATATGCCTGATTATGTTCCCCATAAGTTTTTGAGAAATAGTGTTGTCCAGCGTTTGCATCTTTCAGAAGAAAATAATAGTAATCACTCTCTTCAGGATAAAAAGCCGCCTTTAAGGCCGTATTTCCCGGATTTGATATTGGTGAAGGTGTTAAACCTTCATGAATATAAGTGTTGTAATCCGATTCAATCTCAAGATCCGAATAATAAATGGTGTCAGGATGGTCTTTATTCAGGATATCGGTAATAATATAAACCACCGAGGCACAGGATCCAAGACTCATTCCTGTTTCAAGGCGATTATAGAAAACCGAAGCGATCATGGCTGCTTCATCTGCAACGCGATACTCTTTTTCAACTATGGAAGCGAGGATAATTTTGTCATATAACTCCTTACTTACCATCGAACTATAATCAACGATTTCCGAAAGGTTTTCAAAAAAATTATTGACCATTGTCTGAATAACCTTTTCGGCGGGGAAAGCGAGAGGAAAACTGTAGGTATCGGGGAAAAGGAAACCTTCAACACTGTCCGTCTCAATCCCAAATTCAGAGAGATAGGAATCATTTCCTGCAGATTCAATAAATTCATCGGCAGGAGTAATCCCCTCCTCATCAAGTTTTTGTGCAATATTCCGGATGGTCCACCCTTCTGGGATTGTGACACTATAAAGAACCTGTCTACCGGAGAGAAGGAGATCATGGATCTGCTTCATTGTTGAACCGGCAGGTATTCTATAATAGCCTGTTTTCATTTCACCGCCGGTTCCCTTGATTTTAGTATAAATCAAAAATGCTTTAGCCGAGCTGATAAAGCCGAGATCTTCAAGTTCACCGGCAATGGTAACTCCATTCTGACCTGAAGAAATTCTAAAATAATCATCACTTTTAATCAGTTCCGGTGATGCATTAAAATGAAATGCCATCCCAACAAAAGCACCTGAAACTATAAAAATAAAGAGTATAAGCAAAGTTGCAATTTTAACCAGTTTCATTGTTACCCTATTTCCTCAGTATAAATTCTACTCGTCTGTTTTTCCATCTGTTTTCTGTATCAGAATGGGCCACAACAGGTTGTGTCCCTCCCCGGCCAAGGGTATTAATCCTGCCTTCACCGATTCCCAGTTGAATGAGATAATTTTTAACCGTTTCGGCACGTGCTTTTGAAAGGGGCTGAAGCTCCTCACGCTCCTCTTTTTCTGCGGCGACAGGGTTGTTCCACCGAAGAAGGGCCGCATGACCTTCAATTGTAATTTTGTAACTTTCATACTTTTTCAGAATATCTGAAAGTCGTCTTAATACATTGATATTCCGGTCAATTATTTCCTGAGTCTCTTCACTTAACTCGGGACTGTCCGGGGCAAACTGGATACTCGCTATCTGTATTTTCAACAGGTCCCCTACCCTGATGACCAGTACATCTACGGGGATTATTCCTTTTAATTCTGCCCGGTTATTCCATTTGTCCACAGCTGAAAAACTGTAAAAATAGTCTTCAGCAGAGGTTACCAGATCTCCACTATCACCTCTTCCATCCCATATAATCTCCGAGGCGAGGCTGTCGGAACCCGAATAAGTCTTGAAGGCACGACCTGTTCTATCAGAAATGACGAGGATCCATGTCTTTATTTCAGAAGAATCTGAAATACCGGGATAAACGGAAACTTCATCATCAATGCCGTCATTATCAGGTGAAAAAGGAAGTGGTACAACATCCATATCAAGAACAGGTGCTCTGGTATCAATTATGAACGGGGTTGTATTGGATTCGGGAGAGTTTCCTTTAACATATTTAACTTTAAGTCTGCCGATATAGCTGCCGTCCGGAGCAGCTCTTCCACTATCAGTAGCACCATCCCAGTTAATCCTGTCAGGAATAACATCTTCGCTGAAGGATTTTATAACGCGTCCGCTTTCATTCTCGATATTTAAAACCCATTCAGCAATTCCATCCTTATTGGGAATTATTACATTAAATTTAAAATCTTCGAAATGGCCGTTCCTGTTTGGTGAAAACCCCTCTCCGTCGGCTGTTACATAACAGACCCGGGGGGAAGCATCCATACTAAAGGTGATAGGCTCTCCTTCACTGCGGTTTCCTGCCTTATCCTCAGAAACCAGGAGGTAGGTATAATCACCATCAGGTAAAAGATTACCCTCCCCATCTTTACCATCCCACCGGAATGTACCGGCGGTATCCTTCCAGAAATACTCCCTGACAGTAATCCCTTCGGAATTATTGATGGTTCCTATCCACAAGGCTTCAATCGATGTCTCCTGTTCGATTACTACTTCATCCATCTGACCGTCACCATCCGGTGAAAAGAGAGAAATGTCCGATCTATACTCAAGTTCCGGGTAGAATGTATCAATAATAAAACGACGGCTTGATGCCATGGACACATCACCCTTCTGATATACAACCTCAAAGGTGGCCTTATATTCACCATCATCGGCCTTTCGACCGCTGTCAGTGAAACCGTCCCAGAAAATCTCCTCACCCGGGGCGCCCGAACCTGAATATTCACGCACAACAGCGTCTTCACTGTTAGTCACCTTCATAGACCAGCGGTCTATTCCATCGGTAATCCTGAGTTCGGGTTTTAGACTCAAAGCCTCCTTTACACCATCACCATTAGGACTGAAGGCATCCAGGCCTGCCGAAAGGAGAACCGGAGTCTCTTCCGTATCAAGGGTAAAACTGAGAAGTCTGCTTTTACCAAGGTTCCCGGCCCTGTCCATGGATGAAAGCCTGTAAGAGTAACGTCCATCAGGAGCCCTTTCACCGGCACCATAAAAACCATCCCATTCCAGAAGGGGTTCCGGGGTATCAATCCAGGTATAAGCGGCAACGACATTCTCTTCATCATCAAGAATTGTCCCGGTCCATTCATCTTCCCTGGAGGTCTCCTGATAGATCTTTATAGTATCTTTATTATCATCCCCGTTTGGAGAAAATACTTCATAGGATATATTCACATCCGCATCGGGCTTTGTTTTATCCACATGAAATACAGGTGATAAGGAAGAAGGCTGATTACCGTTAATGTATTTTATTAAGAGTTCTGCTTTATAATCACCTTCCGATAAAAACCCGGACGAATCGGTTGTTCCGTCATAAATCAGGCTTTCAGGAGGATCATTTGTTCCGGAAAAGGTCTTCATAACCCGTTCATCACTCTTAATCAGCAGTTTCCAGTCCAGAATTCCCGTCCTGACCGGAATATTCAGGTTCAATTCAATATTCTCGATAGCATCTGTATTTCCCGGTGAAAAATAGGAGTTACTAACCGCGAGGCTGACGGGTGTCGGGATCGTATTAATAATTATATTTTCAAAACCGCTTTCAACCGTATTCCCGGCCTTATCGGTGCTGAAAATAGTACAGTAATAGACATCGTCTGGTACGATCTCTTCCTGGCCGGACTTTCCATCCCAGACTATATCCTTAGGGGTATCCGATTCCCAGGTGAACTGCTTTACCATATTTTTGGAAGAGTTTCTAATCTCCATAGTCCATAAATCTTCGGAAGATCCGGTGATACCAATGCTCAAGGTATCCTTATTCCCGTCCCCGTCGGGTGAGAAAATCAAATTATAAGGGTCGGGGGGTGTGAGTTCAACCGAGGGGGCTGTATTATCTACCATAACCCCATAGGGAGAAGAGTACCCCTGATTTTCATTATCATCCCATGCCTGGAGATAGAAAATATATTTCCCGTCGGGAACTACCGTTCCTTCCGTAGATGTACCATCCCATCGCAGGGATTCTGGAATTGTGATACCTTTTTCGACATAGAAAAGCCTCTTAAAAAATCCGGCAAATCCGGCATTTTCCTGTCGTTCTTCCTTATTTTCGATCTTTCTGACTATATTTCCATCTAAATCCTGAATAACCAGAGCGAACCCCTGAATGTATCTGGTATCTTTGATGTTTATTGGAAACTCAAGATCATCAAACTTCCCGTCATTATTTGGTGAGATGTACTCAACAACGGGTACTGCTTCGGCTTCAGCCCTCTCCTTAACAAGCCCTTTTTCTTCTTTTAGGGCAGCCTGCTGTATATAGACAGAACTCTTAGAGTTTTTACCGTTTTTATCAATTGTTAAAGCGGCTGTTTGTCGAAAAGCAGAAGATAAAACTGATTTATCATTCCCATTTTTCCAAATTAGCAGTGCAGTTTCCTCTCCATCCTCGGGAGGCTGTTCAGTTTCAGGAGCAGTCCCCTCGTCAGGTTGAGAAGTAGAATTGGTGTAACCTTCAGGCAGGAATCTGAAACCTTTTATATCAAGCTCAATTTCGGGTGCTTTATTATCAATCACCCCAAGAGGAATGTTAACTCCTCCTCCGATGCCCCAAAGGCCATTTCCCATAGGAGCGGCTGCCGTTGATATATTAATACTGGTATTGTTCCAACCCTTTTCTACCATACCACTGGAGAGTTTCTCCTCGGATAAGGATGTCTTATAATTATAATAAATACCAAAAGATGGGATTAAAGCCGATAGATCTCCATCCATCAGTTCAACAAGATCTGCTTCTGTAGAAAATCTTACCCCCAGAAGATCCCTGAAGGCGAAATCTCCACCAAGAGAAAACCTCACATTCTGAAAAAACGGGAAGGTTAAGTCGGCGGTGGCATCGATACTTAAATCATCACCCAGCGAAAATGTAGCTCCGGCACCCGTAGATAGGGTAAAGGCTCTTGGATAATCAGCATTTTTTTCAACCCAACCCAATTCCTGAAGGGCAACACCCCATCGAAAATCCGGGAAAACAAACCAGTCTCCCACCATATGAATTAAACCAAGATCCAATGTAACGGCTGCTGTATCGCCTATTGAAAAATTAAGACCGGCACCGGTAAGGAAATTCTCATATAGCTCTTTGGAAAAAGAGGTGTTCAGTTCAAACTGATCGGCAAGGTTCATGGTCTGATATTCAGGTGAATGTCGATAATGCGCAGAACCGGAAATAACACCGAATCGGGATGGTATGGATGTACCGGCATTGACCACAAGACCCTTCCATCCGGAAAGGGTATCATCAAAACCATATCCTATATAACTCAAATCCAGGGTAATTCTCTGATTCCTTGCAGAGGCAGCCGGATTTATTGAGTCGGCCTGGGGAGTGTGGGTTGAAACTGTGGACCATCCCCCCCCAAGAAATATGGGAGAGACCGAATCATAAACCGATTCACTCCCCTCTGAAAAAATATAAAGAGGAAACAGAATAATTAAAATTAAAATCAGGACCTTGTTTTTCATATCTTTTTATATCTCCGTAAACATTACTACCGGATCTTTTCCGGCGTAGAGGGTTTCAATATTTTCAATTTCCTGAACAGAGAGATTCTCGTACAGAAAAGCTTCGATTCCGCGTAATACCGAAGATTGGTTTTCATCCAATTCTTCTTCCCTTTTTTTAAGCATGATGTAGAGTGAGGTAATCTCGGCACCCTTTAAACTAATCATAATTCGAGTTCCAGTCCTTCAGTCGTAACAAAAACATCTATATCATTGAAATCAAGATGACTTAGATACCATTTGGCCGAATTCAGAATGCTGTAAAGCTTGTTATCAGCATATTTGGGTTCATGATGAAAAAGACCCAGTTTTTTTATTTTCCAGGTGGCCGCAAATTCAACGGCCTGGCTGTAGGAGGAGTGGCCCCAATCATACTTTTCAATAGCCTCATCCAGTGTATACTGTGAATCAATAACGAGTATATCTGCCCCATAAAAGAAATCATGATTCTCTTTACTCTTCTCAAAATCTTTTTTTCTCAATTCCGTGTCTGTTGAGAAGATAAAACTGCGGCCATTTTCCTCGATTTTATAGGCAAAACAACCGCCAGGGTGCTTTACCCTTCGCCAGGAGATTGTGGCATTACCAAGACGCATGCAGTCACCGGTAACCGTATGAAAGGTTTTCTTTGCCCCCATTGCTGCCATGGTTACCGGAAAATAGGGAGCGCGCATCTGGTCATTAAGATACTCCTCCAGTTTATCCACAGGGCTGTAAAAATTAATTTTATTTTGAGGAAGATAGGCTGGATCAAAAAAGGGAAATCCCTGAAGATGATCCCAGTGCATATGGGTGAAAAAAATATGAAATTCCCGGCCAATCTCTCTTTTTTTCATTAAATCACGGCCGAGTTCCCTCAAGCCTGTACCCGCATCTATGATGATCCGGGTACCGTCGGAGAGATTGATCTCTACACAAGTTGTGTTTCCACCTACAGTATTAATAATTGATTCCGGAAGATTTGATATAAAAAGCTCCCGAGACTCTTCTGAGTCGAGATCTTCGGGCTTAACTCTCTGCACTACGGCGGCTATTTTACTTTCAAGCTGCTCGGGTGTGATGGGTGTTGGAATTGAACCTCTGACTCCCCAAAACTTTATTTCCATTTTCCTATTCCTCTGAATGAACGGAATCATGACCGCAGGGAAGCGAAAAAAACACCCTTCCTTCTCGGCATTCAACCACCTGTTTTTCAAACAGTTTCGGAAATGAGCCCGGTAAACAGACACATTTCATCTATTCGGTTTGAGAATAAGGTTCCCTTCTGCGCCAGGCAAGCCAGGACTCTATCTCTTCCTTGCTGTGCTTCCGCCCCTTGTTAACCCCGGGACAATGCTGCTCTTCTCCATCCCAGTTACTTTTATCCGCAAGCAGGGAAAACCAGAAGGGATAACTGCGGCACTGCAATGGTCTTGCTTCGTATACCTTACACCCATTATCGTCCCAAAACCAACAATCATTATTGCTTTTCTCTATAATACTTATACGTTTAAAACCACCTATATCAACGGTTTTGCAAAATTTCTCAAGAAATACCTCTCTTGAGATTTTCAAATGCCTCACGAGTTTAATTATATCATTTTCTGAAAGAAAAACATATCCCGGATCGAATCGGCAGCAGGCGGAACAACGCTGACACTCAAAAGCCAGTCCATCTTCATAGAAAGGTTTATCCATTTGTACTGTCCTGTATATTTGGAATCGCAAATTATACATAAAAAATGCAAAAAAAAAGCCTTCCTGATATACGTTATAGTATATCAGGAAGGCCTGTTGGGGAGAGAAGGATTCGAACCTTCGAAGGCTGAGCCAACAGATTTACAGTCTGCCCCCTTTGGCCACTCGGGAACCTCCCCAAAAGTCTGTTGAACTTACACAAATAAATGTGCTTTGTCAACAGATATATAAAAACGAAAGAAATTAGATTTCCTTCGGTTAGCCATCTGTCAGATTCGAACTGACGACCCCGAGATTACAAGTCACGTGCTCTGGCCAGCTGAGCTAAGATGGCATATTTCGTGTGTAAATAAATACTTTATATCATAAATTTTGTCAATGCAGATTTGAAAAATATTTTATGAAATTTAAAATATAGGTAGATACACTTGCAACGTGAAGTGTATGGCTGTTAAACTGATAAGCATATATGAAAGAGTACGAAGACCTTTTTAATAAAGCTTTTCAAGCCGGTAAAAAAAGAAACTATAAACGCAGTCTGAAACTCTTTCAGCAGCTTGTTACTCTCACGGATGAGTTCCCCAGTTCATTTCTTTATATGGGGAGGTGTTGTCATGCCATGGGTGAAACAGAACAGGCAGTTCTCTTTTTCAAATACTATTTAAAACGTTTTCCCGGTTCTACGACAGGTCTTTTCTTTTTGGGACGAACATATCTTGCACTGGGGGCCTGGAACAAAGGACTATCGACTTTAAATCGTGTGTATAAGAAAAAGCCGGATTTCCCGCAAGTCAAAGCCTTTCTTGGTTTTGGATTCCTGAAATACAAGAAAATTGAACCGGCAGTTACATTTCTGGGTAAGGCTGTTGAAGAGACTCCCGATAATGATAAACTCTACCAGGCCTATCTAAATGCCCTATATCTTCAGGGGCTCAAGGCTTTCTACCGGGAAGACATGGAACTTGCCGGTCAGATACTGACCTTCCTCGCAACGAAAGGTGCAGAGACCATTCTCCTTTATCTTCATATGGCCATCATTGAAAAGGAACGGGGAAACTTCAGGGATTCTTTATCCTGGTACGATAAGGCTCTGGAAGAACAGCCCGATGATATACTGATAATTATTCAGAGAGCGGAACTTCTCTACCTTGCCGGTGATAAAGAGGAGGCCATGGCGATATGGGAGAAGTTTGCTGTCTTTAACGGTATGGCCAGGGAAACAGTTAATCCCCTTAACCTTTGTCGTCTTTCTGCTATAGAGCACTATCAGAAAGGAAAATACAGGAAAGCCTTTTATTTTGCCACTCAGGTGCTCAAACATGAAAAAGATCCGAATATGCATCTGGTCGCGGCTGAATCTGCCAGGAATATGGGAAATTTTGAGATAGCGGTTAACCATTACAACCGTGTAATCGATATCGATCATAACATGATAGAGCCCCGGTATGGATTAATCATGGCCTTCTGGCAGCAATCTGAATGGAGCGAAGTACTTGTTCAGCTTAACAAAATGAAAAGGTTAGCTCCCGACGATGAAATCGGCCGTTATTATCGAACCCTTTGTTATTGTAAAATCGGTGAGAATCCGGATGAAAATCTTGAAATGGTTATCAATGAGATTCATTTATCAGGACCTGACCCCTGGCTTTTAACGGCATTAGGGACGGAGTACTGCAACACGGGCAACTCTGATATGGCGGAAAAATGGTTTCAGAAGGCCCTGTTAATCAAAGCTGATCACAGAGATGCCTTTAACGGATTAATCGCCCTACAACGCCTTCAGGACTCTCCTAAAGCCCTCCTTAAGACCTATTCCGACTATCTTGCCATATGGAATGATGATATCCGGATAAGAAGAGAATATGCAGACATTCTCTTCCAATCGCAAAACTATAAAACGGCAGCAGTTCAACTGGAAAAACTCCTTCCCTTCTATACTGCCGAAAGGGGAATAAACCGGGAACTTGCCTTCTGTTACAGGCAGTGTAAACGTTTCAGGGATGCGGCTATCATCTATCGGCAACTCCTGAAATCCGAACCGGAAAACCAGCTTTTCCTCCGTTCACTAATCTATTGCCTGGATAAAGGAGGAGATCGAAAGGAAGGGATCAAAATTCTTGAAAAAGCGGCAGCTTTTCTGCCCCCGGAAACAGGAATGTATCTTATATTAGGGGTATTGCTCTATCGTGAAGAGCAATATGATGAGGCTCTTTCCATATTCAAAAAGGCCCATGAAACGGCCAAAAATGATTGGAGACCTCTATATAATATCGGAGCTATTTACAGGGATAAAGGGCTGAAGGATTATGCCCAGACCTACTTTTCAAGAAGTGACAGGTTAAAAAATGGTAAATCCGGTATAAATGGCTAACCTGCCGCAACAACCGGCCCAAATAGATACCTTTATATCAATAAAGTTCTTGCTATTATTTTTTACTTTTATATAATTTAGGCATAGTTATTAATTCACTGGAGGAATATATGCCGACAAAAGCACTGGATCTTTTTCAAGCTTACTCGAAGGGAGAACTTGACAAGGAGGGCGGTTATATCGTCTCCTCTTTTTTTGATAAGCATTCGACTTATTCGATTTATGAAATAGTAGCATATGCGGGTGTTAAAAATATCACATTAACATCCGAGGGGCTTACATTTCAGACAGATGGGAGCAAGCTCTATATCCTCGTAGAACCTGCCAATTACCCCAAAAAACATCTTGAACCTGTCTCCAGGGATCGGAATGAATCCATCCCCCACAGATTCAAAGAAGTAGATATTTTTACTGCCAAGAATCAGACAAAGATTATGGTCAGTAACAAACCTGTTATATCCTATTCATCTTTTACTGTGTTAAAACCTACGGGAATGGATTTTTCCATAATTTTTTACAATCTACCGGAAGTCTACGATACCCTGCAGTTCTTTTTTGAGCAAACCCTGAACAGGGAAGCAGGAATTCCGAAATATGACAGCAAAAATGCAGCAAAGTCAATTGTAGAGGGTGTCAAAAAATTTGGAGTCTGGTAGAAAACATAAGTAGAATCATAAATTCAAAAGTATATAAAAAAGGCCGATTCGAAATCGGCCTTTTTTATATGAAAATTGTATCAGATTCCTGATACCCCTAGGTTAATCTGTGCTATAGCCAGTTTTGCTATAGGCACTGAATAGGTTGAACAGGAAACATAATCGAGTCCGTTTTCCATACAGAATTTAATATTCTCAGGA
This sequence comes from Spirochaetales bacterium, assembly GCA_016342585.1. GTDB lineage: Bacteria > Spirochaetota > Spirochaetia > UBA9216 > UBA9216 > JAEINK01. The sequence continues at coordinate 95,339 of JAEINK010000001.1, forward strand.
TTGGCACCATGTTCACCACAGAGACCCTTCTTTAGATCAGGGCGGGTTAAAACTCCCCTCCTAACAGCAGTAGAAATCAGCTCCTTTACATTACTGTCCAGAAGTGAAAATGGATTACCCGAGATTATATCGTAAAGAGTATAATCGGGCATAAACGAATTATAGTCATCCCTTGAAAGTCCAAGAGTTGTCTGAGTAAGATCGTTGGTCCCAAAGGAGAAGAACTGGGCATACCGTGCTATCTGTCCGGCACCAAGGGCGGAAGCTGGTAGTTCAATCATTGTCCCAACTTTGAAATCCACAGGTTTTGCTTTCATGGCAGCCCTAACCTCTTTCTCAATATCCATAAGACCTTTATAAGCAAATCCTTCAATTTTTTTACCGTAGATTATAAGTTTCAGCTCCTCAGGGTTCATGATTAAAGGAATCATGAGTTCCGGCTTTACAATAACCTTCTCTTTCTGCAACTCATAAACTGTTTCAAAGATAGCCTCTACCTGCATACTGTAAATCTCAGGATAAGAGACGGCAATACGACATCCTCTATGACCTAGCATGGGGTTAAACTCTTTTAATCCTTCAAAGAGTGATTTCAACTCCTTAGGTGTCGGCACTTTTACATCTTTTTTGGATTTCAGATAATCCATGAAACCCTTGAAATCCGCATCATTATGAGGAAGAAACTCATGCAGAGGGGCATCAAGAAGTCTAATTGTTACCTCTTTACCATTCATAATTTTGAAAAGAGATTTAAAATCCTTTTTCTGCATTGTCTTTAGTTTTTTTAAGGAAGCTTTTCTTTTAGATGAATCTTCAGCGATAATCATCTCACGAAAAACATTAATTCTCTTTTCATCGAAAAACATATGTTCCGTTCGACATAATCCGATACCATCGGCTCCAAATTTAAGTGCAAGCTCCGCATCCCTCGCTTTATCAGCATTAACACGGACATTGAAATCTTTTACGTATTTTTTCACGATATCCAGATAATATAGAAGTCCGGAAGAGTCCGGTTTGGGTTCTATAAGAGTGGCTTGTCCAAGATAGATATGTGGTTCACCAAAATGGGGTACATTGAGGGTAATATAATCACCCTCTTTAAGGGTCACACCACCCACCTGCGCTTTATTGCCGTTTAATTTTAGATCCGGTTTAACCAGGGATATCTTTCCATACTGCCTTGATACTACTGAAGCATGGGCTGAGTAGCCTCCCTCGGATGATAGTACTCCCGTAGAGACCTCAATCGCTTTAACATCTTCAGCAAAACTGGCAGTAAGACAGAGAATAAATCTTGTGTCCAATCCATTCTGTTGAGCCAACTTATACTCTTCCAGTAATTTTTCTGTGGAAAAATAGATTTTTCCAATACAGGCCCCGGGTGCACCGGAGATACCACCGGAGATATCCTTTAGAGCTTTAGTTGAACCATAATCAATAACCGGATGAAGAATTTCATTGAGTTGTGTTGGTTTAATCGCCTTGATAAGGTAATTATCATCGATAATCTTATTACTGTGAAGATCCAGTAGAGTCTTGATATCGGCCTGTGTAGATTTAGACATAACGGCTCGCTGATCAATAAACCATACATTCTTGTTTTCTACTGTAAAACGAATAGTTCTTATCTCTTTAAAGTGTTCTTCAACAAGTTTTGCACATTTAGCAAGTTCACCAATGTACTTTTTATCGAGTTTATTAATATCTTTACCATCTGAAACGGTTGAATCAAATTTACCCTGAAAAAACTCACCTTCCAGTTTCGCTTCACCCGTCACCACATTTCTTGTGTTGTAATAACCGGCAGCACTATCCTTTCCATAGTTTCCGTATACCATTGGTTGAATAATCAAAGCCACATCATCATCGTCAAGTTCATCAATACTCAACATATAGCTTATTCGTTTCAACACAATCGCCATCTGTGTATAGGAGTCAGAGAAGAAACCTTCCGGAAGGATTTTTTCAATCTTATCAAGCTCCTTTTTAAAATCTGCAGCTTTAGTTTTATCCTTTAAAGTTTTGCTTAGACTCACTAAAGCAGCTTCGACAGCCTTAATTGTCTTCACATTGTTCTCAAGTTCGGCAATCTTAGCCTCAATCTCCAGGTACCCTTTAACAAGGAATAAAACTTCATGATAGCCGAAATTTTCTCCAACAAATTTATTAAAACCAGGAATAGTTTTATGTGTTAATCCAAAATTATGCAATGTAGGATAATGGGAAATAGCAAGACTTGGACTGACAACTATCTTTAGAAGAAGAGGATTATCCTTGGATCCATATCCCTTGCCGGTCTTCTCGCTGAATTTCTCAAAATATTTCTTTAAAAGTGTTTCAAGTTTTTCTTCCTGATCAAGCCTTCCTGCCACATCGGCATCAATTATCAATCCCGGAAGTACCGGGAGATTTAATTTTGCAAATTCTAAAGCTTCCTTACCTCTTAATCCAATCTTTCGGACCTCAGGTATATTTTTTGGAACTTCGTTTCTGCTGAAATAATGAACGTTTTTTATCATACTGCCCCCCAAAATAACAGATGAAACTAAAATAAATTAAGAACTGTATTAACCGGAAATTTAAGAAAATCTTCAAACCTAGGGCTTGCCCCTTGTTTGAGATATCTCTGCAATTTCGCAACATCCTTAATATCCTCACCTGCGACAGCGAACAATATTGTACTACCATGTTTCACCTTCCCCCATTTAAAAAGGGTGTGAATATCATGTATTCTTTCGCCGTCGTAATAGATAAAAACATCAAGACCGGTATGTTTTGTCTGATAACTCTGAATAACCTTCTTCCAGGCTTCAACATTACCATTGTGGAATAATTCATTTGTTACAGGTACAGAGTAGAATGGAGTCATCCGTCTGTTAGCTGAGGGAGGAGCCACCGATGCTTCAACCTTCTTTTCAACCACAGCAGGAGCCGCTGCTGTATTCTGCTGCTCCGAAGCAGTTGTACTTTTTTTGGTAGTCGCTTTTCTTTTCGGAGCCGCTTTAACCGGTGCTTTTATGACGGGTTCCTCTTCGATCTGAATAAATTTAAAGGGTCCTTTTTTCAGGGTATCGGTTTTACCCAATTTCCTGTTCTTAAAAAGATCCTTTAACTTTCCCATCGCAAAGGTATAGATTTTATCACCTTTCTTCGTCTTTTCAAAACCGCCAGTATAAAATGTAAGCAGTTCGTTGGATTTAAAAAGAGTTACCTGCTCCCAGTGTTTGCTGTTTTTAGGGTTAAGTACCATATATCCCAAATCAGGGTGATGATAGACCATAACCATATCAACAGCTTTCCAGGAGATTAATTCTTTAAGAATTTCCGGTGAAGGTTCAAAATTATTCTCAAGATTGTAAGAAAGACTGGTGTACTCAAATTTATCAACCAGAAGAGCATTAACCAATGCCGGAACCTGATCCTGCACAATTTCTTTTTCATTCAAAAGTAGATTAATTCTGTCAGCGAGATTAATTTTTTCAGAAAAATCACCGAGCACTTCAACAACTGTATCAAAGTGGGTAGCAGCATTATTAAAACCTGTTTTTGAATAAAAATGTTCGTACTCATAACTTAATTCAGCCATGTAAACACCTCTTATTACTTTTATAAACAAGAATACCCCCCAAACGGAGGGTATTCAAGTTATTTAATGTGATTCATTACAGTTTTACAGTTCCGCCAGATTTCTTAGGTCGGCCTCTTCTCTTCCCAACCTTATCAACAGCACCTTTTTTAGCGGGAGCCTTGGCTTTTGTCGCCTTAGGTTTTACAACTGTTTCGGCTGCTGGAGCTTTCGCATCCAGTGCAGGAGAGTTAAGCATATCTATATATGCTTCGCCAGGGCTTGCAACTTTAGGAGCCTCTTCTTCATCTAAAACATCAGATGAGAAATTCTGGTCGATATCTTCACGTACGGTAGATCTTCTTCTTGAGAATGATGCAAAAGCAGCATCCTGGAATCCCTTGGAAACACCGTGCAGGAACTCATTAAGAACATTCGCCATGCCGTCCAGAGTGGCTTTCTTTCTCTTTATCGATGTAATGTCTACATCGAGAAGGATACCGGGCTGAATATGGTAAGGATTGATCATGTAATCAAACTTATTATATTCGGATTCAAGGAATGTAAGCCTCTCTTCCATCACCCTTCTCTGTACAGGGTATCTATAGCCATACATATTCTGAAGCTTGTCCTTCATCAGGATAAGTCTCTTTTTAATCTTGTCTTTCTCGAAGAAATACGTTCGGTTTCTCTGTTCAACTTCAGTTTCAGCAGGTTTAACAAAGGATATTTCATCCCAAACCTTGTCGATCTCCTGATAAACAGGGTCTCCTGTTACGGTTTTAATCTTCTTCTTAATCTTGTTCTTGTAAGCTTTGGCAAGGTCGTCAAAATCGGTGATTTTCTTCCCAAATTTCGTGTCCTCGTAAACCATCTCGAGAACATCCCAGATATGCTGAACTTCAACCTCAAAGGATTTTACCATTACATCATACGCTTTTCTCTCTTCAATGAGCTGAGCGTTGTCATAATACTTCATTTTTATGGAGTATCGTTCATCAGGCAGATTAGGAGCATCTGTATCTTCATATTCACGAATTAGAAGTTCACGCGCATTCTTCATATTCTCAATAAATTGATACCCCATCTTGGATGTATCGAGAATTGAAGTAATAGAGTTAATTGCTGTGTTATAACCCCTGTTTCGTATATTCTCAATATCCATGATTTTTTTCAGGTTCTCACGAATATTCAACTGATCAAAATCCTCAGGATTAATTTCAGCTCTTAAACCCTCAACCCTCTCCATGATTGACTTAGCAAGAATCGAGTATCTCTTTGATTTAGGACTTTCCGTATCATCATCAGTATGATTTTCAACAGACTTCATTCTCTCAAAGATGATCTCACTGTCACTCATCTCTTCTCTGCCCTGATCGATTAGATCATCCTTAAGTACTTCCACTTCTTTATCGATTGTATCGATAAGATGCTTAGAAATAAGGTCTTTTATCAGGTATTCAACAGTAACCTGATAATGAAAAATAGGACTAATCAGCTCAGAATCCAAAATGTTTACGGAAAGTTTAACGTCTGAAACAAATTTCGGTTTGTAAATGTTATCCTTAAAGGCGCATTTTACAACCGAATACGCATTCTCACCTCTGATGAAGGCACCAACATCTGTCTTCTGTCTGAGGAGTGAGTTTGTAAGGTTCTCAAGATCATTAACACCTCTCTGGATGTGACCCTGAAGATGTCCATACATATTTACGATTGATTTTTCAATTTCTCCCGTATTAAACCGATCCATACCACCAACTTCATTAAGAAGCGTGGCAATATCCTTTGGTGTGTATCGGCTCAGAACCTTCATCTCTTCTTTATCTATGAAGTTCCTTACTTTTTTAACCATTTCATCTTCAGATGTAACTATGTAACGGTTAAACATATTCTGGTAATTCTGATTAAAATAATTATAAACTTTTTCTTTCAACCCGCCCATAACATCAAGTCGAGACAAGACTTCCTGAGGGAGCTTGCCACTTACGTGATTCATTACTTTATCGACTTCTTCTTCCAGAATACGGTCAACTTCCTGCTGCTGATCGCGGCTTTCCTGGGCAAGGGAGTTTCGTGAACCCACCGCACTTCGTTTTTCTGGATGAAAAACCATAGGACTTTTCGGTAGATCTATGCTTCCCATTAGACTCTCCTTAATACTTGTTCTAATATACATTATCTACATGCAGAACAAAATGTAAAGGTGTTTTTTTTTTTTTTTAATTTTTGGCTTTTTTTAATCCCACAGACCATGATACAATAACTTATGAAAAAAATTATTTTGATCTTCCTTATTTTAAATATTTTTGCGAGCATGATATTTTCTGATATTCGTGAGGATAATATAGATCTTTTTCTCGTCCTTGATAAGAGTTTATCTATGATAGAAGAGATCGATGCTGTTAAAGAGTATGTTGGAGATTTCCTGATAGACAGTTTCCTTATAAAAGGTGACAATCTTCTGTTAATCAATTTCTACGGTGAAGCTGTTACCCTGATACAAACCAGTATTAAAGACAATGTTATAAAGGATAGAATCCTATCAGATGTTGAAGCGATAATAGCCGACGGCCGCTGGACTGATATTGGTAATGCCCTTGATCTCCTGAATAAAGAAGTGAATCGTTTTCCATCAGAAAACAGAAGAAAATACCTACTATTAATCACTGATGGGATCCAGGAGGCTCCCCCTGAATCTAAATATTGGTCCGATGATGGCGGTTTTAATCATGAATTCCTTGAAAATACACGGATAATTCAGAAAAATGGATGGAAAATACAGATAATCGGTATAGGTTCCGCAACAGCCGCCAGGGAAATTGCCGAGGAACTCTCCGGAGCCTATGCTGAAATCGACAACCGTTCTACAGACGAAACGGCTGAATCCGCTCTTGTTATTGAAGCAAAAGATATAGATGCAGCTGTTGGCTTACTCACTGGCAGTATTGATTCAGTTGCCCCCCCTACAATAAATATCAGAGATGTCGAAGGAAATGGCATATTTAAATTTTCCGTTCAATCAAACGGGTATACTGATTTCCAAAATATTAAGATAAGAGGATTATACTATACAGATGATGTTCACGAAAAATGGGATCTTCTATCATCTCTTAAAAGAGAAGATGATGTCACCGCCTTTCTTGACTTTACCCTTGCCCCTGATGAGGTAAGGGATTTTAAAATCCCGGTTATCTTTCCAGCCCTGGAATCGGGAGACTCCTACGATGGGGCGGTGTTCATGACATTCGAAGGAAATATGGCGATTACTCCTGCCTATTTTCAGATTCAATTAGATGTAAAAAGCGGAATATCTTTATGGATAATTTTAATTATCGCTGGAATTTTGATACTTATCATAATTGTAATTATTGTTATTAGAAATATCGCAGGAAAAGCTACAAATGAGACTCAGATGATAGACTTGAAGTGTTCAATTACCGGTAAGAGGGATTTAATCAGAGATATCAAATTATGCAATAATGAAAGAATTTATATTGTGAAAAAAGGTTTCGGCCTGGATTTTGTTACAAGCAGTAAAAATGAAATGAAAAATGCCCTTGCCTGTGTCATTTTAAAGGGATCAAATTTGATTATAGAAACCCTGGATACAGAAAATTTCAAATCAAATAAATTTTTAACTGGTAATATACTTGGAAAAGAATTAGAGTATTTACTATCCGGTAAGGATAAGTTATCCATTAAATTCAATAAGAACGAAAAATGAGTAAAACTGAAAATAAAAATTCCAGATTCTCACTTATAACCAACTTCATTTACAGGAATGATAAAATCATTCTTACAGCTCATGAAACCCCCGACGGGGATGCCATAGGAAGTGAAATAGCCCTTTTTCACGTCCTGGTTAAGCTTGGAAAGGAAGTCAGGATAATAAATGCGGATCCTTCGGGTCTCAGGTACAAATTTCTGGATACCGATGGTAATATCGAACTGCTTGATGATATAAATACCCTTCCTGAACACCTTTCGAACTGGGGACTTGTAATTCTCGATACAAACGATACAGAAAATATAGGCCTTGTTTCAAAGGAAATTCTGCCTTTCGTTCGTGATTTTTTCATTCTTGACCACCATGAGGGTGGAGGGAATATAGTAACCGCAAATCATATCGAGTCGGAGGCATCTTCGACCTGTGAGCTTCTATATGAATTATTCACCGAAATGAAGGTCGATATCTGTTTTGATTCTGCCCAGGCCTTATTTACAGGTATTGTTTATGATACGGGAAGTTTTATATATCCGAAAACAACAGCAAAAACATTTAAGATAGCCGAAAAACTGGTTCAATTAGGAGTTCAGCCGAACAAGGTTTATTCTCATGTATACGAAAGTAATTCCATCTCTTCATTAATGTTACAAAGCAAGGTACTGGCTACCCTGGAATTCCATTTCAACCAACATGTCGCCGTTCAGCAAATGACCAAATCCATGATAATCGCATGTGATGCTAATTATGATGAGGCAGACACCCTTATTAACACCCCTTTAAAGAGTCATGACATCCTTGTATCGATCTTTCTGAAGGAAAATCTTGAAGGTATCCTCAGATGTTCACTCCGATCCAAAGGAAATATCGATGTAGCCGTCATCGCCCAGGAGTATGGCGGGGGTGGGCATAAAACGGCCGCCGGATTTAAAAGTAAACTTCCCCTTGAAGAGATCAAGGAAAAAGTGTTAAAAAAGTTAGAAGTCTATTTTTAACGGATAAGTTTTGAAACGCATAATACCATACATTACCTTTTTAATTTTGATAATCGGCGTTGTTTTCATCTATTTTTCATGTAGTGAAGATGAACTTCCTCCCCTTTTTGAACCCGATACAACTCAGGAGATTATCCCCCTCGACAGCAGTGGCAGTGGTACGACCTTTCCTGATGTATATCCAGAACTTCAAACCGAAGAGGTAACTCCAAAAGTTCCGGTTTCCGCGAATGAAACTTTGCTTCGCGTATTAAATGTAAACCTTGATTTGGACCGGCTTGAAGAGCAGATCCTCGTACTTAAGGATAAGGATTCGGTTGATTCCTATATCAGTATTGCTGTTGTGGATTATGATAACGTTATAAAGGATTATAAAAGGACCTGGCAGGGGAAAACCCTCTCTGCCAATATCCGTGGTTTTTCGGTCACCATGTCCGATTTAATAGGTGATCACAATATGGAGATTATTTGTTCGGGGATAAGCCTTGATGGGCTTCAGTCTCTGACTGTGTTCCGAAAAACCAAGGGCGATAACGGTGTTGGTCTCTTTTATTCAGAAATATTCAACCTGCAGGCGAAGGGTGCCATAGAAATTCTTGAAACTGATCGTGCAAAATCCTATGAATCGGGTCTTCGGGATGGACAGAGTTTTCCTATCATCTCAACAATTCAGGACCCCGAATCAGATAATATCCTCGATAATATTAAAAATACCTATTATTGGGACTTTCCTTCCCGAAGGTACATCAAGGTCAATGAACAAAAGCTTCTGGGACGGGAACTTGAAGAGGAACAACTGCGGGAGATATACCGCTCCTCCTACGAAACCTTTGTTGAGCATATTTCAGGTCCCTGGATGATGAATGACGGTTCAGGGACTATCATAGACTTTAATTTAAGAAAAAAACGTATTACATTTTTTTCAAAAGAACTGCAGGAAGTCTTTATCTGGACAAATACTTATAAGATCCTGAACAACCTTATACAGATCAGCGGTCGAAATGAACTCATAAATCATGTTGAAAATGTAATCAATGTTAAACTGATTGATCTGAATACCCTCCAGATATCCGTAAGGGACATTGATACACAAACAAGAATTAAGACACCCAATGATATTTGGTCAGGACGTTACTTCTTTCTTTCCTCTGAAATTAGGAATGGCTCCAAACAAATGCCGGAAACGGGACAACTCCCCTTTCTGTATGGAACATATTCCGGTGATACAGGAGAGCAGATCTTTTTTGATCAAACCTCATTCTCCTATAAATCAGAGGAGGAGGAGTTCAGAGGGGGATATTCAATTTACAAGTCGGATGTGGATATCTTTTCCATGCGGATATTTGATGAAAATGGAATTCCTGTAAAAAACAGGATTTTCAAATATGAGTTTACTGAAGAGACCCTTGATAATTCAATCCAAAGAACCCTGACACTCTATGAGGGCAGACATCTTATTTTCGGATTCGAACCTTTCAGTTTACCTAGGTTAAGGTTTCAGCAAATAGAGTTGATCGAAGATTCTGTTGAATAATCTTCTGAGTAGTTATAAAAAAATACAACTTTAGTAAACAGGAAAGCCTTCGAAACCTGCATTTTTTAGTTTCTGTATCTCTTTTTCGAGGGATTCACTGGTTATTCCTGTAACAAAAACTCTGTTATACTGATTTCCATTTATTATGACCTGCACTATCTCTGCATTAAACCCAGCACTCAAAAGGTCTTTTATCTGGGCATTTGCATTATCAGGGTCTAAATATGAACCAGTCTGAATCCTGACATTGACAACAGGCTCAGGTATTAAATCCTGAGTTTCGATGACATTCTCAAGTGAAATGGTTTCGGAATTTTCCGTACTTTGATTTTCTGATACTAAAAATAAGTTTGTATCATCCTGCTGGAATTCTTTATCTCTCTCATCGTCAGAAGTTTCGAAAATTTCCGAACCGGAATTAAAATATCCAAATATTGTTTCAGGGATCATTGTTAATTCCCAGGCACCACTATTAATACTCTGCGAGGCTTCGGGGAACCTTAAATCCAGTTCTTCTCGTAATTTTATGCCAGGAGTGGTTTTTCCGGTATTGTTCATGAACTCAGAACCCCAAGTGAGAAACTCAAGGGACCTTTGACCTGTAGAAGATATTATATCCTGTATCAGGATAAAAGCAGCATCAATATCCCCCTGCTGATATTTACTGCGGGATAGTAAAATACCAGTTTTTTCCTTAAGACTTACAGATAAATCCTGTTCATAGAGAAAGCTGAGTATTTTATCAGCTTCCGTATATTTACCCATTCTTATTTCCAGCTCGGCAGCAGAGAGGAGGGAGTGAAGATTTTCAATAACAGGGAAGGACTCATAGGATTTCATAAACCACTCGGTAGCCTCTTCTATCCTGCCACTGATTTCAAGAACAGAACCTATGAGCATCTCCAGGTCTGCAGATTCAGTGGGCTCAAGGCCCCAATCTTTTTTAGCCTCTTGAAGAAACGCTTTCTCATCCGGTTGAATAGAGAGAAAACGGTTTATGACCCGATAATAATCGGGAGCATCCCTGTTTTCTTCAAGCCACTCACGGTAAAAGAGGATGGCTGAGGATTTATCATCACTCTTTTCAAGCTCCAATCCCCGGGACCAATCAGTACCGAATAGTGAAAAAGAGAGAAGAAAAATTATGCTAACTGATAGAATCTTTTTTTTCAAAACCAGTCTCTTCTGTCTTTTTCTTTTTTTTATTCAGGTTCCCTATTGAAAATTTCTTTTTGTCTTTCTTTTCATTTTGATCTTTATAGTCAGGTTTATACACCTCGTCTTCGACGGGTACTGATTTTTTCTTCCTGACTTTTCTGGATTTTTTCTCAAAATAAGCCACAGGAAGAGCAAAAAGGACACCAAGTATAAAGGAAAAAAGGAGACTTACAAAAACAGGTACATCCGTTAACTCCCTAAAACCAAAAGAAATATTCGAGGAATTATTCATATTGAATCCCGCAAAAACTAAAACGAATATCAAACTAAGCAAAAAAACAATTAATCTCCAAGGCATATTTTTTCTCCTAAAAACGTATTGCCGGAAAGCCCTTTTATTTTAACCCGGCACATGTTCCCTATCAATCCTGCGTCACCGGCAAATACGACCATTTGATTATTTTCAGTTCTTCCCAATACTTCATCATCGGCTTTCCGTGAAATTTTCTCAACTAATGCCGTAACTTCTTTTCCTATATACTCACCTTTTATCTTACTACTGATCGCCCTCTGGATCTCAATTAAATCGGCGAGTCTTCTTTTTTTCTCCGCTTCCGGAACCTGATTTTCATAGGAGAAGGCAGCTGTACCCTCTATGGCATTATACTGATAGGTATAAGCATCCTCAAAACCCACTTTTTTTATTAAATCGGCAGTTAAAAGATAATCCTCTTCCCTTTCACCGGGAAATCCTATAAGTAAATCGGTTGTAAGGGAAAGGTCCGGGATATTCTTTCTCATTTTATCGACAAGAAGCAGATAATCTTCTCTTGTATATTTTCTGTTCATAGCCTTAAGGACATCCGTAGAACCATGCTGGATAGGAAGATGAATATGACTGCAAATCCTTTCGTTTTTGCTGATCACATCGATAAGATCATCACTGAGGTCCTGAGGGTTACTGCTTATAAACCGAATCCATGGAATTTTTGTCTCAGTCAGGATACGTCTCAGAAGCCCGGAGAAATCGAGTAGTGAACCACCTTCCAGGGTAAAACGATAGGAATTAACATTCTGACCGATTAAAGTAACCTCTTTAACACCGGCCTTTTCAATTTTTTTCAGCTCAAAAATTATCTCATCCGGCTTTCTGGAAATTTCATGCCCTCGTACATAGGGAACAATGCAGTATGAGCAGAAGTTATCACAGCCATGCATGATGGGAAGCATGGCCTGAAATTCACCGGAATCACAATGTTCCCGGGCAAATTCATACTCTTCATGACCGAAAAAGGCATCTCCTCGATTTAATTTACCGTTTATCAATGCTTCGGTAAAATCAACCTTACCAAACGTGCCGACCAGAAAGTCGACAGCATGAGCCTCTTTGCGTATATCTTCACCAAGACGTTCGGTCATACACCCCATTACACCCAGAAGAAAACGATTCTCCTGCTTAAGTCTTTTGAAATGGCCCAGCCTGCCCCATATTCTATTCTCGGCGGTCTTCCTTACCGAACATGTATTGAGAAGAACCACATCCGCCTCTTCTCCCGAAGAAGCAGCCCTCCATCCGGCATCATGCAGCTTTTTTTCCAGAGCAGATGATTCGGCCACATTCATTTGACAGCCGTATGTTTCAATAAAATATTGTTTATTCATTTCCATCTTCCGAAATTACTTTCCTTATGAACCATTTTATGACTTCCCAGTCGTTGTTTACGGGAAGCAGGATCCAGGCACCTCTGTTGAAATTCTCATCAACCTCTGTCCCCTCTTCCAAAAGATACAAATTCGAATAGGTATTGTACAGAACATTATCCCAACTCAAGACATGTTGTGAAAAGGGTGCACTTCTGTACCGTGAAAATAGATTCAAAAGTTCGATTACCGAAAAATCAGTACGGACATAACTCATAAGGGAGTTGGCAAGTTCAACAAGTTTCCCTGCATCGGTTGCATTTAACTCACCCATCCTGTTTTTCAGAGCCATGAGAATCATCTGCTGCCTCTCCGCCCTGCCGAAATCACTGGAAGAGTGGCGGGAGCGGGCGACACGCAGAGATTCAACCCCACCCAGATGAAGGGGACCGGCCTCATAATGAAGGGTGGACCATTGTCCATTCTCCTTGATCCGGTAGGAGGGATCGATTAATGGTTCATCAAGGACAATATCGATTCCACCCAGGATATCAACCACATCGGCAAAAGCAAACATATCGATGAACATATACCTCTTCACGGGCAGACCAGTTATATCCGAGAGGGTTTTGAGGAGTTCTGACGGGCCGAAGGTCGGATAGATACTGTTTATCTTCCGCCCCTTGTAGTAAAGGTCCCGGGGGATTGTGACAATTGTCCCCTTGCCGGTGAGTTCATTCAAATGAACAACCATCATCGTATCGGTATTGGCCTCATTTGCCCCAATCAATACAAATGCGATATCGTCTTCCCCGAAAACTATGGGTGAGAGTCCCAGATAATCTTCCGGGATGGAAAGTGTTCGTTGAATAACCATCCCTTCACTACGACCTAATGTCTTAAGAGAGGTTATAACAACATCATCCTGGTCCATAAGGTATATCTCTCCGGTATGCTTCTGAACGGCTATAGAGCCTGTCACAGTGGCCTCAGAGGAGAGAATATCAAGATAGAAGTAGTAATGATCCTCCCGGAATTTTTCCCCCAGGGATGAGCCCGTTTTTGCCAGGTAGGCCTTGAATCCCGTATCCTGCCTAAGATTCATAACACGGTTCCGGCTTACCTCTTCGGCAATATCACCGGGTTCACGGGGGTCATAAGCCTCAATTATGGGGATAAGGCCTTTTAAGAGATCGCTGTACCCCTTGTCACCATAATCAAAATTCTGTCCGTCAGGAGAAATGCCTCCCGAGAGGACCCAGTGATTTTCTCGTTTAACAAAGTTTATGGAAGCAAGGAGTGAACCGTTATTTGTTGAAAGGCTACGTGAAATTGTTGAAGAATTTTCTGAAACTGCACTCCATTCAGCCACCCGGGATTCAACAAGATTTACAATCCCTTTATCTTCATCCAGATCGCGCAGAGATTTTGCCGCCTCAAGCCAGACTCTTCGCTGCTCATCGATTACTGTCCTGTTAGCATCGATAAACCGTATGATACTACCGGTTGATGAAACTTCCTCGGTGCGCCCCAAAACAGATTGAATGGAAAAATCATTTTCGTCGTTATAATGCAGGGTGAAATCAACACCCTCTTTTCCTGAAATCCCGGCATCCAGGCCTGAAGCGTTTATATCAACCTTCAGATTTCTATCACCTAACAATGAGACGAAAGCCTCATTCCTGATAAAACGTCCAAAAAGGATCATCTTCTCTTCGTTTTGCTTGTTCAGAAGGATCCGGTCAACAGCCTTGAAAAAGAGGATATTATAATCCACCTCCGATTCACCGCTTTCTGATTCCGGATTATTGGCCTTATCCAGTTCGGGATACTGCCTCTCGGATAATTTCATTAAATCTCTAAGTTCGTTGGAATCCTGATTCAGAAGCATGAGATTCTGTTTCATCAAATCATAATTCACTGAATTAACCGATAATTCATCGGAGAGAGTTGAATTTCGAAGAATCACCTCTTCGGTGAGATTTACAATTCTGTTGTTTAATACAAAAAAACAGGTTAAAAGGAGTATGAGGACCAGAAGTGCCCCACCTCCTATAAGAATACGCTTTTTATTCATCTATTATCCCGGAAAATCTAATGTTTAAAACTTCGCTGCCCGGTAAAAACCATAGCAGCATCATACTCATTACAGGCTTCGATGGACTCAAAATCTCTCATGGATCCGCCGGGCTGGATAACAGCCTTGATCCCCTCATTGAGTCCCACCTCAATACCGTCACGAAAAGGAAAAAAGGCATCGGAAATCATAACAGATCCCTTTAGACCGCCCTTTGACTCTTCAACCTCTTTTTCGATCTCAGCTCGCTTTTCTGCACTTTTCAGGAGATTCCAGGGGGTGGCATACCTTTCCCAGGCGAGGCGATCGGATAATTTTTTGTATGCTTTGTCCCTGGCAATTTCGGCAACACCGACCCGATCCTGCTCCCCTGTACCGATACCTATGGTGACCCCATCCTTTACATAGATGACCGAGTTTGAGGTTATCCCGCTCTCCACAAGCCATCCGAACATCATATCCTCATATTCCGCCTCGGTTGGTTCTCTGTTCACCTTATAATCTACGTCCTTATAGGTACAGACAGCCGGCAGGAGGTCGTCTCGGGATAATTTTGGCGTAAAAGACCACTGAGCAATGAGCCCGCCATCAAAAACCGATTTAAAATCGAGGAATTTCTCTCCTATATATTCTGAAAGGGCTGCTATATTCCCGATCTTCATGACCCTGAGGTTTTTTTTCCCTGCAAAAAGCGCCATAACACCGTCTTCAAAATCGGGAGCAACCACAACCTCACAGTAGGATTCACAGATGAGCTCTGCGGTCTGCAGATCCATGGGGCGGTTTACCGCAATGGCGCCACCGAAGGCAGCTACCCTATCGGCCATGAGGGCCTTGATATAGGAGTCCGCCAGAGAAGAACCAATGGCCACGCCACAGGGGTTATTATGTTTTACAATAACCGTTGCCGGTTTATCTGAAAAATAGCGCAGGATATTCAAAGCATTGTCCGCATCTGTAATATTGGTTTTACCAGGGTGTTTTCCCGACTGGACCAGTTCTATATCGGAAACAAGGTACTTTCCGGGGTGTATCATGGAAACCTCACCCAGGCTGAGGTTTCCATTTACCAGTTTATAAAAACCGGCAGGCTGGTCGGGGTTTTCTCCATACCGCAAGCCCATCCGTTCACCAGCTATATCCCATTCCACCTTTTCATAAAAAAGGGTTTGCCTCTCATCATTTCCATTGTGAAAGGAGATATCCATATGTGTCGGAAAAGAGTCCTTGTTCACCGTACTGTACATGGCTTTCAGGTTTTTGCTGCTCATCTATTTATCCTCATCCATAAAGTTATAGTTTAATGCGGCATCTTTATCATTTATACCGGGAAGGTAGTTTGAAATAGCCGTATCATAATCGGCGGTATGTTTAAAAGCTTTTTTTGCCAGATCCCAACGTTTATGAAAGGATATTTTCCCCCCTGAAACCTTGAGTTCTTCAATTATAGAGGAATAATCGGAAGGATCACAGACCGAAGCCACACGAAGAAAATTCTTCGCTGAAGCCCTTACCATGCAGGGGCCACCTATATCGATATTTGCTCTGGCCGATTCAAGGGTACACCCTTCAGAGGCGACTGTCTCTTTGAAAGGATAGAGGTTAACAATAACCATATCGATAGCGGCGCCACCGGTACGTTCAAGATCCTTAACATGGGCCTGGTTGTAGGTTTCACTCAGGAGTCCAAGGTAAATCTTAAAATCCAGGGTCTTTACAAGCCCCCCCTGCATTTCCGGCTGTCCCGTATACTCGGATACAGAGATTAGATTTTCACTCTCTTTCCCGAGTATCTCCTCAATTTTTGTGAAGGTACCCCCGGTAGAGAAGATTCGAACATCTGGATTGATTTTAACAAGCTCAGGAATGAAAGAATCGAGTCCGGATTTATCCGAAACCGATATTAAGACGTTCTCAATTTTTACGGAATTATCAATAGAAGTAACTTTATTTTTCAAAAAAATATCCCCCTGTAATTTTGTATCATGAAAAAGTTCATAATTGCAACGGGCAACCCCTTTCCACCTCCTGTTTTGCTCTTCAGGGCCTGTCCATGCTTATGTATGTGAAAATAAAATTGGCAGCGCTTCTATGAGCTGATTTTATACGAACCGAATTTAACACCAGCCGATAAGTGTATAGGCCTCGCTTGCCGCGAGGAGAGTCATTTTACAATTATAATCAGACCTCTCTTCTCCAATTAGTTGATAAAAGAGGAGATGGGTGTTACATTGTTTTAAGTTTTATAACCTATCTTCTATATAGAGGTGATATTTTGAAGCTCACAAGGAATATTTTTATACTATTTTTCGCAGTACTGGTGTTCACACCTGTTATTGCTCAGGAAACCATCGAAGATTTACCTCCGGGGATCGAGCAGAATAAGGACCCGGGAATAGGCAGAATGAAGGGAGACCAGATATTCTCCTTTAACGCAGGACTTTTACTCCCTCTTTTCACTTCCGATACCGATTGGAATTTTGAAAGCGGGTTTGAGCACCTTTCTTTAGGTGGTGTCGGTTCCTTAGAGTGGAGCGGCCATTTAAATTCAAACCTTTTTGTAGGCGGTCAGCTTTCGGGGATGTTCGCTGTAACACCTAATCAGCGTACCTTCACCATGGTCCCCATTTGTGCCAGGGTTGGCTATATTTTTAATCTGCATCCAATTACTATCCCCATAACATTGGCAGCAGGTTTTTCGTTCAACAACCTGGATGATCTTTTTGAGTTCACTCCCATAATTAAACCGGGAGCCTCGTTTTATTGGAATATAAACTATGAATGGAGTGTCGGTTTTAACCTTAACTACTGGTGGGTTCCCGAGTTTCATACGGGGGATCTGGCAGGGCAGACAAGGTTCGGAAATTTTCTCGAAACTTCATTTTCAGCAGCTTATTATTTCTAAAGAAATTTTAGAGGAATTAACATGAAAAATACGATTATTTTACTGACAGCATTACTGATAATCTTCTCTTTTACCGCCTGTGATGATAAGGAGATGGGTATCTTCTATTCCATCGAGGAAGAACGGAAAGTTGAAGACAATAAAATTGAAAATAATGCCTCCATTGGGAATATGGTTCTCTTCGGCGATAATTACTATGCTGCAGCAGGAAACCTTTATACGGTTAATGCAGCATCGAATTATGCCTATTATACAGACAGTAACAGTGAGGGGACCTGGAGTATCGAAACCGGTCTCCCAGCTGATAAACTATGCATGAGTGTTGGTGAAGTCAATAATTCACTCTATGGTGTCTTTTTTGACAGGACAGATGTAAGTTCAGATCCATCAGATTTAAATGCGGATCTTTATGTAAAGGGTGTTGACGGCTGGACTGAATATGTACCCAGCGGTACCGATATTCCCGCTGATTTAAAGATCGAAAAACTTGTAGCATTGAACGATGTGGGTTTTGTACAGGCCTATACCCTGGATGATTCCAATACGAGAAATTATGCTATTTATTTTTTTAATGGAACAAATTTCTCCGAACTGCCAACCTCGACTGTCGATCTGACTTCAGGGGTCAGTTCAGAATTTGATGTGGCTATGGATGGTGACTCTGATGGAGATTTTGAATACTGGATAACCTATGGAACCTCCCTGTTCACCTTGACCTCTGCCGATCCGGCAAATGCAACCCTGATTCTTGTAGAAGACACTGCAATTTATTCAGGGACAAACGCTACAGACGATGACTCTCTTATGGGGATTTATCATTCTGATATTTTTGGAGCCCTTTTCCTGGCTAAATCTGATGGTACCGTCTATTACAGAACCGACGCAACTGTTGCTGAGCCCTCTGTCATTTGGACAGCTGTAACCGATGAGGTTCCTACAGAACCGGGAGATTTTATCGATTTTACGTTCATCGGTAGTGATGGAACAACTATTAAAGAAGTTCTTCTTGTTGGTTCTCGAAATGGTTATTATGAATTTGAGAAGGTTGACGGGGTGTCTATCACGGAGACTGAATTTGTTCTCCCGGAAGAGAGTGCCAAACAGGCCACCTATTCTACCCTTGATCTTCGCTATGCTATTGTGAGTTCTTTTTTCGTCCATGAGATTTCTTCCGGGAACAAAATCCTATTTGCATTGACAATGAAGAACGGCCTCTGGTCGAATATTGAATATGATGACGAAGTGTACAGAATCTGGAATATAGAATAGACTAACTTTATAAAAGGCAGCCTTATAAATACAGGCTGCCTTTTTTTTCTAATCGTGTTTAATGCCTCGCAAGCTCACCGCATTAAATCACTTAGGCATAATTCCTTCACGATTGTCTGCCGAGCTTGCTCAGGGGAGAGTCATTTATCTTTCTCTTCTGCAATTTCTTCCAATAACTCTCTAAGCAGCTGAGGATTCGTTCCTCTTTGAATCTCGAGACAGGTGATCTCGAAGAGCTTTATCTTAAACCAGTCAGTATCCTGATTTCCAGGACTTCTTGTTTGTTCTTCGAAATAGCTTCTTAAATCGACAGGATCACAAGCTTCCATAATCAGCTCAAGTCCCCCTTTCAGCCTTTGGTCATTTTCCTGCTGAACACACCCTTCCAAACTCAGAATGCCATCTCGCCTGGCCTGAGTGGCATAGCTTAACAGGTGATCAATAAATGAAGGGAACTCTTTTTGTCCCATTTGATTTAATCCTGCGATTACCGAAGCTGATTCAGCTGCTATCCTTTTAATTCTAAGTTCTTCCGAAAAGCCAATAAGCAGGCTCTCAGCACCGATGGAATCACTGACCACCCGGGCAGTAATTTCGCACTCGATGCCCCTGATCTTTTTTATAAGGTGAATGGAATCACGTCCCTCCCCCAATTTTGATATTCTGCGGCTGATTTCACCAAGAAGCATGAAAATCCGTGTTTCAGAAGCCTCCACATTATTTTCACGGTAAATTTCATCGTAGAGCCCATCTGTGAAGGCGGTCGGCATATCAATCCATGTTCTGTCAGTTAACTCTTTGTCAATATTCTTCATAGTTATCATAAATATCATATAAGATTCTTGTCCGGAAAGTCAAAAAGAAAATTGGAAAATAATTACATTTTTCAATACTGGGCAAAAAACAGGATGCGAACAGGATTCCAATACTATTATTCAAAATAAAGGACACCCTGCTTCCAGAGTGCCCGTAACAATTAACGAATAAGGATTCTACTCTTGATAATATTCATCCGCACCCATGTCTGCCTGGGGCCGTATCCCATCATCAGGGTTAGGTCTAGTTTCCCTATCCCAGTCCAGAGAAAGATCTTTCTGGAGGCTTATATCTACCCCCCCGTTTATACAGGCTGAGTTTCGCCTGAGGTGAGGATTTAGAGCGAACTTATCTGAAAAACTCTTCTCAGGTCCTTCATCAATGTTTGCATTCATAGGTCCACCCGCATGGCTCAGGTCACTTAAATTCAGTTCATCTACTGTTATATACGGAACATTTTTCTTATAAACGGTCTGCCATCCATGAAGGTTATTCCCTTGAATTCTCACCGCAAAATTTTCAGCTTCAATCCCCGTACCGTTCTGACCCGGATTATCCGATACAATGATATTGTTTATAATATTCAACTCTCTTCCGTTTCGGGCCTTGATGCCCACCGTCTTACCTTCACCACTTCTGAAAATCATAGTGTTATGGAAAAGGGAGACACCGCCCCCCTCAATCACAAGACCTTTAAGATCGGCAGTTTCATCTCCATGGAGATAGTTATTGATACCCCGCCCACTGGAGGCTGTTGTCCTGATTATATAGATAAAATCATCCGCTTTTGCCTTAAGGGTGTTCCCCATAATGAGGAACCTTGAATTGTTAGCCTGGATCCCCACAACACCAACTTCGGCCGATAAATCTAAATAGGAGTCCTGTAGAATAATCTCCGAGTTTTCACAAAAGATCCCCTGAACAACCCTGCCGCTCTCCATATTCTCTATAGTGGAATTCAGGATTGTTATGTCTGAATCCTTGGAATGGAGAGCTATGGCGTCTATGGAGCCGTCGCCAGTCATGATCTCCGACTGTTCGTCAATCCAAATGTCGGAATCGACTGACTTGATAGACATGGTGGATCGGGCGCTTCCCGGAGAAAAGAGAGTCCCGAGAACCTTAATTGTACTACCTTCCTTTGCGGATAGTAGCAGGGATTGACGTGTACTTTCACTTCTCATGATCTTACAGCTTTCAAGGATGATAGTTCCACCGGAAGAAGAAAGCAGACTCTCCCCCTGAAACCGGTCTCCACTGCAGAGTGAATCGATGAGAGTAAGCTTTCCACCGAAAACTTCAATCGGGGTCTTAATTGATGATTCACTTATACTAATCTCGGTGTTTTCAAGTTTCCAATCGCCGCCTTCCTGCTGTATTACAGCCGATGCGGAATCACCCTCAATGGCAACCCTTAAATCCTTAAAGACTCCTTTCCCGGCAATCAGGAAAACGGGTCTATCTGCAGGAAAAAACTCACCTGTTTGGATGGTACTGACAATATTTTCAGACGGTTCCCACGAGAGTTCATCAAAACCACCGAATATATTCAGTTCATCAGGGATAATTATTGTCTCATTTACCTCGTAATTCCCGCCAGACATGAAAACCGTATTTCGGCCAGTGACTTCAGAATAGGCCACAGCCTTCTCTAGGGATTTAAAGGGCCGGCTTCTTGTGCCACCATTCAAATCATTACCATTGGGTGATATATAGATGATCTCCCTGTCGATATAGAATTCCCAATCTTTTATCTCACTCTGATTCCCTGCCCGGTCCTTTCGATAGGCATAAATTCTATAGGTATCAAAGGTTCCCTCTTTAGATTCGATAACATGGGGTTTTGTGTAAAGCTCAAAATCGGGGAAGCCATGATTGTCCTCACGGAATCCCTTCTGAAGGGCATAATAAATATCCGAATCACCATTGGGAAAGGTTATAACAAGGTCTTCCTGATAGTGCTCGCCGTCGGCTATACCCTCTATCACGGGAGCCAGGGGTTTGGTTTTATCAATTGTAAAATCAATCACCTGCTCGGTTCCGGCACCACCGGCACCAATTCCAGAGAAGGAGCGTATTTTCATACTGTATTCAATCCTCTCGCCATTACCAGCATCTAGATCCATACTTTTAGGGAATACGGGCGAAAAACGATTAACACTACCCGGCTCTTCGTCCCCTGTGGCGATCTCATAACGGATCAACCCCGACGACTCAATCCTGAACAGTCGTACCAGATTATTTGTCAGGTTTGATTCAGGATATCCTCCCACTAACTCGCCATCCCGTAAGAATGGAAACCGGATACTCTTTACCTGCATCCCGGAAGAGTTGCCGGCCCTGTCTGTGACATAGGATTCCACTGTCAGGTTGTCTTTTCCATCAGGGAAATCAAGGGTCACAGGTTCGTTGAACAGGAGAAAGTCATCGCCCAGTTCGGGTATACGGAAGAAAAGCTCCTGGTTAGCCCCTACATCCCATGAGAGAACAAATTTCTTAAGATCTTCCATAACCTGAAACTGGAGTTCACCCCTTTCAACCGGAGCCATTCTATCAATTACAAAATAAAGAAGATTCTCGTCATCACTCCATGTTCCTGCTAAATTCCGGGCCTTATACCTTAGAATAACAGGGGTTTTCAGACCGTCAGTCCCTTTGAAGTAGAGTCCTTCCGGATCGAAAACAGGAGACTCATCATTAATCTCCGATGGAACTCTTCCGTTATAGGAAACCTCATAATGGACAATAATATCCCTGCTTAGTTGAGAGAGCAGCAAAGTCACAGCCGATGAGGTTAATCCCTGTTCGGGAACGCCGGCAACATCGGGTATATCCGGAGTGGTATTATCAATGACAAACCAGTGAAGCTCTTCCCCTCTGGTTCTGTTTCCTGCTATATCTTCGGTTCCAATACGATAGAAAATTTTTCTTGATATACCATCGGGAACGGAAAACCTTTTCTCTTTAAAAAGACGCCCTCCGTTTTCTCCAAAGGGGTCCCCCGGGGTCTGATCGAAATAGGTAAAACTGATAAAAACGCTGTCCTCTACATCGTCAGGTACGGAAAGGAAGACATCGCCACTGTAGACAGCCTGATCCTCGATTCCTGTTAAGAGAGGAATGAGGGGGGGATCCAGATCCATTGTGAAAAAAAGCTCCACCGGTTCCGAAAACTGGCCGGTTACCAGGTTCCGTGTTTTCATTACCAGGTGGTAACGGCTGATCTCACCGGGCATCCCCGTAAAAAAGAGATTATCACTGGCTATGGGCGAATCCTCATTGATTTCCGGTACGGGTATTTCTCCCATGGCATAATTATAATGGACAGCTTCATTTTCACCCGGGGTTGTTATATATAGGATAACGGTTTTATCATTATAGATCCCTTCAGATTCTATGCCGTAATAGCCCGGAGCATTGGGAATGGTGCCGGGAATAACGATGCGCTTCGATGAAGCGGGGCCTTTTACACCGGCCTCATCCTCCACCCACGCCGAAACATTTAAAATAGTCTTTTCATTATCATTGCCATGAAGCTGAAATGGATTCATATATTTAATCCCACGAAACTCTGTACTATCATTCAACCTGTCACGAAGGCTTAAGGAGTAGTAAAGGTTTTCAGGGCCGTAAAGGTAGACAAAACCATCCCGGTGCTCTATGAGTGGTCTGATATTTGATCTTTTATCTATCTTAATCTCCAGAACCTCGGTGGGTTCCGAAAGGTTTCCCGCACTATCCTTCGAGGCAAAAACCATGAAGAATGAAGTACTCTGTCCCGAAGGGACATCGAGGATAACCTCTCCGGGGAAAATGGGAGAATTCCTGTTTAATGTTTTAAGCTTATCCGCCTCCTGACTGATTTCATAAAGAACCTGATTCCCAGCCGATGGGGGTTGAACATTGATCAGGGCTTCACTGTTCGATGAATCCTGATACACAGCAGGAACCGGTGTATCGGGAACAGCCCTGTTGTAGGTAAAAAGCCTGGATGTCTCAGCACTTACATTTCCATTTTTACTGAATGCCCGTGCTTTAACGATGATTGATCCCGTACTGCTTTCATCGGGGATATTCAGCAAGAAGGGGGCGTTATAAGGCTCCGAATTCAAATCGGGAGAAGTTCCATCCAGGGTATAATACATGGTTGAGAAATCTGATCCCTCAAGGGTAATCTGGGTTCTCGATGTTAAAGGCGAGTTCTCCCGGCTCAGGATGACAGGATCGGCAGGATAACGGTTATCGAGGATATAGAAATATCTGAATTCAGCATTCTCTTCATCTTCCGTTTTTATCCTCATGGGAACACTTCTATACCCCTGGGGGATGGAGTGAAGTTTTATATCCCCGGTAAATTCAGGATCAGGAAATTCTGGACTCCTCTCGGCAAGGCAGTAATATCCCACAAGATCGGAGGCACGAAAATTTAAAGTTGAACTATAGGACCCACTGTCCGGTGCATTCTCTAAATACTCGTCCCCGGCTGTAAATTCTACCGTATAGTTTTCCGGGGCCTCGGCACCGTTAAGGGGCATAGCCGCAATTTTTAAGGTGATATCACCCGAATGCCTGATAAGAACAGGACCGGAATACTCATTCCCCGAAAGAACGGGATCGGCGCCGTTGGTGGTAAACCGGATCCATCTATATCCCCTCTCTTTCAAATAGAGCATCTGAAGATTCCGGAAATTCCCCTCAACAGGACTCAGGATCTTAAGACTGCTCTCCTGAACACCAGGGGTGGTAATCCTGAAACCCCAGTTTTCCACGGTGGATTTATTCCCGGCAGGGTCTACCGAATAGGCTGAAAGTTTATATACATTATCCCCATTCTCCCGGCCAGACAACAGGATCGGTTCTCCTCGCCAGACCCTTAAGGGAGAGGTTTCACTTCCACCCAGGCTGTAGACAACCTGAGCTTCCGACTGGGATTGAAGGTTTACCGTTACAGGATGATTATAAACCCCTTCAGGTATGGTTAAAAAAGGAGGCCTGGGAGCCTGTAGATCTATAGTATATTCAAATTCCTGTCGCTGAATTATCATATCGTCTTTCAGCAGGGCAACATTCAGCTTATACTGCCGCTCCTCTGACGGAAGGGCGGAGAGCAGAAATGGCTCAGAATAGGGAATATCAGGATCTGTCGAATTGTTCCCGAATGAGTAGAGGATCTTATACTCCTCATCGCAGGTTATCGAGACGACCTGATTCCAGGTGTATGTCCCTGAGTCGGGTGAAACCTGAAGGTCTCCATCCTGTCCGAAAAGGGGCAGAAAGCCGATTATCAAAAGTATTCCTGTAAAAAGCACATTTCTTAATTTCATAGTTCTACTCTTTATCGAAAGCGGTAAACACCTCTTCGAGGTCACTGTCTGTATCAATATAATATTTCTGTCTCTCTTCGGGTGTTAAACCCACAAGTTCATGACTCATATAATGAATCCACAGATCATCTTCCGGTGTGTTGATCATATGTTTTCGGCAGTAATAATCGGGATGAATATCCAGAGTGTCACACTGATCCCTGAAGCATTTATAGTCATGAACGGCAATTTTCAGGTCGCTTCTAGGGATCCCCCTCTCTATAATTACTTTTGCAAGAAAATTCAGGGTCCTTCCCGAGTCAAAGATATCATCGACCAGAAGGATTTTGTCTCCCTGACGAAGATGTTCTGGACTGTAAGTCCAACCGTCAATGCGCACCTCATCGTGATCTTTTATGCCCTGATAGGATCGGGCAACGACGGCAGCATAAAGGACAGGACGGTTCCCTTTTGAAACGATTTTGAAGTATTCACTGAGTACATTTCCGATATAGGCACCACCGCGGAGAGAAACATAGATAACATCCGGAATAAATCCTTCAAGATGTATTTGTCTTGCCATTTTCAGAGCATTATTTCGAACTTTGTCGTAGGGTAAAAAATCTTTCATAACAGTAATTGTACACCATCCAATGGTGACGGGTACAGTATAAATTAAAAAAAAGCCCGTACACCGGTAAATTTGGTGTACGGGCCTGTAAGGACATAAAGGGGGTGCCCCCCCATAAAATGTTAAGGTACAATACCGATTTCCATCTCTACATTACCTTCTCTCAATAGGGTGAAAGTCGTTTTTTTGCTTCCTGCTTCATTAAGATTCTTATAGAAATCTATAACATTTTCTGTATCCCTATCATTGATAGCAGTAACAATATCGAAAGTCTTCAATCCTGCCACCTGAGCTTTGGATTTATCGTTTACAATTAAAAGGACACCCTGAACATCCTCTGCAATTTCAATCTCATCCCTGATCTCATCGTTTAAGGGAATCACAGAAAAACCAGGCCAGAGATCCATATAGTTGGATGCAATAACCTCGGAATCATCCCTTTCTCCAATCTTAACTTCGATAGAATCGGCTTTACCATAGCGATAAATGTCGAAAAGAACTTCCTGACCGGGAATAAAGTCGCCGACTGTACGGGATAAATCCATATAGTCTTTGACAATTTCACCATTAATCTTGCTTACAAAATCTCCGGGAAGAAGACCCGCCTTATCGGCTGGCGAATCTTTGTAAACATTCTGAATCAGGGCTCCACTGATAGTATCCACTCCCAATGCTTCGGCCAGATCATCATTCACATCGGCGATACTGACACCAAGCCAACCATACTGAATCTCACCAAGATTAATAAAGTCATTGATGGCCTTCTTGGCATTATTGATGGGAATAGCAAAACCAAGTCCTGAATTGGCCCCGGTGGATGTGGCAATCCAGGTGTTTATACCAATAACTTCACCCTTCAGATTGACTAAGGCACCTCCGGAGTTACCCTGATTTATAGCCGCATCGGTCTGAATAAAATCGTTGATGTTCTGTTCAGGTCCTCTTCGTCCAAGGGCACTCACAATACCCGCAGTTACAGTAGAGACATACCCCAGAGGAGAGCCTACCGCAAGAACCCAATCCCCCACAAAGAGACCGTCTGAATCCCCCAGCTTTGCTATGGGTATATCCTGATCTTCACTTGTGAATTTGATGACAGCCAGATCCTTTCTTTCATCCCGTCCAACGAGTTCGGCAGAATATTCGGTTGTATCGTACAAAATAACATTGATTTCATCCGCTGTTTCAATGACATGGTTATTGGTTAGAACATAATATTCATTTTCCTCTTTCTGTACGATAACACCGGATCCAAGCCCCTGACTTCTGTACTCACGTTCCTCTCCACCATCTTCCTCTGCCCCTTCGGGAAAGAGAAAGTTAAATGGCCAACCGCCGACTTCCGGTGCTTTCTGAGTTTTAATCTCTGTGACGGTAATCTCTACAACGACAGGTAGAACGGAAGCAGAGATATTTCTAAATGAATTCTGCATTTGTTCCAACTGCATTACAGCCTTATCTTCCTGAAGTGAATCCTGAGCCCTCACAGCCCCCGGATTCACATTGGTTGAACATGAAAAACTTATCAAGGCCAAACCGAAACCTGCAATTATTCCAAAAAGGATCAGGTTGACAAGGAAGAATTTTTTTGATGACAATAATTTCTTAAACATAATATATTTCCTCCAATAATTTAAAAAACGTTTCAGAGGATAAGTTACTAATAATCAATCAATTTGTGTAAGAATTTCGGTATGATCTTCGAAAATCGCTATGGTATGCTCAAAATGAGCTGAGATCAGCTTATCCACCGTTTCTACGGTCCACTCGTCTTCATGAATAAAAACATCATCAAGCCCAAGGTTAATCATTGGTTCAATCGCAATGGTCATTCCAGGTTTTAATCTCGGGTTGGGTCCACGTCCTACATAGTTAGGGATCTGCGGGTCTTCATGAAGCTCCAAACCTACCCCATGACCACAGAATTCACGAACAACACCATAACCGTGCTTGTCTGCTACCGCAAAAACAGCTTTGGATATATCCTTAACCCTGTTTCCCGCCACGGCGGCTTCTATCCCTTTCTTAAGGCATAATTTTGTTACATCAAGGAGTTTCTGTGCTTCATCGGAGATCTTTCCCACTGGTATAGTCCGTGCACTGTCACTTAAATAACCATCAAGATCTATACCAAGGTCCAGGCTGATAACATCGCCCTCCTTCAGCTTCTGAGAACCGGGGATACCATGTATAACAACTGAGTTTACACTGGTGCATAAAGAGCCGGGATAACCGTGGTAGTTTAAAAAGGCGGGACGCCCCCCTCCTGAAAGTATAAGTTCCCTGGCAACATCATCAAGTTCTTTAGTTGTAATTCCGGGTACAATATGTTTTTCAATCTCATTATATACTCTGGCGAGCATCTTGCAGGATTTTCTGATTCCATCAATTTGTTTCTCATTTTTGAGTTTTATCATTTACTGCACCTCTTCGTTTATCAATCTCTGGTAAAAAATACCTTCAAGGTGAGCAGGAACGAGTTCGAGCCCACTGTTAATTTCTATAATGGCCCTATCATACTTCATATTTTTATAAAGGATAATACCAAGGCGGGTCTTCATTCGTCCTTCAAAAGGAATATTAATAATTTCAGATTCATCCAGTGCTACTATCGCCATTTCCAATAAATCTTCTGCCCTTTTATAATATCCGGATTTCTCGTTTAGAACGCCCAGGTTATATAAGGCTTCCGGAGTCTCCTCGAGTTCAACCGATTTTTCAAGAAGTGTGGCAGCGGTTGTAAAATTTCCCTTTATGGCGGCAGCAACACCACGATAACCATTGGACCATCCTGTTTCTCCCCAGTCTCGTTCATAACGGCTGAGAAGGAGGTCAAACTCATCCCATATGGACCATGCCATCAGATAGAGAGCAAAACTCTTTACCGGTTCCATACTTCCGTCATATCGGTTAATCAAATCCCAGTATCGCCCCCGTACATATTCGGGAGTTCTATGACCGCTCAAAAGATTCACAAGAGCCAGCTCTGCTCGATAATTATTCTCATCAAGGCCGGAAATATCCTCAAGCACCCGTTCCGCCCCGACATCATCACCGGAATCTATGAGGTATGCCGCATAGAGGATGGATAGTTCGCTGTTCATAGGAAAATACTCAAGCCCTTGTTTCAAGATAGAGCCATCGGCTCGGTCCCTGGATTTTTTTATAAGGTGAAGATTCGCATAAGGAAGATAGAATTCGGACGGGTTAGACCGGATATATTCTGAATAAAAAACCTCAGCATCAATGATTTTCTCCTGGTGGAGAAGAATATCACCATAAAGAAGTTCAATTTCAGGTTTTGTTTCACCCCTCTCCCGGATAAGATTCAACATACGCAGAGCCGTCTCCCACCGCCGGCCGTCCATATTTATTAACAGGCCCAGGTAGGGATGATCATCCCCTAGGTAGTTTCTGAAAACCGATTGCGCCCTTCTTATCCGCCCCTGCTCCATGTACAACAATGTCCCATCGAGATAATAAGTAGCAATGCCTGTTTGCTCTCCCGCATGAATAAAGATGTCAGGATCCCTGCCGGTCATCACATTCAGATAGGGATTCCCCTGAAGACCTCGTTCAGCCACAATCTTAAGGTTCAGTTTATCCTTGTAACGAAGAAGGGTTTCGGCTGTGAGGGAGTTATAGAGCTCATTTGTTAACTCTCCTGATTTTTCAAAAGCAGCCTCATATCTTCCGGATTTTAATAAACCCCAGACGCCGACCGCTTTAATATCTTCTCTCCCCGGGAATTTTTCTGCAACGGATATGGAGAGTGCTGAAAACCTTGAAAAATCATCGGTTATGACAGCAAGGTTATAATATTGTTTCAATAATTTCATATGTTCTACAGAGGTGACAGGAACATCGGTCAGAGATTCAAGAAGGTCTTCCGCTTCAGTTGAATACCCTTCGGATAGAAGCTCTGCGGCTTCGGTTAGGACAAGAGAAAATTTCTCCTGTCTGCGCTTCCTGATTACTCCTTTGTAAATAAAAAAGGAACCGAAAGTCACAGACAGGATTAGTAAGAAACCTGCTGAAAGAAAAATTATCTTTTTTACATTGGATGAAAATTTCATTATCTTGATATTAACCCAATCGTTTCTTTATTCCGTCAAGAACTCCATTTATGAATTTGTATGAATCATCATTCCCAAAATCTTTGGAAATATCAACGGCTTCATCTATGGTAACCGATTGGGGTATATCTTCCTGGTATTTCAATGAGTAGACCGAAAGCCTCAGGATAGCCAGATCTACCTTTGAGACCCTGTTGAAATCCCAGTGCTCGAGTTGTCTTTTTATCTCGGCGTCCACATCCTCAATCTTTTCCAGAGTTCCGGATAAAAGCAACCTGGCAAACATGAGTGAATCCTGAGCGATCTTTTCCTGCTCGGCCTCTTCCAGCCATGAAAACAGGAGAAGATCATCAATATCCTGGTTTACCGTATCCCAGCTATAGAGGGCCTGAAATGCCAGTACCCTTCCTTTACGTCTTGATCCCATTCTTATTCCAGGTTCTCTTCAAAAATATTGATTTCAGCCTGACTTTTCAGCTCTTCAATAAGCTGTTCAAGGGCCTTTTGAAGGATTAGCTGATTTTTCTGCCCAATAAGTAACTGAGCAATATACTCCTGAACCGTTTCAGTGGATTCCGGACTGATAGTATCCGTGAGGGCAAGGAGTTTGGCCGGGTGGTATTCTGTAACCTTTACAATATGATATCCGAGTTTGGATGTAAGAACCGAAGAGACATCCCCTTTATCCATGAGAAATACTTTGTCTACGAAATCCTGACCGAAATAAGCACCCGGACGTGTATCGTTAATGGCCATATAACCGGCATCTCCCCCCCGATACATTCTCTGCTCATCATCGGTATACTCCATTACAAGCTGTTGAAAATCGGTACCGTTGGTGTACTTTCGGTAAGCCTCTTCAGCCTGACGCAAAGCATCACTCCTCTGGCTGGCGCTCAGATTCACAGTAGAAATAAATATATGGCTAAACCGGACTATATCCGGATTGGAAAATTCATTTCGATTTTTACGATAAAACATATTGATCTCCTGATAGGTAGGCGGGATCCGTGCTTCTTCAAGCACGTCTGCCTTCTTTTCAAGAAGATATCGCTGCTGAGCAATCTGAAGTTCAAGCTGAGACCTGAATTCATCCCAACTTGCGCCGGTTTGACTTTCCACCGCATTTTTAAACTGCTCATCGGTGAGTCGTACATTATTCTGAGCTTCTATCTGAGCCTTCTGCTGATTAACAGCTTCGTCAACCTCTGTTGAACTCACACGAACATTATCCCGTTCAAGGGCCTGCTTCAGAAGAATGTCGGAGATGAGTAATTCAAGAACCTGTCTTCTATCTACAGATCCGGCCTGCCCCATCTGGGCTCTGAGTGTTTCAACTTCTTCAACCTGATTATTCAACTGTATTTGTGATATACGTTCCGGTTTATTCAGGTTGACGGTTGCTACAGTTTTATCAAGAAATGAAATCTGTGCTGTTAGCGAAGTTGTTATTGCTAGTAAAAGAGTAATTATTAAAAGAGGTTTGAATTTATTCACACCGTCTCCTTTAGATAAGATAAATCAGTAATAAGATATGTCAATCCGAACAGTTTATCAATGTCTGGACTGAAAATTCAGTTTTTTTCCCAGAGCCTCGGCCGCGTCTGCAGAGGGAAGGATATCAAAATCAGTAACAAACATCCCTTCCTTCTCCATGGTAGTCATTAGCTTAAGAAGGCTTTTCTGGCGTCGAAATCCCCTGGCCGGTAAAAATCCACAAGAGCGTTTACTCCCCACCGGTCCTGCTGCCTCAAGAAATTTAGAGAGAGATGGAGGAATTGAACCACCGAAATTACCTGTGACCTCGGTACCTAAAACAATGTAGTTATAGATTGTTAATCTACTGGTAAATTCTTTGGAATTTATAACATCCACCGAAGCCCCCTGAGATTCAAGACCCCTGGCAACTCCTTTAGCAAGATCACGTATTAAAGGAAGGTTCTTTTCTGCATGATATACCACTGCAATTCTCATATTTTTACATCTCCCTTAAAAAAAAGAGAGGAACGATACCCGTCCTCTCCCCCTTAACTCACTCTTAATACTACTCAGCCTGATCAGCTTCTGTATCTGCGTTCCACCAGTCGGATTCACTCTGTTCAACCTGCTGCTGTCTGGCCGCTTTGATCAGGTCTCCACCGTTGGATGTTTTATTCATCCATGCCAGACCAAAAGAACAAAGCAGAAAAACAGCACCTAAAATCGATGTAAATCTGGTAAGAACATTACCGGAACGTGATCCGAAGGTACTCTGACTGCCTCCACCAAACATGCCGCCGATACCTTCCCCCTGATCATCCTGAATAAGGACAAAAAAGATAAGTAAAAGTGCACTGATAATAAAAAGTACGAGCAGTATGATGCCGATAATTCCCATATTTGACTCCAATATCCATAATATCTAGTAAAATTCAGGATATATTACATTAAAAAAGGAAAAGGGGAAAGCCCTTTAGACAATATCCTTAATTTTTTCCGTTTGTTCCAGCTACTTCCCTGCCCTGTACGCTGAGGCTTAATCTTGGAAAGAGTTCCTTCATCCTTTTGTATGTTTCCCTGTATAATTCAAAAAGATCTTCATAAAGGGTTTGATATTCTCGTCTCGGTTCGAAAATCTCTGCAATTTTTACCGTCTTATCCGAGGCCTCACCAAGATCATTATGATTCCCCAGAGATTTCAGACCAATAACAAGATTCCCCGTAAGGTCGGAATCTACCGATTGAGGAACCAGTATACGCCGCCTCGTAATATCAGCCTTAATTTGATTCCACATTCTGTTTTTGGCAGGACCTCCGGTTATTCTTAAATCCGCAACCTCACAACCGCTGTTATCCATGGTATCGATAACATCACGCATGGCAAATCCGGTAGATTCAAGAACGGCTCTTATCATATGCTCCCGGCCATGATACAAACCTAATCCTGCAAAAACACCCCTTGCAGCAGGATCCCAGAGGGGAGCACGCTCACCAGCCAGATAGGGCAGAAAGAGTAAGCCATCCGAACCCGGGGTGGTCTTTTGGAGGTCTCGATGGACCTCCGGATCATTTAAGGTCGCCACAGACGTTTGACCACAGCCGAGGGTCCCTGTAATCCAGTCCAGTGCCCTTCCGGAGGCGGAGATTATTCCAGAGAGGTTATAATACGCCTCTACAACATGACCGTACCCCATGAGGGCCGGATTATGGATAAGCTCTTTAGTACATAGATTTATACCCTCTGATGTCCCTGCCCGGTCACAGCACCTGCCGGGCTTTACCGCCGCAGTTCCCAGGATGGAAGATATAAAATCCGGACCTGCAGAAATGACAGGAAGACCCAGGGGGATTCCCGTAAGAGTTTGCCCCTTTCGGGTGACCTGGCCGGTAATATTTCCCGGCTTTGAAAAGGCGGGGAACTTCGACTGGTCCAGTCCCAGTTTATTCAAGAGTTCAGCACTCCAGAAATACCCCTCGAAATGGGCACCTGGCAGGATTGTGGTAGCCATTCCAGTCAGTTTATAGACTATCGCTTCGGGGCAGGACAGAAAATGTTTGGTCTTATTATAAACTTCCGGTTTATTATCATGAAGCCAGAGAGCCTTAGGCAGGTAGAATGTTGGGTCCAGATACTCACCGGAAATTTCTTTTATCCGCTTTGACTGGGCAGTACCGCGGCGGTCCATCCAAATCATCACAGGATTAAGAAAATCGCCATTCTTATCCATAGGGACCAGGGTCGGTCCATTACCGCTTATAACAACCCCACGAATTTTATTCGTATCCTGCCCCGCAAGAAGCTCGGCCACCGCTTTTTTCAGGCTGGATATCCAGATTTCCGGATCAACTTCCTGAAATCCCGAAACATCGGAATTAAGGACACCAAGTTCCCCTCGGGTACGGCCTTTAAAAAGACCATCTTCGGTCATTAAAGCCCCTTTCAGGTGGGTCGTGCCAAAATCAAAAACGAGGATCATTACTCCTCCTTTTATTTATAATGGACATTATAACCATAGCGACCACAGTCAGGATGAAGGGAAAAGCAAGGATGAAATCTGCCGGGATGTTCAGGAACCCCTGGGCATAATTGGAAATACTTTCGGTGAGGCCAAAAATGAAAGCCGCGACAAGAATCCCCTGAGGAGTCTTGTTGCCTAGGTAAATGACAACAAGGGCGATCCATCCGCGCCCTGCCGAGATATTAGGCGTATAAGCCTCGAGATTAAAAGTAAGGAAAGCCCCGGCAATTGCACAGGTCAGACCGGATATCATAATAGCGATTAATTGATAGTGGCGGGGTTTTAAACCCAGAGCCTTCATGGCTCGAGGATTATTCCCACTGGCCCTTAACCTAAACCCAAAGGGAGTACGATAAATAATGATGTAAAAAACAATGACCAGGAGCAGGCTGAAATAAACGAAGATATTATGACCGAAAAGAATATCCCCTAGAAGAGGGATTCCATTTAACATACCGCCATCAAGGATCGGCAGCTCCGGAAGTTGATTAAAAATCAATACTCCTTTAGTACCGAAGGCATGAAAAGAGATGATTGTGATTAATCCAGGGACCAGCAGGTTTACCGCAAGACCTGTTATAAAAACATCCGATTTCAGATAAAGGGTGATATACCCGAAAACGGTTGCCAGAAGTACTGTAAAAAGGACACCAAGGATAAGCCCCAGCCAGAGACTGCCGGTTGCTGCCGCCATGATGATCGAGAAAAAAGCCCCTATCAGGATTAACCCCTCCAGGGCAATATTAAGCATACCCGAAAGTTCGGTCATCAGGCCACCAAGACCCGCCAGGAGGAAAGGCGTCATTATTCCGATTGAGTTATGGAGTACCGGGAGAGAAAAATCGGTGTTTATCATGCCCTTCTCCTTCTGTATTTAATGGAATTGAATATTACCCGGGAGGTAATAAAAAAGAAAACGATCGATTGAACCACGGCCGATATCTCAAGGGTGACATCGGAACTAATCATGGCAGATTTCGCCCCCGACTCGATATACGAGAAGAAGAGTGCAGCAGGAATTACGGCTGCCGGATTATTCCTTGCAATGAGAGCAACGGCGATACCATTCCAACCCATACCTGCCGAGAACCCCTTCAAACACATATAGTGGGTACCAAGGATGGATACGGCACCGGCGAGACCATGAAACCCACCACTTAAAAACATGGGCATAACAATGTACTGCCCCGTTTTTATACCACCATAACGGGCAAACTCCCGATTTAATCCACACATCCGATGCTCATAACCTTTTCGTGTCCGAAACAGGTAATAGAAGGCTAATAATCCGGCAATAATGGAGAGGAAAAGGCTGACATCCAAATTTGAAGGAGGATATATTTTAAAAAACCGGAACTGTTCGCTAATCCGGGGTGTAGTTATCAGGTTACTTTCCGGATCATGGAGAACCCCTGTAATAAAGAAATCGGTTATATGTAAAAGAGCACTGGATATTAAAAATGAGGAGAGGAGTTCATCGGTTCCCCACCTGTATTTAAAAATTCCGGAAAGGCCGGCAATAACAGCCCCCGCGGCCACCGCGGCTGTCAATGCCAGGATTATGCCCAAAGGCCCGGGAAGGTTTGGAAGTGAAAGGCAGACAGCTGTTGCCACAAGGCCTCCAAAATATACCTGCCCTTCACCTCCCAGATTAAACATGGAGCTTCTGAAGGCAAGAGAAATTCCAAGGCCTGTGAAGATTAGTGGAATGGCATTGTTAAACATATTCCCCAGATAGTACCGGTTCGTAAAAGGTCCGCTAAAAAATGAATTTATAGTCAGGAAGGGAGTCTTACTCAGTATAAAGATGAGTATAATCATGACTAGGAAGGCTCCGCCGATGACAATCAAAAGACTTAAACCGTTTACCAATAGATCCTTCTGTTTAATTTTCAAAGAAATCATCCTTTAATCCAAGCATATATTCACCGAGGATCTCCTTATTCATTTCGACATTATCATGCTTTGAGACGATCTTCCCCCGATACATGACGATTATCCTATCGGAAAGTTTCAGTATCTCATCAAGATTTGACGAAATTAAAATAACGGCCGCACCGGAAGACCTCATATCGAGAATTTTACGGTAAATATACTCACTGCTTATGATATCCAGCCCCCAGGCTGGTTCGGAGAAAAGGACTATATCCTTTGCCAGTTCCAACTCCCGGCCAAGAATTACCTTCTGAATATTCCCTCCGGAAAGGGTTCCTATCTGAGCATCGGCTGATGCCTCGACTCCATACCTCTCCAGAAGTTCATTAATCTTTCCTTTATTTCCATCATCTGTAACCATGAAATTTTCAGTAACCGAGGATTCAAGGCTGGCTCCCCTGTGAAGCCGATCGGCGGGAACGTAGGAAAAGCCCCTTTGCCGAAGTTCTTTTATGGAAAAGTGGGTTATATCTTCCTGATCATGCAGGATGTTTCCGGATGTTGGCTGCAAGAAACCGGATATTATATCTTCAAGTTCACGAAGGCCATTTCCTGCGGCACCGGTAATTCCAACAATTTCACCGGTAGTGACAGTAAAGGAGAGATTTTTTAAAATAAATTCTTCCTGCCCTTTTTTCTCAAGGGAAATATTTTTTATTTCTAAAACGGGTCTTGATTCTATTAATTCATTCTTCTCATAACAGGTTGATATTTCCCTTCCTACCATGAGTTTTGACAGGTCACCTTCCAGGACTTCATTGGTTTTCATAACAGCCACATTCCGCCCTTTTCGCATGATGGTAATCCTGTCTGAAATATCCATCACTTCAGAAAGTTTATGAGTGATTAGGATTATGGTTTTTCCAAGATCCCTTAATTTCCGAAGGGTGATAAAAAGCTTCTTAACCTCCTGCTCTGTAAGGACGGAGGTTGGTTCATCAAGAACCAGGAGATCTGCTTTATTATAAAGTATACGAAGGATCTCGGCCTGCTGCATCTGGCTTATACTTAGATCTGCAACCTTTGTGTTGGGAGAGATATTAAAATTATTTTCTTCGATTATGACTCTGGTATCTTTTTCAGCTTTCTTGTTGTTGAAGAGTAACCCTTTTACCGGTTCCTTCCCCATAACGATATTCTGGGCTACCGTAAATTCCTTAAATAACCTGAAGTGCTGATGAACCATTCCAATATTGAATTTTTCTGCATCTAGTGGTGAATTCAAACTTATAGTGTGACCATTAAATATGATCTCACCCGAATCTGGTTTTTCAATACCATTTAAGATTTTCACTAATGTAGTCTTTCCGGCTCCATTCTCGCCAACCAGGGCGTGGATCTCCCCCTTTTCTACATTAAAATCAACCTGAACATTGGCGTGTACACCAGAAAGAGGATAGTATTTAGAGACCCCGCGCATGCTCAGATATGAGTATTCTGTCATTAATAAAAAAACCTATAATTCCGGAATTTCCAGTATGAGTTCACCTTGGGTAATCTTATCGACAAGTACCTGCTGTTTAACACGGATCTCTTCGGGGACGGTATTTATATAATCAGGATCATCAGAGATAAACTTTACATAACCGTCTTTGGTATGAAGTTTAGTGGAAGTGCCCCACTCTATTTTTCCATTTACTGCGTCCGAGACTTTTTCATAAACGAGCATCTCCTGCATTAAAGCACCACTTCCGGCGATGACTCCCGGAGCTTTTGCATACCCATTCTCATCCCAGAACATTATATATTTACCCCGTTCACGGCAGACATCAAATACTCCTGTGGCAGCCCCTCCGCAGATAACACCAATAACATCTACACCGGAATCGATCATACTCCGGGCAAGTTCACCCGCTTTAGCCGCATCATACCAGTTACCGAGAACCCGATAATCGAGTTCGATGTCCGGA
The DNA here is from genome assembly GCA_016342585.1 of Spirochaetales bacterium. Taxonomy (GTDB): domain Bacteria; phylum Spirochaetota; class Spirochaetia; order UBA9216; family UBA9216; genus JAEINK01. The sequence continues at coordinate 132,882 of JAEINK010000001.1, forward strand.
TCAACAGATTTAGCCCCATTTTCAAATCCAGGCACCATCATCTTGTTTAATGCCGGATACTCCTGAGCCACAATGATACCTATCTTTTTATCACTATTGGCTCCGGTCATATCGCTCTTAGTAATGAGACCAGCCAAATGGCCCAACATATAAGACTGCTCCACCTGATTATAAAGATAGCTTGTCATATTAGGATTTCCGGACACAAAAGCATCCACAAAAATAAATTTCTGTTCAGGAAATTGAAGAGAAATATCCATGCAGACGTAAGGCATGGAGGGGTTTGATGTAATTATCACATCATAAACACCGGTAGCCACAATTGAGGTAATCTTCTCATTCCATTGAGCCTGATTATAATCCAATTCAAAAACCTTCATAGAACTGTGGGCATTCTCTTTTATGGCCAGTTCAGAACCGGAGACCAGCTGTTCATAGATTGGACTTCCAGCCGTCACACCGGGAACGACTACCGCAAGGTTGAAACTTTTCGGTCCGTCCTTTACGATTTTTGAGATTCCATCAACAGCATTCAAACTCTCAGTTTCACCTCTTGTCAATTCATCCTCTTTGCCAGAGCAACCAGTAAAAATGAAGAAGGAGAGCATAATCATAAAAAGGGTTAAAACCACCCTGGAATTAAATATTTTCATGGTAAACCACCTCATAATAAACGTTATTGTTTTCTAAAGTTATACTAAATGTAATATAACATTTTCTAATTGCATTTTAAAGCTAATGTTAAACGTTCATGTACCTAAATTCAAAAAGGCTGTCTGAGTCCCCCCAAACAGCCCTGAATAAACAATTGAATTGTTTATTTATCGTACTGTGCAATAGGCACAAAGAGTTCGGCTTTCAAAGCGGCGCCACCAACGAGTGCACCATCAATGTTCTCCATACCCATGAGCTCGGTAGCATTATCGGGTTTAACGGATCCACCGTACTGGATGATCATCTCTTCGGCAGCTTTGTCGGAATAAAGGGATTTTACAACGCCCCTGGTAACCTTGTGAATATCATCGGCATCCTGAGGAGTGGCAGTTTTTCCTGTTCCGATTGCCCAGACGGGTTCGTAAGCAATTGTAACCTTGGCTAAATCTGCCTCAGATACACCTTTAAGGCCCTCTTTGGTCTGAAGTTCAACGACAGCTTCAGCCTGTCCGGCTTCTCTCTCTTCAAGTTTCTCTCCTACACAAAGTATAACCTCAAGACCATGCTGAAGAGCAAGTTTCACTTTTGTGTTCACCATTTCATCGGTTTCACCGTAAACATGTCGTCTTTCGGAATGGCCGAGAATGACAGCATCAACACCCAGAGCCTTGAGCATGAGTACTGAAGTCTCTCCTGTGTGAGCGCCCTCTTCCACTGTAGCCATATTCTGGGCACCAAGAAGGATGTTTGTGTCTTTAACGACTTCACCAACAGCCTGAATACATGTGAAGCTGGGGGCAACAAGTACCTTGTGACTGCTTCCTGATAGTTCTGAAACAAGTTCTTTTGCAAGTGCAACGGCTTCAGCCGGAGTTTTATGCATTTTCCAGTTTCCTGCAATAAATGTTCTTCTCATAATATTATCCTTGTTATATTTATTTGTCGTATCAAATTAATTAAGAATTAATCTCTTAATGCGGCGATTCCCGGAAGAATTTTTCCTTCGAGGAACTCAAGTGATGCCCCACCACCAGTGGAGACATGATCGATTCTATCGGCATAGCCAAATTTGTTAACAGCAGCAACAGAGTCTCCACCACCAACAACAGTCGTACCTGGACAGTCGGCCACATATTCAGCGACCTTTAGTGTACCCTTGGCAAAAGCTTCAAACTCAAAGACACCAAGAGGTCCGTTCCAGACCAGAGAGCTGGCTGCCGCAATTCTATCCTTGATCTTTGCTGTTGTTAAAGGTCCGATGTCCATGGCAATCTTTCCTTCAGGAATATCGATTGAATCAACAGCTTCAGCGACGGCATTTTCCGAGAATTCACTGGCAACCACATGGTCTTCAGGAAGAATAATCTCAACCCCAGCTTTTTCAGCCGCGGCAAGAAGATTCTTTGCTGTTTCCACATACTCTTCTTCGAAGAGAGATTTACCGATTGAGTGTCCCTGAACCTTCAGAAAGGTATACGCCATTCCACCACCTATCACAAGGGTTGTGCATTTAGGAAGAAGGCTTTCAAGTACACCAATCTTGGAAGAAACTTTTGCACCACCGATTACGGCAACAAAGGGTTTCTTCGGATTTTCGAGGATGCTATCGAAAAATTTACACTCTTTTTCAATAAGAAATCCAGCACATGAGGGAAGGAATTTCGAAACACCTTCAGTGGAGGAGTGGGCCCTGTGGGCTGTCCCGAAAGCATCATTCACAAAAATATCACCAAGTGAAGCAATATTCTTTGACAGTTCTTCGTCATTTTTTGTTTCACCGGCATAGTACCTTGTGTTTTCAAGAACCAGAACTTCACCTTTTTCAAGCTTATCAGCGGCGGCTTTAACCTCATCACCAATGACATCGGTAGCCATTATCACCTTCCAGCCGGTAAGTTCTGCAAGGTAGGCGGCAACAGGAGCCAAACTGAATTCAGGCTTTTTTTCCCCCTTGGGACGACCTAAATGACTCATTAATATAAGTTTGGATCCTTCCTGAGCCCGGATGTATTCTAAAGTTGGCAGAGCTGCTCTAATTCTTGTGTCATCTGTTATCACGCCATCTTTCAATGGAACATTGAAATCCACTCGTACAAGAACCTTTTTATTCTTGAAATCAAAATCTTTAACCGTTCGTAATGCCATTATTCATTTTCTCCTGAAATTTCTATTATTTCCGTTTAAACCGATAAAAATATACGTAAAAGAAAAGTAATTGTCAATTTGCAGTCAAATCTGTGAAAATAACTTTTCTGTTAGATTTACTGTATCCGTAAGAGGCTGTCATAAATATCCGGAGGCAAGGGCTCATCTGCTTGCTTATCGGCTTCATTTCCCGCCTCAATTTCATCGGAACTTTCAGATGAGACAGAGTCTGAAGAATCTATCCCCTCCCGGTAAGAGACAGGTATTATATGATCACCCTGATTTATCATATCAAAGAAATATTTTTTTTCCAGGACTCCCTCACAGACAAGGTCATCGAGTTTTGTAACCGAAAATGTTCCGAGGACAGAACTCTCTTCATAGGTAAATCCAAACCCCTCTTTGCTCAAATTCAATTCCCCATTCCTTATAACAAGAAATTCATCATCGACAGAGAATCCATCCGCAATACCAAGACTAATTAAACCTGCATCAAACCTTCTGTCCAGCAGCCTTCCGGAGACGGGCATCAAACCATGAATATCTCTGGCAAATTTCTGGGCGGCATCGGGAATTCTTTGATTCCCCGTCCTGAAAACAGCCCAACGCTTTAGTTCACCACCGGTTTCTGACATATAAATCCTGTTATTTAAGGAAATAACCCGTTCCGTCTCCTGTATATCAATAATGATAAAATAATCAGAGTTCGATTCCCGGGCTAACCTGTACCCATTGGAAAAAGATTCTATCTTTACGGGTAAATCAAGGACATTAATGTTCTCATAGCCTGAAAGAATATTTTTAATATACTTAAAGAGGTCGACTTCACTGTCTTGATGATATAATTCTGACTCGATGTAAAAAACAGCAAGATCTATGGTTTCCCGATCAATATAAAACTGCTCCACATCCCATTCAGATGAGACGGAATCTTCCAGTCTGTAATCCAGGAATTCAAGCTCATCACTGATATCCACCTCTTTTTCTTCAAGCATATCATCAATAATCCGAAGCTCTTCCCTGTACCTGCTGAATAAACCGTTTCTTCTATAAATATCTCCAAGAAGGAGCCGGCCCTCTTTGGAAAACGGATAAATCTGCAAACCCCTTCGAAATTCTTCAAAAGCTCTCTTCAAGAGGTTTCTATCATCATACTCCTGACCAAGTACAAAATGGTAGGAAGCATAACGTTCTCTTCGCGGATCATCGAGTTCAAGAGTCTCCATGATAATATTTTCAAGGGTAATCCTTGCCATATCATCACCGGTTCTCAAAGAAGAGGCAAAAGCGAAAGCCTGGATGGCCTCTTCTGTTTTTTCAAGATTACGATAGGCAATTCCCAGGGAGTACCATAAAAGGGGTCGGTCCCTGTTATCACTTAAAAATGTGGTTAGTATATTTACCGCTTCCTGGCTGTTACCGTTTTTGATAGCCAGCTGACTGTATAGAATCCCCGCATTCAGATAATCGGGATCCAGTGTTAAGGCGGCCGAAGCGTGAAGAATCGCCGCATCGTAGTCTTTGAGAGCAAGATAGTGGGAACCGGCTATAAAACGAACCTGGGCATTATCGGAATAAAAATAGAGAGCCTGCTCTATATATTCACCTGCCGCTGCCGTATTGCCTATCTCATCATACAACAGAACCAGGGATAAAAGGGCCCGTCTGTTCTCCGGAGAGATTCTTAAGGCATTCCGATACCTTTCGGCAGCATTTTGCATTTTACCATTGGCGATCTCTAGTTCTGCCAAACCAAATTGAGCATCAATATTGTAAGGTTCCAGGGCCAGGACCATAGAAAAATTATCATTGGCATGTACAAAATCACCAAGCCCCAGGAGAATCCTGCCCTTAAGGTTTATCATATTCAGATCATTCTTATCGAACCGGATAGCTTCTTCCACCCAATAGAGGGCTTCCTGATACTCTCCCAGGCCAAAATATGAACCGGCAAGCCCCTTAAGAGGGCCCACATAGGACGGGTTCATCTGCAGGGCAGTCTTATAACTCTCCACAGCCCGATAGTAGTCACCCATCATCCGAAAAGCCTCTCCTTCGGAGAAGACTTCTTGAACAGATGGGTTTGCCATTATAAGAGACATTGGTAATATTATGAAAAATGTGACTAATATCTTACGAATCAGACCCATCTATAGAGACCTTTTTAACAAGTTTTATAGTTTTAATCTTGTGCCCCTCCATATCATGAATAATAAACTCAGCCTCAGGCGTCTCTGCTTTTTCATATCTGACAGGTATTTTACCGAATAATTCAAAGACAAAGCCACCAAGTGTATCATAATCTTTATCTGAAAGATTTAAATTGGTGATCTCATTCAAATCCTCTATATCTATTCTGGCATCACAGAGGTATGTATTCTCTCCGATTTCCATAATATCTTCGACTTCATTATCAAATTCATCCTGGATATCACCAACGATTTCTTCAATAATATCTTCCATACAAACAATCCCCGAAACGCCGCCGTACTCATCGACAGCCACGGCAATGTGTACTCGTCTCCTTTTAAATTCATATAAAAGAGAATCGAGTCTTTTACTTTCAGGCACGAAATAGGGTTTTCTGATGACCTCGGCAATATCTATACTGCTGTTTTTCAGCATATTGTTCAGGAGATCCTTTACATAAAGAATACCAACGACATTATCAATTGTTTCATCATATACAGGGACCCTAGAATGTCCGCACTCTATCAGTGTTTCCAGAAGCTCTTTTTCGGGTGTATCATTCTCTATAAATACCACATCAATTCGAGGAACCATAACTTCTTTCACGGTGGTATCGGAAAGATCGACTATCCCCCTTATCATATCCTGCTCAACAGGATTCAACGAATTAAAGGCCTCTTCATCTTCACTGGCTTTCCGGAATATTTTTTCCATAAAGCCCTTTTTTTTCACAGTATCACTTCTCCTATTTTATTCAGTATTTCTTCTTGAAATATTAACATTTTTTCACCGGGATCATTTGTGGCATGATCAAAGCCTGCCAAATGCAGTATCCCATGAAGAATCAATCTCCTTAACTCTTCATCCCGGCTGACCTGGAATTCGGTACAGTTTCTATCCAGGTATTCAAGGGATATAATAATATCCCCCGCATAGAAACTCTCGCTATTTACCGGAACTGGTATATCGCCATCACTCTGACAGAAAGAGAGAACATCCGTAGGTGTATCCTTCTCCCTGAAATCACGATTCAACCCTCTGATATAAGCGTTATTCGTAAAAACCAGTGAAATTTCCCACTTCTCTTTTTCTAAATATTCAAGAACCTTCCGGCAATAGATTTCAGCCCTCTCGAACCATATCTGTTCTTTCACATCATAACAGGAAATTTCAATGTTGTTTATCATTTTTTATTCTTTCCATTAAGCTCAGGCTGATTTTTCATATCCGGATATTCTATCCTGGTATGAAAATGTCCTGCTAAAATCTGAACAAAGGTTTTTTTAATAGTCTCAAGATCACGAAATGTGAGTTCACACCCTCGCATCTGCTGTTTTTCCACCTTATCCATGATAATTTCCCATATAAATTTCTCAAGTTTTGCCACATTAGGTTTCACTAAAGTTCTCGAGGCGGCTTCAACTGAATCGGCAAGCATGACTATCGCCGCCTCTCTGCTCTGAGGAGGAATTCCATGATAGGAGAAATCTTCGGGCTTTACCTTACCATTTTGCTCTTTCATAGCCTGTATATAAAAGTAGGAAATAAGCCCGCTCCCATGGTGCTGATCAATTATATCAATCACCTCTTTAGGAAGAGTGAGCTCTTTTCCCTTCTCCACACCAATCTTAACATGTGTTTTAATCACGGTGGTTGAGAGGGTCGGTTTCAATTCATCATGTTTATTTCCAACCGTCTGATTTTCAGCAAAGTATTCCGCCTGATCAATTTTACCGATATCATGATAGTAGGCACCGACTCTGGCAAGAAGGGCATTGGCCCCTATCTCTCTTGATGCAGATTCGGCAAGGTTTGCTACGGATATGGAGTGACCATAAGTTCCCGGCGCGAGTACCAGCATGCGTTTAAAGAGGGGGGTATTCAAATCTGACAGTTCCATTAGCCGTGAGGGAGTTGCGGCATTCAGCAGATGTTCAATAAATGGAAGTATTCCGATGGCCAGGATACCGCTGGCCATACCATTCAATGCACCCAACCCAAGCATACTGACTAATCTGCTGAAGGTAAGCCCCTTCAATAAACCTATGATAAAAAGAACAATACCACCGGATAATGCCAGTATCCCGGTAGCCCTTATGAGGTACCCTTTCTTCTCCGATGAAGAAACGGCAACCGAACCGATTATCCCGGTAAAAAGGGCAAAAAGGAAGGCATAGGGCTCCATTCTTGTCTGAAGAAGTAAACCCAAAGAGTAGATGATCGTGATAAAAATCCCGACCCTTGAATTTATAAGTATGGTCAGCATAACCGAAATCATAGCACTGGGCAGCAGCACACTGATTGGGTAAAAATCACTGAAATTACCAAGTCTTATAATAAGCATTGCAAGAATAAAATAAACAAGGAGCCCACTGATCATGATTATCATCTGGGACCTTTTTATTGAAACCCGAATTATCAGGGGGGACATGAAAATCCACGCCAGGACAAAAAGAATAACAAGATAGAAAATGGAACCGAAAATTGAGTAATTGCTTAAGGTCAAAGCATGATTCCCAAGAACCTTTATCTTAACGAGATCCTCGGGCGTTACGATAACTCCCTTTTGAAGAACCCGCTCCCCTTCCACGAGCAAACCGGATACGGGATCAACAGAATTTTCGGCAATCTTTCTATCCGCATCTGTAAAATCTGAATTATAGTAGGTATTCTCTCTCAAGAAGACTGAAAGGATAACTATGAGTGACTGCTGCCATTCGGGTGGGAATTCTCCCGAATCCGTTCGCCTCTGAATCTCTGTTTCAATACTCTCCAGCGTAAAAATATCTTCCTTCTTTACTGTTATGCTGTTGGTTGTATCACTCCCTTGAAAGACTTTTACGACAGCATGGTAGGGGACTTCACCGGATGGAAAGCTGAAGACCCCATTATCCATATACTCAACCATAAGAGCTTCACTTAAAATTAAGATATCCTGAATATCCGGCTGTTCCTGAAGGGTCAAGACGTCCTGTCGGGAAAAAAATCCGGGAAGAATAGTCTGGAGTTTCAAAAAAAGATTCTCTCCATTTATACCCTGTCTTATGAGAACAGAAAAATTAAGCTTAAAGGTATCAAACTGAGTAAAGACAAGTTCTGAGATCTCTCTTTCCATGGAAAAAACAGGAGGAACAAGGAGAATCTCTGCTTCCATTTTTAATCTTGTAGCCTCTTCATCGGTATACGCTATATCCCTATCGACAACAAGCTCCCGGGGAGAGGGTTGACCAACAATATAATCTTCAATCTTTATTCTTCGGACTCCACTGGACTCTCTGGAAAAGAAAAATATAATAAAAAATAGCATGAAGGCTATCACTATTGTGAGTGTTTTTACTATATCCCTGGTGACAAAACTTATAAGGCTGTGCAAAAGTGCTTTGAGCCTTTTATTTCCATTATTCTGCTTCATATGCGTCGATTATCTTCTTTACAAGGGGATGGCGGACAACATCCTGAGCCTTGAATTCATAAAAACCAATATCTGCTATATCATTCAACAAATTGGCAGCATGAATCAATCCACTCCTGTCCTTTCTGGGTAGATCAATCTGAGTAATATCTCCGGTAACCACCATCTTTGAACCTTCTCCCATTCGGGTAAGAAACATCTTCATCTGTTCACGAGTGGTATTCTGGGCCTCATCCAGTATTATATAGCTGTTGGTCAGGCTCCTTCCTCTCATATAGGCAAGGGGTGCGATTTCTATGATCCGGTTCTCCTGCATTCTTGATATAGTCTCTCCAGGAAGAAGATAGTCCATGGCATCATAAAGAGGTCTCAGATAGGGACTTACCTTCTGTTCAAGATCTCCGGGGAGATACCCAAGACTTTCCCCGGCCTCCACGACAGGCCTCGTTAGAACAAGTTTTCTCTTTTTCTTTTCAAGAACTTCTTTCAGGGCATGGGCTACCGCAAGAAACGTTTTTCCCGTACCGGCAGGACCATAGCAAAAAACAACATCATGTTTATCCATACCTTCAATATATTTAGCCTGACGGTAGGTTCTTGGCATAATTCTGTTTCTTCCGGGAATCTTAATATATTTATTCTTAATAAAATCGGGACTTTTATCCTTTTCATCAATGGATTGAAACAGCACTTTTATAGTATCTGGATCAGGGGCCATCCCCTGATCAATATATTCCAGAATCTTTTCTATCATTGTTTCAAATTTTCTTTGAACTGCTGAAGATTCGGACACGATTTGTATTTCATTACCACGAGTATATATTTCAACACCGAGGAGTTCCTCAATTAGCTTCAAATTTTCATCCTGCGCCCCGCATAAACTCTTAAGGCTTGCAGAATCATCAAGAATGACGGCAAGATTAGTACTGATACAATTCCTCCTAATACATAAGTGTAGCTTTCAGGATACTACAGAGTCAAGTTAAAACACAATTTCATTATCATTTATATCAACCTTGGCCTCAAGATCGGTCCAGGCTTTCCAGTTAACATAAATAGAAAACTTTGATACCCATTCATACACATTATAATCTCCGCTCTCTTTAACCTCAGGCGACCCCGTAAGTTCAAGAACAAGATCCCAGTCATGAAGATCATGAGTCATGGAAAGTTTCATTGAATTCAGATTGAAATTTGAATCAATTCTATCCTGTTCCACAAAAAAGTTGAAGGATTTAAAAAGATCTTCAAAGGGATTAAGGGCATCCACACCGGCAATCTCTGCCATGGAGGGGAAATATCTGAAAGTAGCATTATTCTTTGAACTTGAAGTGAGGGAGAGTGTCATAAAATCGTGTATTGTACAGGAAAACGTCAAGTCAAATTTAAAATTACTGTCAGTAAACTGGATTAAATCCATATTCCAGGATGTATTTACCTTTGCCCCGATTTTAATCCTGTTTTTCCAGAACATCCACTCTTTCAGATCGTATTGATATTGCAATGAAAGGGAATCTGGAAGAAAATCTTCCGTACTACCTGATTTTATCTGCCATCCATCATCGAGGGAGAACGTATAAGGATACTGACGCTTTAGACCGAAAGAAGCTGTCAGCTGCCATAAAGAGAGATTTAGGGTGGCAGATTCCGCCTGAGTTTCATCCAAATCATAGGTGAACTTTCCGTTGAGTTTTATATCCCCGTCAAGCAGTTTAAGATTAGCAGAGGTTATGCTGCTCCCCCAATACTCATCTTCCCATATATAGCTTATTTTTTGACTCATAGAGAAATATTCATTCAGATTAAATGTTTCATTCAGTGTAAGAGGCTGTTTCTCCCAGATTTTTTCATCATCAGAATCGGTTTTCTGACTGATTTCCATGCTGAAAGCTGAGGTTAAAGGCCCGGTGACCAGATTCAAAGCGGTAGCATATTTCATATTATCCGGGGGAAGATCAATATTAAAACTCAAAGATTGTTTATCATCAAAGAGCTCCCCTTTTAAATTAAAAATCAGGGAGTGGGTAATAATATACTCTTCATCCCATTCAAAAAACAGGGATTCATATTCGTTATTTTCAGAATCCCAGTCCCAGAGATATAGGTTGGTTTTAAACTGATAACTCATCGTCGTACTTTTCAGCCTATCGTAATACTGAAAAGGAGTTACGGTTAATCCAAGATTATTATTAATAGTCAGGTTGTTAAGAGCATCGGCCTGATCCTGATAATTCTGCCATTCCGAATCTTCAAGACCATCACTGCGATAGAAATAGTCATTATATTTGCCGGTAGCATCCAAAGAATTTTTAAAGGAGAGAAGATTATCCATGAAGGTAGCATTATAATTGATATTTCCACGGAGATTCCCCCTGAATACCTGGTATTCGGTGATATAATCTATATCCGAAGCCTGCTCCCAATCGTCACTGTCGAATTTACCATAAAAACTGCCATCGGGTACAATTGACCATGAAAGAGAATCTGTATACCAGCTGATACTGGAAACCTGAGAAGTAGAAAAATTAGAAAAAATATCCTGAATTAATATATTTTCCTCTTCATTCAGTTCCTCTTCATTCAGTTCTCCTTTATTGTGTTCATCAAGAGTCTGGTCTCCCGGGTCCTCCTCAACTTTGTCGGCCCAGGGTGATAGAAGCCCCTCCAAAGAGGATTCAGAATCGCCTTCCACCACGACTTTATCCTTACCATCCTGAAGAAGTTTCCCTGAGAGATTAATTGAGTAATCCAGATATGTCAGACCTGAAGGATAGAAGAATGAGTCGATGCTCGTATCAATAAGATCGGTGGGCATACTTTTCTTTGACCATGTCATTGAAAAATTCAGCCTGTTAAGGGAGGCTGAGTTCAAGTATGGAGCCAATGAGCCGGTAGAAGGTTTAAATGAGGTTTTTAACTCCCATTTTTCGGAAGAGATGAGGGAGCTGGTACTGCTCCTCCGTGTGGAATCCTCAGTGGTATCAAAATTCGCAAACTCATCGAGTTCAATGTCCTCTTTACGTTCATTAAAATCCACAAGGAAATAGGGATCCGAATATATTGGTAAATCGAGCCCAAGGGAGAATTTCCCAAGGGACATGGACATATTCACATCGAAGGCAAATCGAAAAGGGATATCATAATTAAGAAAAAAGCCATCTTCCCAATTGCTGACATACTCTCCATCATCGTTCTTTTGAAAAGGAGTATAGATACTACCGGAAGAATAAACCTGTCTGCTTTTAGCCAGGCCAAGATAAATCTCTACTTTTGTAACAGGCCCAAGTTTATTCAATGTTCCTGAAAGGCCCAAAAAGCCCCCCATATATGAATAATAATCGGCCATCATTTTCAGTGTAGAACCTGTATCCTTGGCATACTCTCTTGAATCACGCTGTATTGAGCTAAGGCCATTACTCTCCCGTAAGAAAAGGCCCTCTATCTCACGTTCAAAATCTTCATCACCGGTTACCTGCATAAAATCTATGATACTATCCTCTTCCTTCTTCTCCTTCTCTCCAAGTAAGTAGGTAGTTGTCTGAAATGTATATCCACTATCCGATACAAAACCGACGGTAGGATTAAAAAAGAGGGGATCCCCATTTTTAAGGAACCCGGGAATATAAAACATGGGAACGCGACCTACATAAAAAATACCATTTAAAATAGCCCATTCACCGGGAGCAAGGACCCATATTTTCCTGGCCTTTATCTCCAGGTGGGGGTCTTCCCTATCACAGGTTGTTATACTTCCATTACTCAGGATTACCGTATCCCCGCTCGATCTATAAATAACATCCCCGTAATAGTAGAACTTGATAAGATCATTGGCATCTGTATCTTTTATGGTGGTATCCCGTTCAGACATCCCCTGAAAAAAGAGACCTGCCCAGGAGTCTATATCAAAGGTGAGGGAATTCCCCCGAAAAACTTCAGGGGACTCTTCCCCCTTCTTCTCAAGGGAGTAAATTACATTTCCATAGGCTGTTATAATCTGCTCTTCCTGGTTGAAATCGAGGAGATCAGCAGAAATTTTATGTACCGCCCCGGATTCCTCGGTAAATGTAAGGAGAACTTCGCCTGTGAATGTGATGTTGGTTCTGTCGTCTACCGTGGTGAATTCTAAAAGATTTGAATCTTCCAGCTCAAGCAGACTGGCGTCCTTACTTTTTTGCTTTTCAACGGGAGCAGAAACTTCATAGTAGCTGTACAGCCTACGCTTCAGGGCATCACTGTTCCCGGATTCATCAAGTTCAAGCCTGCGGCACCAGGTCAGAAGATCGTAGTAGGAAGAGACAGAAATATCGAGAGGAAGTGTTCTGGATATGAGAGACTCAGGACTTTCTTCAGTTTCCTCCGGGGGATCACCTAACGAAGCGCTTCTATCAGCCTCATTACTCCTGTTTTCTAGATCTTCCAATTCAGGATTTCCTCCCTCCTGAGCAGAAAGATTCAGGAATGAGAGGAGCAATATTATTATAAATAAAGTTTTTTTGATAAATGTCACCCGTTATTACTCTTCAAGCATCGGTTTGATAAATTTTCCCGTATGGGAAGCATCAACAGCCGCCACCTCTTCGGGAGTTCCGCTGGCAACGATATTTCCTCCAGCGGTTCCCCCTTCAGGTCCCAGGTCAATTATGTGGTCCGCCTGCTTTATAACATCAAGATTGTGTTCAATTAGAACAACAGTATTCCCCTTATCCGCCAGAAGCTGGAGTACTTCGAGTAACTTTTTAACATCCTCAAAATGAAGACCCGTCGTCGGCTCATCAAGTATATAGAAGGTTTTGCCCGTACTTCGCTTAGACAGCTCCAGAGAAAGCTTAACCCTTTGTGCTTCACCACCCGATAGGGTCAGAGCTGACTGCCCCAGGGTGATATAACCAAGACCAACAGCCTCGAGGGTGGATAACTTGCGGTGTATAGAGGGAATTGATTTAAAAAACTCAAGTGCCTCCTCTACCGTCATTGCAAGGACATCACTTATATTTTTCCCTTTGTATCTGATATCCAGGGTCTCCCTGTTAAAACGATGCCCATTACAGGTATCACAGGTGATATAAACATCGGGTAAAAAGTGCATCTCGATGCGAATTGTTCCACCACCTTCACAATTCTCACAACGCCCGCCCTTTACATTGAAGGAGAAACGTCCGGCTTTGTAACCCCTTGCTTTAGCTTCGGGCAGGGAGGCAAAAAGGTCCCTTATGGGAGTGAACAGGCCGACATAGGTGGCCGGGTTCGATCGTGGTGTTCGCCCGATAGGAGATTGATCAATATTTATGATCTTGTCGATATTTTCTATTCCCGTAATTTTTTTGCAGGCCCCCTCTTTCAAGTGGCTTCGTCCGACCTTGTTGGAGAGAGCCGGATAGAGGATATCCCCGAGTAAAGTAGATTTACCCGAACCGGAAACGCCGGTTATGGTTGTAAATTTACCAAGGGGAAATTTAACATCGATGTTTTTAAGATTGTGTTCAGTGGCGCCAATTATCTCAATGAATTGACCATTTCCAGCTCTTCTCTCTTTCCTGAGTTCAATCTTTCTTTTTCCCGAAAGATAAAGGCCAGTAAGACTATTCGGATTTTTTAGAATCTGTTTCAGGGTTCCCTGTCCAGTTATCATACCACCATGCTCACCGGCTCCAGGCCCCATATCGACGATATAATCGGCTGTTCGTAAAGTCTGTTCGTCATGCTCCACAACAATCAAGGTATTCCCAAGATCCCTTAAATGTTTCAAGGTTCCTATGAGTCTCTCATTATCCCGCTGATGAAGACCAATTGAGGGTTCATCCAGGATATAGAGAACCCCCATCAGGGATGAACCTATCTGGGTGGCAAGTCTGATTCGCTGGGCTTCCCCCCCCGACAGGGTGGCCGCCTTTCTTTCGAGGGTCAGGTATTCAAGTCCAACGGATTTCATGAAATGAAGACGCTCATTTATCTCTTTTAAAATCTGGGTGGCAATTGTCTGTTCTGTTTGGGTAAGTTTAATATCCTTAAAAAACTGAAGGGCACTATCGACCGACCGGCGTGATAGATCCCATATGTTAATCCCGTTAACGGTAACCGCTAAAGTTTCAGGTCTGAGCCTTTGCCCCCCACAGGTTGAACATGGTTTCTGACTCATAAACCCCTCAAGCCAATCTTTAACACCATCCGAACTGGATTCAAGATACCGCCGTTTGAGTTCCTTAAGGATACCTTTATAGCGGCTTGTGTATTCAAATTTTCCGGTTTTCTTTTTATTGACATAGGTTACATCTATCTCATCATCCGAACCATGAAGAAGAATATTCATTACACCTTCTGAAAGTTCACCCAATGGTGTATCCAGGCTGAACTTATAGGTGTCAGCCAGGGATTCAAACCAACTCCGGGACCATGAGGCATTTGGATTATGAGTGGCAATACCTCCCTGATTAAAGGATAAGGACAGATCCGGTATAATGAGTTGGGGATCAAACTCCATGGTCATCCCTAAACCTGAGCAGTCTGGGCAGGCACCGAAGGGGTTATTGAAGGAGAAAAGCCGTGGCTGAAGCTCTGGCAGAGAGATATTACAGTGGGTACAAGAGTTTTTCTGACTGAAAAGCTCCTCTTTTTCACCCTCTTTTGATCGTTCGAGACAAATGAGTTGTCCATCCGAGACTTCGAGTGCAGTCTCGACGGATTCCGATAATCTTTTCCGAATCTCTTTGGAAACCTTAAGCCTGTCGATGACAATTTCAATACTGTGTTTCTTTTTTTTATTAAGAACAATCTCCTCATCCAGGGATCTCATCTCCCCATCTACCCTGGCCCGGACAAATCCTGCCTTAACGGCATCTTCCAGAATTTTACCATGTTCTCCCTTCTTGCCCCGTACGACTGGCGAAAGGATCATTATCTTTGCATCCTCTGGGTAAGAAAGAATTGTATCTATGATCTGATCAACCGACTGCTCCTGTATCTCCCTGCCGCACTGAGGACAATGGGGTATCCCCACCCTGGCAAAGAGGAGTCTGAAATAATCGTAAATTTCAGTTACAGTTCCCACGGTAGAACGTGGATTTTTATGGGTCGTTTTCTGTTCGATTGAGATAGCAGGAGAGAGTCCTTCGATATAATCAACATCAGGCTTATCCATCCGACCTAAAAACTGACGGGCATAAGCAGAGAGAGACTCCACATATCGTCTCTGACCCTCCGCATATATGGTATCAAATGCAAGGGATGATTTTCCACTTCCGCTTAATCCGGAGATCACAACGAGCTTATCCCGGGGAAGTTCCAGATCAATATTCTTAAGGTTATGCTCGCGAGCACCTTTAATTATCAGTTTATCCATGTAAAAGATAGATTACGATATTCTTTAAGGCCTTTCAAGCAGAAAGTGGACGATCTTTTAAGAACAACTATTCATATTTACTGGGAATCAGCAGGGGTTCTATAAAAGGGTCAGTCAATTGACGGTTTGCTCGCTCTTTCCAGGTGGAATCGGGGGCCGAATGAAGAATAGCCATCCATATCTCCCTGGACATTCCCGTATTCCCGGTACCGAAAAGGGAGGCTCCAAGATAATAGAGATCTTGAACAAATCCCACCTCTTCAAGGTAATCCGAAAGGACAGGATCACTTAATGAATCAAATAGAAACTCGGACAGGGTCGTATATTCATAGGTAAAATCAAGATTTCGCTGATAATCCACTACATTGGTAACTGGTGTTATCAGACTGGAAATGTAATTTCTTACTGCTTCCCGGTATAAACCTGTCTTATAATGATATAAACCAAGTTTACTGTAGGCCGGCTGCAGTTTTTTCTCGTTTTTCCTATACAGAATGAAGAGTTTATCGATTCCATCCCTCATGAGCGCATTAAACATGGCTTCCTGCAGATAAATAAGGCTTGCTTCAGGTTCTACTTCATCGGCACTGCCTTCTGTGATTATCCTTTTAAGTAGAGTTTCGTATTTTCCATATTGATATATAGCCTCATAAAGATTAGCCAGCCTGTAGAGGATCGTATATTTATCCTCCATAACATAGAGTATATCCGCATGGTCAAGAGCACGATTATACTGCTGAACAGCCAATTCGGTCTCCCCCTCCTGCTCGAAAATATAGCCCAGCCACATTTCAGCTTCAGGAACCATGCGGCCCTCATTCGCCGCATTACCCAAAATACTCCTGAAAATCCTGAGGGCATCACCTAATTCACGATCTATAATTGCCTGCCGACCTCTTTCAATCATAAGCCAGTCGGGAGTTTCCTCTCTATCATCCAGAGAAAATAGAAAAACCGATGGGATGACGAATATGCATAATGTTACAATTGAAAGAAATCCGGTTCTTATCATAGAGCATCTATCTCCGATTTAAACTGATCAAAGGCTATATCAAGGGAGGATCTTTTTAGTATTTTACCATCTTTATAAATGATTATTTCATTTCCAACACCACTGATTCCTAAATCGGCGGTCTTAGCCTCTCCCGGTCCGTTTACAGCACATCCCATTACAGCAACGGTAGCATCTTTATCTACTGTTTCACAATAATCAGAGATTTTCTTCAAAAATTCAAAATTCCGGTCAAAAGTTGTTCTACCGCATCTTGGGCAGGATACAAGATTGATTCCTCTTTTGGTGAGTCCTGCTACCCGGAGGATCTCCTTACCCGTTATAACCTCATTTTCAGGTGTATCCGCTAATGAAACCCTGATGGTATCTCCCAGCCCCTCTGAAAACATCTTATGAAAGCCTATTGAACTTTTTACAACTCCAGGGATTAATGCTCCAGCTTCGGTAATCCCCAGATGTAGAGGAAAATCACATAATTTTCCAAATTCGATATTTGCACGAATCGTCTCATCTACATTTGAAGATTTCAGGGAGAAAATAACATTATGAAAGTTCTGTTTTGCGAGAATTTCCAGTTCCATCTCAGCGGCTTTAACCATGGCGACGGCTTTATCTTTCTCTTTACGTAATGAAGTGGGCAGTGAACCGCCATTAATCCCGATTCGGATGGGTAAACCTTTACCAGCGGCCATATTCAGGACCTCTTTGACCTTCCATTCCTGACCGATATTCCCCGGATTAATCCTGATCTTAGCAATATCTGCCTCCATACACTTCAAGGCAAGTTTGTAGTCATATTGAATATCTGCCACCAGAGGAATGGGGCTTATTTGTGAAAGCTTATTCAACCGTTCAGCAGCCTCGGCATCGAGTACAGAAAACCTGCCAATTTCACACCCCATTTTATAAAGGTGGTCTAATCTATTTTTTATGCTGGTTAAATCCTTTAAAAGAGGATCTTTCAACATGGTTTGTACGGAGACTGGAAATCCACCGCCGACTATAACAGATCCGACCTTCACAGGCCGGCTTTTTCTTCTCTCTTTCATATTGTTATATTATCGGAAAATGAATTGAATGTAATTAGTATAAGACTAATCAGTTTGTTTAAATTTTACTTAAAATTGATGTGTTAAGATTTTCTTTATTTTATGAAATTAAAAAGGTCTGCCTGCATAACACCAGACAGACCCTCTTTGACGATAAGGAATTAAATTTATTCTTACAGTGAGATCATGAGGAAAACCATTACAAAAAGTGCAACAGTTTCTACTAGTCCCAGGACCAGCAGATAATTACTGAAGCCCTTTCCTGTTTCGGCAAGAGCATCACATGCTGCAGCACCCGCTTTTCCCTGATACCATGCAGAGAATCCCATTCCAAGACCACCGAAAATTCCTGCTGCAAACTTTGCTGCACCGGGAAGACTTGATGCAATGATAGTGTTCATCAGAATCAAACCATAAATTGTCTGAGTCAGAGGAGCTCCTACGAAAGCGACAAGAATGAAAGGTGCGGGTTTATTCTGTGCAAAACACTTCTTCCATGCGCCAACTGCTGCCATACCGGCTGTTCCGGCTCCAAGGGCCGATCCACATGCGGCAAGTCCGAGAGCCGCTGCAAAACCTAAAAGTCCAATATCCATAATTTACTCCTCTCTATATTGAGTTTTCTGTTTCTTCGACCCTTATTTCAGCATTGCCTGCTGGCAAAGAGGCTTCCATAAAGGGTTCATATTTAATCCCCGACCATTCCATACCGAGATGACTGGAGAATTCCAAAACATTAAGACGAACACCATGAACGACGACTGAAAGCATGGCCATAGCGATGTTCAAACCGTGACCTAACAAAAGGATCAATGCCGCTGCAATAATTCCCGGCCCACCGCCAACACCGGCCGCCATGGAATTAAAACTCTGTGAAATAGCCAGTGTGGCTAATCCTACAGCATATAACCTGATATAAGAAATAATATCCGAAAAGGCTGAAATACTATCTAAAAAGGTGGTAAACAGACCAGCGACTCCCATAAGGATTCCCTTAAAGAAATTCTGCCCCTTCTTCTGCTGACCAAAAATTATCAACAGCCCTAATCCTCCGCCAATCATATAAACAGCATAAGGAGGCATCGGGTATTTATCAGGATCAATTACCAGGTTAAGAACCAGATAATATAATCCCAGAATCATAACCAGCCATCCCAAATCGGCAACAGCCAGAAGAGATGGTATCTTTTTAATTATGGCCTTAAAGTGTGCCAGAACAAGATGAACCGTCCCGATTATGAAACACATCATTTTAATGGTTTCACCACTTAAGGGGTTAAAATTGGATATGGGTTCATAAATAAACTGTTTAAAGAAAGGTAACGCCGCTAATGTTGGCGAACCAAACCATGAACCTGTCACCCCACCCCAGATTATCGTTGCTATACTTAAAATGTAAAAAAGCTTTAAGCCATCCGGTAAGCTCTTAATCTTTATAGTTACAATCACACAAAGCACAAGGAAGATGGACCCATATGCCGCATCTCCAATAATCATGGCAAAAAAGATGGTAAAGAAAAACAAAAACCAGATACTTATATCAAACTCCCGGTAACCGGGAACAAGACCAAGGATATCAAGTAAAGGCTGAATCAACCGCACGAGCCTGTTATTTTTAAGCTGTGTTGGCGGTTGTTCTTCTTCTTCCGGGTCCTTTACAAGTAAAGCCCAGCCATTTTTTGCTGAATAAGACTTAATGACATCGATCTTGTCATCGGGACAGAAGCCGGTGAGATACGCAAGTTCATCCTCAGCACCCATTCCGGAGTAGACGTTTTCAAACTCAACCTCGTCATCCATAACGGCCATTGCCGTTTTTAAAGGTACAGAAAAACCCGCAAGCTCCTGCAGCTCTTTTTCAATTTCAGCGATTCTATCGATATTATTCTTTAAAGCTGTTCTCATCTCAAACGGACTTAATTCCGGTATTTCTACTGGAAGGTTTTCAGGAAGTTTTTCAGATCCTCTGGCAACATAAGCCAGGGTCATACCAACCTTGGTACGGGCCAGGATGAACGCATTATCCATAGGGAAACTTTCCATATCATCCTTTGAAATCTGATACAGAAGAACTTTAATCCCTTTCTCACCCAAAGCCGCGATTTCAGCAGGATCAAACTCTCCAAAAACCGAAACCCTTTCGAGCTCTTTATTATAAAAAGTATTGCGATCCCTGATACCTGCCAGTTCACTTGCCAGGTTATCGATCTTCTCTGCAGCCTTAAGGCTCTCTTCAAGCCCCACATAATCGTGAGCGGGGGTATCTTTCTGAATATCCGGCAGAGTGTAAAGAGATTTTTCGAGAAAAGCCCTTTTCTCTTCGAGATTTTTCAGTTTTTCGCCAGCCCCGGTCAGTTTCTCCAGATGAACAACACCCAACCTCTTAAGTTTCCTTAAGGATGCCTCTTTTCCGGAGTTAAGTACCACCAGGGATACCTTTTTCATTGTAACTATCATAGGCTAGGACACCTTTACCACTTTATTCTTGGCCATCTTTCCACGGACAACCGCAGCAGTCTGCTGATCACCAAGATATATACTTATCATCCGGATATTTTCCTTCGTCTCCGGAATTTTAACCTTTTCGAAGAGATTAACCCTCTGGGTTGTTACCCTTAATTCATGGCCGAGGAGTCGCTTCTGCTCCCTGAGCACCTCAATCTGTGCATTAAGAACAGCAAGATCTTTAAGAACGGTTACTCCACGGTCAATCCAAAGGGGTGCTTTAAAAAGATCCCAATAAACATCCTCATATTCGAGTCCATCAAAAACAGGAATATCGACACCGGCAATATTGCCACGTCCCTTTTTTATGGATTTTATAACAACCAGAGACTCAATACCATCGAACCCTTCGCCAAGAGCATTCACATCAAAGATTTCGTTTTCACCAA
Source organism: Spirochaetales bacterium (assembly GCA_016342585.1). GTDB lineage: Bacteria > Spirochaetota > Spirochaetia > UBA9216 > UBA9216 > JAEINK01. Next base: position 153,574 of record JAEINK010000001.1, read on the forward strand.
AAACCCTAATCCACTGTTTCAGTGAAGTTTCGATTTTTTCTATGGCAGATTCCTTCTCTTCAACCTGAAGTTCAACCTTACGGATGACCATCTGAAGCTGCTGCTTCTTCAGAATCAGAGTAGGAAGATACCGCTGAAACCTTTTCAGGGAATCTTTCTGTTTTTTCTGCTCGTTTTTTGTGAGCTTAATCTTGGCCATGAGCTTAGATATTTTCCTTTGATTTCGGCCAGAACTTATTAAGAAGTTCTGTTTTTAAACCAGTCTCTTCAGGGGTGAAGGCTTCAGCAAGAATCTCCCAGCCTTTATCCAATGCCTCTTCCAGGGGAATATTTACAGTTAAGTCCATCATCTGGCTTTCAAAAAGACCACCGTATGTAAGCAGTTTATTATCCCAGTCAGACATCTGGAACCCCATGGATTTCTTCTCAACCGATTCAAGGTAAGCTGCATAAAGTTTGATCATCCCATCCATAACGGCCCTGTGGTCATCACGTGTCTTACCATTCACCTGCTGTTTCAGCCTGGAAAGTGAACCGAAAGGTTCAATCCTTCCGTTTTTAAGGTAATACTGACCTTCTGTGATATAACCGGTATTATCGGGTACAGGGTGGGTAACATCATCACCGGGCATCGTAGTAACACCAAGAATAGTGATAGAACCTGCCCCCTCAAAGTCAACCGCCTTTTCATATCTGGATGCCAGCTGTGAGTAGAGATCTCCGGGATAACCACGGTTCGATGGAACCTGTTCCATAGTAATAGAGATTTCCTTCATAGCATCTGCAAAGTTTGTCATATCTGTAAGGAGAACCAGCACCTTTTTGCCTTCAAGTGCAAATTGTTCGGCTACAGCTAGAGAAATATCCGGTACAAGAAGACACTCAACAATAGGATCTGCAGCTGTATGAACGAAAAAGATCGTCCTGTTTAATGCCCCGCCCTCTTCAAGTGTATCTTTAAAGAAAAGGTAATCGTCGTACTTAAGTCCCATTCCCCCCAGGATAATCATATCAACTTCAGCCTGCATAGCAATTCTTGCAAGCAACTCATTGTATGGTTCCCCTGAAACGGAAAAAATGGGGAGCTTCTGAGACTCAACCAGTGAGTTGAAAACATCGATCATGGGTATACCGGTTCTGATCATATTCCTGGGAATAATTCTTTTAGCCGGGTTAACCGAAGGACCACCGATTTCAATCTTATCCTCTGTAAGAGCGGGACCTTTATCCCTTGGTTCTCCGGAACCATTGAAAATTCTTCCCATAAGATCATTATTGCAGCTAATCTGCATGGGATGCCCTAAAAACCTTACTTCATCATCGGTGGAAATACCTCGCCCCCCTGTAAAAACCTGGAGGTGAACTTCCTCACCATTCAAACGTATTACCTCTGCCAGAGATGTACCATAGGAAGTGCTGACCTGGGCAAGGTCCCCGTATTTTACTCCTGTTGCCTTAACGCTTATAACATTTCCAGCAATGGATTCAATTCTGCTATATACCTTTTGCATTTCTAATCCGCCCCTTCTATTCGTTTTTCATTAAGGCTTCGGCCCGTGGCTGGACTCTGACAAACTTTGAATCTATCATTTCCAGAACCTCTTTCTCGTAACCCTTAAACTCAGCAGAGTCCCATTCACTACCATTATAATCAAGAAACTTAAGTCTAAGCTGATTAAAGAAAGATCGGGCCGTATCTTTTGAGTCAAGATCCAAATCCGCCGAAAGGAGCGAAAGAAGGATGCCGAAGACATGATCCTGCCGTTGCTGGCTTACAGCATTATCGACAGGGTCAAAAGAGTTCTGCTGAAGATATACATCATCAACAAAATCCCCTTTTAAGAATATAATATAGTCGTCAAGACTTGTTCCTTCTTCACCGACAACCTTCATCATCTGAGAAACTTCATTTCCTCTGAAAATCAGATCCCTGACATACTCAACCTTATCAACATCAAGAACTCCAGGATATTTACTCCAGCTTTCCATTGGGTGAATTGCAGGATATTTACGGGCATCCGAACGTTCTCGCGAAAGTCCATGAAATGCCCCGACAACTTTAAGTGTTGCCTGAGTAACGGGCTCTTCAAAGTTACCACCGGCAGGTGAAACCGTGCCACCAATAGTTACTGACCCAATTGATCCGTCTTTCAGCTCAACCTTTCCGGCTCTTTCATAGAACCCGGCAATTACAGATTCAAGATAGGCGGGAAATGCTTCTTCACCGGGAATCTCTTCGAGTCTTCCAGACATCTCTCTCATGGCCTGTGCCCAACGGGAGGTTGAATCAGCAAGAAGAAGAACATTGAGTCCCATTTGTCTGTAGTACTCCGCGAGAGTTACTGCCGTGTAAACAGAAGCTTCACGAGCCGCTACGGGCATTGAAGAGGTATTACAAATAATCATCGTCCTCTCCATAAGGCTCTTACCTGTTTTTGGATCTATCAATTCGGGGAACTCTTTAAGAGTCTCTACAACCTCACCGGCACGTTCTCCACAAGCGGCAACGATTACGATATCGACCTCTGCATTTCTACTTGTTACCTGCTGAAGAACCGTTTTACCTGCACCGAAGGGACCGGGAATACAATATGTACCTCCCAATGCAACAGGAAAAAATGTATCAACAAGCCTGAGCTTCGTAACCATGGGTTTATCTGGTCGTAACCGCTCGGTATAACAATTTATAGCCCTCTTAACAGGCCAGTTAAAACTCATTGTTACATCAAGTTTATTTCCTTTAGAATCTTCAAGTACTGCAACTTTATCATCAACAGTATAATCACCTGCCCCTACAATGGAAACGACCTTATACTGATCAAGAAAATTGAATGGAACCATGATTCGATGTTCGAAGATTCCCTCAGGTACTGTCCCCAGGGTGTCGGCTTTTTCTACTGTATCACCAACCTGAGCCTTCGGAGTGAAGGACCACTTTGTCTCCCTGGAAAGTGCTTTTAGATAAACACCCCTTTCAAGGAAAAATCCACACTCCTCAGCAAGCTGGGGTAGTGGGTTCTGCAATCCATCGAAAACCTGCCCAAGAAGCCCGGGTCCCAATTCAACGGCTAGAAGTTCCCTGGTAAACTCGACAGCATCGCCAATTCCAATTCCCTTCGTCATTTCGAAGCACTGTAACTCTGCTGTGCTTCCTTTTATTCGGATAACCTCTGATTTAAGCCTTTTATCGCCTAAAACAAGGTATCCTACCTCATTCAGGGAAACACTGGACTCCATCTGTACGGAGATCATGTTTCCATTTACACCAATAACTTTGCCTTTGCTTTCTGCCATAAAACAACTCCAAGTTTCAAATACTTTCCGGATGAATCCGGGGGTTTAATTCAAAGCTTATTTAAGCCTGAATCTGCTCAACCACCGACTCATATACCTTCCGATAGGCTTCATTTCCCTTCTCCGGAGTAAATGACTCCTGCCGCTTAAGAATTTGAAGTTTAAGATAATAAATCAGAAGTTTTTCGAGGTCGAAATAATGACCTGTCTCTATTTCATCGAGGAATGACCATCTCAGTTTATCGATTCGGCTTTCTGCCTCACCTGGATCTGAGAGATTAACAGCCTCTCGGGCTGCTTCAAAAAGACCGGCTTCGTTCCCACCTTCACGCAAAAAAACGTCACCGTCGGTTTTTAGAGTCGATGCTCTAAGTTTAACGAGTTCATTACGAAGAGTAGTTTCCCAGCTTTTCCAGCGATTAAGAACAGGATGGGATATCACTTCCGCATCATCCCCTGTCTTAAAAGCAGGATAAAGCTTACAGGCTTCAAGAATCACATACTCTTCAGCTGTCATATTACTTTTGCAATCACTAAGGAAATCCTTAATGGTTATTTCAGCCTGACCACCTGAAAGAAGATATGGGAGTGATGAAACAAGAAAATAATACTGACTCAAAACCTACTCCTTTACCGCTTCCTTCATGATACCGGCAAGTCTGGGATTCAGAAATTCTGAAAGCATCTCCGCAAGACCTTGAGCCGTAAAATTATAGTAGGCGGATCCATCCTTCTCGGAGATTCTGAAACCCGCATCAATCCCTGAAAAAGGTTTGATTTCCAAACCGGCCTTCATTTTATCAGCCAACTTTTTCTTAAGGGAGCCCTCAAGTTTTTTATACTCATCTTCGGATAACAGAATGGAAACATCTGCAGAGTCCTTTTCACTGTAGGCTTTAAGAATGGATACGATCGATTCTTCAAGTACCTGACCGGAAAATGCAGCACCTGTCTCTTCAACGACAAGGGCATCAAAGAATATTTTAACCTTACCTTCCATATTTAGAAGGAGATCTCTTGCGGCCTGTTTTAAAGCCTCATTACCTGAAGCCTCAAGTTTTGCAGCTTCAGCCTTTGCATCGGAAATTATTTTTGCCGCATCTTTTTTAGCCTTATCGATAATTTCAACACTCTTCTCATCGGCAGATTTGATTATATCAGCAGATTTAGACTCTGCTTCCTTAACACCTTCTGTTTTAATGGTTTCGATAAGTTCCTTTAACTGGACATCCATACCAACCTCTCGCTTATAGTTTTATTCAAAAAGATATGATTTAACCTTAATAAGTTTACGTTCAAACATTCTGTAGACGGCTTCAGGAAGATCTGCATTCGTTTTATTATCCCTGCATAATCGAATAAAATCAGGAATGAATTCATCTACGCTGCTATACTTCGAAGGGTCCACATTATTCAAGGAATTTATTAGCTTTTCTATTCCTTTTATCTCATCACTAATGGTTGCAAGATTTTCAAGAAAAACATAGTTCGAGATCTCTTCATCAGCCTTTCGGCACTTGTAGACATCCTCAAGATCCTTCAAGTCAGCTTCGAGATCCTTAAGTTCAATCTTTAAAATTATTAAAAATTTCTCAATCTTAGCTTTCATTAGCCAAATTATAGTTGATTTAATATCAGACTGCAAGAGATTCTGGAGATTTTATTAAAATTATGCATGCATCTCTCCAAGGCTCATATCTCCATGAATCTTCAAACAGTTACCATCTTTTTCAACTCGAAGCTCCCGTTCAGGAAATCGAAGAGTAAGCTCCTTCTGAATAAGATCTTTAACCTCATTTTCAATCTTTAGCCGGATCTCTTTTGATACAGTGGTCAGGGTTGCCAGGTAGATTTCCACGACCCACCCACGCCCCAGTTTTGATCCATATCCTGCCGAAAAACTTGCACCCACATTGAAAAGGCCGTCCATTTCAACATTTCCTGTCGTTCCCCTTTCGGGACGATTTGGATGCAATGGAAAACAACCTGCATATTCATTTTCCAGAAACTCATCCACTCCAACAAAAATACTGCGCAGTCTCTCTTCCCATTTTCTAGTTAAAGGATGATCCATAATTACCAGATTACCTCCCAGTTAAATTGATTGCCTATGAAATCCAAAGTATTCTGGGTAAATCTCACCGTGTTACTATCTCGTTCTCCGTCAATTTCACCAAGATTATAGGAGCTTGGTATTTTAGGTGTTGTAAGCCTTAATTCAATACTATTGTCAGGGAAGAACTCTTCCAATAAACGTCGGCTCTCCCCATCGAGATTCTCAATGATTGGCGCTATAGAAATAGTCAGCCTCTCCACATTCGTATTGCTTCCTGCCAATTCCATACTCCACTCTTCATTCATACCGGAAAGAAACCTGTTTAAAGTCTCGACTCTGTCAAAACGTAAGGAGGCTGAAATTGTCTTACCATTCTCTTTATATTCTAAAAAGGGAGATTCTATTATTGTCAGCCCCCCGGTAGCGGTTATCAAAGCATTTAAAGCCCCTATAGTTTCCGGCAAAGGATTGTAAGTTACCGATTCTCTCCAATTATATACCGAGGCGAAATAAGGGAGAGTGTATTCAAGAGATATTGTACCGGAACTATCCTCTTCCAGACGAATATCACAATTAAGATCGATGCATGAACTCAAAAGTGATATAAAAACAAGAGTAAATATTATTCCCGATAAATATTTCATAACTTTATTCATAGCTTTATTATCAGGATATCGGCCATTATTGGCAAGCCCAAAAACAACCTTGATAACCGTTGATTTTATATACAGTGGATTTTGACTTTACCAAATAATTCAATAATACTTATGAAGAGGTATTATATGTCATTAAGGAAATTTGTTTCTCCAGAAATAATTTTTGGAAATGGGGCCAGAAATTTAGCTGGTAAATATGGTCATCAATTTTCAGCAGAAAAAGCGCTTGTTGTTACGGATAAAAATCTACTGAAAACGGGGTGGGTGGATGATGTTTTAAGAACTCTCCATGAACAAAATATAAAATACACTCTGTTTTCCGATGTCACACCCAACCCCAGAGCCTTTGAAGTCATGCATGGTGCCGATTTATACCTTTCCGAAGGCTGTAATGTAATTTACGCTGTCGGCGGCGGGAGTCCTATGGATTGTGCAAAAGGGATTGGTATTGTCAGCTCCAACCAGAAGAATATTTTAAATTTTGAAGGAATCGATAAAATTATAAATCCGGTACCACCCCTGATTTTCATTCCCACGACCGCGGGTTCATCTGCCGATGTATCCCAATTTTGCATAATCAATGATATTATGGAAAAAGTTAAAATCTCGATTGTCAGCAAGGCCATAGTTCCCGATGTTGCTCTGATTGATCCGGAAACCACCCTAACCATGTCACCCTACCTTACAGCCTGTACTGGAATGGATGCACTGGTTCATGCCATCGAAGCCTTTGTTTCCACCGGTTCCGGTCCGTTAACAGATTTATATGCCCTGAATGCCATTGAACTGCTCTCAGAAAATTTAATCGATTTAATTCATGATCCTGATAATCCGTCACTTCGGGAAAAGATAATGCTGGCCAGCATGCAGGCGGGACTTGCCTTTTCCAATGCGATCCTTGGAACCGTACATGCTATGGCCCACAGTTTGGGAGGGTTCCTAGATTTACCCCATGGTGAATGTAATGCGCTGCTCCTGGAGCATGTGATTGATTATAATTTTGACTCTGTTCCGGACCGTTATTCAATAATCGCCAACAGGATGGGAAGTTCAATTAACAATGCTTCCTCATCTGAGATTAAGGAAAAACTACTGAATAGGATAAGATCCATAAAATCTGGTGTTGGGATATCCTCATCCCTTATTAAAAGGGGTGTAAAACCAGAGGATCTAAAGCAACTGGCATCAAAAGCTGAAAAAGATGCCTGCATGCTCACAAATCCTAAACCTGCCACAGCAGAGGATTTAGAAAATATTTTCGGAAAAGCATTATAGAGGAGTCACTGATTGCCGTTTGAAAAAGATCAACATAATGAACTCGAAAATTTGCTCGGTCTGGGTGATTTTTCTGCACGAAAAAGTTACTATCCGGAACTTCAATTAAAGATTAAAGAGCTCGATAATGCAAAAGATTATATTACAAGCATCATTAACAGTATGCCATCAGTCATAATTGGGCTTAATTCTGATTTCAATATTGTTCATTGGAATAATACTGCCGAAGTTTTTACTGGCAAAAAATTCCAGGATGTAGAACAACTGAATATCAAGGATATATTCCCCATGTTGACTGATGAGCTGGATAAAATAAAAGAGAATGTTTCTTCCCATATCATAACCAATATCACCAGGAAACCAATTATCCTTAATAATAAAAGGATAATAATTGATATAACTATTTTTCCACTTGATAATTACAGCAACACGATAATGCGCATAGATGATGTCACCGAAAGGATAAAACTGGAAGAGGTTCTCATTCAGAATGAGAAGATGCTCTCGGTTGGGGGGCTTGCTGCCGGGATGGCTCATGAAATTTTAAACCCTCTGGGAGGGATTCTACAGACCGCCTATGTAATTCAAAACAGAATAGGAGAGAAAAGCGAGATACCGGCTAATAAAAAAGCGGCAAAAGAGGCAGGGACAACAGTTGAAGCCATCGGGAATTATCTGAGACTCCGTGGGATAACGACAATGATTGATCGTATAAGTGAATCAGGAAAAAGAATTTCTGCCATAGTTGATAATATCCTGAGTTTTGCACGAACAAATCATGATATTCGATCCAGACATAACTTAAACGATCTATTGCATGCGACCTTAAAACTATCGTTAACCGATTATAACATGAAAAAAAATTATGATTTTAAACATGTAAAAATCATAAAACATTTTTCTCCTGATTTACCCTCCATTCCCTGTGAAGAATCCAAGATCCAACAGGTATTGCTCAATATCCTAAGGAATGCAGCCGAGGCCATGCATGAAAGCAATATAGAAAACCCCGAAATTGAAATCTCAACAGGTATAGAGGAACCTATCAGGATGGCCGTTGTTGAAATCAGAGACAATGGACCAGGTATCTCAGAGGAAATCAAGAAGAGAGTATTTGAGCCTTTTTTTACGACAAAACCTTCCGGCATGGGAACCGGACTGGGTTTAAGTATCTCCTATTTTATTATCAAGGAAAATCATGGTGGTGAGCTGATAATTGAATCTGAGCCGGGCCGGGGGACAAAGTTTATTATCAAACTTCCTCTTGATTAAGTTTTCGGATTCAATACAAAATCAGCAGAGTTCCCAAGCATTATGGATTCCATATGATGGCTTTCACCAAGCCTTTTAAAATCAACAATCTGTATTTCTCCGTTATTCTGAAACGCCTCGGGGTAATCGGGCAGAGTATTCTCTAAAAGGGCCTGAACAATCCTCAGAGTTACGGCATGTGTCACAATCAAGGTGTTTCCATCTAAAGGTTTTTTTTCTATCAGAGCGAAGAAATCTATAAGCCGAATGGAGATATCTTCATAGGACTCGCCCCCGCCTTTTGGTCGCCAATCCCACCTTTTTGTATAATCCATCTCGAAATCAGGTTCAGCTTTAGCCTCCTCATAGTACATTCCGGAAAAACTTCCGAAATGCTGCTCCTTGAAGCGGTCATCTGTCTCGATCTCAAGACCGAATTTTTCAGCAAAGGGCTGAGCAGTTTGCAGGGTCCTGAGCAGGGGTGATGAAATAATCCTGTTGATTCTATGTACCTCATAAAGTTCTTCAGCAATTAAAGCCGCATCGGCCTTCCCCTCATCCGTGAGGCAATAGGCAAGCTGACTGCCCAGGATTTTTTGTCGGTTGGCTTCACTCTCCCCGTGCCGTATAAAAAATAGATGGTTCATATTTCCTCTTTTTATCTATCCGAGTTCAACTTCGGTTTTTCCAAATCCCCCCTGCTCTGGGTGGGCAAAATCGAATTTTTTCACCGAAGGACAGCTTCTGAGATAGTCATGGACCCCCTTCTGAAGAACCCCCTCTCCAAGGCCATGTATAACATGAAATACGGTGAGTCCAGAGAGTATAGCTCTGTCTATATGCTGCTCCAGGGCGGATATCGCTTCGGAAAGCCTCATACCCCGAAGATCCAACTCCATGGAGGCATAAGCCCCTCTTTTACCTACCGAAAGTTTATAGGAGGTGTCTTTTTTCTTTTTCCCTTTGACGGGGATGAGATCCTTCTCTTTAAAAGTCATCTTCATCTGACCGACAGCCACAAGCCATTTCCCTCCCCGCTCTTTTCGAATAAGGGTACCATTTCTTTTATGGGGTCCCACAAGGACATCTATCCCCTCTTGAAACAGGTCAGGATCAGCCGGTTTTAAAGCGGCACCGTCTGAAGCAGATTCTCCGGAGAGTTCTTCTTCAAGTAACATTTCAAGCTCCTGACGTTTTTCCTCTTCGGCCCCCTCTTTCAAGGTCAGGTCATCGACGAATTCCCGGACGGATTTGGTTTTCTGCTTATCCAAAATGCCTGTTTTTATAGAGGCAACAAGATTTTCAAGTTCTTTGCGGCTGTTACGAATGTATTTTTTAAGTTCACCATAATCATCCATTCGGATCTCAGCCTCTTTCTGCCTGAGCCGAAGCTCTTTCAGATCGACATTTCGTCGAAGTTGATTCAACTCCCTCTTTGAATCTTTCAGGGCCTTCTCCTGCTCCCGGATTCGTATCTGACCTTCCTGCAGTTCCTGAATCATCTCTGAAACATCGGTCTTTTCGCCACGGACATAATCCCGGGCTGCCCCTATTATTTCAGGAGCAAGTCCAGAAGCCGAAGCAATCTCCAGGGCGTGGCTCTCCCCCGGTATACCGGGAATAATATGATAGGTAGGCTTCAGGGTAGCATCATCGAAGGTAACAGAAGCATTCTGGGCCCCTTTTCGTGTATACCCATAATTCTTCATAACCCCAAGATGTGTTGTGGTAATAACCAGAGCGCCCTTATTGGCAAACCAATCCAGAATAGACATGGCAATCGCAGCCCCCTCCTGGGGATCCGTCCCACCACCAAGCTCATCCAGCAGAACAAGGGATTCACTATCCGCACTATCCATAATAAATGAATGACGTCTCATATGACCGGAAAAAGTCGATAGGGACTCCTCTATGGATTGGTCATCACCAATATCTGCGTATACGCCTGAGAATAGGGCAAGACCACTTCCCTCCCGGGCAGGAATCTCCATGCCAAACTGGTGCATCATAACAAAAAGCCCCGCCGTTTTAAGCGAGACAGTCTTCCCTCCGGTATTGGGACCGGTTATTATCAGGATATTTGTTTCCCCATCCACAGCTAAATTGATAGGAACAACCTGATTCCCAAGGCCGGGGTGGCGCGCTTCGATCAATTTTATACCACGTTCAAGAAGATGAGGACGGGAGCATTTGTGAACTCTGGAATATCGGGCGCGGGAGTAGATTGAGTCTAAAAACGCAATTTGTCCTACAAGGATCTCACATTGATCAAGCTCTTCCTGAATCCTTCGGGTAAGTTCCCGCAGGATCTTAAGCTCTTCCTGCCGGAGTCGATTCTCTTCGACGGCAAGCTGATTATTTTTCTCGACGACTTCATAGGGTTCAATGAAAACCGTAGCCCCTTTGGCAGAGACCTCATGGACAATTCCTTTAACTTTACCCCGATGATGAGCCTTCAGGGGAAGAACTGTTCGCCCATCCCTCTGGGTCGGTAAATCTGTCTGCCAGTAATCCTTGTTGGACTGAAGATATTTAAAACTTATATCCCGCATATCCTGGGTCAGCCGGTTTATTACCCTTTTTATGGGCTTTATGGCCGGGTGATTTTCCAATATATTTCCCTGATCATCCAGATTCCTGGAAATCTCATCTGCCAAAGGTGAAAGATCCGGAATGAGTTCCGCCTCGGGAACGAGAAGAGCCCGGTAATCATCCCGATTTTCAGGAATGTGTTTTAAATATTTTGAAAGCGCCATAGAGGATCGTATATAACGGCTTAAGTTGGCAGCTTCGGGACCTTCAAGAACACTTCCCTCCTTATCGATCTTTTTAAAGAAGTTCATGGCCGGAAAGTCCATGGCCGGTAAACCTTCGGTTACGTCGAGAAGCATCCTGAACTCACAGGTTTTATCTAAAGAGGCTGATAATTCTTCCTTCTCCCTGAAAAAATCCTGTTCTTCAATTATAACTGCTCCCTCACGGGAGAAACAGTAGGAAAGAACCTCCTCTTTGATCTTGTTAAAATCCAGAAGTTCTCTGGTCTGTCTATCCATATTTGTTTTCTTCCTCAATCTCCAGAAGACCGTAGTACATCCGGAGGTAACTCTCATATCTGTCAGGGTGGATATCACCCCGCTCGGCTGCATCCCGGACACCGCAATTTGGTTCATGAATATGAAGGCATGCAGGGAGGTTGCATTCATCAATGAATGGGACAAGATCCGGCATAAACCGGGCAAGGTTCCGTGCTTCCACTCCGCAGAGGTGTATCTCCCTGATTCCCGGGGTGTCTATCAGAGCGCCCCCCTCCCAGGGAAGAAGGATGCCATAATTTGTTGTATGCCGGCCACGGTTGTACTTATCAGAAATCTCTCCAACCCGAAGGTTGAACGAGGGTTCAAGTGTGTTCAATATCGATGATTTTCCAACCCCCGACTGACCGACAAAAGCCGCGGTTTTTCCTTTCAGAAAAGCCTTAAGCTCATCCACCCCTTCCCCTGTTTTGGCAGAACATAACCGGTAGTCATACCCCATGGCCTTGAAATCTTCCAACCTGATTTTAACGTCTTCCGTCATTCCCTGGTCCATTTTATTCACCAGGATCAGGACAGGAAAATGATCTTCAGCCATTATCAGAACCCGATCAATAAAACGTGGTCGGAAAGGAGGTGAGTCCGGGGAGGCCAGACATACCAGTAGATCTATATTGGCGGCCACTGTCTGGGGGGAGTTTCTCTTTTTATTCCACCTGGAAAAATCATTCCGCCGGTCTTCTCTGCCGGTTATCATCCCTTTTCCGGCATGGCCTGAATCCTCTTTAAAGAAAACTCTATCCCCGGGGGCTATAGGATTGTACTGCTTCTCATGGCCTTTCAGCTTTTTCCCTTTCAGCCTGCACTCCAGTAGCTTTTCACCATACTGAACGGTAAAGATATTGTTAATCCCATATAGAACAATTCCTGATTCAATGCTCAAATATCGCCTCCGTATTCAAGTCTGAACCGGTGTGCAAAATCGGTCAGCCTTAGCAAGTCATTTTCCTCACCCTGTGAGGTCAGAAAAATATGTTTATTCTCATCTATACTATCACAAGCATTTGAATTCGCAGAAAGCGAACGTCGGCCTGCTACGTGAAGAATACGCTGTATTTGCCTGCCCACGCCGTCTACAGAATCAACTATCTCTACAGATTCACCCATTAATGCGGCAAGTTCCTCTTTGAGGAAAATAAAATGAGTGCACCCGAGAACCAGGGCATCTATCTTTTTTTCAATAAAATAGTCGGCCACAGGCTGCAGAAATTCCATTCGCTCCTCGAAAGTTGATGAAAACAAATTCCGTTCAACAAATCTTACAAGCTCCCCTGCACCATACCTGAATATTTCACAATGTGATGCAAAGTCATCTATGAGTCTATCGGTATATCGATCTGTAACAGTTCGGCTTGTGGCAAGCAGTCCTATCCTGACCGATTCCCCCACAGAAAAACTGCCGGAAGAGTTCTCATTACTGTTTTTCGAATCAGGGATACTCCTGCCGGCAGCCGTTTTTATTGCCGGAACAGTGCCGACAAAGGGGATACAGAATTTTTCCCGAAGTTTATTCAGGGCTACTACCGAAGCGGTATTACATGCAATGACTGCCATCTTGGGATCAACCCGCTCGATTAGCTTATTCATCTGCAGCAGAATTATTGACAGTAATTCCTCGGCAGCCTTTTCGCCATAGGGAAAGTTCCCGGTATCGGCAAAATATACAAACCTCTCCTCAGGCTCACGCTCTGCAAGCCAGGAGAGGTATGACAGTCCTCCGACACCCGAGTCATAAAAAAGAATTGCTTTATCATTCATATTATACAAATCATTTAAAAAGTTGGTTAAAATCATCCAGGGCATCGTCCTGCCCCGAATCCTCTCCGGCCTCTCCATCTTTTTTTAGATTGAAGAATCCGCAGAAATTTGCCTTTTCCTTATCCATTACTGCTTCAGGAACATGTTCCCTGCACTCCCAATGAGAGTTAGGGGAATAGAAAACACAGTTTTTACAGACCTTTGCATCCCTTCCACATGAAGGGCATTCTGTGCTCCGGTAAACTTCCATTTTCTCTGGAAATTCATTTTTACAATTATAACAAATAGCCATGAAATAATGATACACATCAATAGAAGTTTTGACCAGACATTCGCCTTGACATAATCGCAGTTTCGCTTATTCTGATATGTATGTTTAAACCAGAAAAATGTTCCGTACCGGAATGTAATAAAACAGCCATTAGTTTCCGAGACACTTGTTTTGAGCATGTTGATGATAAAAATAGATACCTCGATGAATTAGCTGCGTATATGAGTAATACCAGTCTGATCAAGGATTTGAATTTAACGGGAATAGATTTTAAAAATATGGATTTTTCAAATAATAATTTCTATGTCTGTGATTTCAGGGGTAGTTCTTTTGAGGATTCGGATCTCTCACGAATATCCATGAGATTATGCTTTCTTGCTTTTACAAGGTTTTCAAACTGTAAACTACATGAGATTGATCTGAAATATACAACCTGGTCCGGTGCTCTAATGTCCGATTCCCAATTTTCGGGGTCCGATCTCCTTCATACAAATTTCAATGGAATCAAAACCAGAGAATGCAATTTTAATGATTCGGATCTCTATTTTTCAAGTTTCATCAATGCCAAAATGACAGACACTACCTTCAGAGACTGTAATCTGAGAAAAGTGAATTTTTGTGATTCTAAACGGGTAAACGTAGATTTTAAATATTCAAACTATGAAGAAGCACTTTTTCGAACCCCCAAGGAGTCCCAATTTTGAAACTATTTTTACATTTTGCCGTGGTTGGCTTTTCCAATACTTATCTTATCGGACCCGATGAAGGCGGTGACGCCATTTTAATAGATCCGGGCATAATGAATATTGAACTCTTAAATCTTATTGAGAAAAATAAGTTGAACATTAAACACATCCTGATTACCCATAACCACAATTCCCATATGGCCGGAATAAAAACACTTCAAAAAATCTATGACTTCGATATATACACGGCCCTTCCATCACGGATTGAGGGGGAAGCTATCGAGATAATGGATGGTGAGATTATTGAACTTGGGACTTTCAAGGTACTCCCCATATCCATTCAAGGCCACTCTCCCGATTCTTTTATCTTTCAGATCGATAACCTTCTTTTCACCGGAGATGTTCTGGCTGCCGGAGTTCTTGGTTCTACTCCGAACTACAAAGCCAAGGTTCAATTAGTGAATACACTTCGAGAGAAGGTTGCTAAAATGGAAGGTAATCCTCTTATCTTCCCGGGACATGGCCCTCCGTCAACCCTGGAGTCAGAGCTACAGTTCAATCCTTATTTCAATGGACAGAAGGAACTTGTTCAACATGTGGACTCTTTCCGCTGAGAGTATGAAGCAACTCCTTAAACCTATCCGGCAGGGGGGCATGAAATGTTCGTTGTGAATCCTCTCCCGGCAGCCTTATAGAGAGGGTCAAGGCGTGGAGCATCAGGCTCACCGGATGCTTTGGATCCTTCCTGCTGTATACCGGATCTCCCAAAATAGGATGGCCGAGGGATAACATATGCACCCTGAGCTGATGTGTTCGCCCTGTTTTCGGCATCAGGGAGACGAAGTAATAATCATCAAAATTCTTCATGACTCTATAATCCGTACAGCTGTGCTTTCCTTTTTTCTCATCATTCCATGTAAATCGTTTTCTGTTCCCGGGATCCCGGATTAAGTGATTTTTAATTCGTCCTTCCATGGGGTAGAGATTTCCCTTGCAGACAGCCATGTATTTTTTTACCGCCGTTTTCTCACGAAACTGTTCAGATAAAAATTCCTGTGCTTCAGGGTTTTTAGCCGTAATAATTACACCGGAGGTATCCTTATCCAGTCTGTGAACAATTCCTGGCCGAATTGTTTCCCCCTGAAATTCATCCTCATACCCCTTGTATCTATACATGAGCCCCTGGACAAGTGTTCCCGTGTAATGACCTGCCGCGGGGTGGACAACCACACCCTGGGGTTTATTTACAACAAGAACATCATCATTTTCAAAAAGTATATCGAGGGGGATTTCATCCGGGAGGATATCCGGAATGATCGGTTCAGAATACTCAAGCTCAAGAAGGTCTCCGTCAACTACTTTACGGGAAAGTTTAACATCCTTACCATTAACCTTCAGGGTTAATTCCCGCTGCTTAAACTGACTTCGTGAAAGGAGTCCAAGTTCATCGGAAACATAACTGTCGACCCGCATGGTTTCTCCCTCAGGCAACTCTATCCTGCTGTTATGACTAATCATTTTCTTCCTTCTGAATCTTGCCTAGAAAAAAGTCAATAACAGCAATTGTTAAAGACAATCCAAGACCGATATATATCATATTCTTCTGATCATCCTGCTCAAGATCATTCCACCCGGGAACAACATCGCCAGCCGAGGCAGTGATATTATTATAAGCATATTTGACGCTTCTGTAACCTACAGCTGTAAAAAGAAATGAAAAGGGAGCCGATCCGAAAAAGATTATCTCTCCGCGTCTAAGATCCTTAGTCCACTGAGGAAACTCCTCATCTGTATATGGTACAGGCGTGAGATCTAATATTGGTTCATCTTTATTTGAATCGCTACTTGAACTTTGTGCCATTAAAGGGAAGAGCATGGAAATAAGAATAAGTATTGATATAAACCTCTTCATCTAATTTCTGCCACCGAAGAGGATCGTCCCTATCCGTAAAATATTTGCTCCTTCTTCGATGGCTATTTCAAAGTCTGAAGACATCCCCATGGAAAGTATTGAAAAATCTATATGCGGATATCTTTCAGCAGCTTCGATCTGGAGCTCTTTTAAACCTCTAAATGAACTTCTAACCAGTGATTCATCACCGGTAAATGGAGCCATTGTCATTAGACCACCGATTTTCACCCTTTTCAGTTCATCTATTCTCTCAATAGTTTCAAATAATTGTATCTTTTCCCGAAAACCATTTTTAGATTCTTCTCCTGAAGTGTTCACCTCAAGAAAAATACGGATATCTTTCGAAAGAGCCTCACACTGTTTTTCTACAGCAGCAGCCGTTTTAAACTTATCGATAGAGTGAATACAACTTGTATGGATAACTGCCGATCGGGACTTATTGCTCTGAAGATGACCGATTAAATGGAGTTCCATATCTGCTGGAGGATCTATGAATTTGTCCTCTATCTCCTGAAGCCTGTTTTCCCCAAAGAGTCTTAACCCAAGATCATATGCATCCATGATCTCACCCCAACTCCTGGTTTTCGAAACAGCCATAATCTTTATTTCATCTCGCGATCGTCCTGCCCTGTCACAAGCAGCCTGTATCCTTTCATTAATCTTATCAAGATTATCTTTGATTCCTGCCATACACAAAGTATATCACTTCTTTACTGATAGGAAAAGCTATCCTAAAAGTATAAGAATAAAGCTTAACCGAGAGAGACGATAGATGATAAAAGAAAATAATATGAATTTATAAATTCCTGTTGACAACAATTTCCTAAAATGATAAAACCTTAATCACAAAGCAGGGGCGTTTAGCTCAGTTGGGAGAGCGCCTGCCTTACAAGCAGGATGTCGGGGGTTCAAGTCCCTCAACGCCCACTTTTAAACTGAAACAATCGAAAGGTTGTTTCAGTTTTTTTTTGCCCTGATGGGGACTTGAAACGTGTGAGTAACCCGACTTGAGGAGGGTAAGAAACAGAATATATTTTTTGGAATGAAGACGGGATATCCGGAAGGCATCAGGATGATTCCTCCCTAATTTAAGGATTGCTGTTAATATTCCGAGTTAAACCGAAAACCCGAGGCAAGACTCCCATCCCAGGAAAATCCCAAGTCTGCAGAGACTTTTCCGATTGGAGTCTGTACAATGAGTCCTGCTCCCAGTCCTGCTTTCAGGATTCCCAACTCATCAAAACTATCCAAATCATCCCATGAATTCCCAATTCGAAAAACGGTATCCAGAGAAGTTTCCATACCAAGGAAATCAGTTATTTTTTCAATATTCATACGGTATCCCACCCCGAGGATAATTTTATCATTACCCTCTTCACCAAGACTTATGTAACCGGGAATCCCTCCCGGTCCACCTGGTGAATATGTAGTCCATTGGTTCTGGACTTCGCCTTTATAATGTCCGAGGTCGAGATTTAAATAAACGATTTTATCGGTTTGATAAGAATAAAGAAGCCTGCCGTATACTTCGATCGAACGAAAAAAGGCATCATCAAAATCAAATGGAAGGAATACAGATACACTGCCATTACCATCAAAACCGAATTTGCTGAAGGAGCTGTTATTATATAAAGCCCAATCGAAACCTAATTTAATAGTTTGATAGAAATCCAGCATATTTATCTCTTCAGCATCGTTATTGCTAATCTCATCCAATGTCCCAAGGCTCTTATACCAGTCAACACCAGCTTCATAACCAAAAGAGATTTGAGCTATAGCCATTAAATCATAAACAAGTTCAAGATTTGCAGAAAGATTCTGATAATCATCCAGCTCACGGGTAGTTTGATAAGAATTTACCTTGGAGATATAAAAGAGCCCATCCAATTTCTGCCGAAGACCGAGAGAAGGTAGAAGCGGTTGATAATATGAAACTTCAAAATCTATACCTTTATCAAAATAGAGGGATAGATCCGCATTTAACATCGAATTATTTCCTGTCAAATCACGCAACTTTAATTCAAAGTATCCATCGCCCTGAATATAATATTCATCACCTAGTTCAGCATCAAAATGAACTCCCATAACAAGTTCATTTTGCCCCAATTCTGAAGGAGTCCCCTTCACATTAAGGGTCCCTCCCTCACCACCCGAAAGTGTGGTTTCATCAAGATAATATATGAGAGATCTATAATCACCAAGATTGTTAAAATCGACGATATATCTTTCAACCGCATCTAAATTTAATTTTTTACTATTTATTTTTAAAATAGACCCATCTGGATTCTCCTCAGAATGATTATTCAGATCTGAGTTATCTTTAAATACTATATTATTGATTTCAGGTTCAGGGAGATCAAAGTATGAACCATAACGAAAGCTGTCTTTTGGTTCGAGTTTACGTGTTTTACCAACCACTGAAGCAAGTGTAACAAGGTCATCCCAATGGGATCGTGCAGCAGCCTCTCCCCTGTCAGCCAATTCAGAAAAATTATTAAAATCAAAACGTGTAAAATCTTCCAAATCCGGGACGATTGTCAGATCTGCCAGTTTAACATCCTCCATATGAGAATTAATATTAAAAACAATTCTCATAGTCTGGTCCGCTACATTAATAGCATTTTTCATATCACCATTTTCTCTTTCAGGTAGATATTCTACATTGACGGAGATTATTATATCCATATCCTCCGACAAAGCTATATCAACAGGAAGATTATTCAAAACGCCCCCGTCGATCAGGTACCCACCATAGGCTTTGATAGGATTAAAAACAACAGGTAGTCCCATACTGGCACGCATGGCCTCGGCAAGTACCCCATCTTTAATTTTAACTTCACCACCACGATTTAAATCTACAGCGACCGTACGAAATGGTACTTCCAAATCATCAAAATTCCGGATCATAGAAACCCTGTATGTAAGCCTGGAAAGAAGGGAGCAGATCCTCTGATCATCAACAATTCCTTCATCCTGAAGGAAACCTGTATCATCAAGATTCAAGGTAAGAAGATCCTGAGCGCCATCAAAAACCGTTCCAGTAGAGCTCCTGTTTAATTCCATGAACATCATGTTCCAATTCAGTCGCTCCGAAAACCGGATCATATCCTCAGGAGAATAACCGGCAGCATACAAGCCCCCAACCAGGGCGCCCATACTGTTTCCAACTACTAAATCGATGGGGATTCCTAGCTCTTCAATAACACGCAAGACGCCGATATGAGCAAACCCGAGGGCTGCCCCTCCAGAGAGTACCAGGCCAACTTTTAAAGGCTCAACCCTCTCCACTATTTTATTCGAAGGCATACCGTCTATAACAGTTTCTTCTGCAGGTAATATTGAAAATATTGAAAATATGAAAATTACTTTTATAATTATTTGCCTTTTTTTCATCCATTTTACTTTATACTTATCGGCTTCAAAAAACAATATACTCTTTAACAAAGAAAGGGTTTTATGCTAATATCCACCCCATGAGTACCACGAAAATGCGCAATATCGGAATTATGGCCCACATAGATGCGGGGAAGACAACGACGACAGAAAGAATCCTCTATTACTCTGGAAAAAGTCATCGAATAGGTGAAGTAGATAACGGTGAAGCCACCATGGACTGGATGGAACAAGAGCAGAACCGGGGAATTACCATTACCTCTGCAGCCACCACATGTTTTTGGAAGGATAATCAAATTAATATTATCGATACTCCGGGCCATGTAGATTTTACAGCTGAAGTCGAACGTTCACTAAGGGTACTCGATGGAGCAATTGCTATTTTTTGTGCTGTAGGGGGTGTTGAACCTCAATCAGAAACAGTATGGCATCAGGCAGACACTTACGATGTTCCAAGAATGGCGTTTATAAATAAGATGGATAGAATCGGTGCAGATTTTTTCGCAGCCGTTGAAGATATGAAAACTAAACTGAGGGCCAACCCTGTAATTCTTCAACTTCCCATCGGGGCTGAATCAGATTTTGAGGGGATCATAGATCTGATTCATATGCGTGAAATCAGATGGAATAAAGAAACTAATGGAATGGATTTTGAGTTTTCCGAAATCGCTCCGGAACGAAAAGAGCTTGCTGATAAATGGTACGATGCCATGCTCGATGGACTAGGGTCCTACTCGGATGAAATTATGGAACTTTTTCTGGAAGGCGAACCTATTCCGGAAGATCTTCTAAAAAAGGTAATTAGAAAAGAGACGATTGAGCGAAATATTATTCCAACCTTCACAGGTGCCTCCTTAAAAAACATTGGGGTTCAAACCCTTCTTGATGCTGTAATTGACTTTCTCCCCTGTCCTGATGATGTTCCCAATGCCATAGGACATTCGGTTAAAACCGAAGAGGCAGTTGAGATTGACAGAAAGATAGATGGTCCACCCCTTGCTCTTGCTTTCAAGATTCAGGCAGATAGAGAAGCCGGCCCATTGACCTTCATTAGAGTCTATTCGGGAACTATAAAAAAAGGGGCGACCCTTTATAACATAAATAAAAAGAAACGGGAAAGAGTAAACCGAATATTAAGGATGCACTCCAACCGTTCAGAAGATCTTTCATCCTTATCTGCAGGTGATATCGGTGTTTTGATAGGATCAAAAATTACCCAGACTGGAGATACCCTTGGCAGTGAAGGGTTTCAGGTACTTTTAGAAAATATGAACTTCCCGGAACCTGTTATTGCTGTTGCCATTGAACCTAAAACAATGTCCGACAGGGATAAGCTTAAAAAGTCTCTGGAGACCTTAAGTACAGAAGACCCCACATTTACAATTTCGGAAAATGATGATACAGGTCAGCTTGTGATTTCAGGAATGGGAGAGTTGCATCTTGATGTACTTGTGACTCGTGTGACAAAGGAATTCAAGGTTGGGGCTAACATCGGTAACCCTCAAGTCTCCTACAGAGAGTCGGTTACCGCAGAAGTTGTTCACACCGAAAAATTCCAGAAACTCATTGCAGGTAAGGAGAATATGGCAGAAATCACACTGAAAGTTGTTCCGCTGGAACGAGGTTCAGGAAATATTTTCACCAGTGAAATAGGTGAAAAAGAACTTCCCCGAGAGATGCTTGATGCTGTCACAAGGGGAGTGAATAATGCTTTCAGTTCGGGAATCATGTACGGTTACCCGGCCATCGATATCGGGGTTACCCTGATCGGGGTTCAATACTCGGAGCTTACCGCTTCTCCCTTCGCGTATGAAGCTGTAGGTTCCATGGGTTTTGATGCAGCCTGCCGTAAAGCCTCCCCCGCCTTACTTGAACCAATTATGAACCTGGATATAATGACGCCTGTTGATTATGTAGGAGAAGTTATCGGCAACCTCACCACCCGTGGTGGCATAATAACAAGTCTTGAATCAAAACCCACTATTGAGCATATTCGAGCACAAGCCCCCATGGCCAGTATGTTCGGATACTCAACATCCCTTCGCTCTGTTACTCAGGGAAGAGGAACTTTTGGAATGGAATTCTCACACTTCGCTCCCAAGCCAGGCGGTATTTAGCAGCCTTATAAAATTAGTTAGACTCTCCTAATCGAAATATAATACTTAACATCTCTTTTTATTGACATCCCCTCCTGCTGTGGTATGATATTTAGGATTATCTGTAACACAATAAGGAGACGTTATGAGTTTTTCAACCGACGCCATTAGAAATGTGGCTCTAGCCGGCCATGGGAGTACCGGCAAAACCACTTTACTGGAAAATATTCTCGCTGCCTCAGGCGCAATTGCCAAAGCAGAGTTGGTAAGCTCCGGCAAGACTGTAAGTGACTACACTCCTGAAGAAAAAGAAAGAGGGATTTCTGTTCATACTTCCCTTTCCAATGCAGAATGGAAATCTACAAAAATCAATCTTCTCGATACTCCGGGTGCATCTGACTTCGTTGGTGAAGTTGTTGCAGCATTCAGAACAGCAGAGACCGGAATCATGGTTGTGGGAGCCGATACGGGAGTCCAGATCGAAACAATCAAGCTCTGGAGAAGATTGAATGTCAGAGAGATGCCAAGAATTGTTTTCATCAACAAGATGGATAAGGAAAGAGCGGATTTTTCAAAAGTGCTTGAAGATCTCTCATCCCAATTCAAGTACCCCTTCATCCCCGTCAATTTCCCCATGGGAGAGGGCGCAGAATTCAAGGGTGTTGTCGATTTGATCACGAACAAAGCCTACTCTACTCCAGGTGATGGTAAGGAAAAGGGTGAGGCTGTTCCCGCTGATTACACTGAGAAAGCTGAAGAGTATAAGGTTGCTTTGATAGAAACTGCCGCCGAAGGTGATGATACCATTCTTGAAAAATATTTTGAAGATGGAACTCTAATGGATGAAGATCTTGCAACTGGATTGAAAGCGGGAATTGCCCAGAACAGATTTGTACCGGTAATCTGTGGCAATGCTGAAACAGGAAGTGGCATTGCTTCTCTTCTTGATTTCATTGTAACAAGCTGCCCGTCCCCCCTTGGTTTTAATGAAAAAGCCATTAATTCTAAAGGTGAAGAGATTTTAGTTCCCATCGATCCGAAAGGTTCTCCTGCACTCATGGTTTTTAAAACAACCATCGACCAGTTTTCCGGAAAACTTTCATTTTTCAAAGCAATGAGCGGTATAATTCATGCTGATACAGAAATGTACAATATGGAAATTGATAAAAAGGAAAAGATTGGAAAAATCTACACCTGTGAAGGTAAGAATATTAGTGAAAGAAAAGAGGTCACAGCAGGAGATTTGGCAATTCTTAGCAAAATGGAACACATAGACACTAATGGTTCCTTTGCCTCTATTGATAATCAAATTTCTTATATACCACTTAAATTGCCACAGCCGGTCCATTCGGTAGCTGTTAACGCAATTGTAAAGAAAGAAGAAGATAAACTTAATCAGGCTCTTCACAGGGCGGCTGAAGAGGATCTTACCTTTCAGATTAATTTTAACAAAGAAACAAAAGAGACTGTAGTTTCTGCTATGGGAGAACTTCACCTGAATATTATCCTTGATAAAATCAAGGATAAACAGAAGATCCAAATAGAAACAAGAGTTCCCCGTGTTGCCTATCGGGAAACCATCACAAAAACAGCCGATGCTGAGTACACCCATAAAAAACAGTCGGGTGGTCATGGGCAATATGGTCGTGTTGTTATGGCTATTTCTCCTCTTCCAAGAGGTGAGCAGATGAAATTTGAAAATGCTATCAAGGGTGGCTCAATTTCCAAGGGGTATATGCCCGGTATCGAAAAAGGAATTGTCGAAGCCATGGAAGAGGGATTTCTTGCAGGATATCCTCTTGTTGATATCGGTACAAGGATAGTCGATGGAAAAGAACACCCTGTAGACTCTTCGGAAATGGCATTCAAACTGGCAGGAAAAGGTGCCTTGAAAATTGCTGTTGAGAAAGCCAGACCCGTTCTTCTTGAACCAGTTGTTAATTTGAGTGTTTTTACAGATGAGCAGTACGTAGGGGATATACTTTCCGATCTATCCAGTAGAAGAGGCCGTGTACTTGGTCAGGAGGCTCTGGGCGGTGGTATTACTGAGATTGATGCTCAGGTTCCTCAAGCAGAAATGCTTCGATATTCGATCGACCTTCGCTCTATTACTTCCGGAACAGCATCCTTCGAGATGGAATTTGATCATTATGATCCTATCTCAGGTAAGATTGCAGAAGCTGTAATCGCTGCATCCAAGGCGAATGAAGATTAATCGATTATTACCCTATCTGGATTAATTTCAGATAGTCATTACACAAAAAAAGCCCTGCTTTGATTTAGATAATCAGCAGGGCTTTTCTTATGTTTTATCATAGAGGCAGGTAATGAAACCTGCATCTTCGATTTACTCTCTTTCTTCGAGACTTATATATGGTTTACCTTTTACAATACTCTTGTAAGCTGGCCGCATTATCTTTCCACCACCAACTATCTCTTCTAATCGGTGGGCACACCAGCCAGGAATCCTTGCAATGGCAAAAAGAGGTGTAAACATCTCCGAAGGAATACCAAGCATTGTATAAACAAAACCGGAATAAAAATCAACATTGGCAGAAATATCGGTTGTCACACCCTTAACTTCCTTGAAAACATCATTACTCAGAGCTTCAATATTTTTATACATTTTAAACTCTTCAGTCATCCCTTTCACTTCCGCAAGTTCATGAGCCTTTCGTTTAAGAACAACAGCTCGTGGATCCGAAAGAGTATATACAGCGTGTCCCATTCCATAAATAAGTCCGGATTTATCAAATGCTTCCTTATTTAATATCTTTTTCAGATACTCTTTGAGTTTTTCCTTATCCGATACATCATCAACGTTTTTGGAAATATCTTCCATCATCTGGAGGACCTTCAGGTTGGCTCCACCATGCCTGGCCCCTTTTAGGGAACCAATAGCTGCCGAAATTACAGAATAAGTATCGGTCATGGCTGAAGATATGACTCGAACTGTGAAGGCCGAGTTATTACCCCCGCCATGTTCAGCATGAAGGATCAACATAAGATCCAGCATTTCGGCTTCGAGCTTTGTATAAGAACTGTCCGGTCGTAACATTCGCAGGATATTTTCCGCTGTAGACAGGCTGGTATCGGGCCGGTGCATGAAAAGACTCTTTCCATCAAAATAGTGTGATTTTGCCTGATAAGCATAGGTGGCAATTGTTGGGAACCAGGCAATTAGTTGTATACACTGAAAAAGGACATTCTGAAGGGAGTAATCTTCAGCCTTTTCATCGAACGAATAGGCAGCGAGGACGGATCTGGCAAGCTTGTTCATGATATTATTACTCGATGTATTCAGGATAATATCCTCCTTGAACCCATCGGGGAGAGTTCTGCTTTCACCAAGAAACTCTTCAAATTCCTGAAGCTGTTTCTTTGAAGGAAGCTCTCCAAAAAGAATTAGAAAACAGGTTTCCTCGAAACCAAAACGGCCTTCCCTTTGAAATCCAGCAGTTAAATCCTTAATTTCAATACCACGATAACGAAGACGTCCCTTTACGGGAACTTTTTCATTTTCATCGACGATATATCCATGAACATCTCCGATTTTAGTAAGACCAACAAGAACACCCGTACCATCAGCGTTTCGAAGACCTCTTTTGACATTATAATTATTATAATATTCTGGTGAAACCTGATTGCTCTTTAACGCCAGATCAACATACTCTTTAATTTTATTATTCAGATCCATTCTCAACTCCTTTTTGCATAGCAAAGCCCGACAAGAGGCCTGTTCTTTAAGATTTTACAATCCTAATTTTTTTGTGAGATCAATTTTCGGAAAAAAACTTCCCGAATCTTATAGCTTTTGTCCAGTCCTTTTCTTTCGAAACGGGTTTCAGGACGCCAAACAGGCTGATTTGCCCAATCTTCGTACTGATTTTTCAACTCTGGAATTGATATGAGAACTTCAAGCATCTGTTCTCCATACTCCTCCCAGTCAGTAACACAGTAGATATACCCATCATTCTTTAACTTTGGCAGTAACTTCTTGATAAACGGGGCCTGAACAAGTCTCCGCTTATGATGCTTCTTCTTTGGCCAGGGATCCGGGAAAAAGATGTGAATTCCATCAAAGGATCCATCCGGAATCATATTATCAATTACCTTGACCGCATCAAAATTAATAATTCTCATATTATCCAGATTTCTTATTCCAATCTCAGATAACAGTTTTCCAACACCAGGCTTGTGAACTTCTATCCCCAGATAATTTTTATCCCGGTTTTTATCGGCTATAGCGGCCGTCGCCAACCCCATTCCGAATCCTATTTCAAGGATGATTTCACCTTTGGGAAAATATTTTTTAAGATCAATTAACTGCTCTTCGTAGGGTATACAGTATTTAGGGCCTAATTCATCGTAGGCTTTCTGATGAAGCTTACTCATCCGGCCGCCACGTATAACATATGAATGTATTTCTCGAGTACCCCTAAAAACTGTCTTATCCATACCCTATTTTACCTGATTGGTAAGGTTTTATCAATGGCAGATTTTTCAAATATTTTAAAGGAATTATCTAATTTTTTATAATATTAATAGATAATCCGTCCTGTATCTAAGAAATCTATATCAAAGCAACCTGGATAATCGGTCTCTAATAAACTCGGATTTTTCCTGAAGCCCAATATTACCAGTTTTTAGAAGGATATATTGAGGACGTCTCGGGTCGAGAGCAACGGATTTTCCACCTTCCCGGATAAGTCTCATGATCTTATCAATCGATATGAGTGCCACCTGACCAAATTCGACTTCCACAATTCCGCTTCGTTCTTTAATCGAGGATATCTTGAGTTTTCCACAGATTATTCGTATTTCCGACAATGAAAGGAGACTTAAGACCTCTTCCGGTATAGGGCCAAACCTGTCATCTAATTCGAAGAGAACCCTGTCATACTCATCCTGATTTTGAATGGACGATATTTTTTTGTAAATTTCCATTTTTTCAACAGGCTCTGAAATATAGGTATCCGGAATAAAACCAGTATAGACAAGCTCCATATACACTTCCGGCAGTCTCTCTTCCGGATCGTCCTGCATCTCCCTGATTGCTTCATCAAGAAGACGAATATACATGTCAAAACCGACAGCCATGACATCTCCCGACTGTTCCCGCCCGAGAAGATTACCCGCCCCGCGGACTTCAAGGTCTTTCATGGCAATCTTGAAACCCGATCCAAGTTCGGTATAGTCACTTATAATCTGTAAACGCTTCATGGCGATCTCAGAGAGGGCCCTCTGCTCAGGGTAAAGAAGATAAGCAAAAGCGGTCTTATCCGACCGGCCTACCCGTCCTCGAAGCTGATAAAGCTGACTGATTCCATACATATCTGCCCTGTCAATAATTATTGTATTTACATTGGGGATATCGATACCATTCTCAATTATTGTGGTGGCGACAAGGACCTGAAAACTACCATGAATGAATCGGTGCATTTTATCTTCAAGTTGATTTGGTGTCATTTGTCCATGGGCCGATTCTATCATGGCCTCAGGAATGAGCTTTGTAAGGAAGAGCTGAACTTCTTCCAGGGTTTCAACCCTGTTATGAAGATAAAAAACCTGGCCGCCCCTCTTCAATTCCTTCCTTACAGCCTCGGCCACCGTCTCCGGATCAAACTCACGAATAAACGTTTCAATGGGCCTGCGGTTTGAAGGGGCCGTTGTAAGGAGAGACATGTCCCGGATCTTGAGGAGGGACATATGCAGGGTCCTTGGTATTGGTGTTGCCGAAAGGGTTAGGCAGTCCACAGAGCTTTTCATCTCTTTGAACCTCTCTTTATGTTTTACACCAAACCGCTGCTCTTCATCGATGATAATCAATCCAAGATTTTTGAATTTAACATCTTTCTGAAGCAGCCTGTGGGTTCCTATCAAAATATCGAGTTCACCTTTCCCGGCACTTTCGATGATAACTTTCTGCTCCTTCTTTGTGACGAACCTTGATACCATTCCGAATTTCACAGGAAATCGGGAAAATCTCTCTTGACAGTTTTCCAGATGCTGCTCAGCCAATATCGTCGTCGGAGCAAGGAAGGCGACCTGTTTTCCACCGACGACAGCCTTGAATGCCGCCCTCATGGCAACCTCAGTTTTGCCATAACCAACATCCCCGCAGACAAGTCTATCCATCGGTTTGGGGCTTTCCATATCACCCTTTATATCCTCTACACAGCTAAGCTGATCCCGGGTCTCCTGATAAGGGAAAGCTGCCTCAAATTCAATTTGCCAGTCCGTGTCTTTTGGAAAGGAGAAACCAACCGCTTTTTTTCTTCGCGAATAAATCTTGATAAGATGGTCTGCCAGATCCTCAACAGATTTTCGTACCCTGTTTTTCTTCTTTTCCCAGGATTTTCCACCAATCTTATCCAATGCCGGAACTCTTCCCTCGGAACCGATATAACGCTGGATCATATTTACCTGTTCTATGGGGATGAAAATCGTTTCATCATCTGCATAGGCCAATTTAATATAATCCCTTTCGGTTTTAGCCGTCTTAATACGCTCGATCCCCTCGAACCGTCCGATGCCATAATTAATATGAACGACGAAATCCCCGGTGTTAAGCTCAACAAAGGTATCGATAGCCTCGGTTTTTGCCCTTTTAACCGACTGAGCAACCCTTTTTTTACGGCCAAATATCTCGTTTTCCTGAATGACAATGTATTTTAAATCTGGAAGGGTAAATCCATGGGAAATTCCATGGGGAATTATTTCTATTTTATACTCAGAAAGGAGCTGTTCTATCCTGGTAGCCTGACTTTCGGATTCAGCGAAAATACCAATTTTATAGCCTGAATCGATAAGCCTGTCCAGTTCTTCCTTGAAAAAAGGAATGTTTCCAAAAAATGATCTAGGTCCTTCGTAGGTAAAATGCAGTCTCTCTTTTTTTCTGTTATTATCCCGTATATCAAAAAAACGGATGGACCGCTTTACTTTTTCCTGTTCCGATCGAAAATTCCTCAAAATCAGATCCGGTGCGGGTAGAAAATCCGCTTCAGCAGGGAGGTTCATGAAAATCTCGTAATACTCTTTTTTTAAGGTATCATGATAATTCTCCATTCTCTCCAGACCTGAAAAAACGACAGGGGCATCGCCGGGAAGGTAATCTGTTAACCGGCCAGGGTTTTCAAAGGAAAAAGGGAAAAGCATCTCCTCATGGGGACAGGCTCCTGTATCACGGATCATATCGATAAGGTATTTGGCACCCTTTGTGAGTTTATCCTTTTTTTTAAAAAACCTTTCAAGTCCTACAATTCTTTCCTCATCCCAGATTATCTCACGCATGGGATAAAGGTCGATACTCGCAAGTTTTACCGATGATGACTGGTTATCCGTAGAAAAGAGTTTGATCTCTTCGACCTCATCGAACTCAAAAACGATTCGAACGGCCTGATCAATTCCCGGCATGAAAATATCTAGGACTTCTCCTCTTAAAGCAAATTCGCCTTCCACTGAAACCCGTGGAACCCGAAGGTATCCGAATTGGCTAAGTTTCTCTTCGATCTCCATGAGATCTATATCATCACCCTTCTTGAGAGAAATGATCCTGGATTCAAGCCATTCAGGTGGGGGAAGAGGACTTAAAAAGCACCTTTCAGTTGTGGAGATTAGAAGTTTCTCACCATTCAGCAGTCGAGAGAGGGTTAAAACTCTCTCTCCCATGATTCTTGTGTGAGGAGAGACCCCCTTGTATGGAATGGTATTCAATTCAGGAAATATGGCCTGAGAGGATTCGAAAAGCGTCAGATCTCCCAGTGTTTCGCTAAGCTCCTTTATCCGTGGATATACCATAAGAACAGGATGCTTCTGGATGGAAAAGAGGAGGTCCATGACCATATGTCTGAAAACACCTTCTGTTCCCTGTATATCCAGGGGCCAGGAGCCGGATCCAAATTGTTTTACAAGGGCCTTAAACTCAACTCCCTTCCGTAATTCACTAATTAGTGTTTTTATGAATAATGTTCTCATGATTTCTTCCGAAAATAGTATTGTATACTATTCAAATTGATTTCTGGGGGCTTATTTTGAAAAAACAAGCTTTTATCTTTCTCATCCTGTCAATAATGGTTTTTACGGGCATTTTCAGCCTGTATGCCGCCGAAGAACTAAATCCGGCTATTGATTTCAGTATAAGGTATTATGACAGGTCTATATACTATACTGATTCTCCAATATATATAAAAGTGGAGATCACAAATAATTCCATGAAAACTTACAGATTCAAGCTGGCAGACTTAAGACCTTTCAGTATTGATTTTTCTTTGAAGACCCTTCAACACAGAGAGATCGAACATTCTGATCGGTTTATAATGGAAAGGAATACCAATAGACAGATCTTCTTTCGTGAAATATCATTAGAACCGGGTGAGGCCTACAGCTTTATTGAAGATCTTTCCGATTTTATTGACATCACCGAGTCGAGACAGTACCGGCTTCAGGCACAATTTTATCCGGAACTCGTCTCCTCGGGCTCGCCTTTTTATTCCAACACCTTGAGCCTTTCGGTAAGGCCTTCAACGTCTACCGATCCTGTAATGGATCGTATCGAAGAGGAAACCGGGGCTATCCTTAGGGCCGAAGCCCTCTCTCCGGATCAGGTGGTCTCTTATGTGATTAATGCCCGGCAGCGCAGCCAGTGGGAGAAATTCTTCCTCTACCTCGATCTCCAATCCTTATACTTGAGAAATCCGGGAAATGAGGCTAAATATAGAAGAGGATCAGAAGCTGATAGAAGATTTCAAATCGAAGAGTACAGACAGTCCCTTCAAGCCGAGACAATTGATCAGGATCTTCTTGTTATCCCCCACGAGTTTCGAATATTGAAGACCACCTATACCGAAAATGAGGGGACAGTGGATGTACTCGTCAAGATCAAATATTCAGATTTTACAGAGCTAAAACAATATACTTATCAGCTTCAAAAAAGTATGGGAATATGGTATATTGATAACTACGAAGTGAGAAATTTAGGTACTGAATGAAAACCCTGACCGTAATTGACAACAATGAAATCACGGAGAATCTGGTTAACCACCTCTCTCCGCTTGGTTTCGAGTTTATGCATTATACAAATCCTCTTAAAGCCATGGATAACCTTGAAGAGATACGTCCGGACGTTGTCTTTTTTAGTGCTGCTGATTTCATACGCCACTGGAAACCTTTTTTAATTGTCCTCCGTGAAATTTGTTCAAGAAAACAGACTCTGTTCTTCATCCTCAAAGGAAGTACCTTCGATTTTGAGGAGGCTTCAAAGGCCAGCCATCTTCAGGTTTCAGGAATTCTGCATGAAAGTCTGACTGATCCCGAGGAACTTGATATTCTTTTCTCGGTTCTAAGTAAAAACAATCTCTTCTTTGATCACAGATTAACCAGAAGGTATCTTCCCAGAGCGTTCGATAATCTGGACTTTATCTTTAATCATCCCAGAAGTATGAAGATTATTTCAGGAACACTGGTAGACTTGAGTCCCGGCGGTTTATCCTTTAATCCTGATAATCCCCAACTCACTCAGGACCTTGCCAGTGAAGAAATTATTGATTACTGCTCATTGAGTATTGGTGAAGAGATCCTCTCTATTTCTGTTGGTGTTGTAAGAAATAATGAAACCCTGGCCATGAGGTTTGAAAATTTACCGGATGCTGATAAAAACAAGGTCACTGATTATATACAAAAATCGATTGATAGAGCTCTGAAAGTCCACTCCAACGCAATCCACTAACATGAACGTTGTCTGTACCCTATGCCCGCATAATTGTGATATTCCTTCCGAAAAACAGGGAATATGCGGGGTCAGGAAGAATAAGGGCGATAAAATCATCGATAGCTCTTATGGGATACTCTCTGCATTAGGTATGGATCCTATCGAGAAAAAACCACTTTACCATTTTTATCCCGGAAAGCATATTCTTTCGGCTGGTTTTTTCGGGTGCAATCTAAAATGCCCTTTTTGTCAGAATCACTCAATTTCGCAAAATAACTACTCAATAAATTCAATAAAACTTAAGCCGGCAGAACTTGTCGCAAGGGCCGCCGAGAAGGGGTCCTTCGGTATTGCCTACACCTACTCAGAACCACTGATCCACCATGAATACCTTATGGATACATCGGATTTGGCAAGGCAAAATGGATTAAAAAATGTTTTGATAACCAATGGGTTTATCAATAAATCAAAAGGTCGGGAACTGATCGAGGTGTTAGATGCCGCCAACATCGATCTGAAGTGTTATACCGATGATTTTTACAGAAAGGAGCTAAAAGGAAAACTAAAGCCGGTTTTAGATTTTATTGAAATGGCAGCAGAAAAGATCCATATAGAGGTAACCACTCTGGTTATCCCGGGAAAAAATGATTCTCTAAAAGAGATCTCCGAAATAGCGGCTTTCCTGGCAGACCTTAATCCAGCTATCCCCTATCACCTATCCGCCTACTACCCCAGCTACAAATATTTAATCCCCGCAACAAAACCAGCGGCTTTACTCGAACTTGTAGAAACAGCCCAAAAATATTTGAATTTCGTTTTCCCGGGAAATGTTACCGAAGGGAATTCAAACAGCCTGTGCCCTGAATGTGGAAACCTTTTAATCAAAAGAGATGGCTACAACACACAGATAACCGGCCTGAAAGGCCAATTCTGTCGCAATTGCGGTACTAAAACCACTATAATCAACTAAAAACTATTCAAAATTATTTTTCTTCATCCCCGAGAGGTTGATGTGATTCAGGAATTTGCACCAGAAGGTTCTCACCATTGTTTTCACTTAACATATTGAGTAATTTCGCAGGATCATCTCCCATAGCACCGACCAGCTCTTTCTGTGCTTCAAGAATTAATTTTAACTCCTTCTCGGAGATATCAATGGGTTTAAATGATGAGGAGCTAAAATAATCATTTAAGCTATTCTGAAGCCCCTTAAAAAGCTCACTGTCCAGAAAAGAATTAAGCCATGGAAAATCCATGTCATTATCATTTTCATCAGCCTTCTCTTCCGAAAGGTCCTCAAGGTTTCGACTGATTTCCATCTTTGAATTGCTGTCAATAGCCAGTTCTGCGATCTGAATTTTAAGTTTTTCTATTACTTCATTCTTTTGATCCAGCTGCTTTTGATGTTCTCTCTGCCGCCTTTTATCCCTTATCCTGAAATATCGCATGTAGGAACCAAGTTCATCGGCATCACCAGCAAGCCTGTTTAAAATAGATGATAATCTAACCAAAAGTTCGTTATCCTGATCCTGAGGATATCTGACCCTATGGTCAATCTCTCCCCAGGCTTCTTCAAAGAGAGTCCTTACCTGTACTTCAACCAGACAGTCCTCATTTTTTGGTCTTGTACGGAGAAGGTAGTGAACCGAACGATATCCGAATTTATGTTCCTGAACAAGACAATCACTATTATGATAATAATCGGTAATTCGCTTTGAATCTCCATAACGCACATAGGCTACCGGCTTTTCAGCCAGATCCCAGTTTTCACAAATATATTTATGAATACCCTGCCAATCCTCTTTGAAAAGATGAAGTGCCCTGATACCAACAAGATCGGTTATCTCATCCTTATAATTCTCCAGGGTAATGACCCGGGATGAGTCCTCCAGTCGCTTTCTAATTATTTTTTCTATTAAATGATTCGTATCTTTCAGCCGGTAATTCAAAGAGTGGATAGAAGGACTGCCAATCATCTGATCAATGGCAAAACGACCTACTGAATCCAGGGTCGGCCTTATTTTTTCATAATCTTTTTCTATTTTCTTCAGCTCTTTCCAATCAAGTCCTGCACAGTTAAATTCATCTTCAGTGATTGAAAATCGGCTAAGTAGTTCGGTTTTTCGCATCATATAAAGATACAATTGATTTCATTTTCTGACAACTTATTATATAAAAGTTTATCTTCTATATCTATTCAGTACAAAAGACATTATAATAAATGGGTGAAATCTGACGCAGAGAGATATTTTGAATTAACCTCTACACTATTTATTGCCCTGGATGTGAATCACAAAATTACAAAAATTAATAAAATGGCCTGTGATTTTTTAGGTTATCCTCAAGAAAAATTAATTGGTAAAAACTGGGTAGAAAATTTCATTATCGATGAGAATAGAAAAGATACAGAAAAATATTTCGATCACCTTCTTTCGGGACACATTAACGAAATCGAACATAACGAAAATGAATTAATAGGCAAAGACGGTAAAACCAGAATTTTCAGGTGGAGAAACACCCTTATCAGGGATGATAATGAAAATATAACCGGATTTTTATCAGCCGGCGAGGACATTACTGAAGAGTATAAGACCGCAAAACAACTTCAAGACTATGCAGATTGGCTGAACCTGGCAACAGAATCGGCGGAAATGGGTATTTGGGATATCGATTTGGTGACAGGAGAGGTCCTATGGGATAAAAACATGTGTGAACTCTATGGTCTGACTTTTGGTGTCGATATCCCTAATCAGGAAACCTGGGGCGAATTCGTTCACCCGGAAGATATCGAAAATGCTGATATCGCTCTTGAGAAAGCCCTTTCAGGCCTCAAAGATAAATATAAAAACCAATTCCGGATTGTGTTGAAGGATGGAACAATCCGGTATATCAAGGCTTCGGCAGCCCTTCAATATGATAGTGATGGGAAACCGATTAGGCTTATTGGTGTAAATTGGGATGTTACCGATGAGCAGAAGCTTATAGATGAAAATATTCATCTACAAAAACAGTTTTATCAGTCACAGAAAATGGAATCTATCGGCCAGCTTGCGGGAGGGATAGCTCATGATTTCAATAACCTTCTGGTCCCGATAATCGGTTATTCCGAGATGGGAATGTCAATGGTGACGGATAATGCAGATTTATCAGAGTGTTTTACGGAGATAGAAAAAGCGGGAACCAAGGCCGCACAGCTCACTCGTCAGATTTTAGCTTTCAGCAGGAGACAGCTTCTTGAAATGGTTCCACTGGATCTGACTGCGGTAGTTAATGAATTCAGTAAAATGTTAAAGCTTCTTGTAGGCGAAGAGATCTCATTTACGATTAAAAATGAAGATGCACTTAAACCTATTTCAGGAGATCAAAGCCAGATAGAGCAGGTAATTCTTAACCTTCTAATTAATGCCAGAGATTCTATCAAAAATAATGGTGTTATTAAAATAAAGACTAAAAATATTCTCTTTGAACATGATTTGAATACAGACAAATTGGTTATCCCCAAAGGGGCATATACGCTCTTATCCATAAGTGATAATGGTGAGGGGATTGAGCCATCTATAATTGATCACATCTTTGAGCCTTTTTTTACCACAAAGCCACGTGAAAGAGGCACCGGTCTTGGATTATCAACGGTTTTTGGTATTATTAAACAGCATGGAGCCTATATCACTGTTGAGAGTACCCTGGATATAGGAACCTGCTTCCGGTTGTACTTTCCTTCCTTGAGTGAAATGAATTCTGTCATTTCTCCAGTAAAGAAAACCAGACAAAAAGCAGATGAAGTATGTAATGCAGCTACGATTTTTGTTGTGGAAGATGATGAGATGGTCAGAAAACTTTTATGTAAAACCATAAAAAGGGAGGGTTACAAGGTTATTGAAGCTGAAAGTGCTGAAAGCGCTTTACAGAAAATAAATACTACAGAGATGACAATAGACTTATTATTAACCGATATTATCCTCCCCGGTATGGATGGGCACTCCCTTGCCACGGAGTTTAAAAGTCGATATAAAGATTTAAAAATTATTTACTCCTCGGGCTACTCGGAAAAGATAAATTTAATAGAACAGCTGGATTCCAAAAGAGAGGTTTTCATTCAAAAACCTTTTATACCCGGAGATATTCTGAATACCTTATACCGGCTTCTTAATAGATCAGAACTTAGATCCTAAACCTGAAATGAAAAAGTTGCTGCCCGATTTTCTGGAACCGGGCAGTCTATGTTTTTATCAATAGATATAGCTGACTCCTAAAGAAAAGGCATAACCGTCGACAATATCAGTTCCAGCCCTCCAGACGCCATTACTGCGGTCTATAGCAAAGGTATCACTCTTTTCTCCAGCATTAATAGTTGCATACCCGAGTATGGAAAAACCCTGAAAAATATTCCAGCTGCCACCGGCTGTTATTTGAGCGCTTATATCAATTGGAGAAACAACGGAACGTAAAGAGAGACTCAACGTATCCGAAGGTAGGTATAAAATTTCCGGATACAAAAGCAATCCATAGGT
The DNA here is from genome assembly GCA_016342585.1 of Spirochaetales bacterium. Taxonomy (GTDB): domain Bacteria; phylum Spirochaetota; class Spirochaetia; order UBA9216; family UBA9216; genus JAEINK01. Next base: position 189,534 of record JAEINK010000001.1, read on the forward strand.
TGGAATCTCCGCAGTGGTTGCAGGAGATGATTCCTCCCACGCCATAAAAGGCATGACCAGGGATTCTATCCTGAAAGTCATGGAGGAGACCCTGTTCAGCTCCTGTATGTGGAATAAACCGCCGCTTATATTGAATGAATCCTTCAACCCATCCTCAATCTCCTCTTGAGAGGCATTGAGCGACGCAGGAAGCGCCACCGAACCGGAGAGATACCAGTCAATTACGAGGTTTCCCTGCAGTGCAAGGTAAGGTCTGTGAAGAGGAGAGTCACTGTTACCCCGGAACATATAGCCGGCCTCCACCTTAATTCCCCCCACCTTCGTGTAGATCCGTCCCCCGGCAGAAAGATCTTGAATCTCACCAAAATATTTTCCAGCATCCGCATCCGCTTCCGGGGTCATGATCAATCCCTCCAGGAAGGAAAATCTCCCAAAGGGAATATTGATGGCAGTCATCCAGTCCGTCTCTGTCCGTATCTCCGATGCCGTAAGATCCACATAGGGGCTTGTACTGCCAAATATGACATCCCCCGAATTAAAGACAAACCCGTCCCCCCAGCCTAATCTGGTTTTTCCAGCCGTTAACCTTAACACCGGAAACCGTGCTTTCACATAAGCCCTGTCCAGGGTAATGATGGGGATCGAAGCCCCCCCATACTCCTGTTCGGGAAAGTTGAAATCAAAACTTACCTCGGCTTTCACATTTCGATTTCCCGAGGATTTAAAAGCCATACCGGCGGAACCGGATGTTCCCAACCCCCAATATGAATCTCCAATTGTTGCTACAGGCATGGTTTCACCGACAGGTATTTCCAGAGTGACGGCTCTGGTACGCATTGCCGTATTCATTATGGAAAAATCCATCGTCAGGGAGCCTTCCGCAAAAAGAAAAACTGCCGCTCCGAAGAGCAGCAGTGCTGTAAAAAACCGCTTTACCATGAGAGTTCATCCAGAGAAAAGAGAGAGGCATCGACCCGAATATTAACCTCTAATTCATGAATTATCATAATGGTTTCAGAATCCCTTTTCATCTTATCGGAGATCCTGGTCTCGATGGGGATTTCACGCCCTTCAAGTACCATGGTATCGAGAACTTCCATCTCTTTTAGAAGACGTCCGGACTTTGTGTAATATTCACCCTTCCAGACCATGAAAGTTTCTTTATCTATCCAGACCTTCTCTTTGGGATAAGGTACAGTTCTTGTATTCGCTGTCAGGAAAAGGACATAACAGGCCCTTCCGGCAACCGTCTCCTCCCCTTCGAGAACGACACTGTACTGGCTGACCCTGTCGTTGCCCCCCGTCATATCTTCATAAGAAATATCCGAACCCAACATCGACTGACGAAGAGCCGAACCCTGCATCCTTATAATCTCTTCTGCATCGGGATAATAGATATAAATTTCATCTTCTGTTCGAAGGATTTTCTGCCCCCTTTCGGCAATTGAGGTAAATTCGATGATCGACTCATCCTCACCCCGGGACCAGGAGTTAAAACTACTCACTTTTAGTCCAAACCGGTCGGTGATCCTCATCTCACCGGAACTGGCAGAAGTCTCAAAAACCTGCATATCATCAGATCTTCTGATTATCTCCTCCGGAGTAATGGCAAATAAGGCCCCGGGAACGATTATAAAAACAGCAAACAGGATAATTATAGTTTTAAGTTTCATTATATCCTCCTAAATATATCGTAAAGCTTCTACAGGCTGGATTTTGGCAGCCTTTCTTGATGGTATCAGTGTCGCCAGAGAGGCGACCACAACAGAATAGATGAACACTATCAGTACAGTTATCCACCTGAGTCTTGGATAGAGTATCGATGAAATTTCAAAATCCATACCCGACATGGCATCGGTAAAATCAATTCCGACTCGGGACAGGACCATTACACCGGCCACTCCCAGAACCACACCAATGAAGGAACCTATCGCACTTATAAAGGCGCCTTCAAGGAAGAATAGCCTAACCAGCTCCTTACCATGCATCCCAAGAGCACCAAGAGTCCCTATCTCTCTCATCCTTTCGAAAATCACCATCATGGTTGTATTGATGATTACAGTGCTCCCCAGGAGAAAGAAAACAAAAGCCATGATGTTGTAGGCAGCCTGAGCCATCTTGATTAAACCATAGGTCGTACTGAGGTCTTCCCATGAACGGGCATCAACCTCGACTCCTGTTTCGGCTTTAATAGCCGCTGTCAGCGCCGCAGCCACTTTTCGCTCATCCACATCCGCTTTCACATTCACAAGGATATTCTGAACATGGCCATCCATCCTTAAAAAGTACTGGGATCTATCCAGAGGAATCCAGAAATAACTGGAATTCAGATTTCCCACGGGAAAACCAGCCAGACCGACGATTTCCAGGGTAATCGCATTATTTCCTCTGGCGGCTGTGGTTGAAATGATTGTAACCTTATCCCCCAGTTTGAGCTTAAGATCTTTAGCAAGAACAGCCCCCATGAGCATTTCATTCTTTCCATTTTCAGGAAGGCGGCCCTCTTTTACTATTTCAGTAAAATCCTGAAACCCTTTTTCCATCTCAAAATCTGCCCCCACACCGATGGCACCAAAGTTCGCACCGCCTATGTATATACTTGAAGGGAATGTATTGCGGGGCACCCATGCATCCACATCCGGGTTAGACGCCACAATTTTACTTATGGCTTCTTTATCTATAGTCAGGTGTATAGGATTGTACCGTTCAAACTCTTCATAGTCCTTATGCTTGATCTGAATGGAACCGGTATAATAGGTTTTAAGATTCGCGGCCATATCATCACTCATCCCGGCAATGATAGCGAAAAGAAAGACTATACTCATCGCGGCCACACCAATGGCCACGGCCGACAGGATGGATCTTCTTTTATTTCTGGAAATATTCCGCAGAGCGGTTTTTATTAATCTGTTATTCATTATCAAACCTCCTCTACTGATGCCTGAGACAGGATGGAATATCCATTTTCAGGGCTCGGTTAGTCGGAAAATAGGCGACCAGAGTCGAAATAATTGTTCCGGCGAAAAAGGCTTTCACCATAGTTCCCGGATTCCACATGCCACGGAATATACTCTGAAGCCTATAACCTATATCCATATCACGCATGAGCCACCCATAATCAATACCCACATAAATGATATAGAAATCGGCAGCAATACCAAGGATGATCCCCAGAAGAGAACCGATAATGCCAATCCCGGCAGCTTCTATCATAAAAGCAATTCGGATTTTTGCATCGGACATTCCCAGAGATCTCATCATACCCAGCTCCCTGACCCTCTCAAAAATGGCCATGAGCATGGTGTTCGATATACCTACCGCAGCAATAATGAAGATGAGAAAAAGTATCATCCCCGTTCCTCCACGTTTTGCTTCCGCCAGGGCTAAATAATCCCGGGCCATGTTTTCCCAGCTCAAAACATCGATACCGTTTCCTTCTATCATATTCTGGATTCTAACCACTTCTGACTCTACATCTGCTGTATCAGGCAATTTTATATTTATTTCAGTTACCGCCCCTTCCATCACCAGATAATCATCCGCCACATCCAGGGGCATCATGATCAAAGTCCGATTCACATTCGGGTTGGGGCAATTCACGATCCCGAGTATCTCAAGATCCATGGCTTCATAAAAACCACCTTTTCCCCGTGTAACAACGGTTATCCAGTACCCTACCTTCGCCCCGATATCCTCGGCAAACCAGGAACCTAAAAGCACACCATCATCGCCGGGTTTAAGGAAGCGTCCCTCTACCAGGGTATCGCTATAGTGAAAGACATCAAAATCTCTCTCGGGATCGATGGCTGTCACAGTAACCGCCAGATTTCCCTCTTCCCCAAAATCATCCATATTGAGAATCATATCCCCCGATAGAACTATCCGTGGGGAGGCGGGTATCCCCTCACCGGCCAGCATCTCTACAATTTTATTGGGCTCCTCTATATTCAAATCCAAGGGTTTTTGAAAACGGTTATCCCAATACTCCTCATCATAGATCCTGGCAGAAGAGGTTTCATACCATTTTAGGTTTCGTACAGACTCAATCTCGGCTCCCATGAGCATGGAATCAATAAAAATATACATCATCAAACCGAAGGCAATCGCCCCCGCAGTTATCAATGTCCGCCGTTTATACCTCGTCAGGTTTTTAAAAGCCAAAGAAATAAGGAATTTCATTATTTCCTCCTTTCATCACTCTGAATCTTTCCATCATGCAGAACAATAAGCCTATCAGCGTACTCCATAACCATTTTATCGTGAGTCGAGAAAATGAATGTTGTATTATGCTTTCTGTTCATCTCCTTCATCAGTTTGAGAATATCCTCTCCAGTGACCGAATCAAGATTCGCCGTTGGTTCATCCGCAAGGATAATCTCAGGATTCTTCACCAGAGCCCTGGCGATGGCGACCCTCTGCTGTTGTCCACCGGAAAGACGGGATGGTCTTCTGTCTTCCAGACCCTCAAGTCCAACCTCTTTTAGGATGGCCATGGTCCTTTCCCGTACTTCGCTCTCCTTAAGGTCCAGGAGTGATAGAACGAAGGCCACGTTTTCATAGGCTGTAAGAACCGGTATTAAATTGTAAGTCTGAAATACAAATCCAAGATTGATTCGTCGGAAATTCGTCTTCTCCTTCTTTTTCATCTTAGTTACATTTTCCCCTTTAATGGCGATCTCGCCACCATCAAGAGCATCGATGCACCCGATAAGATTAAGGAGTGTGGTTTTACCTGACCCCGAAGGTCCGGCAATTGATAGAAACTCACCTTTGTCGATGTCTAAACTCACACCTTTTAAAGCCTGAACAACACTTTCTCCAGCCTGATAATTTCTTCTGACATTGTCGATCTTAATCATCTTTTCCTCCCTCCAAAGAGTTCTCTTTATCAGTCACTTCATTCGAATCATGCGTTTTATTTTCGTCAAACCTGTTTTCCACTTTATTTAATGCGGCGGTTCCCATAACCGAACCAAGGTTCATATTATCCAGTGCCGATGAAGGCAGAAGCATGAGGGATGACTTGTTCTGTCGAATACCTTCATACACCATATTCATTGCTCTCAGCTGAAGAGCCACCGGATTATCTTTGTACTTTTCCGCCGCCTGCTCAAATTTTTCAGCAATTTCAACTTCTGCCATACCAAGAATAACTCGGGATTGTCGTTCCCTCTCCGCCTGAGCCTGTTTACTCATCGAATCCTCAAGTTCCTTGGGGATGATGATGTCTGTGATCTCTATGGATAAAATCGTAACACCCCAGGGGTTCGTTTTAGCGTCCAGGGCTTTCTGAATCTCTTTACCGAGTTCATCACGTTCCGACAAAAGAGAAGATAGTTCATGTTTTCCGATTGAATCACGGAGAGCCGTCTGGGCGGAAAGGGTCACGGCTTCTAAATAATCCTCAACCTCAAGGACGGCCTGTTTGGGATCCCAGATCATCCAGAACGCCAGGGCGTCAACATGTACAGGGACTGTATCCTTTGTTAAAGTTTTTTCAGCACTGAAATCAGTGGCCCGGATTCGAGTATCCACAAAGGCAGCTATCCTATCAATCAGAGGCAGTAGAAAATGGATACCAGGTCCGTGGACCCTTTTAAACTTCCCCATCCGCAGGATAACAACCTTATCCCACTGATAGATCATCTGAATACTGGAGGACAATATAAGACCTATTGAACCCGATAAAGCCATCAGATAGTAAGAAATATCAAGAAATGCCACCATTGAAATCCACATAATGATAATCATTATAATGACGGTGACCCACATGGGGGCTGATGCAATGAAAGCACCACCCACAAGAATACCCGTGGCCATTCGAACAAGGCTTTCTGCCTCTGCCCCTGGAATTAAATACATTTGGAGAACATATCCGACACCTATAAAAATACCTAGAACCACAAATGACAAGGCACTATAATGAAAATCCTTGGCGGGTTTTATTGTTTTAAGATTTTTTATTCGATTTATTTTATTCTGGAATAAATTCATGACTACCTCCTTTTAGGTAACTTCCTGACCAATATCCTGGAGATACCTTATGATCTCCTCAAGAGTGAATCCATAGGATCCCGCCTTGGAAATAAAGGAACGGCTTATCTCCCCGAGAATCTGCTCCCGTTTTACAGCGTCCATCTCTACCTTTTTGTCACTGATGAATGTTCCTGTCCCCTGTTGAGTCATAACGATTCCCCTGATCTCCATCTCATTGTAAGCTCTTGCCACTGTATTGGGATTGATTTTCAAATCTACGGCAAGACTTCGTACAGTCGGCAGCTGCTCTCCATTGGTGAGCCGCTTATCGGCAATAGCCATTTCGACCTGTAATATGATCTGTTTATAAAAAGGAACACCGCTTTTCGGATCCAGGCTGAATTCGAGTTTCTTTAATTCTAATTCTGCCATCTCATTATCCTCGCTCCTACTTGTACTAATCTATTAGTACAATAAAACTATATTACAACGACAATGATAAGTCAAGAAATTCCTCAAAAAATAGATAAAATCCTCTCAATTTATGGTATTCTTAATTTATGAGTACAATTTGGCAGTTAGAAAACAGGAAACGCACAGAAATATTCGATGATATACAGCTTTTATTGGAGGAATCCTCTTGTCTCGATTGGTTAGGTGATAAAAGCGCTCCCATCTATTTAAAACCCAATCTGGTTGTGGCAAAACCCGCTTCAACGGGGGCCACCACCACTCCGGCCGTGGCGGAAGGTCTTATCCTTTTTTTAAACAGAGCGGGTTATAAGAATATCTCTTTCGCCGAAGGCTCATGGGTGGGAGATTCCACAGGGAGAGCTTACAAAATATGCGGTTATGAGACATTATCCCAAAAGTATAATATCCCGCTCCTAGATCTGAAAAAAGACGAGGCGATCAGCCTGAAAACCCATGGAGAGAGTTTCAAGATATGTCGCTCCCTCTATGAATTGAATGAAAAAGGGGGCAGCCTGATCAACCTGCCCATGCTGAAAGGCCATGGACAGACCAACATCACCTGTGCCTTGAAAAACTTGAAAGGGTGCATCCCCGATTCCGAAAAACGAAGGTATCATAGCCTGGGTGTACATCGCCCCGTTGCCCTCTTGAATACCCTTATAAAACCCGCCTTTGCCCTGGTGGACGGATTAAATGGAGATCCGGGCTGGGAGGAAGGTGGCAGTCCTCAGGAACATAATCTACTGTTTATAGGCAAAGATCCTGTTACCATAGACTCCTATGCTGCCAAACTCCTTGGCTACAGGCCGGACGAAGTGGAATACATTCTCCTGGCTCATCAATTTGGATTGGGCTCCCTTTTTTCAGATGATGATCTCATTGAATTGAAAGAAACATCTGCAAATCACAGAAGGGATTCTCTCAATTTAAGAACAGAAGAGATAAAAACATTAAAAAAACAATTTTCTGAAATCATAGATGACGATAGTGCCTGTTCTGCCTGCCACAGCCATCTTCTATCAGCCTTAAAAGTACTGTCTAATAAGAATCCTGAGCTCTTCAATGGCTTTCAATCCAAATCGATCCAAATTGGACAGGGATTCAAGGAAAAAAAATTACTGACAACGACTCGTGGTATAGGCATCTGCACAGCAGGAGCGGAAAAATACTGCCCAGGCTGCCCTCCTGCAAGTTCGAAAATCATAGAGTTTCTATCAGAATGAAAAAGGGTCCGGGGTGGAAATGAGGTAGTGAAATGAACATTAAAATACTGGGAAATGGAGGGGGATTCTCTCAGGGCCTGCCTTATAACAGTTTTGTAATCGATCATACTATCCTGATCGAGACACCGCCGGATATTGTTTCATCACTCTATACCTGCAAAGTTCACCCTTCTGAGATTGAGGATATCTATATTTCCCATTTTCATGGAGACCACTATTTCGGCTTTCCCTTTCTGAGCCTCCACCTCTGCCTTTCAGGATCGAATAAAAACATCAATGTCTATGGTCCCGCCGGGATTAAAGAAAAACTGACCCAATTATCCTTCACAGCTTTCGGAGAAGAGAATCCCCTTCCGGGCTGGATTGAAAATCACATAAGGTTTATACCGGTAAGAGAAAATGAGTCCATCCTTTTCGATAATGGCCGAACTCCTTATACAGCCGATATCTTCGAAACCGCTCATTATGTGGAAACTCTTGGATTTTTGCTTGATGATGATAAAAAAAATCGCTTTTGCTATCTCCCCGATACAAGCTGGGATGATAAATTTAAGAATATACTGCTAAAGAAACCTGAAATTGTCCTTTGTGATCTCAATGGCGAGGCAGACGACAAGGTAAAGGTTCATATGAGCGAGAAGGATATTCTGAAAAACGGTTTGTCCCTCTCCGAAACAACGATTTTCTATGGAACCCACTTAAGGCAGACCAGAAAATCAACACATCCTCGAATTCAATATGTAAGTCAGGGTGAAGAAATTATCCTATAACTTTGTAAACTGATGATTAATTTTTCCTTTTAGTGTATAAGTTGGTATGACTAATTTAGATATGACCACTGAACTCAATAACAACTGTACGATAAAAATATCACCCTGCTGCAGGAAATGTTCTATCCAGCAGGCAAAAGTTGCCTCATCTTTCGCCGGGCTGAATGAAAACCAGACTCAGAAAGCCATAAAAAAGGCAGAAGATGTCCTAGAAGAGTCCAAACACAAGCCCCTCCTTGTGCAGCATGTTGTCCGAAGAGTAGCAGACACTATTATAGAAGAAAAAGGCCTGCCTCCCTTCCACGATATTTATCGGGATGTGAAGGAGATATCAAATAATCTTGCTCAAAAGTTTTCACCGCGCCTGTCGGAAAAATTGAAGTCTCATAAGAACCCCTTTGAGTTCGGTCTCCAATTAGCTGCGGCCGGTAATATAATTGACTTTGGTGCCAAAGATTACAGGGATTTTAATTTAGAACATGAACTGAACAATATGGAAAACACAAGTTTCGATCATTATGATATAGATACCCTGAAACTATCCCTTTCCAGGGCCTCCCATATGCTTCTTATCTGCGATAACTGCGGTGAAATCGTTTTCGACATGCTTTTATTGGACGTTATTAAAGAGCACTACCCTGATTTAAAGATCACTGCAGCATTCAGGGACAAACCGGTTTTAAATGATGCGACGGTTAACGATGCCCGGGCTGTCGGATTCGATAAAATCGTTCCCATCATGTCAAGCGGAAGTCTCTATCCTGGTACCGTACTTCCTGAAACCTCCGCTGAATTTAAAAAGCTCTATGATTCTGTAGATATCATCCTTTCCAAAGGTCAGGGGAATTTCGAAACCTTACTGCCTGGCAGTGATGAACGGATCTTTTTCATCCTCAAGATCAAATGTGATTACATGGCCGACCTTTCCGGAGTAAAATGTGACAGTCTTGTTCTGATGCAGGGTGGCAACAGGCCTTCCGGAAGGAATAAGGACATTTCTGAATAATTTGGAAATTTAAAATTACTTTTCTTTGTTACTCTTTATACTTATAATTTATACCGGAGGCTATCATGAAACTTAAAAACAAAACTGTTCTTATTATCATGCTTTCAATTCTTATGTTCTCTGGTGTTCAGCTTGCCGCGTTACCCTTATCCTTCTGGTTCGATGTGGAATCAGGGGGGGCGATCACCAGTTATAACGATGTACAGATCCCGGCTGATACGGGAACCCGTATCTCTTTAGCTGATGATTTATCACCGGAAATAAAATTCTATTATCGCCTTCAGACTGGCATAGACTTAAACAAACACTCTCTCTTTCTTTTATATGCGCCTCTTCTGGTTAACAGTACCGGACCCCTGGATACGGATGTCGATTTCTATGGAGAAACATTTGCAGCAGGTTCCCCTCTTACGGCGTCCTACAAGTTCAACAGTTACCGGATAACCTATGCCTATACTTTTTATAAATCACCCGCTTTAAGGATAGCAGCAGGCCTGACAGGCAAAATCCGGGATGCCTATATTTCCCTGGAAAATGGGACAACGAAGGCAACCCGTTCAAATCTTGGGTTTGTCCCGCTGATTCACCTTTCGGCCGAGTGGTTTATGACACCCGAAATCTCAATTCTCCTTAAAGGAGACGGCCTGGCCGTTCCTCAAGGCAGGGCAGAGGATTTCCAACTGGCCATAGCCTATGCACCCACTCAAAATATGAAATTGAGGGTCGGTTATAGACTACTGGAAGGCGGATCAGATGGTGGGGGCTCTGTTTACTCGTTCAGCATGTTTCATTATATAAGTGCAGGCCTGCAGGTTAAGATTTAACAAGGCGTTTTTCAGCTTACTAAAGACTGGTAGGATATGAATATATTTGACACAGAAAACATTGAAAATAACTTATCTATCGAAAAACAGAGAATACGCAGATATTTTTATTTTGGATCAATTTTATCTATACTGCTATTGGTTTCTATAGTATCTATAATTTTTTCAAGAAGTTTGAAACTTGAATATAATACCAAAATTGAACAACTCTCTACTGCTATTATTGAAGAAAAGAAAGTATATATGCGAAATTCCATAGAACAGGTAATATATTTAATTGAATCAGAAAAGAGTCTATTTTTTGATAATAAGCAGTTCATAGACGAAAACATTAATGAAAAGCTTCTTGATCAACTTTTTAAAGAAAGAATAAAACCAGTTATTCGAAATATAAGATTCGTTAATGATGGGTATGTGTGGATAAATCAAGTTAATAATTATAATGGCGGTGATGGATATGCTGTCAGATTTGTTCATCCTAATTTAACACAGACAGAGGGGATGTTGCTCTCAACAAATACTGAAGATATCGTTGGTAACAAGCCATATGAAATAGAGCTCGAGGGAATCAAAAAATCAGGTGAGTTATTTTATGATTATTATTTCAAAGAAATGAATAGTGATCAAATATCCCATAAAATGTCATATGCCCAGCTGTATGAACCTTACGATTGGATTATTGCTACAGGTGTCTATCTAAATGATGTTGACGATTTGATACAGATCGAAAAAGATAAAATGCATAAAACACTTAATCGCCAGCTGTTGTATTCCTTTTTTATTACCTTATTAGCATTAATAATCTGTATTGCAATTTTAATTACTGCCGAAAAACAAATAATTAAGTTAATAACTGCATATGAAAACAATATTTCAATTTACACAGATAAAATAATATCTGAGAAAGAAAAAACAGAAAAAGCTTTGGAAGAAATAAAAAACTTGAAAGGTCTTCTACCTATCTGTTCTCAATGCAAAGATATCAGAGATGACAGTGGTTATTGGAGTCAGATTGAAGATTATATTGAGAATCATACGGATGCGTTATTCAGCCATAGCTTAGTAAGCGTCAATTTAAGCCTGAAATCCAGCTTTCAGCTCCAGCAAATCAGTCTGGATATTCCAGGGGAGAAGATTCTCCCAAGCATTATGGTCATGGATCATCGGGGCTTGAGAAAAAACATAATTCAGATATCCATAAGGATTTAATCCATTTTGCTTTGCTGTCTCGATGAGAGAGAACATGAAGCAGGAAGATTGTGCTCCCTCCGGGCTGCCAGAGAAGAGCCAGTTTTTCCGGCCAAGTACAAAAGGACGAATAGCCCTTTCGGCAGCATTGTTGTCAGGTGTCAATTCGAGATGGTCAAGATAATTCATGACCTTATCCCATTGGCCAAGGGCATAACGTAAGCGTCAATTCTATAGGCCGTAGAACTGAATCCTGTTTACCTCATCTCTGTCACAGTTCCATGGGAGAATC
>JAEINK010000040.1 GCA_016342585.1 Spirochaetales bacterium
CGATGTTCATGCAATGGAAGCGCTTTTAAGAGTCTTTGCCGGAAACCCATTCATGGTTGGTGCTGAGTAGTTACAATGGAACAAGATATGGGACAAGATATGGAAAAATACAATTCTGCCTCGGAAACAATAAAGCAACTCTCTTTAGAGACAGCCAAAGGATTCCTTGGTAAACCAGAGATAGTCAATCTGATGGTCCTGGGACTTGTCTCGGGTCTTCACATACTAATTGAAGATGTCTCCGGAATAGGTAAAACAACACTGGTCCGCTGTCTGGCAAAGGGGTGCGGTCTGGATTATGGCAGGGTACAGTTCACGCCGGATCTGCTTCCCGGCGACATAACAGGAATGACTATATGGGATCCGGTGAAAAGAGAATTCATTTTCAGAAAAGGTCCCATCCACAAACAGTTCCTCCTGGCCGATGAATTAAACAGGGCACCCTCCCGGACACAATCCGCCCTGCTTGAGGCCATGCAGGAGGAGGCTGTTACGGTGGATGGAGTGCGAACCCCCCTGCCCGCCCCCTTTTTTGTTGCAGCAACCCAGAATCCCACGTGGTATGCAGGAACCTATAACCTGCCCGAATCCCAATTGGACAGGTTCGGCCTGAGCATATCCCCGGGGTACCCCGAAGAAAAAGTGGAAGAATCGATCCTCAAGGAGTTCAAGGCCGAACTCCCGGAAGATCGTATTTCTGCAGTGACCACCCCCGAACGAATCAAGGAACTGAAAGGATTGATCTCATCGGTCAGGATTGATGATCTCCTCCTTTCATACATCGTGAACATTGGAAAAGAGAGCAGACTTTCTTCTGATTTTCAGACAGGGATATCCACCCGGGGACTTCAGCATCTCATCCGGTTGGCTCAGGGCAGGGCTCTCCTAAACGGCCGCGCTTTTATCATCCCCGAGGATCTGATTGAATCTGCCGGACCGGTTATGCGCCACAGGCTCCCCTTAAGCCCCGAAGCAAGGAGTGAGGGAAAACCAGTTGAAATGTTTATCAAAAAGCTCTTATCCCGCATCCCGATACCGGCAGGATTCAATCCCTGATGAAATGGCCCTTCCGGCTTCACCCCGAGATGGTAATCCTCTTTGCGGTCGGCACTATCCTTCTCCACCTTTCGGCCCTCTATTTCGGAGGCGCGTATATCCGTCTGGTCGTATTCTGGTACCTTCTCTACCTCCTGGATTTTGTCCTTCTGATTTTCAATTGTGTAAACCTCCGGTACTCCCAGGATTTCACATCCGGTCATTTTTCCAAAGATGAAGAGATAACTTATATTCTAAGGATAAACGGATCCGGTCTTGTACCCGTCCCTTCGATCAAGCTGAAGTTCACCCGGATACATTTGAAAGATAAACAGAAGTTTCCCTCTGAATCCTTCAGCCTGCCGGCAGGACAAACAAAAGAGTTCAACCGGAATATTTACACGGGACTCCGGGGTGTGTACACAATGGGGTTGGAAGAGCTCTCTCTGAAAGGCTTTACAGGTTTGATTTCCATCAACCTGCCCATCTGGTCGCGGACGTTTTACATCTACCCGCGGCTTCTGGAGTTCAAGGAGAGCCTGGGCCGTCACAGTGCCACAGGCGGCCGGGGCAGAAGCCAGGCAGGAAGTCATGGTGAGTATCACACCTTCTCAGGCCTGAGGGAGTACCGGGAGGGAGAGGAGGTCCGAAAGATCAGCTGGCCCCGGTTCATGCAGACCGGGGTTCCCTATATCAGAACCTTCGATTCAATCGGTGGATCGATGATTCACATCTGTCTGGATCGCAGAAACCCGGCCAGGAGCCCCGAGTGTGAGGATACCGTCCTGGAGGCAACCCTGGCGTTAATCCATACAACCGTATTTTCGGGGCAGAAGGTTATGGTTCATGGGTTCCCGGGTGGGGATGGATTGGCCATCGAAGAGATGAAAGATTTCAGACAGCTCTATAAAACCACCCTCCACCTTGAGTTTGATCTAAAGGGGTTTTCCGATTTACAGAAGGTCCCCGGTGAGGGCAGCCTTTATGTGATCTCGGGGATGCCGGATTTGGCCCTCCTCTCGGAGAAGATGTGGTCCTCAAGAACCAGTGTTCATCTTATTGCGGTAACAGAGGGTATGGTTACCGGGGAGAGGGCAAAAGCGAAACTCCTTATGAACGAACTGAAAAATGATGAACTGGAAATTTCTGAAATCAGATCGGGGAAAAGCCTGCCGGAGGATATGAAATGTATTATCTCCTCCTGATCCCGGCTCTGGTTTTTTTTATATTTTCAACCTGGCTTAACTCCTCCGGATTTTATATTATTCTTATTTTTGCAGAACTGCCCCTCCTCTCGGCCGCCCTTGAATTCCACAAACCGGAATTCTTAAAGATACAATCCTGGGGAGCCGCCTTCCGAAGGGTAAACTATACCCTCCTTTTCCTCTTTTTTCTTGGGTATATTCTTCTAATCCCGGCTTCGGCGTATGAGGGGTGGCTGCTCCTTTTGTCAGCAGGAAAACACAGTGGAAATATTTCACTGGCATTTCTAATTCCGGGGACCCTCTTCTCCTCCCTTGGATGCTCACGATTTATTCTGGGGAAAGAAAGGCTTAACGAGCTCCTGCTGTTATTAATCCTGATAAATCTTGTTATCCTGATTGTTGTCCCTGCCCTCCCGGCAATACTGATTTTCGGGCTCCTGCTTTTATTGATCATGATGAAGAACATCCCGGGTGGCACCCGGATAAAATTACTCCCCCTGATTTTCATTTTGATCTTAACAGCCGGGGTCGCCGGGAGGTTCATTCCCCCGGGAGACAGGGAAGGTTCCGGAAGTCCTGCGGTGGACGCCCTCTCAAGAGCCCTCCATGAAACCCTGCTTACTGTACTTCCCGACTTTCCCCTTATATTCCATGTCCCCGGGTACGGGGACTCCTATGAAAAGGGCCGGTTCTCTGGAGAAAAACCACTCCTCTCATCCAAGCCGCTTTTCGCTGTGAAGGGAATCCCGGCAAAGTGTTCTATCTTCGAACAGACATCTCCTACCGCTATAAAAATGGTGGGTGGCTGACCCATCCACCCGGGGAACCGGTTATTATGGCAGGCCATGAAGAAATCAACCCGGGGGAATTGAGAAAAAGCCTTGAAATCACCCTCCTGGGAGATCTTTACACACGGATTCCCCTGGGCACAGAGACAACAGCCCTCGCATTGGGGGATAACTATTACTCCCTTATACCCGAAGAATTCTATGGAGCTTCCGGGATCAAGCCCGGCAGCAAGCCCGGTCTTATACCGGGGAGTAAGACACTGCTTCTTCCGGGCTCCATCCTTCCTCCGGGGGATCTCCCTTTAAGCCGGGGTGAAACCGTCACTCTTTATGAAGAGAGTATTGTCGAAGGTATATACGCAACCGGGGGCGAGCCCCGGGAAAACACCCCGAAAGAAAACAAGGAAGACCCGGAGGCACCGCCGCAATTGTATGCCCAGATCATGCCCCGGATTATAGAACTGGGGAAAAGCCTGGGAGAAAGGGATTCAAATCTGGCACAAAGCCAGACACAAGATCCGGGACAAGACCGAAATGGTCAATCGGCATATGAGGAGAGAACCGTCATCCTGAACCGAATTCAGGATTTCCTTTCCAAAGGGTATACCTACACCCTGGAAACCAGAGGCTCCAACGATCCTCTTGCAGATTTTCTTTTCCAATCAAAAAAGGGTTACTGTGTTCACTTTGCAACAGCAGGTGCTGTGCTGGCAGCCGAAAATGGAATCCCGGTTCGTATGGCCAGGGGGTTCCTTGTGACCCTTCCGGGTGGGGCGTATGATGCCTCAATAACCCCGGGAGAGGCGGTTGTCACAGGGTATTCGGCCCATATGTGGCCTGAAGTCCTGAACAATAATGGCCGATGGATACCCTGGGAAGTTACTCCCCCGATGACGGGACTTTCCGAGGAGGCCCTCCGATTAACGGAAGATACCTTGACCCGAAATCAGCTGAACCATTTCGGCCTTACCCCTGACAGGACGGGCGGGAACGGAAAGGGGATTAAGGATAACAAAAAAAGCGTTTCTGATTCTTTACTTTTCCGGGCGGGGATCATCTCCTCTGCAGGTTTATTATTTATCCTGCTGTTTTTCATATACAGGAAATTCCGGGACAGGATGAATCCTGGCAGGGTGTACCGCAGGTGTACCATGAGAGTTCAGAAACAGACAGGTGTTGCCATGCCCGATGAGACAGGGTGGAGCCAATGGGGAAAGACCCTTTCCAACCTCCATCCGGAAAAATCTGACAAAATAAACAGATTGACAACTTTAATCCTGAAAACCGTTTACGGAGGCTCTTCACCTCAAATATACAGGAAAGAAATTTTTAAACTTTTCAGAATTATTGAAAAAACCGGTCTGACTAAAAAAAAGAACTAATCGCGGAGGACCGCTTCGATCCTGCCAATCTCATCCGAAGAAAGCTTATAGTACCCATAGATATATTTATCTATCTCATCGATAGAAATCTCCTTAGCCATGATTTGCCCTACCATTCTTTTGAGATCCTCAGAACTCTCCCCATCCAATAGAGGAAAAGGCAGTTCCTCAAGATCCCCACGGAGAATCTTTACCGATCCGAATTTTCTGATAAAATAGTAACTGAAAAGTTTTGAATTAAAAAATGCCAGCAGAACTTCGATCGGATAATCTTCCATTTTAGGAATCAGTATATTCCCGCTGTTCAGGGGAATGGCCCCTGTTTCATCCAGAGCAAAGACTAATCTTTTGGAAATAAATCTGTAAACAAGTTTTCTTTCACATCGATATTTCTCTTCCGGGGCAGTCTGCTGAAAGCGTTCCGGTGTAAACTCAATGAACTGTTCAGGCTTCCGTATTCTATAAGAGAAAATATCTGCCCCCCTGATCACAGGTTCCCTGTTTTTACCGGGTCGATCATGGAGGAACCGCCTGTTGTCTCCTGTCACAATTCCAAGAGCCCACTCGGCCCGCCCTTCAAGGCTGACCCAATCCCGGTTTATCATTGTATCAAAGATGAGTTCATCGAGCTCATCCATCCGGATATTAAAAAGGTAATCCCTGTTATCCAAAAATCTCCTTTGGTCGATGAAGAATGTTCTCTCTCCATCAATAATTTTAATACCCCGGCCCTTCTCTATACTCTTCTCTATACTCTTCTCTTCCACAAATTCTTCCCGACTCATACAGATAGTCAGAACCCGGGACATAACATTACGAAATCTTTTTCCTAAAAGGGAGATACTTTTTATCCTGGTTCTGTGGGCTATAAACCATCGAATATCCCTATGAGTTTTTATATTGGATATGGATTCGGGAAGCACAAAGCACATCCGCCCCCCCTCTTTCAGCATCCGATAGGAGGCGTGTATGAAAAAAGAAAAAGACTCCTTCCCTTTTACCTCAGGAAATAGAGTTCTAATCTGCTCAAGAACATCCGGATTGTATTTGGCACCCCAGGGAGGATTCGTCCCAATGAGGTCGAAAAATCCGGTAAACCGGCCAGAGTTAAGGAGTGTATCTTCATGAAAGATATGGGGTGTAAATTCCTTATCACCATATTTAAGGAGAAGATTTACCCGGGTAATATGAACCGCGATCTTATCCAGATCAAAACCGTAAATATTCTCCGGGGTGGCGATACTCTCCGCCATGGATAAAAGAAACTGGCCGGTTCCACAACAAGGATCTAATACCCTCTCCCCCTTTTTTACCTCCTCGGCAAGCAACTCCCGGACAACCTCACGAGGAGTGTAGTAGGAGCCGAAGCCGGATTTCTTTCCTTCATTCAGAAGAGACTGGTAAATGATGCCAAGGAGATCCTTCTCATCGGGAAGTTCACAACCCAGCAAAAAACCGACAGCAGCGGCCGAGTCTGGACCAGCCAGAAAACCTCTCTCTGACAGCGAATCATACCAACCGGATAAAAAATCAAGAACACATTTTCGTGGATAGAGACTTTCCTGAAATTGAAGAATGGTCTTTAAGGAGGGAGTGGTTAAAGAAGAAATATCTCCCTTTTTAATAAAAAGGTTTATGGAGAGAAGGAATAGAGCCTCTTCCAATCCGATATCAGCGTTTTCCAAAAAATCAACTAAATTGCGGATAGTTCCAAGAGCAGCCCGATTTTCAAGGTATTCCAGGGGAATAAATTTTGATTTTGCACAGGATTTATTGGCCCGAAGGCTAAGCCTGTCCACCTCTCCGGATTCAATTCTCTTTTTAAGAGCCATTACACTGACCAGCGTATACCCACCGGCACTCTCGTCGAGGAGCCCCTGACGGGTCCAGTTACGGACACTGTCGGGGGTTATCCCAAGAAAGGCGGCGGTCTCTTTCCGGGTCAGGTATCGATCACTCATGATCCCTATTATAGGATTTTTCGCTCAAGCCGGGAAGAACAAGTTCAAAGCCCGCTCCTCCGAGGTCCGATTCGATGTAGGTAATATCACCACCATGAATCCGGGCTATCGTCTTGGCCGAAGCAAGACCCAGCCCCGATCCCCGGGTATTCCGCCCGGAATCGGCCCGGTAGGAGCTGTCAAAGATGAATGGAATATGCTGAGCCTCTATTCCGGGCCCGGAGTCTTCCATTCGGACCACCACATCGAATTCGGGGACAGCAAGAGACTTACCATTAGAGAATCGCTCCTCCACCTTACGAACCTCGGCTGTCAATTGGATTTCATCATCATCTTCCGTATAACGGCAGGAGTTGTCAAAAACATTTTCCAGGACCTGAAACAGCATCTTGTGATCCCCGGGAACAATCACATCCGCAGGAATATTGATGGCAGAAAGAAACCTTCTCTTCCGGATGAAGGTGTCATTCTTGAATATTCCTGAAGTATCTTCCAGAAATGAGGCAATATTGATGGGCTCAAACCGAGCCTGCCAGTCGGTCGTCTGGAGTTTGGAAAAATAGATCAGGTCAGAGATCCTCTCTTCCAGGAGTCCCGCCCGGTCATGAACAACTTCGGCATACTGGACAACCTCTTCTGGAGTCTCTGCCATCCCATCTTTAAGGGCTTCAACATACCCCTTTATCAATGTAAGGGGGGTCTTAAGATCATGAGAAATAGACATCATGATCCGGCTCTGCCTTTCATGGTTCTCCTTAAGTTCAAGCCTCATATTTTCAAAGGCATTAAAGAGATCCGAGAGGACAGGGGGATGATTTCTTATTGAGCCTTTTCTTTCAGGGACAGCAATCGCAGTATCCAGATTTCCTCGGCCGATATCCCCGGCGGCCATCTCCAGCGCAATGAGAGCGTCCTGGAGAGGCCGCATGAAATACCTGAACATCAGAACTGGAAGAACAATAAGAATAAAATAGAGTCCAAACAGAATAATCCCCAGGACCCGGAAGAGTTTTATCCTGGTGAAATATTCTTCAACAAATATAATGACACCCGGTTTACCTTTGTATTGATAAACCGAAAAACTGAAAGGCTCGGCGGGAGGCATCTCCGACATGAGCCCTTCATAGGCGTCCGACATGGTTGTCCACTCTTTTTCCTCGATATAATCCATAACCTTGGGATCCGCAAAAACAATTTTTCCATGTTCATCAAACATAACAATTATTCCGCTGAATCCATTGGCTTCCAATCCTCCGGTGGTGAGGATCTCTTCGAGAACAGGTTTTAAATACCGCGGAGCGGAAAGATCACCCGACTCATGCCGGGCGACAGACCAGGTGATCATGAAGGCGAAGACCGTTATCATTATGGAAAAGAGGGGTATAAGGATAATCACCAGGGTCATGTACCTGAAACGCTTCCTAAGATTCACGCCTTACCTCATCATCAGATAAATAATATCCGGATCCATAGGATGTTTTAATAAACCTGGGCTTGGCAGGATCCTCTTCCAGCTTTTTCCGAAGCCTCTGAACATGGACAGAAACAGTAGTCAGATCGCCATAGGAGTTATTCCAGACTTTCTCGTAAAGCTCTTCCTGCTTAAAGGGGCGGCCGGGACTCTCTGCCAGAGAGAGGAGGATGGCCATCTCCTTCGGGGGCAGGTCAATTCTCACACCGTCCCTCTTCACCCAGAGGTTATCCATATCAAGGGTGAAGGGACCAAAAGTGATTTTGTTTTCCGTTTTGCATTCTTCTGACATTTTTCTTTTGAGATGAGCTCGCACCCGGGCAGCAAGGACCTTGGGGCTGAAGGGTTTCGCCACATAATCATCCGCCCCGACACCGAAGCCCATGATCATATCCTCATCCTCCTGACGGGCAGAAACAATGATCACGGGGATATCATCCGTCCGCCGGATCTGCTGGAGAACTTCGAAACCATCAATCCCCGGCAGGTTTATATCAAGAATAACCAAATCACACCCCCCGGCGGAAAGAAGGCTCAACCCCTCTTCACCGGTGGTGCCATGCACCGTATCGATCCCCTCTTTTCTTAAATAGAGGGAAATGAGATCGGCAATCTTAGGTTCATCTTCAATAATAAGTATCTTTGCCCGCATAAACGACCTCGCAATTAAACTTCAACAATCCCGGTATGTTCAAAAGCAGCAAGCCCCAGAAGGGGAAACCGCTTTCGCAGTTCTTGTATCCGCTCCTTAATGATTTCCAGCTTCTCTTCATCGATATAAAGGATGAACATGATATTCTCTTCGGGCCAAACATCATTTCCCATGCACCAGCCGGAGTACCCCGCACCATCAACCTGCTTAAGCATAGTATAACAGGGTTTTCCATCCCGAAGCGGCATTATTTCCATGAGTGGTCGCTCTAAAGCCTGATTGGCAATGATTTCAAATTTGATCATTTTATAGTTTCCTCCATCGCTTTCACTGCTGATCCGGGCTCGTTCATATCCCCCGACTCCGGAGATTCGTTCTCCTCTTCCAGAAGAAGTTTTTCAGCAACAAGCTCTTTTTTGTAAGCACGTCTGTGCATCATGAGATAGAGAACAGGAACAAGGAAGAGGGTGATAATTGTATTGGAGGTCAATCCTCCGATAACTGTAAGACCAATAGGCTGAACCATCTGAGTGTCCGCACCGCCAAAGAAGGCCATGGGAACCATGGCGAGGACGGTCGTCAGGGTGGTCATCAAAACAGGGCGTAGTCTGTTCGCCGCCGCTTCCTGACAGGCAAGGAAGGTATTAAACCCTCTCTTCCTGTGGAGGTTGATCGAATCAACCATGATGATTCCATTATTAACAACCAGCCCCAGGAGCATGACAATTCCTATAAGGGAAGGCATACTTAAAGGTTCACCAATAATCATATAGATAGCCACCACTCCAATGAGGAGCATGGGGATCATGATAAAGATAATGAAGGGAGATTTAAGGGATTCAAACTGGCTTACCATTACGGCAAAAACAAGGAGAGCTGCAAAGACAACAACAAGGATCATTCCGTCAACCGTATCGGCAATCATCTCCATCTGTCCACCGGTAGCAAAGCTTACCCCATCAGGGAGAACTATCTTTTCTTCGGCGAGCTTTTCGATTTCGGCCTGAACAAAATTCGCCTTGGCCCCGGGGGCAACATCACCCGAAAGGGTAATTGTTTTCACCCGGTCTTCCCGATAAATCGATACAGGACCGGTAGTCTTTTCGACCTGGCCGAAACTGGAAAAGGGGATCTTCTGCCCGGTGTTACTCGTAAAAAAGAGTCTGTTGATATCAAAGTAGGAGTCTCTATCCTCCTCCCTTAACTGAAGAACTACATCATAGGTCTCCCCTGCCAGGGTATAAGTCGTAGCAGTGACACCCGCAATCTGGGATCGCATTTCATAGGCAATGGATTGGGTATTCAGCCCCAGATCATAGAGCCTCTGACGATCTAGGACGAGCATGAGTTCGGGCAGGGCATTGGACTGGCTGGAAGAGAACTCAAGAACATCGGGGATCTCGGACTCTACCAGGGTTCTTAAGGTTTCACTGACCTCCACAACTTCAGACAGATCATTCCCCTGGATTTTAATGGAAACATCACTTGAACCTGTCATCATCCTGGCCTGATCGGTTGTTCCAAAACTAATCTCTGCCCCGGGGAACATATCAAAATAATTTCTGAAAACATCCCGGATATCGTTATCAGTCATAGTCCGGACCTTTGTTGCCGGGAGGGTGATCTCCAGGCTTCCCACATGGGAGCCCCCTGAAGTTCCAAGCCCGCCGCCGGAACCGGATGTAATAATCAGATTATCCCTATCGGATGCAGGTATCTTCTCCATGGCAATCGACTGCCACTGGAGCATTACTTCTTCGGTTACCCCCAGGGTTGTTCCTTCGGGCATGCTCACATTAAGGACAATTGAGGTTTCCCCCGCATTGGGGATCAGTATCAGACCCAGCCGTGGTATCTGTATGGCAGCACCAACAAGGAGGGCCACAGAAAACAGGACAATAATAAACTTATGACGCAGAGACCAGCCAACCATCTTTCGATAGGTATTGGTAAAGCCGTCCATGGATTTTTCAAGACCACGGTCCATACCGCGAAGAAGGCGATTTTTTATCGGCTTCTCTTCTCTGGTCGTTATGGGAAAAACCTTAGAGGCAAGCACCGGAACCAGAAGGATGGAAACCGCAAGAGACGCCAGCAAAGCGACTACGATCGTGAAAGCCATATCCTCAAACATGATCCCGATGATACCCAGATCATTTTTGAAAATTAAAATGGGAAGGAAGACACAGATGGATGTGAGGATCGAACCGGTAATGGCTCCGATAACCTCCTGAGTTCCGAGTTCCGCCGACGACGCCTGAAGAGCCCCTTTCTGTCTGTATCTGAATATATTTTCGATAACGACGATCGATCCATCCACGATCATTCCTAAGGCAAGGATAAGACCGGTCAGGGTAATCATATTAAAGGTCTTCCCCGCAAGACTCATTCCACCAATAGTGATGAGAAGTGACACGGGGATCGATATGGCAACAATAAATGTTGTTTTTATCTGTCTTAAAAAGAGCAGGAGAACGATGATAGCAAAAAGAATTCCGACCAAAGCTGATGAGATGACCTGCTGCAGAACAGAATTAACCTGGATCGAATTATCTCTTAAAACGGAGATCTCTACATCACCCGGGAGAAAATCATTCAACTCAGCCACAGCCTCTTTTATATCGGCCACAACCTCAACCATGTTGGAGTCGTCGGTCTTCTTTATGGATATCTGGATTCCATCCTGTCCGTTAATCTTAACGATACTATCCTGATCCCTGGCCCCGAAAGAAACATCGGCGACATCCCGGAGGAGCACCTCGTACATCTGGGTCTGACTGATCGGCTTAACAGAAATAATAGTCTGTTCAAGTTCCGTAAGAGAGGATATCTCTCCGGAAGTCTGAATTATATAATTGATACCACTCTCTACGATTTCACCGGCTCCCAACTTCATATTCTGAGCGGCAAGCGCACCGGAAACCTGACTGATGGAAAGACCGAGGGCATCAAGCCTCTCCTGATAGAAATCTACCTGAACGATTTTATCCAAACCACCGGAGAGGGCTACCTCGGCAGCACCACCGATTCGTTCCAGCGTCGGCTGAATCTCATCCTCGGCCAGAGCGAGGAGCTCTTCAAGCCCCAGATCCCCCGTAAGTGCCAGGGTAATTACCGGCTGGGCATTTGGATCAAATTGGAAGATCATAGGATCTTCACTATCCTCCGGAAGGCCCCGTGTGGCCATGGCCAATTTATCCCGGACATCCGCCGTGGCCGTATTCAAATCCGTATCAAAATCAAACATTATTATGATAAGACTCAACGACTCGCTTGAATAGGAGGAAAGTGAATCCAAACCACTTAAGTTAACGAGCTGTTCCTCGACCTTCTGGGTGATCGATTCCTCCACCTCGGTAGGCGATGCCATCGGATAGGTTGTAACAACAGCCATACCCGGCATTTTAATATCCGGGAGAAGATCGATTGCCAGCCGGCTGACCAGCATCCCCCCCGCTATGGAAAGCACGATGAAGACAATAATCATCGTCATCGGCTTGTTTAATATTCTTCTGGATAATGTCATGAACGATTCCCCGCTGAATCACCGGAAGCAAGAGCATCTGCAGGAGCATCACTCCCTTTCAGAATAGAGAGGTCTTGAAGAACCTTGATTTTTGCCCCGTCGGAAAGGAGACTGGCTCCTTCGGTGATAACCTGATCTCCTTCGGATAAGCCTTCAATAATCTCGATAAGGCCCGCACTTTCAAGCCCCAGTTTAACAAGGACCTTTTCTGAAACATCTCCGGTAACCCGGTATACATAGGTCTCGTTGTTTCTTCTGATAAGTGCCTTTTCGGGAATAACAAGAGCATTCTCTTCGGTTGACGTAATAAGCCGGACACCCACAAACATACCCGCCTTCACCGGGGAACGCCCGGTTATTGTGAGTTCAATTTCGAGGGTCCTGCTCACAGGGTTTACAATAGGAGAAATACCGGTAATCCTTGCTGAAAACTCCTCCGCGGGAGCCGCTGTTGTGGAAATCATTGCTTCCTGGCCGTTCTCGACCATGTACAGGAACCTTTCAGGAACCTGGGTTGTTATGATCAACCGATCGATTTTACCAATAGTGATAAGCGGCATCTGCTGAGCAACCGTAGATCCGGGATCTGCATTTACAGCTGTGACAGTTCCACTGATGGGCGCTTTAACAGGACTTTCCGCATAATTCATACCAGGTCTTGAGGGGTCCACTGTCCCGACAATCTGATCCTTTCTTACGGTGGAACCGGGTTTTACATTTAAAGTCAGTAATTTTCCGGCAGCATCGGGAAAAACGTCAACCGAAACCGATGCTTCAACATCTCCGGAAAGATCTATATAAGAAGAAAGTTCCTGTTCTGAAACCATGGCGGCTCTTACATTATAGCTTTTCTCTACAACCGGAGCGTCAGTACCAGCCGGTCCTTTTCCTGCGGCGGCTTCATCTGAACCGGACCGCCCCGGAGGGAAGTTGCCGCAGGAACTTATTGCAAGTGAAAGGACAACAAGCCCTGTGAAGGTAAGTTTTGTAGTTTTGGTCATTCTAATATTCTCCTTAGTTTAGTGACCTGTTAAGGGCCGCTTCCAGATCCAGAAGGTTGGATATATATGTGTATTTTTCAGAAAGGAGATCACTCTCAGCTTGAAGAAGATCATTTTCCGCAGTTTCAAGATCAATCAGAGTAAGGCCTCCATTGTTATAAGCCTCCTGACTCATCTCATAACTCTGGCGATTTATTCCCACCGCATCCTCTTTGACAGCAAGATTCTCCCGGCTGGTATTAAGATTCATAACGAGAGACCGTATCTGCATCTCCGTTCCCAGAACGGCGAGTTCACGCTGGTAGGCCAGCTGCTCCAGCTGCTCCTCAGCCTCTTTCAGTTTATTGTCTGTTCCTGAATGGGGAAGCCAGTCATCCACCGGCATGGAGAATGTAATAGAAAGAGAACCATTATCTCCGGAAAAATTGTCCTCACCCCAATTATCAAAATCAAAGGGATCAGCCTGATAGGGGCTGTAGGACCAGGATAAAATCAAGGCAGGAAGTCTTGATTGATTGAATGTGGCATTCTTTCCGTTTTCAAGCATCTGCCTGGAGATTTCCAGCTGCTTTAAATCCAGGCTGTCACCCAGGTATTTATTAACAAGCATATCAGCATCCCAGGTCGCGGGAGAGGCTTCTACCTCACCATCCAGTGTCAGGGGCTGATCGAGGTCCAATCCAAGTTCCATCCGGAAACTCATGAGCATCAGCTCATATGAGTTTTCCAGGCTTGTCAGGGTGGGCCCCATGGAGGCAAGGCCAGCTTCCGTGTTCAGGAGATCCAATTGAGTTATATAGCCGTAATTGTACATCTCTTCCATATTCACAAGGCGGCTTTCCATGGTTTTGATATTCTTCTTTAGCAGGTTGATCTGTTCCTGCATGAGGAGAATACCGTAAAAATTCTTCTTTATACTCTGTTCTGTCGTGTTCTCTGCTGACTCAAGACCAAGAAGGGCATTCTCATAATTCAGAGCCAGGGCTGTAATCCCATTCCCTATGGCAGGGGAAAGCGCCATCTGAGCGGACAGGTTTCCGACCAGAGTCCAGGGACTCATCTCCTGACTATCATAAGAGTACACGGAGACCTGATCAAAGACAGGCAATCTTGTAGTAGCGGATAGACCAGAAGAAGCCCCCTCGGGTGAAATGACCATTCCTGCGGGGGTTGTCATCGCCGAATTACTTCGACTTAAAATCGCACTGGCCGAGACATCCGGAATGAAAACATTCCAGGCATCATCCTTGGCTCTGGCGGAGGTTCCAACCTTGGACTCCTGAACCCGGATATTAAAGTTATTGGACAAACCCAGTTCTACAGCCTTATCGACAGTGAGATTCATGGGTTCGGCTCCCAGGGGGAGAAAAACAACCATTATTATTAGAATTAAGATCCAATTCTTTTTCATTACGAACTCCTTCGTATATTAAGTTCTTATTCGATATTAAGAGGATAATGATTTTAAAGTTACGGGAACATAAAAAGGGGATAAAGCAAATCTTAACTTTTTGTTTTCATTTTGGAGAAAATACATACAGACGCTCCAATCTCACAGAAAAGGAGCGCTTCTATCAGTCTGAAAACGAATGGAGAACCTCTGGTTTCCGGATATTCGCCCCCCTGATGTTGCCACTCTCAATGCTCCCTCCAGAATGCATAACCTTGATGACTCCGCCAGTCTTTATGATAAATTTAACCAATGGGTTCTTAACCGCAAAATCTACTGCTGACATTAAAAAATCATCGATAATGATTTGATCTTGATACCAAATAGGAA
Organism: Spirochaetales bacterium; assembly: GCA_016342585.1. Taxonomy (GTDB): domain Bacteria; phylum Spirochaetota; class Spirochaetia; order UBA9216; family UBA9216; genus JAEINK01. Next base: position 14,802 of record JAEINK010000040.1, read on the forward strand.
TACCCTTTATTCAGGATGAAATACTGGTTTGCCGAAGGAAAAGTAAATGTCAGCTCGACACGGGGAGACAAAGGAGGTTTTCTGGTTATTTATGAAGACACCGCGAAGATTTCGACCTATGACTCGGTAGGTCATGATGATCTGCTGGAAGAGCTCGCCTCACGATACCGGCTTGATAAAATGGAAGTACTTAACAACGGAATCAGGCTGTTCTTTGCCTATTCGGGAGAAGGTGTTCTTATCTCGGGAGTTCGGGAGATTGACAACGCGAGGATCGCTGAAAACCCTGCAGGATACGCAAAGATTATAAGAAAAGTGCTGTATTAAAAATCCTGGCCCTATCTCTACCTATAATGCCCCCCAATAAAATTACATTAATTTTATATTATCCTTAAAAAATCAATAAAATACGTTCCGAATTATAATCCCGAACGCAGGGACTTCGAATCAGTAGTATTCTCTTTTGGTAATGAAAATTTATAGTTAGCTCATAATTGTCTGCTGTGGAGAAAAACATGAATCCAAATTTTAGAATGAATCCTGCAATCTTTTTATTAGGAATATTGATCTTTGCCATACCATTTTTTACAAGCTGTCCGGGGGCATCGCCCACCGGCACCACGGATCCTGAGGGTACTGAAAACGAGATCGAAGCAGGGGGAACAAATGTAGAGATTCTCCGAAACCTGGGAATGGAACCAGATACCTCACCTGCCAAAAACGGCAATGGAGAGGAAGTCTCCGGTACCATGAATCCTATGGGGGGAACCATCACGACTCTGAGTAATATCTATGAATTAGCCTCTGTCGGTGCGACTCTCGACGGCATGGGCCCCTACTCTTTAAGCGAACACAATGGACAATCTGGTTCCGGCCTCTCTGTTGTCTCCGGCTTCAGCAGCGACCAAGCCTGGATGAACTATCCAAAAAAGAGCCTTGCAGTCGATATTAACAACGACGGAAAAGATAATGTCATTACCGCCGTATTTAATGGACCGGGGAAAGGAATCTACTTCATGATTCAGCAAGCCGACGGTAGTTTTGTAAAAACCTATCTGAAAGACAACCAGGGTACAAATATTGAAACTATTGATTGGATGGAAAACTTCGGTGCTGATACTTCAAAGCCTGCCGAATCTTTTCAATTACGGGATTTCACTACCGGTGACTTTGACGGGGATTATGACTCCGAGTTTGTTGTCTCCTGCCTGAATCACGTCATTATCTTCGACCATGAATTTAAAATGATAGGTACTCTGACACTCCCTGTAGAGACTCCCTATGTTCGTGTGGAAGCAGGTGACCTGAATAATGACCACTATGATGATCTGGTTGTGGTAAACGGTTCCATACGTATATGGAATACTAACAGCCCGGGATACCTTCATATTTTAGAAGGAAGTTCATCAGGACTCGATGTCACAGGAGAAGACGGTGATATAACAAATTTCTCGGAACTGAGTCATGTAATGGATACGACTCAAAACGATGTTCAACTATCCTCGGCAGAAATTGTCATATTCAACCCGAATTATGATGATGACGAAACCGATTACATGGGGATCGCTCTTGCCGGTATTGATTCCAACTGGGGAAGCGCCGACAGGTACTGGCCCGGAAACTTCCTAAATGTTTCTTCCACCGGAACGCTGGCAATGAAGTTAAGATATATCGATCCCTACAATGAAGCCTCAGGAAACTTCCAGTATGTAACCCCTGTTCCCGATGTTGCGACAGGAATTGTCGAATATGTATCCGGCCGATTTTCCCCGCGAAGTTATCTGATTCCCCGGCTGGTGGCGGGTCATTTCGATCCGAACAGGGATATGGTCAATGTCATGGACCTGATGTACTTCATCAATGAAAGCGATGAATGGGAGGTCTTTGATCAGTTTGTAAACACCTCGAGTTCCACCGGCATCTCCGGGTCCTATGATAAAATGGTTTTTGATGTGGCCGTAGCCGGGGATATCACCGGAAATGGTTTTGATGAATTGATCTACAGCGAATGGCCCAACTTACCCCAGGAGGGTGATTGGAACACTGCCGTCATGAATAAAATCGTGGTTTGGGGAGTGGATGCTACCTCTAATACCTATGAAATCCTAGAAACAAAAATATGCAACTCTATGGATGAGTACCCCACACTGGCCCTGGCCAACGTAGATGATGATGCCCTTGTTATTGAATACCTGGGACATGAACTCAATTATTCGGCCCCGAAAATCCTGGCTGTCCTGGCCTCAGCCCCCTACTACGCCGATCTGGGGGATGATATGGATATAAGCAACAGCGGAACCAGTTATTCCATATCAAACTCGGAAGGAAGTGGAAGCGAGGTTGACTGGGGGTTTCATGTCAACGCTTCGATCGGATTTGAGATTGAGGATCCAACAGGCGCCTTCGGTGGAGGCCTGAATGTAGAAGTAACTAACTCCTTTGACTGGAGCTGGGGTCAGATGTACACACAATCAACCACATTGACCCATACTGTGGATGCTGGATACGACCAGGTTATTTTCGTGGGAGTTCCTATGGACACTTATTATTATAAAGTTATTTCTTCCGGAAGATATGTCTTTATTAACGATCCCGATTATGAGAGTGATGAAAAAATAATTACCATCAATATCCCCAGGGAAGTTATGGAAAGTTGTGTTGAGCTAAATGCCTATAACAGTATGGTCCCGGATGAGTGCAAGATTCCCGAGGAGATGATAAAGCACACCATTGGAGATCCCTTCTCCTATTACGATGAAGATGACAAGGCTGGTTTTGTAGCCGAAGCCACTGCCCTCAGCCAGGAGTGGATGTTTTCCACAGCAACGACGGGTGTTTTTCAGGGGTCAGGAACAGTAGAAATTTCAACTGAAAAGACAGTCGATTCAATATCCACATTCAACTATGATCTTGGAATAGATGTTCAAGCGACAGGAAAAGCCGGGTATGTGGTTGCCGGGTACGGAGCGGGAGCTCACGTAGGGTATGGCTACACCCATGAAGTATCCAATGGAATCGGCGTCGGGGGAGTCGTCGGCTCAATCGCCGATTTGGGGATCTGGACTGAAAACAATTTTCAATGGGGAATCATGATGATACCACAATCCTTCGAAGACCAAAAATATAACCTTATTACCTACTGGATTGAAGATAATACCTGAGGATTAACATAATTACTTCAAATGCTTAATGTCAAATCCCCTTCGAATACGAAAAGGGGATTTTTATCAGAGACTTTCTGAAACTACAGGGATCTTTCTTTCTCACGATATTTGGAGGGAGAAATGCCGGCAAACTTCCGGAAGGTTGTATTAAAAGTCGTTTTTGAATTGAATCCGCAATCGAAAGCAATCTGGAGGATATTCACATCTGATTCTTCCTTCAATATCTTTTTAACTTTATCAATTCTATAGGAATTAATGAAACTGTTGAAATTGGTGTGGTAATGAGTATTCAGCAGCTCAGAAAGTTGAGGGGAAGAAATATTCAGTTTATCACCCAATGATTTTAAAGTAAGTGTACTGTCTCTATAAATTTCTTCCCGGTCCATAAGAGAATCAAGGCTGGCAAAGACTGTCTCCATATCAAGCCCCTTTAGACGGGAATTGAGATACCGGATCTCCTGAGACTCTTTTTGGGCATTGCTGAAATAAGCGGGATAACGAATGATGAAAAATATAAAAAACAGGGGAATGCAGAAAAAAGCAATATGACCGATAAACTGGAGCCCCTTCCCAAGGGTCACGGACAGAAGAAGGATGAGAGAAAAACCGATTGAACTTCTAACAATGAAAATCAGAGATTTTAGTTCGGGAGATCGTTTTTCCTTTCTGTAATAGGCGTTAAGTACCTTGGATATAAGCATCATATAAACAAATAGAGAGAGATAAGAGAGAGTTATTATGACATCAATAATCAGAAGCCCTTTAATCCCCTCGACAGAAGGATAATGCAAATTGATTCCTTCTATGAGAAGCAGAGTAACCAAAAAAGGAGAGACATGAAGCACAGTTTTCTTCAGGGAGATTATATTATCACTAAAAATATACAGAAAAAACAGATATAAAAAAGTACCGATCAAAAAAAGGAAGGCAGTGTCCAGATAATAAAAATATCTCTCGAAGATTGGACTGTCACGACAATACAACCAGAAAGAGAGATACTGTATACCTACGGCGAAGTAGATGATTGATAGAAAGTAATTCGGCAGAGGTTTGTCTTTATGGATCAACTGGATTAAAGAAAAAAAGAAGAAAATTATTGAAACGACAAAAGAAATATTCGCAATAAAAGGGATAATATCAAGACCTTTCAATTATAGTTGACCCTCCGGAAGTTCACATTGACGGATATTCTTACAGAGTGATATCATTCCATAAATTTAAAAAAAAGACTATTCATTAGGGTAAAAATCCATGAATAGACAGTGTGAAAACAGGTTCAGGGCGGGCGTTCTTTTCTTTAAATACCTAAGAAGCATAGAAACCTGCCATAAATGATGGTAAAATAACTTCAAAAAGAATCTTAATTTGTCTAAGGAATATTAAGTGGTTGATTCATCAACTCTGCAAATAGCTCTATATTCAATCTCATCGGTGGTAGGAATCTTATTCAGTCTGATTCTTCTTTATATACTGATGAAAAAACCTTCATGGCTATTATTTTATTTCCTCTGCTTTTTCATAATTAGCATCTATCATCAGGCAGGAATTTTTTTCACTTCCCGGATTATTAAAACTTCACAGTCTCTGGATATCCATCAGTTTTGGAGGGTTAGTCTTGCATTCAGCAGACTTCGCTATATTTTTCTGATACTATTTGTCCACGCCTCCCACCGCTTTAAAGCGACAAGGGTACTGACCATCTTTTTCGTATTGCTGATTGGAGCAGGTATCATTCTGCCTTTTTATATCTATTCAATAATCCCGAATCTGATGGAAATTACGGTTGTTCTATACTCTTTCATTTACTGGCTGTTTGTGTATATGAAAAAAGAAAGAATATCACTTTCCGACGAACGACTTAGACTTCTTCGTGCGGTACTACTCTGTTCAGGATTTTTTCTAACAGGCATAATTCTGGATCTTCTGGAAAGTATTCCACAGGCGAGCGTTTATATATCGATCCTGCTGATAGATTTTTATCCTGTTTATCTGATTTGTATTGGGGGCGTTATTACATTCTGGGCGGTCAGAGATCTTTATTTTCCCATCATATTCGAAGAATCGAAAAGAGCTCAAAAGCTCGACTTTTCGGGATTGCCGGTCACGAAGAGAGAAAGAGAAATTATCGGACTTATCATCAAAGGGAAGACAAATACAAATATCTCAGATCAATTATTTATCTCGGAATCTACAGTAAAAAAACATATAAACAACCTCTTCAGGAAACTTGAAATTTCCAGTCGTTGGGAACTCATAAAATTGACCGACAGAATTCACCCAAAGGAGTAGAGAGTTGACATGCATTTTTCCAATATTCACCTAAAGTTCCATATCTTTCTCCAGTGGTTCATTTATCCTTGTATAAAATATTTAACAAGGAGAGATGGATGTTAAGAATTCAAAGAAGAAAGCGGTTATTTACAGCCATTATTGGTACGGCACTATTGATAATGGCTACGGGCTGTATTGTCCCGGACAATACCTATTTAATGGAATTAAACCGTACAGGAAAATGGCAGGAAGCAGAAAAGGTAGGGATGAAGATGCTTGAAAACAGGAACACATTCACGCATAGCCAAACCTGTGAAACCTACTTTCATATAATCTATGCTCAGACACGTATGGAAAGAGAGAGTGATGCCGTCAGGCTGCTGAACAGTTATGAGACCTTCAGGGATCAGAAACAATTAGATCCGGATTTACGCTGGCTGGATGGTGAAATGGCTAATCTGAAAAAAGAACTTGGCCTTCTAAATGAGATCCAGCTTTCTCTTCTCTCCGCAATGGATGAAAATGGTAAGGGTAATTATACGAAAGCCAGAGATATTTGCGACAAGGTTCTTACTATGGATGCAGTAAATGACATTCAAAGGGCAACTGCACACTTTGTGGCCGCAGTTTGCTCTATCAGGCTGGAAGAATATGTAAAGGCAGAATTATATTTTGGACACTTTGAGTCCCTGAAATCTGCCCTTCCTCCCGGACACCGCATTCTGGAAGAAATATCCTATGTCAGGGAAGGTCTATCCGAACTTAAAAATGCACTACAGTATTAATATAATACAATATGAAATAGTAAATTGAAATGCATCAAATTACTTGAGAGGGGTTTTGATACCTGCTTCAGATTTATCTGGAAAAGCTGGGATAACGGGGATAAACAGTGCCCCAAAGCTTGATTCTATCATGGTATAATAAATCACTATGAAAAACAAAGTAATTTCCAGTATTAAACCTTTAGGATTCACCTGGGAAACAAATGATCCATTCCTTTTCTGTGTGCACCACCTGGATCATTATCCTGCGGGGAATGATAATTTTGGACCGGAGGCTTCCCTTGTAGGAAGACATCTGGGGCAGGATTTCACTCTGAAAGAGGGATGGCGGATGTATCATGGTGAAAAAGTCCCGGGCTTTCCGGCCCATCCTCACCGGGGTTTCGAGACCGTAACTGTCGTACTCGAAGGCTATGTGGATCATTCAGATTCACACGGTGCTTCAGGACGCTACGGAAATGGAGATGTACAATGGATGACCGCCGGCTCGGGGATGCAGCATTCCGAGATGTTTCCTCTCCTCAATAAAGAGGGCGCAAATACCCTGCAGCTGTTCCAGATTTGGCTCAACCTGCCGGGAAATCGTAAATTTTCAAAGCCCCATTATAAGATGCTCTGGGCAGAAGATATTCCTGTTTACAGGAAAAAGGACAAAAAGGGAAAGCTTACCGAAGTACGGCTTATTGCAGGAACCCTGGACGAGATGAAAGCGCCCTCTCCGGCTCCGGATTCCTGGGCTGCCGATGGTAATAACGAGGTGGGGATCTGGTTGTTGAAGATAGAAGAAGGAGGAAGCTGGACGCTCCCCGAAACATCTTCCGAAATAAACCGTTCTCTCTATTTTTACAAAGGAACAGAAATCAACATTGCCGGAGTTTCTGTGGAATCATACAATTCAATCGACCTGGCAGCAGATCAACCTGTAAAAATAGAAAACGGCAAGAAGGAGGCGCTCCTCCTTATACTACAGGGAAAACCAATCAAGGAACCGGTGATGCAGCATGGTCCTTTTGTTATGAACAGCAGGAAGGAGATCGAAGAGGCCTATTCTGATTACCAGAAGACCCAATTCGGGGGGTGGCCCTGGAAAAGGCATGATAATGTTCATGACAGAGATGCCGGACGGTTTGCTATTTATTCCGATGGGCAGGTTGAGAAAAAGAAGGAGCGTTGATCCTGCAATTGACTAAATAATCGGGAGATCATCGGCAGGTGAAAGTTGAACAATGAAAGGTTTAGCTTCGCAGCAGCCCTCTCATCACTTCGGGATCCCCCGTGGGTAGAGAACAACTATAGTTGGAGCAAACATACACCATAGCTTTTCCATCTATCTCCCCATAGTGTTCAAGATAGGGAATCAGAGCCCTAATCTCATCCCCTTCGCTTCCGGAAGGAACAAAAATGGTTACCGCTTCAGGGTGATATCCTTCGCGTAAAACGGCGACCATATCATCGATAGAGGGATCCCTCACCCCTCCTTCAGATTGTCCAGCCATAATAATCTCCCGGGGGAGACCATGATAGAGGGAAAGACCACTGGCAAAATTTGTGTAGCCAGAGGGGGCCCCCTCCATGGCGCTGGAGAAAGCCTGAATTGTTTTCTCGGCTATGACAATCAGATCTCTCCGACCAGTCACTCTTCCCAATCGTAAAAAGAGATCCACAGCAGCCGAATTCCCGGAAGGAACAGCCCCATCAAAGCCCTCCTTTTCCCGGTAGAGCAAGGCCTCATTCCCGTTACCCGTCGAGAAAAAACCAAATTTTTCATGATCCCAGAATTTTGTGACTGCGATATCCGCAAGAAGGAGCGCTTTCGAGAGATATTCTACAACGAAGTCAGCCTCATACAAGGCGAGAAGCCCCCTGGCAAGGAAGATGTAATCTTCGAGATATCCGGTAATCCCCTTTTCACCCAATCGGTAACGGTGATAAAGGGTGCCGTCATCCATGGCCATCTCTTCCAGAATGAAATCCGCCGCCCTCTCCGCAGCACGAATATACTCATCATCGTTCAGGATTTTCCCGGCTCTGGCCAGGGCTCCTATCATTAAACCGTTCCAGTCGGTCAGGATCTTGTCATCCTTAAATGGATGAATACGCTTTTCCCTCTCATTGAAAAGGAGAGCCTTCATCTCTTCCAGGTGACCACTGTCCGTCGATGACTCCCCCTCCCTATACAGAATATTCAGGCCTGTGGCTCGACCGGTAGCCTCATCTTTGTAGTTTCCCGATTTCTTCACCGAATACTCTTCTGTAAAGCGAGCAAGATCCGCAGAACCCAAAAGGGCCGCAAGATCTTCATAAGACCATGTATAAAAGCGCCCCTCTTCACCTTCACTGTCTGCATCTTCGGCGCTGTAAAAACCACCTTTCGGCGAGGTCATATCACGCAGGACATAATCAAGAACTCCCCTGACCGTATCTTCATACAGGGATTCACCGGTTATCTGACAAGCCTCCGTGTAGGCCATGGCGATGAGGGCCTGATCGTAGAGCATCTTTTCGAAATGGGGAATATTCCACCTTTGATCCGTGGCGTAGCGGTGAAACCCTCCTCCGAGGTGATCGTAGATGCCGCCCCTTCTCATACTATCCAGGGTCTCCCGAACCATTTCCAGGGCCTCATTCGCCCCCTCACTCTTCCAGTACCTCATGAGGAAGAGGAGGTTCTGGGGAGAGGGAAATTTCGGTTTTCGATTGAATCCACCATAGTCTTTGTCATACCGGGACTTCAGATCCCTATAGGTCTTGTGCACCAGATCAACAGATGGTATCGCCCCCGGATCCCGGCCAACTTTTTTAACAAGTTCTCCGGTTATTCCTTCGGCGGAATTGAGTAATTCATCCCGGCGGTTTACCCAGGCATCGTGAACCAGGGAAATAAACTCCCGCATCCCGGGGACAGGTCCCCGGCCCTCTTTGGGAATATAGGTGGCTGCGTAGAAAGGTTTCTTATCGGGAGTCATGAGGATTGTCAGCGGCCAGCCGCCGCCTCCGGTCATCATCTGGCTTACAGTCATATAGACCCCGTCAATATCCGGGCGTTCCTCCCGATCCACCTTGATCGAAACAAAGGTTAAATTCATAAGGGTGCCAATCTCCGGATCTTCAAAGGATTCATGGGCCATCACATGACACCAGTGACAGGTAGAATAACCGATCGACAGGAATATCGGTTTATCCTCTGTTCGGGCCTTCTCAAAGGCATCATCTCCCCAGGGAAACCACTCCACCGGATTATCCGCATGCTGCAGGAGATAGGGGCTCTTCTCCTTGACCAGTCTGTTAGTAAAATTTTCTTCATGCATATTGTCAAAACCTCCCGGGCTTTTAGTGGTTCTGTTCCGGTGCGTCCGGAGAAAAGGAGGTCGACAGGGTAAATCGTTTTTACGAAACCCTTCATGCAAACCTTACCTTCTCTGTAGACATAAGATACTCATGTTTTACCCCACCGTATAGAAGAGAAAATCATCCAAATTCATGAGTGTCCGGTGTAAAATAGATATAATATTGAATAACAGGAGTTGAAAATGTTGCCCCAAAAGGCCTGGCTTACAGATATATACGGAATGGAATTCCTCTGTGATTCTGACTTAAAAGAGAATATTGTCACCGCTGGGATTACCCCGAAAACGACGATCAGACCCCGCTGGATGGTCCTGGAATTCGACCTTACCCCGGTTGTTCTTTATGATAAAAAAATCCTGGTAAACGGGTTTCAATCGTGGAGCGAAACGTTTATTGCTGATAGAAGCGCAAAGATCCGCCGGCTCAATCCCTTAGCCCGGCTCCTCTCTCTTGACCGTTATGGTGATTACCACTTTTACCGGCCTCAAACAGCCCGAAAAGGATTTGTTTTTTCCCACGAATATCTTCAGGTTTTTGATACGGAAGGAAAACAGAGCCATAGTTCAGCTGAAGAGGAGATTCTCTTTGCGGGAAATCTGAGTCCGGAACAGGCCTACGGTATTTTTGAAATAGATTTTAAGAAAAACACCATATTATATAAAACAGACCTTGAAGGGCTTACCCTTGAGGGAGGAAAAGAGTTTATCGGAATAACTCTCTTCACAGGAAAAACCAGTGATAAATACTTTGACCACCGGCAAATGGCCTCCTCTCCTCCGGCAAGACCTCTGACGGGGTGGACATCATGGTATAACTACTACGCCGATATTTCAGAGGCGATCCTCCTCGAAAATCTGACAGCCCTGACCGATTCCCGGATCCCCATGGATGTTTTCCAGATCGATGATGGCTATCAGGAGAGGGTCGGTGACTGGCTTGCAGTAAAAGATTCGTTTCCCTCCGGAATGAAATTCATGGCAGACCGGATTCATGAAAAGGGATTACTTCCCGGCCTCTGGCTGGCTCCCTTTGCCGTGGAAAAGCAATCAAAACTATATAAAAATCAAAGGGAACTCCTGGTATTCCCGGAAAAATCTTCCGGTCAGACCAGGAGGAAGGCGCCTCTCCCGGCGGGCTTTAATCCCGGCTGGAGCGGCATCTATCACGCCTTAAATATATACAATCCCTCTGCCCGGGAATACCTGAAAGAGGTGTTTAAAACGGTTGTCGATAATTGGGGGTTCAGACTGCTGAAGCTTGACTTCCTCCAGGCGGCCGGAGTCATCCCCATGGCAGGAAAAACCCGGGCCGGTGTGATGCACGATGCCTATGAACTCTTAAACGATCTTAAGGGTGAGGCCATGCTGTTGGGATGCGGGGCCCCGCTGGGACCAGCCGCGGGAAAGTTTGAATATATGCGAATTGGTTCGGATGTTGCCCCCTACTGGGAGGACCATTTTTTGAAAGCCATCGGTTACAGAGAGCGGGTTTCCACCGCCAACTCCCTTTCCAGTACGGAAGCCCGGGCCTTCCTGAACGGCCGGGCCTGGTATAACGATCCGGATGTATTTTACCTCAGGGATACAAAAGATATAAAAATGACAGAATCTCAGAAGAGGAAACTATTCGAGACAAATATAAAATGCGGTGGGCTAATCTTCTTTTCAGATGATATAAGAACCTATTCGAAGGAGAAGATCCGGGCACTTCTATCAACCTTTGAAAATCGATAAGTAAAATAGTTTATAACTAGGCCAGTAAAGAGAGCATCCTCTCGGCTGCAAAATTATCGGTAATGAGGGTATTGATAAAACCACCCCGCAAGGCACCTATGATGGCTTCAGCCTTTCCCTCATGCCCTGCCACAGCGATGGATCTATCGACCTGCGACAATTTCTCCAGGGAGATACTCAAGGTCCGATGATTTATATCCAGATCCAGAAGCTCTCCATTAGCATCATAATGCAGTCCAAGAATATCGCCGCAGGCACCGGCCTCCTTCAGGGCGAGAACCTCTTCATCCGAGACATAGCCTACCTCATAGAGGGTATATAGATTATTGAGAAGTACACTCCCTATTCCGGTAATTATAATATCCGCATTGGCGGCGATTTCCAGAGTACCGCTTATGGCTTTATCCTTCAAAAGGCTGTCCCGGATAACTCTGGATTCAACAATCAGAGGGACATGAAGGTATCGGCAATTGCAGGAGAGTTTATCACTTAAAAGTTTAGCTACTAATGGACCATCCTTCAGGATGCCTGTATAACCGGTGGCTCCAATAACCTGAACAACCTCTGCCTCCGGATGGGCTTCCCGGGGTAGATTTTCAATCGTCTCATACAGGGCTTTTCCCCACCCGACCCCAATAACCGTCTGGGGGTGTATAATATTCAGCAGATACTTTCCGGCAAATAACCCCAACTTGTGAACGCTCTCTTCATACTCCTTGTTATCGCAGGCAACAACACAGACCTCTTTAAGACCGGGAAACTTTTTCCGCAACTCTTGCTCCAAAACAGAAACCCGCCAGGGCCAGGCGACATCAATAGTTACAATCCCACAATCCCGGGCTTCGGTCAGGATCCTGGAAATGGAGGTTCTATTAATCCCCGTTATATCGGCTATTTCCTGCTGATTCCGCCCCTCGTCATAATAAAGCCGGGCAATATACGCTAACTGAGCGTATTTTTTATCCTGCGCGTCCATAAACACCCCTGAAATTTACAAGCTAAATAGAAGTATAACCTCTAAATCACAAATGTGAAAGCTTTTCTTTTCATTTGTGCATTAATAATCGCTTTACATGTGCATAAAAAAGTTGACAGCTGTGAAAAAGGGATCTATTATTGTTTAGTCATGTGGTTTTATGTGTAATATTTACTGTTTAGGAGGAAACATGTTTGAAAACATGGGCTGGGGCAAAAAAAGCAGACTCAGCCAAATCGTTAAATCCGATGGAAGAGCCGTTATGCTTGCCATTGATCATGGATACTTCATGGGCTCGACTCATGGTATGGAAAGACCGGCTGAGGCAATTAAAAATCTTCTACCATATGTAGACTCCCTTATGCTGAGTCCGGGAATTGTCAGAAATTCGGTTAAACCCGATTTCGGTAAAGGTATGGTCCTAAGAGCATCAGGCGGAAATACAATCCTTGATCCGGATATCGATGATGAAGAGATAATTCTACCTGCGGAAGAGGCTGTAAAGCTTAATGCATCAGCCGTTGCCGTTTCTATCTTTGTAGGTTCAGAACACTCTCATCAGACAATTATGAACCTCACAGATATGGTGAATGATGCATCACAGTTTGATCTACCCGTTCTTGGCGTCACTGCCGTAGGAAAGGCTCTGAAAGATAAGAAAGAGGTGAGATACCTCTCTCATGCTTCACGCCTGGCAGCCGAACTTGGTGCCGATATAGTTAAAACCTACTATTGTGAAGGATTCGAAGAGATCGTAGCCAAAACTCCCGTTCCCATCGTGGTAGCCGGTGGACCGAAACTGGATACCTATGAGGATGTACTCACCCTCTGCTATAACGCCATACAAATGGGTGCCATTGGTGTAGATATGGGAAGGAATATCTGGCAATCCGACTACCCTGCCGCTATTGTTCAGGGTGTGAATGCGGTAATCCATAAGAATTTCAAGGTAAAAGAAGCCCTTGAACTGGTTGAGTCTCTCTGTAATGAAGAGACAAAAAGAAGAGAAGATTTCCTGGTGACAGCTCAGGATATCGCCGATTCAAAGGTTCATTAAGACACTAAATGATCAAAGTTCTCGCAGTTGCCGATCCGGCCGTATTAACTTATGCAGACAAGGATGTAAACATTATATCCAAATGGACCGAAACCAGCGGTGTAGAGGTGGAGTTTTCCATCCTGCCCTGGGCGGAATATTTTGCAGCATTGATGGAAACGTTGAGCGGAAACGGTAAGGACAGGAAGAGTGATTATGACATAGTCATGGTCGCGGGGCATCTCTGGCTGCAGGATTTTATTAATAGAGGATTCCTGCAGCCTCTGGAAGGAATAAAGGCCGCCATTACTAATTATGGTCCCTATGAAGACCTCCTTCCCGGGGTAAGAGATGAAATTGAGCTGGATGGAAAGGTCTGGCTTACCCCCTCTTTCACCGATGGACATATTATCTACTATAAAAAAGAGAGAATTTTCGAGCTGACGGGCCGCCACCTACCGAAGATATTAACCCCTTCCGAGTATCTGGCACTGGTAAAAGAGATTGGAAACAATCCGGCCATGGAAGATAAAAAATTCCTTGCCATGAAAGCCCACCCCAGTGAGATTTTTCTCGACTGGCTCCCCTTCTACTATGAGGAGGGAAAATCTGTATTTGATGAGAATTTGAATCTCCTTTTTAATACTCCTGAGGCTGCACGTGCTCTGGGCAGGTATCTCGAATTGAAAGAATTCGCCCTGCCTGGGGCCGAGCTTTTTGGAAACGAGGAGGTTTGCGCCGCCCTTCAGTCTGATGACTGCCTGATAGGGGTCAGCTGGGGTGGCCAGGCAAGTTTCATTATTAATGATGAAATTTTGAAGGCAGACAACATGGGTTATGCCACCTTTGAAACACCATGGAATGTATCCTGGAGTTTTGGTGTGCCTGCCAGTGCCGATTTTACCAATGAAGTGAGGGATTTTCTTGCCTACCTTGCCTCCCCGGAAGTGGACAGGATAATTGGTAAAGGGGCTGGCAGCCCGGTTCGATCCGCATCATACAAAGCAGAGAACTCATTACTTCCCTGGTACCCGATACAGGAAGAGATGATTTCCAGATCAAAACGATTACCCGGTTTTACGGGAAGCGGCGATGTCTACGGTCTGTTTTACAAATGGATCTTTCAGGCATTTACCGGAGAAATCTCTCCGGAAGAAGCATTGGCGGAACTTGAGAAAGCCGTTTCCGCCGAAATCAAAAAATTACATACTTAATTTTCGCAAAACACCGGTGTTACCGGTTTAAAAAAAACATGGAGGTTTATTCATGAAAGGTTTAAGAGTTTTAGGTTTGATTATCTTTTCTATCGTACTGATAGGAACCGCTTTTGCAGGCGGACAGCAGGACAAGGCAGGCACAGCCCTCGCAGGAGCACCCGCTCCATTTGACGGTTCAAAACAGGTTCATATAGCTCTCGTTCGACAGATGGTTGAAGGTGAGTTTATGCAGATGTGGAGAGCAGGCGCTGAGGACCAGGCTGAACTGATGGGAATCAAACTCACAGTATTTGGAAAAAACATGGACAATAAAGCACAGGCTGACTTTATATACCAGGCAATCAGCATGGGTGTTGATGGAATCATTATTGACCATGGTTTAACTGAAACAATGATGAAACCCGCGGAAGATGCTCTTGCTGCCGGTATCCCTGTAATCGCATTTGATGTTGCCCTGAACAATCCAATGATCCCTCAGATCGCCCAGGATGACCACGCTCTCGGACGAATGGCTCTCGAGCAGATGGTAGAAGACTTCAACGGAAAAGCTAATGTTGGTTATGTTTATGTTGCAGGAATCCTTCCCCTGGACAAGAGGGATGAATCCTTTACAGCTATCAAAGCAGAAAATCCCGGTGTTATAGAAATCGTTCGAACAGGAACTCTGGAATCTCCTTTCTCAGTAAAAAATGCTGACCAGGTATCCGCATCCTTAAGAGCTAACCCCGAAATCAATGCTTATTTCAGTCCTTATGATGAATTCGCAAAGGGTGTTGTAATGGCACTTGAAGAGATGGATAGAACAGACATTCTTGTTTACTCTGCTGACATTTCTACTCAGGATATTGAGCTTATGACTACCCCCGGCAACCCCTGGAGAGCAACAGCTTGTACAAACCCCAGAGTTATCGGTGCCGCTTCAGTTCGAGGAATCGCCATGCTCATCGCAGGTGAAAAACTTCCTGCCGACATCCTGATTACTCCTACACTGATCACAAACGAAATGCTGGTTGCTGCAAATATCGCCAACATGAATGATCTCATCGAATCCATTCCTGCTTTCAGCGAATCTGATGCTTGTTTAACAGACTGGATCCCAATGAAGTAGCAGGTATTTTCCTTAAAATTATCCGAGTTTTCGGCAGCAATTTATACTATAATAACTTAACTTCAAGCTGCTGAAGACTCTCCTTAAACCCGGTGTAAGACAGTGTATGTTCATCGGGATTTTCCCCGGGGGAAAGTATTCTTAGACGGTTTTTTAAGGATATCGTACCCCGGTATTTATATACACTGAAATTTTGAATGAAGGTAGAAGATAGGATTATGGCAGACAATAATAAATCAGGATATTCAAACCTGGTAAAAACCCTTTCATGGGAGAACGGCGTATTAACACTTCTGGATCAGACGAAACTTCCGGTTGAGGTTATTAATGAACCTCAAGGCAGTATTGAACAGGTCTGGGACTCAATCAAAAAATTAAAAGTACGGGGTGCTCCCGCCATCGGAATTGCAGGCGCTTATGGGCTGCTCTACGGTGTAAAAGATATTCAGGACATGGAGACGTCAAGGTTCATGGATGTCCTGAAAGAGAAAGCTGCCTACCTTGATTCATCAAGACCCACGGCAGTTAACTTAAGCTGGGCCTTAAAGAGGATGGTTGCCAAAGCTGAAACCATTACCGACCTTTCAGCCGCAGAAATTTATGAAGTTCTTGAGAAAGAGGCTATCGCCATCCACGAAGAGGATAAAGCCCTCTGTCGGGGAATGGGAGAAAACGGAAAAGTCCTGATAAAAGACGGAATGGGTGTTCTCACCCACTGCAATGCGGGCTCTCTTGCCACTTCTGAACTGGGTACGGCTACAGCGCCCATGTATCTGGCTCATGAAGATGGCGTAAAGTTTAAGGTATATTCAGATGAAACACGCCCTCTCCTTCAGGGAGCAAGACTCACCTCATGGGAACTCCAGCAGTCCGGTCTGGATGTGACCCTGATCTGTGACAACATGGCCGCTTTTATGATGTCCAAAGGTTTTATTGACCTGGTAATTGTTGGAACCGACCGGGTGGCAGCCAATGGAGATACAGCAAACAAAATTGGAACAATGGGTGTCGCTATCCTTGCCAAACACTTTGGAATTCCTTTTTATGTGGCCTGCCCCTCATCAACATTCGATCTCTCCACCGAAAAGGGTGATGAAATCGTTATCGAAGAGAGAGATGCTGAAGAAGTAACCTTCTTCGGAGAAAGGAGAACCGGCCCCGAAGGAATACAGGTAAGAAATCCGGCCTTCGATGTTACGCCCAATGAGCTGATCGCCGGTTTTATAACTGAAAATGGAATTGTCAGACCTCCCTTCAAGGAAAACCTGGCAAAAAGCTTCAAGTAAGGAGAATAGAATGGCATATTATCAGCTTGATGAGACGAAAGTAGAAGATTATGTAAAAAATCTTCCATCAATGAAGAAGATTTTTTCCTCTTTCGACAACCTTGAAACCAAAGAGATCGGAGATGGAAACCTGAACTATGTGTATTTCATCACCAATAAAGATAAACCAGAAGAGACAATCATCCTTAAGCAAGCGGTCCCCTTCCTTAGATGCGTAGGAGAAGACAGCCCCCTTTCAAAAGACAGGATGAACTTCGAAATTATGGCCCTTCGAAAAGAGTCTGAACTCTGTCCAGATCTTGTTCCGGAGATTTATCATGATGACAAAGAGATGGCTCTGGTTATCATGCAGAACCTGAACAAGCATAAAATCATGAGAGGTGAAATGAATCTTGGAAAGAAATTCCCCAAGATGCCAGGTCATATGGCCACCTTTCTTGCCAGAACCATGTTTTTCTCTTCCGACTGGTACATGACCAGTAAAACAGAAAACTGGGACGCCATGGGCGTTGAGAAAAAAGAGAGGGTTAAGGAATTTGTAAACGGCGAATTATGTACCCTCACGGAGAATTATATCTTCTCCTACCCTTTCTACGATCAGGAAACAAACGAATACTCTCCCGACCTTCCCCAGGATGTGATAGACATGATCCAGAAGGATGGGGCACTTAAGGTCGCTGCAGCGGAGCTCAAATACAAATTCATGAACAATGCAGAAGCCATGCTTCATGGAGATCTGCACACCGGAAGCCTTATGGTAAATGAGGAAGAGACCTTTGTGATCGATCCGGAATTCTCATTTTATGGCCCGGCAGGTTTTGATGTGGGGCTGCTTATGGGGAACATGCTTCTTGCCTATATCGCTCAGGGATACAGACAGAAACAGTTAGGCAATGATCCAAAAGATTACAGAGCCTGGGTGATCGATGCTATCAAGGAGATTAATAACGGTTTCATGAAGGAGTATGATGCTCTCTGGAAAAAACACCAGGATGAGGTTGAATACCCCTA
Organism: Spirochaetales bacterium; assembly: GCA_016342585.1. Taxonomy (GTDB): domain Bacteria; phylum Spirochaetota; class Spirochaetia; order UBA9216; family UBA9216; genus JAEINK01. The sequence goes on from JAEINK010000040.1 coordinate 32,737, forward strand.
CTGGAATTTTGAAGGGGGAGCAGAAGCCTTTGCTCAGCTCCGAAAAAATGAAATCATAAGAATTTTCAAGGATGCTGTCGGTATAGCCGGTACTGTTATGATCAGAAGAACCCTGGGACTTGCCAAGGTTTCGGATATAGCGGACATTCAGGATACAAAAGCAAGAGCAGAACTTGACACCGAAGCTCTTAAGATCGGCCGACAGCTCCTGTTAAACTACAAAAACATCGAAACCATTGAAGAAGTGGTTAAGATTGCACAGGAGGTATCTCCCCTCTAGGGGAGATAGTCTTCAAGGAGAATATGGTGGAAAAAAAACCATTGGTTAAAGTCAAAGGTATCGGGGTCTCCTTCGGAGCCACCCGTGCCCTTGATGATGTTGACTTTGAATTTTACCCCGGTGAAATCCTCGCCCTGGTTGGCGCAAACGGTGCGGGCAAGTCTACCCTGATCAAGGTTATCTGCGGGTATTATCAGAACTATGAAGGGGAGATCATCGTCGGTGATGAACCCCAGACCTTCACATGTCCGAAAGATGCCTACGATGTGGGAATACAGACTGTACACCAGATAATCAATCAGGGCGTCGTGCCCAATATGACCGTTGCAGAAAACCTGGCCCTGAAACAGCTGCTCTCACCGGAACAGCCCCTGTTTTACAGCCATGAGAAACTGAAAGAGCAGGCAAGGCCTATAGCCCAGAGAATGAATCTCGATTATCTGGATCTGGATGCCCAGCTTTCAGAGATCGGCCAGAGTGACAGGCAAATGATCTCCATAGCCAGGGCCCTCTCTTCAAACCCGAATCTCCTGATTCTGGATGAGCCGACATCCTCTCTTTCCGAGAAGGAAGCGGATAGACTTTTCCAGACCCTCTTCAGACTCAGGGATGAGGGGGTGTCCATTGTATATGTCTCTCACCGACTCCATGAAATTACCAGATTAGCCGACAGGGTGGGTGTACTTCGTGACGGTAAGGTTGCCGGTATATTAAAAGCCCCCTTCTCCGTAAAGGAGATGGTTACCGCCATGGTTGGCGAGGTAAATAGAAACCCGGTTACCGGTGTGAGCGACAGGGTTAACAAAAAAGTAGTGAAACTTGAACTGCGGGATGTTGTTATCCAGGAGGGTCATAAGCCTATAAACCTTAAGCTTTATGAAGGTGAGATTGTAGGATTAACAGGACTCATAGGTGCGGGAAAGTCGGAACTTGCCCAACTCCTCTATGGAGATGAAGAACTTATAAGCGGGGAAATTTTCCTCGACGGCAAACCCTATAACCCCAAAAATATTAAGGATGCCATACGTCAGGGAGTCTATATGGTTCCCGAAGATCGAAACAATAATGCTGTAATTCCTGATTTTTCTATCAGACACAACCTCAATATACCCTTCCTTGATTTTTTCTCTTCCAGACTGGGAATCATGAAAAACCTGAAAGAGAAAAAAGAATCACTGAGAATTGTCAAATCCATGGGGATCAAATGTGCCAGTGAATCCGCCCCGATTGAAAGCCTCTCGGGAGGGAACCAGCAGAAGGTAATGGTTGGAAGGTGGTTTCTGAAAGATTACAACCTTTTCATCCTGGATGAACCATTTCAGGGTGTTGATGTCAGATCGAGAATAGAGATCGGAGCCTATCTCCGGGAAAATATAGGAACAAACTGTGCCCTGCTGATTGCCACTGATTTGGATGAGGTAATCGAAGTCGCAGATAGAATCGTGGTTATGAATCATGGAGTACTCGTCGGAGAACAGCTGGCGGGAAATATAGAAAGAGACAAGCTTCTTCACTGGACAGCACAGACTGTAGAAGAAGTAGCAGCTCAGGAGTAAGAAATGAGTAAATTTACAGATTTTGCAATTAAATGGGGGTTCCTCATTGTCATGGGAACCCTTTTCCTGGTATTCGGACTGGTTGAACCTGCTTTCTGGAATCCGGGCAACCTTTTCAACATACTATTAAGTGTTTGTATCTTCGGTACCATGGCATTGGGAGAAACCTTTGTTCTGGTGATTGACGGAATGGACCTTTCTATCGGCTCAACGGCAGCACTATCAGTAATGATCTCCGCCTACTGCATGGTTGTTCTTGAAATGGGTGGATTTATAACCGTAATAATATGCCTTGTTATCGGACTTCTGATTGGTTTTATAAACGGATTCATGATCGTCAAAGTTAAGATCCCACCGCTTCTGGCAACCCTGGGTATGATGTTCCTGGTTCAGGGGCTTCAGCTGATCCCATCGGGTGGACGATCCATTGGAAGAGGTGCTATCCTCGGTAATGGTAAAGAGGCCATGGGCCAGTTCTCCGAAGGATTCAAGGAGTTGGGTCAGGGAAGAGTATTGGGGATAATTCCCGTACCTGTACTAATCATGGTTCTTGTGGCCATATTTGTTTTCATTGTTCTTTCCAGAACTAAATATGGAAGAACTTTCTATGCTTTAGGTGGAAATGCTGAAGCAACAAGACTAGTTGGAGCAAATGTCAAAAAGTTCACCATGGTGGCCTATATGGCTTCGGGTTTAATTGCATCCCTTGCCGGTGTACTCCTTGCCGCCCGTGTTGGCCGAGGAGACGTAGGCTCACAGGGAACTCTGCTCATGGATGCCATCGGTGCCGCCTTGATCGGATTCGCCGTACTGGGTGCAAGACGACCGAACCCCTTTGGAACCATCGTCGGAGCCATCTTTATCGGTATGCTCATGAACGGACTTACCATGCTGAGCATGCAGTATTTCTGGCAGGACTTCTTAAAGGGCTGTGTACTCGTAGCCGCACTTGCCTTTACATTTGGTCTGCAAAAGCGTAAATAATTAACGAAAGAGAGGAGATTCCCATGCTGGCGGTCGAACGACAGAAAAAAATTATACAGATACTTCATCGCGATGGATTTGTAAAAGTGAACAACCTGAGCCTCGAGTACAATGTATCCGAGGAGACCATCAGAAGGGATCTCCAGAAACTGGAAAGCGAAGGACAACTCTACAGGACCTATGGGGGCGCCTACCTGACTCAGGTGGTCAACTCCGATATCCCGGTAAGTTTTCGGGAAGAGGTCCTTGTAGAAAGTAAGACTAATATTGCTGAAATCTGTCTCGGGATGATTGAAGAGCGGGATACAATTATTCTGGATGCGAGCACGACAGCCCTCCATGTGGCAAAAAAGCTCTATGAGTTTCAGAAATTAACGGTTATCACAAACTCAATGAAAATTGTATCGGCTCTGGTTGATTATGATCACATTAAGGTACTCTGCTGCGGTGGAACACTGAGAGCGACCGCCATGTCTTTTGTAGGCCAGGAGAGTATAAAATTCCTGGAAAACTACTACGCAGACAAAGCCTTTGTATCCTGTACCTCTATCGACAAGGATCGGGGAATAACCGATACCAATGAAATGGAGGCTCAGGTACGGAGTAAAATGTTTGAAAGATCTTCCGAAAAAATTCTCATAGCCGACATCACAAAATTCAACTCAACCTCTTTTGCAGCCATAGCACCATTATCTTCAATAAATGCCTTGGTAACAGATAAAAGGGTAGATGCTGAGTTTGAGAAAGCTCTCAACGATTTTGGGATAAGGTATCTTCATACCTAGAATAACCATCATGAAGGAATGCGTAAATGAAAGTAGGAATGTACTATAACAACTCGGATGTTCGGGTTGAAGAAATGGATAAACCAGCTATAGGTCCGGATGAGGTACTTGTAAAAGCAGAAGTATGCGGTATTTGCGGATCGGATGTACTAGAGTGGTACAGGATTAAGAAGGCCCCCATTGTACTGGGTCATGAGATGACTGGTATAATCGATGAAGTTGGAGAAAACGTCACAAAATACAAAAAAGGACAACGAGTTTTTGTCTCTCACCATATTCCCTGTAATACCTGCTATTACTGCCTGAGAGGCTACCATACAGCCTGTGAAACCCTTCACACCACAAACTTTGCTCCCGGAGGATTCTCCCAATATGTTAGAATCCCGGCACTCAACGTGGATAGAGGAATCTTCCCCCTGCCTGATGAAATGAGCTTTGACCAGGGAGTCTTTATTGAACCCCTTGCCTGTGTTGTCCGGGCCCAGAGACTTATCGATATAAAGGCCGGAGAAACCGTGCTTATAATCGGAAGCGGTATATCAGGTCTCCTCCACCTCCTCCTCGCCGAAGTCATGGGCGCAGGAAGAATAATAACCACCGATATTAACCCGGACCGGCTAAAAAAGGCTGCAGAACTGGGAGCCGAACACACAATCCTGGCGACCGAGAATGTCCCGGCAAAGGTAAGGGAGTATAACGGAGGACGAGCAGCAGACAAGGTGATAGTATGCGCCGGTGCACTGCCCGCATTCCAACAGGCTCTTGAAAGTGTGGATCGCGGAGGAACTGTACTCTGTTTTGCCACAGCCAACCCCGGTCAGGATTTAGCTGTACCTATCAATGATTTCTGGAGAAATGAGATAAAACTTATGCCCTCCTATGGAAATGCACCCCAGGATGCCATGGAGGCCATAGAGCTGATCAGGGCAGGCCGGATCGATGTCGAAAGCCTGACATCCCACAAAATACCCATGGAAGATATAAGTGAAGGCTTTCAAATGACCGCCAGCGGTTCAGACAAGGATGGAAAACCATCACTTAAAGTCATTGTTGATTTAAACTAAAAGCAAACTTAGGGAGAAATAAAATGGAAAAATCAATTCCAGGATACATAGATTATGCCAAAAGGGAGTTCTGTAAGGCAATTAAATGCCCTGTTCAGAACTGCCTGGACAAGGAAGAGCCCGGCAGTGCCGGACACGATGATATAAGGAAAATATGCAAAGAGGGGTGTATGCACTCTACCCATGAGTTTCACTCCTGGCTGATTAATGCGGGCTACCTTGTAGTCAGACCCGAATAACCCCAAACGCTATTACCTGTAGAAAAATATTATAAGGATCCGAATCTTCATCGGATCCTTTTTTTAAAAGAGATGGAGGCCAATGGTTCAAGAACAGGCGATCGTTTCTATCAAAATATATAGATATAATTTTACCTGACTAAAAAGATCAGATTTTTTTCAAAAATCATTGATATCACAATTTTATAGAACTATTATTTATATTAAGAGAAGTAAGCATTACTGCCAATGCCGATACTCAGCCGTTTCCTCCGGGAGCTTGGTTAGAGAAACTCTTTGAATGTATCATCAGATCAATTTCCCTAAATGTTTCACCTGTAAACAATCCCTTCCGACAGTTGCCTATTGGTTCTTTGAAACCTTGTTTTTTTCAAGGCTCTGAATTAATCACGGGAGCAAGCTTTATGAAAAGACGAATAATAAAAATCAGTGGTTTAATTTCAATAATTTTATCATTTATAATTTTTGCATGCACCAACACCCTTCTGGACGACATCAGCCAGGATATTGAGGGAGCGACAACCATATCGGCACCAACACTCACGGGGGTCGCCTTGACCAATATTCAGACGCCAAGCTGGCGCTGGAGTCCGGTACCTGATGCGGAGTACTACAGGTTTGGTTTTTCCGATAATGAATGGCTTGTGAGTGGTAGCGAGGATCTTTCGTTTACTCCATTGGAAAACCTCACCGAAGGAACACATACCCTCTACATTCAGGCAGGAAAGGAACCAGATGTCTGGTCTATTTCCGTAGCCTTTTCCATAGTAATCGACCTTACACCTCCCGAGGCACCCCTTGTTTCCGGAGAGACGCCAACAAATGATACGACTCCCGGATGGACCTGGAATAGCGATACGGATGCTCAACACTACCGTTTCGGATATAGTGAGAATTCCTGGATAACCGAGAATGCAGTCATTACATCATTTATGCCCACCTCTGCCCTTCCAGAAGGTCCCCATACCCTTCTGGTTCAGGCACAAGATGCAGCAGGCAACTGGTCCTCTTCCGGGAGTCATACAATAACCATAGATTTATCCACACCCGACCTGACAGGTCTGGCGAGCATCACGACTCCCAGCCGTTCGGTAAACTGGGAATGGGACTGCTCCGATACGGAAGCTGAATACAGATTTATAGTAAATGAAGTGGAAGATCCCATAGGGGACTGGACTTTGGCTTCATGGGGGTCGACTCAATCCTACCTCCTTGAAGATGTAACAGGAACATATTATCTGCATATCCAGGTTAGGGATTCGCTTGGGAACATATCCGACGAAGAGGTCTTTTCGGCCATCCTGGACAACACCCTACCGGCGGTACCAATACTCTCAGGGACTGCCCATACAAACAATCAGACTCCAACCTGGAGCTGGAGTCAGGTTACCGAAGCCCAATTTTACCGATTCGGATTTACCGAAGGTGACTGGATAAAAACTTTAACAACCGATCTTTCCTATACCCCGGATACTTATTTAGAAGAAGGTACCTACACCTTCTATCTTCAGGCAGGAAAAAATGCGGATCTCTGGTCCGGTCTGGCTACCTTTACCACCCAAATTGATCTTACCCCGCCGGATGATCCCATTGTTACAGGAACCACACCTACAAGCGATACTACTCCCGAATGGAGTTGGAATATCGACGAGGATGCCTCCCTGTACCGATACGGTCTGACCGAAGGGACCTGGATTACGGAAGAGGCGACGGCCACAAACTATACACCCATATCCGCCCTCCTGGAAGGAGAAAACACCCTGTATGTCCAGGCTCAGGATGCAGCAGGAAACTGGTCGGATTCAGGGAGCTTCACTATTTCCATAGATCTTACCGCTCCTGATATAACAGGACTTTCAAGTAACACAACCCCCAACCTCTCGGTCACCTGGAACTGGGACTGTTCCGATCCGGCAGCCGAATACCGGTTTATAGTAAACGCATTGGAGGACCCGATAAATGACTGGACAGGGGTTTCTTGGAGTTCGACAAAAACCACTACCCTCGAAGATGTAACTGGAATCTACTATCTGCATATCCAGGTAAAAGACTCTCTTGAGAATATATCCGATGAAACGGTTGTTTCAGCGGTATTAGATAATACGACTCCCGTGGTAAGCGGAACGACTGAGACCGGTTACTCGGACCCAACCTGGACCTGGGATACACCATCCTATACCACCGCCTTCCGCTATCAGATGGATGAAGAAACGGCCGGAAGCTGGATCGAGGTCAGCAGCGGGACAACCTCCTATCAACCTTTTCCAGATGACTATCTAAACGAGGGCATTCACACCCTTTACGTTCAGGCAGAAGACAGCCTTGGCGGATGGTCTGCATCCGGTTCCCATGAAATTGACATTTCCATAGTTCCACCGGACCTTACATCACCGACAACGGGCAGCACCCAACTTACTCTGATGCCCCTTCTGGTTTGGGAGGACCTTGATACCGCCTCCTACGGAACAGGCTACCAGGTTCAGCTAAATGATTCTAATGACTTTACCGGATCTGTTATTATTGATGATGCAACCCTCACAACCAATGAATATCAATTACTGGAAAACCTTTCTCCTGGCGAAACCTACTACTGGCGAGTGCGGGTTAAAAACAATGGCGGATTCTGGGGAGAGACATGGAGTACTGTATGGAATTTTTCCATCCCCGATACATGGGCCATGTCACTGGGAGGGACCGGTCACGAATCGGCCAATTATGTATCGACAACATCTGACGGAGGAATGATCGTTACCGGATATAATTATACATATGAATCCAATGGCGACCTCTGGATAGTAAAACTAAATGGTATTGGAGAAGTCGAATGGGAAAAAACAATCGGAACAACGAGCACATACAATGCTGATTACGGTTACACAATCCTGGAAACGCTTGACGAAGGATTCGTTGTAGCCGGGAACGGTGAATTTTCTACTGATTTCTATATCCATCCATGGATAATAAAACTTGGCTCTTCCGGAACCATTGAAGCTGAAAAAACCTATGACAACTATGTAGATGAGGAGATCTATTCCGTACAGCAGGTAGTTGATGCAAACGGCGATGCCGACGGCTATATCGCCTGCGGATTCACAGAAGGACACGACAGTGTTGATGGATGGGTATTTAAACTAGACTCCTCCTTGGTCGTTGAGTGGGAGTTTTCCTATGGTGAAGATGCGAATGGTGGTTATGATTATCTGCGATCTGTAAGACAATCTTTTAACAGCAGCGGCGATCCTGACGGCTACATTGTTGCAGGAAATTCCTACTCCTTTAAAACAGGATCAGACTATGAAGCCTGGATTATGAAACTCACAAGCACTGGAACAGTCAGCTGGAGTAAATGTTATGGATATACAGATTCCGGTTATGATGACATATTCTATGACGTTAAGCAAACTGCTGACGACGGCTTTATTGCCACAGGATTTTCAAAATTCGGAACTTATGTATTTGATCACCTGACTGCAAAACTGGATTCAACAGGCACCCTTGAATGGATAAATAACATTGGTGGACAGTGGGCAGAACGGGCATATTCAGTACTAGAATTACCAACAGGCGAGTTTGTCCTTGGGGGTATATCTGATACACACACCACAGGTGATTCGGATGCCGCCTTACTTAAAATCAGCGCCACGGGAGACGAAATCCTCTGGCAGAAGGCCTATGGTGACAACACAAATACAGGCTCTTCAGATTATGACGTCTTCAACAGCATAGATACAACGCCATCCGGTGGATATATAGGAGGAGGCTATACCTCTTCATACGGAGAGGGTGGAAACGATCTCTGGTTAATCAGGGTTGATGAAAATGGAGACTGTGGAGACCTGGATACAGATACAAGCGGAACAATAAAAGCATATGACGATCCCGATGATTTACCAGAAGATCTTAATTTCACAGAAACAACAGCCTCGGTAACCGTAACGGCAACGACAGCGGCAGTCAGTGATACGGCTTCCGAAAGTATAGAAACAACAACCTCCGCAACATCGGCCTATCAAGAACCATAAGGAGATGCGTATGAAACGAATAATTTTAATAATAACAGTTTTACTGGTGGCATCCAGTCCGCTCCACTCCGATTCCCCCTTCTCTCTTTCGGTATCCGGCGGAGCAGATATACCGATGGCACATCAGGATATTTTCAACATCGGCGGTGGCGGCAGCGCGGCGGGGACATTCGGGCTGGGCGGACTCCCGGGCTTACGGGTCCTGGGACAATTCAGTTATTTCGTCGTTCCCGTTTCCGATGTGGATAATACTATGCCGGTTCTCTCGTTTGGAGTCGGTGGGGAGTACATAATACCCTTAATGCCCCTGATGGATTTGAGAGCCGCCGCTGCCGGTGGATACGGTTTATTCTTCTATCCAGGCAGTGATCCAAACGGAAGCCCCTTCGCACAAGCAGAGGTCCAGCTGCTATTCAACCTGACATCCTCTCTTCGCCTGGGAGTAGGCGGCGGGTATAAACACTATTTCAACGGCCTCTATTCCGGAATTACGGCTGGACTCGGTACAACCATATCCATTGGTGGGAAAAAAGGCGCACAGATAGAAATCAACAATATAGAGTTCAAACCAGTATTTCCTGTACTATCCAAATATTACAACAGCTCTCCCCTGGGCTCTCTGAGCCTTGAAAATATGGAAAAGGGACCAATTAGCTCGGTAAGTCTTACCCTCTTTATAGAGGATTATATGAGTACGCCCAAAGAGTGCATAAAGATTGAATCCATGGAAAAAGGCGAGATAATCGAAGTGCCCCTCTACGCCCTTTTCAACGATTCGGTCCTGGACATCACTGAAGGGACGAAGGTCCAGGCAGAGTTGACCGTTGAATATGATTATTTGAATGACACTCTCTCGAAACAGGTCTCGGAGACTTTTGAGCTTTATGATAGAAACGCTCTGACCTGGGATGATGACCGGAAAGCGGCCGTTTTTATCACGGCCAAAGATCCCAACGTTTTAACATTCGCCAAAAACTTCGGAGGGATTGCGAGAGACCGTGGAACCCATGCGGTAGACCTCGCCTTCAGTATGGCTATGGGAATTTACGAAGCTCTCAGACTCTACGGCATGAATTATGTTCGGGACCCGGGCTCCGCCTACGATATACTCTCCGAAAATTCCATGGCCGTCGATTACCTCCAGTTTCCCTATCAAACCCTTCAATATAAAGCGGGAGACTGTGATGACCTCTCCATACTATTCTGTTCACTTCTGGAAGCGGCCAGTGTTGAAACCGCCTTTGTTACTGTACCGGGCCATATCTATATGGCCTTCGCCCTGAAAACCGATCCAGGGGAGATCCGGAAAACCTTTAACGAGCCGGATCTGATAATCTACCGGGAGGATAAAGCCTGGCTGCCCGTAGAACTCACCCTCCTGAACAGCGGTTTTTTAAAAGCATGGGAAACTGGAATTTCACAATGGAAAAAATATGAAGATGAGGCCGGTTTCTTTCCCATCCACTCGGCCTGGGAGACCTATGAGCCTGTAGGCTTTTCCTCCAGGAGTTCCGATCTGGATTTGCCGTCAACCGAGACATTCATAGCCGAATTTTCAGATGAAATGGAGACCTTTATCTACAGACAAATCCAGTCAAGGATCGATACCCTGAAAGGAGATATAGAACAGTCCAACGATCCGTCCAGACTCTACAACAGGATGGGTGTTCTCTATGCCCGGTTCGGCCTCTATGAGAATGCAGAAGAGGCCTTTGGAAAAGGCGCTGATTTCGGCTCCCACTCCGCCCGGGCCAATCTGGGTAATATCTACTTTCTGAATGAGGAATACCCCAAAGCCAGGGACACCTTCGCACTGAATCTACAGATAAAGCCCAACTCTGCCGTTTCACTCCTGGGTCTCGCTAAATCCGAATATGAAATGAGAAATTTCGACGCCGCTGAAGAGGCTTTTAGTAAAATGGTACTCGTGAAACCTCAATGGGCAGAAGAATTCGCCTACCTATCGAATCAGACCCTAACAGAATCAAGAGCCTCGGATCAGCTGGATAAATTTACCATGCGCTGGGATGAATGATATTAATTTGATTGATTTGTTAACAAAATATCAGTATTCCTGATCTTTATGATCAATTCCGATATAAAGAGAGCCGGAATTTCAGACAGGAGAATTTATAATCGGGACTACAATACTAAGCAGCGATTTCAAGAGAGACTGAACTACTCAAAAATAATTGGATAACCAAAGGCATAGTCATTATCGCCTTTATCCCAAAAATCGGCTCCGAAATATCCGTAGTTAGGATCATTATCCGCATTTACAATGTATTTTCGGCCACGAAGATCAATAGTACCATTTTCATAATAATGATACCCCGAGCCAAAATGTTCGGGATCGAAGGCATCGGGATCGGCCGCATCCTCATGCAGAAAATAAAAAAACATGGTGCCGATACACAATCTAACAACCTCAGGATCGGCATCCACATAATTCCCATCCAGGATTTGCATCCAGCGCCAGGAGAGGGATTTCATATAGTTTCCGGAATCGGCAACGGCTTTAACGATGGGGAAAATAAAACCTTCATAATTATCCGAAGGGGAAAGAAAATCAATAGAGTTAAAGAACAATATATCCTCATCAAAGGCCCGAATAATAAAATCTCCTCCTTCAAAGAGATGTTCAGGCTGTATCCCAAAATCCAGGCTCATTGTATCACCCTCATTTTGAACAATAGGCCAGGTAGATATTACCTGAGAGGCATCTGATTCAGGTATGGACTTAAGAAGCTCAAAGCCGTCATAGGATCCTTCCTCATACACCAGGCCAAAATTATTAAAAAAGTACATATAACTCGGTTCAAATCCAATCCCAAAATCATCAATTGGAATTTTCACAGGATTAAGGGTATCATCGAAGTCAAACTGGTCGACACCGAATTTTCTATTGATCAAACTGACAAGACGCCAGTAGGCTCCACCGTCACTATCAATCTCCCCATCCCGGTTTATATCAGGATTCATGAGCTGTCTGCTCGCCAGATCGAATGTTCCATAACCCTCAAGAACCGAGGTATCATAACCAGTGGAATTGGAGATATCCTGAAGGCTGATTTCTGAATTAAAGTCCATCTCTTCCTCATTTAGGGTAAGGCTCCCCAGATCAATATCATCGTTGGAGTATTCACTTATTGGCAGGGTGTCCAGAGCGCTGGAAATAATTTTGAAATTCCCCAGGGTCATAACAGCTGAAGATATGCTCCGGACAGAACCGGCAGGATCTGCATCAGAGTCTACTTCCGGTAGGAGTTCCGGTTTATAGGCAAGGCCGACGGCATACTGATTTCCTTTTTCCAGCTGCAGACTATTTAATCCATCTTCCAGAGGGATATGATATGTGACTCTTTTTTCCGGAACATCACCGGTTAAATCAATGAGGATAATTTCATTGGCAATGGGAGTAACTACCATTCCTCTGCTTCCGGAAATTGATAAAGCTGCCGATTCATTGGATACCGAAAATTTAAGATTTACAGGATTTGAAACAACAGGCAGAGAAGGTCCGGAAGAGACTTGACCACCGTTTCCGGAACAGCCGGAAAAAAGGATTATAAAGAGAAAAAGAGAAGTAATATAATCAAATTTTGTAACTACTCAGCACCAACCATGAATGGGTTTCCGGCAAAGACTCTTAAAAGCGCTTCCATTGCATGAACAT
>JAEINK010000002.1 GCA_016342585.1 Spirochaetales bacterium
CTTCCTCAAATCCATTAAGCTTTCTGAAAGCCAAAGGATAGGCTTTATGTTCATCCGTATAGAGTATATTCTTTTCAGAGGAAGCGCTAACTTCTTTACTCTTAACAAGTTGCAGGATCTTGTCAGTACAGATTCGGAAGGATTTCTGTATGGCGGAAGGGCTGGCCTTGCCCTGGTTTTCAAGCTCAGTCCTGCGGGCTTTCTGCTTCGAAGTCATACGCCCTTTGCGCCTGAGGTTTGAAAAACCCATGGTGTAAACATACTCGGAATCAGAGCCGACGAAGGTGTTTACATGACAAGGATAGTATTGGGAGTAGGAAAAGGTCTCAAAACCATCGGCCGTCATGTTTTCTGTACAGGGAAGGTGTTGTTCCAGGGCCGCCTCAATCGCCAGACCAACACGGGCAACTCGTTCCAGCCTGTTTTCGAGTGTTTCCACCCGCAGATTGAAGAAGCGGCTAATATCGCCCAGGCCTGAAGCTGAATTGAGATGCTGCAGAAGCCTGACGTAACTGATTCTCTTTTTTGCATAATAATCGATTGAGAAGGTCTGGGAAGAAAAAGTCATGCCGCAGGCTTTGCAGCGATAACGATGGACTGTACCAAAGGCTCTTGAACGGTAGGTTCCATACTTAACATACCAGAAATCCTTATCAGGATTGTGAAAATGTGTGCATTTTGGGTTAGGACAACAGGGGATTTCCATACGATACTCCTTACTAATTTGTTTCTTAATAAGGAATACCGGGGAATTTGTGCTGTTGCTTCAGATCAACAGGCTTTGGGGCACTATGAAAGGGAAATTAGGCTTTTGGTATTCTCAATTAGCGATATCCTTGTCATCATATGGGGAAGTGACTTCCAATATTGATCAAAGTACCCATGTAGGAATAATAAAGAAGCAGGATTACAAGGAGAAAAGCCATGAGTATCCTGAAACCTGACCTTGTTTTTTTATTTAAATCCATACCCATGCGGATCAGTACAAGTGAATCTGATATAGTAAGGAGTAGAGCCGCCCTTCCAAGGCTGGATATACCCCTGTTTATATCCAGCAATGTGCCAGTCATCAGGACTATCAAGCCAATGGAATAAATAATCATTTGATTTCTGGTAGTCTCTGCCGGTTTAAAGCCTTTGATAATTATAAAGAGCATGATAAAAATTGTCAGGATGCTTATGAGGAGAACCGTGAGGAGGGGGAGCATCTCTGTTCCCTGAAGAATCAGGTAGGCTCCTAAAAATAGATTGACCATCAGGAAGAGAACCCCTGCCAATACAATTGGGATGGAGGTTTTCTCTTTCACCTCTTCCCCATTGTTTTTTTCATCTTCCCTGTTTTCGACAATACGCGAACCTTCGATCCCCACCTCTCCGATTCCCATCATCAGAAGGATCAGGCCCGGAATCAGTGTAAAGCTTCCGCTTTGGATGATCACTATAAAGAGACCGAAAAAGAGAAGGAGGGGTGTCGTCACTTTTTTAGTAATTAATAAGTTACGGCTATCATCGTGAAAGAAATAGATTATCTGAATTATAAAATTGGTTAGCACCAGTAGTAGCCAGATGAAGTGAATTGAAAAGATAAAATTTGAAGACAATTTCTTACTCCTGTATCATAAATGTAATACACCAATTACCAATTTGAAGGTTTTTGGATTTATTTGAAATATTAAGTGAGACTGTTAAAGTAAAGAGCAGATAATCGATTGCGGGGAGTACTCTTTAGAAAAGCCAAATATGTATCAAGACTATGATTTTTGTCCAAATCTTCGAATTGGTGTGTGAACTCTAATGCTGCCTGTGTATGTGTAAAATATCCTCCTATGAATCCAAGAAAAGGGACCGGGAGGGGCATTGATACGACCAGATCGCATGTATTGGCTATCCTAAAGGATCTGTCTTTATAAAAAATGTTATACTCTTTGGAAAATTTGCGGTCTCCAACCCGGGGGGATGCGAATGTGTAAACCCTTGGAAGTTTTATATCCATATTACAGGCTATATCCATGGCGGTCAGAGTCGCCAAAGCTGAACCTAAACTATGCCCTGTAATATACAGTTTTTTACCCTTTAAACCCGAAAGTGTTTTAAAAATATTTTCACGAAACAGTTCGTAAAGATCATTAAAGCCTTCATGTACACTCACACCATTTTTATACTTAAAATGGGACAAATGGAGGTTTAAATCGCGTAACCACTCCTTTGTGGTACTTGTTCCCCGAAAGACCAGGTATACGTTCGATTTATGTGAGGCTATGAATCCTATAGGAACTCCTCTTTTATCGGAATCTTTCTGTCTGGACCATTCCCCGACTTCTTTCCTGAAAAAAGAGGGTATGTTTTTAAGAGTTGATGAAAATTGCCCTTCGTAGCGCAATTCGGTTATGAGTTGATAATTGCCATGTAATTTCCAATCTTTGTCCTTGTTAAATGACCAGTATTGCTGGTAGGCCTGGGTAACAAGCTCAGCCAGTTGGAGTGCCCGGGAGTGTTTGAAATTTTTGGGATAATACAAGTTTTCATCTCCTTTTTCTTATTTTACCACCGATTTCAAATAAGAGTATTGCCTTTATTATATTATGTTTAAATAATAGTGGAATAGAGAAATTTAAAAGGAGTGGTTATGATAAATAAAATAAAGATAGGAATAATTATATGTGACAGATACCGTCGATGTGCCGGAGGGAAGTGTTTGCGGGCCATGAAAAATAAGGAGGGAGCCTTTAGCAGGTATAAGAATAAAGAGATAGAACTGGTCGGTTATACAAGTTGTGATGGCTGCCCTGGGGGAAACATTGAGTATGCCGGTGATGAGATGGTAAAGAATGGAGCCGAGGTTATTCATCTGGCAACAGGACTCGTTGTTGGATATCCGCCTTGCTCCCATATTGATACGTTTAAAAAGTTCCTTGAGGATCGATATAGAATTGAGGTTATAATTGGAACACATCCCATACCTGAGAAATACTTTACTACCCACACTTCCCTAGGTACCTGGGAAGATCCCCAATGGGCATCCCTCCTTGCCCCGACCATGGCAGATGAAGATGTCAGGCAGGATTACAATTAAAATTGCGGCGGTCATTCCTGAAGCACTGTTTTTTCCAACTTTTATCTGCAAAGCTCAGTACAAAGTAATCTGAAGGTTGAAGATCGGTGGGTCACCGGTTCTCTCTTTGAGATTAAAAAATCCAGGTTTGGAATACTTGAAATTTTTACCATAACATTCTACCATTATAAATCTATGGAACATTCAAATGATCCCATGCATGGTGTAACCCTCGAGATGATTTTGACTCGTTTAGTTCAGTATTTTGGCTGGGAAAAACTCGGTTCACATATTCAGATTAATTGTTTTAATTTTGATCCTTCCATTAAATCCAGTCTTAAATTTTTACGCCGCACTCCCTGGGCACGAAAAAAAGTGGAAAATCTGTACCTTGATCTTGATTGGGCCAAGAAAGATGAAGAGTGGTGGGTTCGGAAATAGCCTCTGCCGGACAGTCCGTTTCAGTGTATCTTTAATTTACCGGTCAGACTGACCGGAGAAAAATCCGGCAGTCCGACAAAAATGAAATTAAAATTTTTAAGAAATCAGCTCAAGGGCGGCGAGAGCTGTAATGATCTCACTTCGGGGTGAATCTGTCAGGGGCAGTTTCGATCCTGTTATTTTCTCTGCCAGATCGATATAAAGTCTGCTGACTTCCATCATCTGTTCATCCTTCAGGCGGAAAGTTGCGGCAAGGGCTTTGCGTTCCTCCATCCTGTTTTTATTCAGCAGCACATCTCTGTCGGGGACAGAGTCTTGAAGCATCTCTCTGAAGAACTCCTTGGAGTCTTCTCTGATCTCGCCCTTCTCATACATGAGTTTGTCCCAGTAGCGGGAAGAGTCGGGAGTTCCGATCTCGTCAATATAGATCATCCGGGCATCATCGCCGTCCCCGATAAAGCCGAATTCAAATTTGGTGTCGACAAATACTTTGCCAATCTTGTCGAGCTTATCTGAAATCAGATTAAATCCTTCGGTTAGAAGGTTTTCATAAGTTGATACATCTTCGGCATTACGGAAGTTGAACAGTTCAAGATTATTAAGAATTTGATCCCTGGTAATGTTTACATCATCGATTTCCGGAATATCCTCAACGCCTGTGATTATGCCCTTGGTTGACGGGGTGATCAGCAGCCGGTCCAGTTTCTGGTTTTTATTCAGCCCATCGGGAAGGGTTATACCGCAAATATCCCGATCGCCCTTTGCATAGGAACGCCACATACTGCCGGTGATATATTGTCGGGCAATGGCTTCTATCATTATGGGTCTGGCTTTGCGAACCACCCAGACGAGGGGGTGAGGGGCGTCGACTATATGGTTTCCGGCAAGCCCGTTTTCTTCAAACAGGGTAAACCAGTAGCGTGCTATCGAGTTCAGAGCGGCGCCCTTCCCCGGGATACCTTTTAAACCGCCTTCACTCTGCCATATGCATTCATAGGCAGATATCCTGTCGCTGATGACCATTACTGCCAGTTCTTCATCTGCCAGACCATAGTGGCGGCAGAGGCGTTGATTATCTTCATCGGTAAGCCAGTAAACTGATCTTACCTTGCCTGAGTGAATCTTACCGGCATGTTTGATCGGCAGGTCATCGGTTTTTACTAAAGCTTTGTCATAGATTGCCATGGTTTATCTCCAGATATTTCAATGAGTTTCTTAATCATAATTGAATGAATTAGACCGGTCAAGGTGGGGTAAAATTAATGGTTTCCATTTACTATAATATAGAAAACTGATTAATAAGTGGTTCCATTTCTGGCTACATTGGTATAAAAAAACCATCCAACAAAATGTTGAATGGCTCAATTCCTTACTATGTAAGGTTTTAATATTCGGGCTGGGGAGATTTGAACTCCCGACCCCTTGACCCCCAGTCAAGTACGCTAAACCACTGCGCTACAGCCCGTAATGAGGATAAAAAATAACAGGTTTGCTCGATTCTGTCAACAATTCTTATGAAATTCGTGTTTTTTATCATCTTCAACCCCCGGTTGAACATCCCATATCCTTTAACCTTGTCAGAATTGCCCTGTTATGCAGACTGTCCGGACCAGCAAGTGTAATCGGGATTTTAAGTTTCAGGTAAAGTTCAGCTAAATCCTGTTCAGGCATACCAATCTGACCTCCCACAGCCAGCCTGGTAGCTGTCAGGCTGGTGAATTCACATTCACCGCCCATGATGTCGATTAACGATTCAAAAAGCTCTTCAAGGGGTTTTGCGTCCTCAGCCGAGGAGGAGCCCATACAGGTCAGAAGGATTATTCGCCTTTTCCATGTCTGCCAGGGTGTGTGAATTAGCCCCTCTTCGGTTATCTGCACATGGATGAAGGAGCGGAACCGATCTACTATCATTTTCAAAGGGGCTGTCATATGATGAAAGTAGACTGGTGTCGCAAAGACGAGGGTGTCGCAATCAAGGATTTTTTTACTTAATTCTCCCCAGTCATCACCTTTGATGACACACCTCTGAAAGAGGTTGCATCTGAGACAGCCTCTGCAGGATTTTATATTCACCTCTTCTGCCCTGATTATCTCTGGTTTTGAGCCTGCCTGTTCAGCCCCTTCCGCAAAGGCTGCGATCATCATGGAGGTATTACCATTCCTTCTTGGACTGCCGTTTAAGATAAGTATTTTATTAGCCATGTTAATATTCTACAGTGTATATATCAAATATCCAATATTATTTTATTGACAATAGTGTGTGATGTACAGTATATTGTTAGTAGAGGTCACTTATGACGGATAAGATAAAGGAAAAAGAGAAGATAGTTGAGAATCTTCTTCAGGAATTGAACAGAGGGACTCAGGTCCTTGCCGTACTCCTTGCCACAACATCGGCCAGTTATGGATACTCCCTTGTTCAGAGTCTCAAGGATGCGGGTATCGAGATTGAACAGAATACTCTTTATCCTCTGCTCCGGCGATTGGAAAAGCAGGGGCTTCTTGAAAGCAGCTGGGATACCGGTGAATCAAGACCCCGGAAATATTATGTCAGAACCGAACTTGGGTCTGAAATAGCGGTTATCCTCAAGAATGAATGGCGGGTGTTAAACAGGACTGTGGAAGTTATGATTGATAAGGAGGAAATAGAATGAAGATCGTTGATCAGTATGTGGAAGCGGTAGGACAGAATCTCCCTTTTAGGGGGAGAAGTGATATAAAACTTGAGCTTAGATCCCTTTTACTCGATCAGATTGAGAGTGAATACGGAGAGACACCTGCTCTTGAAGATGTAAAGAGGGTCATCACTGGATTTGGCTCACCTGCTTCGGTAGCCGCAGGATATTCGGGGAGAAGGGAGCCTATTTCCAGGGGGCTGTCCTCCCTGTATTTTCTGATAATAAAGATAATTCCTTTTGCCATGCTCGTAGCCTTTACCGTGATATTTGTAATGGATGTTATCTTCCGGAACCTGTCTGGCGGGGATTTTTTTCGTGCCTTTGGACAGAATTTCTTGAATGCAGTAAATGGAGCGGTAAGCGGCATAGGTATGGTAACAATTATCTTTATTGTAATCACAAGGTTTGGTAAAAAGGGTGTGGACGATAAAGAAGACAGCTGGTCTGTGGATGAGCTTGAATCTATCACTCTTGAGAATGGAGCCGAATCGACAGCCAGTACTATCGTGGGTATTGTCTTTCTATCGATACTGATTGTTCTGGTAGCCCTGGCACCCCAGATCCTGAGTTTTGCCGAAGAAAGTTTCCTGAAATCGGGACTTTCCCTTGGCCATCGAATTAACATATCTGTTTTTCGCGGCTGGTCCGTATTTTTATGCCTGATCTGGGGGGAAGAGCTGATTATAAGTCTAATTACCCTTCGAACAGGAAAGCGCGGCAGGGGGCTTAAGATTTATGGAATGATTTTGTCCCTTTTCACTATCCTGCTTATGTCATTGATGCTTGCGGATAAAAATCTCTATCTGAATGATTCAGGATATATTGGATTTAAACTTGTTTTTCTGATTGTGCTGATAGTTTCTGCTGCTGAAATGATCGGTGAAGCTGGGAAATTTATCCTTTCTCTGATAAGCCGGGAATAGAAGGGAAAATGATCTTCTCTTCTATAGTTATTATTTCATGGATTTCATGGACCAGCTGTTTTGAGTAGGAACATAATTCTGCTGTATGTCCCCGTTCATAGGCTGACAGAACAGATTTGAAGGTTGCCCGGATCTCGTCATGCTGTTCATAGAGGGTGGTGACAGCGGGGGTTTGTGGTTCCTTTAAGAGGAGGGGAAAGAGGACCTTTTCCTGCAGGTCAAACTGTTCCTCAAGGCTCTTTAATTCATTGAAAACTTCGGGAAACTCAAGGGCAACCGAATCCCTTTTACACTTATGAATCACTTTTCTGAATTTTTTCAAGCTGGACTTTAAAAGTTTATTTTCTTTAATACAGATATTCACAGCCTCAAGGGGCTGGATGTTTTTATTTATATCTTCCATTTTCGCATCCCCCACTCATTTGATTATAATCCATATTGTTTCAAAAAGGAATTGAGAGTACTATGTTGAGCATCAATCTGATACAAAAATTGGAGTATTTTTATGTTTGCGAAGGTCAGGAAATCGAATTTATCCGGTGAGGTTCTCATTCCCGGTTCCAAATCACATATGATTCGTTCCCTCTATTTTGGTGCCCTGGGAAAGGGGCGATCAATTATTAGAAATCCTGTCCGTTCCCAGGATTCCCTCTCTGCTGCCGGTATAATCCGTGCTCTTGGAATACAGTTGGATATGAGCCGAGATGATTACTGGACCCTTGATGGGGGAACCCTTTCACTGCCTGAGGATATTATTAATGTGGGGAATTCCGGAACATCTATGACCCTTGGTTCCGCACTGGCGGCTTCATTGGATGGACGATCTGTTTTTACGGGTGATGAACAGATTCGCAACAGGCCTATCCAGCCTGTTCTGGACGCCCTTTCCCAGTTGGGGGCAAAAGGGTTTACTATCAGAGACAATGATTCCCCCCCCTTCATGCTGGAGGGGCCTCTCCGGGGAGGGATTACCCGGGTAGAGGGCTTAAACTCCCAGTATGTCAGTTCGGCAATTCTGGCGGCGACACTGGCAGAAAAGGAGAGTGAGATCCTTGTAAACGCGGCTAATGAAACTCCTTATATTGAAATGACCCTTCAATGGATGCGTTTTCTGGGGGTTGAGATTGATTCTTCCGAGGATTATAACCGATACCTTGTCAGGGCTGGTCAGACTTACAGTTCCTTTGACAGAGCTGTTCCCGCCGATTTCTCTTCGGCTTCCTTCATGCTTATAGGAGCTGCGATTACAGACTCTTTCCTGCGTCTGGATGGGCTTGATATGGATGATGTACAGGGGGATAAGATACTTATTGATATTCTTCTGGATATGGGGGCCGATATTTCGATTAAGAAAAATGGGGCTGAAGGTATTTTTGTTTCGGGGGGGAGATCCCTTAAAGGTCGACTGATCGACTGTTCTTCCACCCCGGATTCAGTGCCCATCCTTTCTGTGCTTGGGTGTTTTGCCGCGGGGGAGACTCGGTTATATAATATTGAGAGCTCCAGAATCAAGGAGACAGACAGGCCACTGTTAATGGTTAAAGAGCTTTCAAAGATGGGGGCGGATATAGAACTTCTCGGTGATGAGCTTGTTATAAGAAACAGCACGCTTGCAGGTGCTGAGGTTGAAAGTTATGGAGATCATCGGATAGCCATGGCACTATGTATGGCCGGTCTTATTGCCTCCGGGGAGACTCTGATCAACAGGATAGAATCAGCGGCCGTCTCTTATCCTGGATTCGATGGCTCCCTTAGATCTCTTGGTGCTGATGTTGAGTATCTGGGAGAGCGGGATTAACTGAAGAATTATCTTTAATTTCCTTGATTTCAGCAGTTTAAACATGTAAAATTCTAATTACTAAAAAAATGGATTTAACAAGGGATGTAAGATGGTTTTCTTTAAAAAAATATTCTTTAAACTCACCGAATCCAAAATTTATTCGATAGATGATGGATTACGATTCTGGCAGGAACGGGTACTTAACCGGATTCTTTTCTTCGCATTTATCCTGGGTTTTCCTGTCTTAATTCCCAGTTTTATCCTCTCTATTGTTCAGGGTTTTTATACTGTAGCCGTGGTTGATATGTGTATATATATCATCGTCGTCCTGCTTTTTTTTATGAAAAAAATACCCTATTCTATAAGGGCCTTCACTTTTATTTTTTTAAGTTTTTTATTGGGAATCGTACTTCTATCGGTTCTCAAGGAATCCGGAGCCGGTGCGGTTTGGTTATTCTTTGCTCCTGTTTTAACTGCCATTTTAATTGGAAGTAAAGCCTCCATCGTGGCTCTGTTTCTGAATTTTCTGATAATCCTCATCTCTGGAGGGATGATTTACAGTTCATATAGTGTGCCTGCCGAATCCTTGAATTTTCTTTTTAGGTGGGGTGTTATTGGTTTGAACTTCATGCTGTTGAATATCCTTTCAACCGTCAGTATTCCTGCAGTTTTCATGGGGCTTCAATCCTCCATCCAGGCACAGAAGACCTCCAGGATGAAGTACCTCCGTATTTTTAACAATATCCTGGATGTCTATTTTGAAATTTCTCTTGATGGTACCATTCTTGAGATCACCCCTTCTGCTGCCGGATTTTTTGAAACCGACTATAAGGAGCTTATCGGAAGATCAATTTTTGATTTTTCAAGTACTGATTTGAAGGATTTTATGTCAATCGTTCGTGAAGAGGGGAGTGTCGAAAACTATGAGGATTGGATTGAAACCGAAAAGGGGCGCCAGCGATTTATATCACTGAAGGCCAGGCTGATCAAGGATGACCCGGGCAGGAATCCCAGTATTATTGGTTTGATACGGGATACCACTGTGCTCAAAAAAGTTGAGAAGGAAAAAAAGGCTCTTGAAGAGAGACTTATTCGTTCCGAGAAAATGGAAACCCTCGGGCTGCTTGCCGGTGGTGTGGCTCACGATTTAAATAATATTCTTTCGGCTATAATCGCCTATCCTGACATGATGTTGTCGGAGCTTGATGATGAAAACCCTCATAAGGTGTACCTCAAAGCAATGATGGAGTCCGGAGAGAAAGCGGCCGCTATACTCGATGACCTGTTAAGTCTTGCCCGGAGAGGGATTATTATTCGAGATACCCTGGATCTGAATTTGGTGATCAGTAAGTTCATCAGTTCTCCTGAATGCAAAAATCTTATATCCAATCATCCGAATACACATTTGAAAATGCTTTTGAATGCCGAATCTTCTAATGTTCTTGGGTCAGCATTTCATTTACATAAACTGATCATGAATCTGGTTTCGAATGCAGTGGAATCCCAGTCGAATGGTGGAATAGTCTCTATTCAAACATCAACCCTCTATGATTATGAGGGGGATACTGACCTGGGTCCTATTCCTTTAAACGACTATATTGTTCTGAAGGTTGAGGATCAGGGAGATGGTATTCGTCCCGAAGATTTATCGAAAATATTTGAACCTTTTTTTACCAGGAAGGTTATGGGCCGAAGCGGTACTGGTCTGGGTATGGCTGTTGTCTGGGGGACCGTACAGGATCACAAGGGATTTATTAACATCACAAGTGAAATAGAGTTGGGAACCTCCATTCAAATCTATTTACCTCTTTCCAGGAGTACTTCCCGGTCGTCAGATGAAAATTGGAGTATGGAGGATTTTTTGGGAAAAGGGGAGATCGTCCTCATCGTCGATGATCAGGAGGAGCAGCGTGAAATTAATAGTCTGCTACTTAAGAAGCTTCTTTACAATACCCTAACAGTTCCCAGCGGGGAGGCCGCCATAGAGCTTCTGAAAGAGAAGAAGATCGATCTTGTTTTAATGGATATGATTATGGATCCAGGTATAAATGGAATAGAGACCTTTATGAAAATTAAGAAGAACAACCCCTCTCAGAAGGTCATCCTTTTAAGTGGATATGCAGAAAACACAAAGGTGGATGAAGCTCTGGAGCTTGGTGTTAAAGATTTTTTGAAGAAACCCTGCACCTTGAAACAGTTAAGCCGATCCATCCGTAAAGTTCTGGATAGCTGAAGATTAGGGTATAAAAAAGGGACTGTCGTCCTGCCAGACAGTCCCATTACAGTTTTTTTGTAATATTCAATTTTATTTATTTATTAACTATTTTACCTTTCTACAACTTTTTACTCTTATTGATTAAAATTATAGGCAGCAAAACCGGAATACACAACTGGCTATTTGTGGCTATTTTGTTGTTTTATTCCAATTAAACCTCTTTTTATTACGTTTCCTCTATATTGGTTGTATATCTATGAATATTTCTACATTAAAATCTAATTAATAGAATAACGAATCATATAAGGAGATTATCAGAATTGAACGGTGAGATAATAAAGAAAACTCATGTCGTTATAACCGTTTTCGGGGGGATTGTCTGTCTCCTGCATATTTTTCTCACTTTCTATAGAAGAGGTTTTCCGGGGAAACCTATATTTATCGATGTTATTTTGCCCCTGATAATATTCATCATTCTCCTGTTATTGAACATTCCGCTCCGGAGATCTTCCAGAAAATCTATTTTCATAACAGCATATTTTCATGTGATTTTCATTATAATAATTGCAATTTTAGCGATCATACATCGTTTTGACGGGATGTATGGTATTGGTTTATATTTTCTGGGAGGGTACCTTGCTGTTCAATATGATCTTGTCCCGAAGTACAGGAAGGTCGCCGCTTCTCTCTATTTTGTTTTTGTGATCATTATCATTGAGATATCTGCTTTCTTGTCAAACGGCAGCCCTTCTTTGGCGGTGGATGCCTTTGTATTCATTGCTTTTTTTTACGTATTAATTATTTCGCTTGATTATTTCCGGGTAAAGAAAATTACTCATGAAAACAGTGAGTTGAAGTCTGAACGGGATGAGCTTGAAAGCAAATACCGATCTGCTGCCGATTTGGATAATTATATTGAACTTCCTGGACTCCTCTCCCACCGGCAGATGGAGATTGCGGAACTCATATTTTCAGAGGGTGGGAGTGATAAAGAGAATGCCTCGGAACTGGGGATTTCTATCAATACCTATAGGAATCATTTAAAGGAGATAAGGCAGACCCTAAAAGTGGGGAATAGGATAGAGCTGTTAAATAAGATTCGCCCATACTTTCTTTTGCAGTCGCAGTCGCAGTCGCAGTCGCAGTCGCAGTCGCAGTCGGATAAAGATTGAGTTGAGAATATCCTGTCGGTATAAAAAAAGGACCCCCGTCAACCGGAGGTCCTTTACTTTTAATGAATAGTCTCTTTATCTCTTTCCAATAATCTCTTCATAATTTTTAAGAAGTTCATAATTCTCGGTGGTGATGAATTTCATATTCATTTCGACTTGTGTAAGCATCCTGGTAATGAATGTAGATGCGACTTTTTTCTTTCGATCATCCCTCTCTCCATCTCTCAGGAGGAGATAGGCAATGATGATATTGGTAGCCATTTCTACTAACCTCCTTGAATGGTAGGTTGTAAAAGTCTGATCCTTCTTCTCTGTGACGAACTTACGGGTCTCCTCAAAATACTCCCTAGCCTTTCTAATGGTGACAAGCATTTCTTCCCCATAGGTGTGCTCTGAGGCATCATACTCATCCATTATGGAGGAGGCTGTACCGGAGGTAACCCCACCAATTGCCGCAACGATCTGAAGCTGGGTGGTCCCTTCATAGATATTGGTGATCCGTGCGTCTCTTGTATGCCGTTCTACATTAAACTCTTTCATATAACCTGTACCACCGTGTATCTGGAGGGCATCGTAGGTTACCTTATTTGACATTTCCGTATTGAAAGCCTTTACCATGGGGGTAAAGAGGTTCGCCAGTTTTGTATACTTCTTTTTTTCCGCCAGGACTTCACCTTTGCGTTCCGGATATTTCTCTGAGAATTCTTCGAAACCTTCCTTAAGGTCAACAAAGCGTGCCGTTTCATAGAGGAGGGTTCGGCCCGCTTCAAGGGATATTTTCATCTCGGTAAGCATTTCAAAAATGGGGGGAAGGGTTCTTACCGGGGCATCGAACTGGATTCGTTTGGCGGCATAGAGATCGGCTTCTCTGTAGGCTGCTTCGGCAATTCCGAGGGCCTGTCCTGCGATGCCAAGTCGGGCTGCGTTCATGAGCCACATGGTGTATTTTGTAAGACCACGCTGTCTTTCACCAACCAGGAGGGCCGGGGCATTATTGAACTGAAGTTCACATGTGGGTGAGCCGTGGATACCGAGTTTGTTCTCGATCCTTCGGATAACCATATGCTCATCCCTTTCATAGAGGAAGAAGGAGAGCCCCCGGGCACCCCGGGCGTTCTCTTCACTTTTGGCCAGAACAAGCCCGAGGGATCCGTTTCCATT
The DNA here is from genome assembly GCA_016342585.1 of Spirochaetales bacterium. GTDB lineage: Bacteria > Spirochaetota > Spirochaetia > UBA9216 > UBA9216 > JAEINK01. The sequence goes on from JAEINK010000002.1 coordinate 13,423, forward strand.
GGTGATGAATCTCTTTACACCATTTAGATACCATTTTCCGTCCTCACCCTGGGTTGCCTTGAGGGCAACAGCCTGCAGATCGGAACCTGCGTCCGGTTCTGTCAGGATCATGGAAGATCCTGATTCACCAGAGGTTAGCCTGGGGAGGTACTCTCTTTTTTGTTCTTCGGAACCAAATTTATTCAAAGTTTCGGCGATATCCTGCTGGAGACCAAAGTTAAGGAAGGAACCGTCGGCTCTGGATACGATCTCTGCTGCAACTGATAGAATTGTAGTGGGAAAGTTTAACCCACCGTACTCTCTGGGAACACAAAACCCCATCAAATCTGCCTGGGCAAACATATCCATGACTTCCTTGGTTCCCTTGGCCAGCTGTACTTCTCCGTCGACAAGTTTTACACCCTCTTCATCGATTTCGGCGGCTCTGGGTTCAAGGTGTTCACCACAGATCTCTCCGATTATCTCGAGGACTTTGAAATAATTCTCTTTTGTATCTTCAATATCTTCAGGAGCATGAGGAAACTTATCCTTATGCTTGAACTCATCTTCCTTGAGTTCGATTAGTCTGTCGAGATCGAGGTGTTTCAGATGAAACAGAATATCTTCATTATCAAGTAAAAAATTTTCCACTGTTAACTCCTTATACCCTGGCCTTGTAGGCTTTTATGAAATTGGGGATTACCTCTTTTAGATCTCCCACAATTCCATACTGGGCAATACCAAAAATAGGTGCTTCAGGGTCTGAATTGATTGCGATGATTCTTGAGGACTCATCCATTCCTGCCCTGTGCTGGATGGAACCTGAGATCCCGCAGGCGATGTAAAGTTTTGGTCTTACGGTTGTTCCTGTCTGACCAACCTGGTGATCGTGATCGATGTATCCTGCGTCAACTGCCGCTCTGGAAGCGCCAACTTCGGCTCCTATCGTATGGGCGAGATCGTAGATCAATTTAAAGTTTTCCTTTGAACCAACACCTACACCCCCGGAAACAATAATCTGCGCACCCTTAAGATCAACAAGTTTTTCTTCCTTGATCCTTTCAATAATCTCGGTGTGGATATCATCGTCGGTGATGATTGAATCTACTTTGGTTATTGTTCCTTTTCTCGAGGGATCGGGAGCTTCCATCTTCATAACACCTTCACGAACCGTTGCCATCTGAGGTTTTTTCTCAGGAGAAACAATGGTGGCAATAATGTTTCCACCGAAGGCTGGTCTGATTTGATAGAGGATGTCTTTGTATTCGGTTCCCTTTTGAACATGATCTCCAATCTGAAGTTCGGTACAATCGGCCGTTAATCCTACTTTCAAGTTGGAGGCAACCCGGGGTGCGATATCTCTTCCTTCGGTTGTTGCTCCGTAAAGAACGATTTGCGGTTCTCTATCCTTGATTGTCTGGATCATCAGTTTTGTATAGGGAACCGGTGTGTAGTGAAGGAGTCTCTCATCCTCCACATAGAAAACCTCATCCACACCGTAGGGAATCAGTTCTCCGGCTGCTTTGGCAACACTTTTTCCGAAAATAGCCGCTGTTACTTCAACGCCTAATTTATTTGCCAGGTCTCTGGCCTTGCAGACCAGCTCTAGACTTACATCAGCAATCTTTCCATCTTCCTGCTGAATAAATACCATTACACTATTTGCTGTACTCATCATACTCCCCCTTAACCCAGTGTGTGGTCGGCTATAAGCTCGTGAACCATTTCCGAGATACCAGCCTCTGTATTTTCGATTATCTTGATATCACCGGCGGTAAGAACAACCGACTGGATTGCCTTCACCTTTGTGGGGGAACCGGATAACCCGCACTGCTCGGGATCCGCTTTGATATCCTGAATATTCCATACATGGACAACATCACTGGGAGTTTCCATGGACACTTTCTTGTATGCCATAACCTTCATGGCTGAAGGAGGCCGGGGAACATAACCTTCGTCTGTGAATGTGATGAGTACAGGAAATGGGGTTCTTACAACTTCAAAACCACCCTCAATGGAGCGTCTTGCAGTCATACTCTTCCCTTCGGGATCAATGTTCTTGATCTCCGAGACACAGGTGATCTGGTTCATTGAAAGCTTTTCAGCTGTCTGTGGACCAACCTGCGCCGTATCTCCGTCAATGGCCTGACGGCCTGCAAAGATTATGTCGTAATTCCCGATTTTCTCGATGGCGCATTTTAGAGCATATGAGGTTGCCAGGGTGTCGGCCCCCGCGAATCCTCTATCGGAAACAAGGGCTGCGAAATCTGCGCCCCTGTACAGACACTCTTTAAGTACTTCTATGGCCGCCGGGGGACCCATGCTTATTACATTAACTTTTGTTCCCGGAAATTCATCTTTCAGCTGCAAGGCTGCTTCCAACGCGAAGAGATCCTCCGGGTTAAATACGGCCGGCAGGGCGGCTCTATTTACTGTGCCGTCTTCCTTCATCGCATCACCGGTGATGTTCTGCGTGTCAGGCACCTGTTTTACCAAAACAATCAGGTTAAGACCCATTTGTTCCTCCTAAATATGATATTAAAGCGTTTTTCATCTTATTCCCGACTTTAACAGCCGGATGCACCATCATAAATGTAAATAGGTTCTATGGCAAGAAAATTGTCGGCCATCGGCCGAATTTAGGTGGAAAAATGTAAGAGTTTCAGGTCATTTGTTATATAGCTATTTCATTAGCATCTTGTTAGTATATAATTAAAAAAAGAGTGGATACTGAATATATATGAAAATTGAGCCAAATGATAAATGTTCCTGTGGCAGCGGTAGGAAATATAAGCTTTGCTGTATGGATAAGGACCCCAATGCTGAAGGAAATAACCTGACTTTTTCAGGAGAGACATCCTCTAATAATACTCCTGTTTTTGATAGCGAGGATGAATATCATTCTGCCATGAAGGCATATACCGAATATTGTAAGAACTATCTCGCCGATGGTGAGATGACTCCCACTTTTCGGCAGTTTGTAAGCGATACCGAATCAACCTTTGATTTGATTGAAAAACTTGGTATCCGGGAGGAGCTGGAGAAGGCTGGAACACTTCGTGAACAGCAGCAGATCCTTGCTCAGGCTGTAACCGAATGGGATGATAAGCATCCTCCGGCCAGTAGTGAAGAGACTCTGAAAGCTTTTGAAGATCTGATAGTTAAGGGGGTTTTCAAGGCTAAAGAGGCTGTTATAATCAACCGCAAGCTGGAAACCGAGAGGTTGGAGAACACACCTGTAATCATTTCGATTAAGGCATATTTAGAGCTCATAGCGCAAAACTCAGGAAAACTGCTGTTTGATGAAAAAGGGGCTCTCCAGTTTGATTTTCTTCCATATTTAACTCTTCTTGGCCCTGACCTGGGATTTACGCCTTACCTCTATTCACTTTTCGACAACGTTCAATATTTTGTCCAATTTCTATTTTATACGCAGCACGCCTGTCAGGAAATGGGATACGTCGAGAGCAATAAACATGAGCTTTTCCTCTCAAAGAAAGGACTCAGGATCCTGGATAATAAAGGGATAGGGAAATGTTATTTTGGAGTCCTTAAGTATATATCCCGGGATTTTTTCTGGTTTGATAATAAGGAGCTGCCTGAAGAGGCCGAGACTATTTCCAATGATTCAGGTTTTTTCCTTTTGATGCTTGAGCTTATGCGTGCTGCTGGAAACGGAAAGAAGGTTGTTCCTAAAAAACTGTACGATGATATCGACTCCTCCCTCAAGGTTTTCTCAAATCTAAAGAAGGATGGAATATATAAGAAGGATTCATTTAAACTGTTCAATGATTCTTTCATCTGGCTCTACTGCTATTTCTTTGGATTTTTGATCCCCGATTTTTCTAAAAACGTGTATCAACTATTCAAGGACCAGCCCGGGAATCCCATGCAGAAGATTGATCTTTCCAGGGTGAAAGCCTCGAGTTTTAGAACTACCGAATTATTTGAAGATATCTTTGAATGGAAAATATTGAAAGATATGAAGAATCTTTTCTCATCTGTCTGAATTTAATGGAACTGTAAAAAGAGCCTTCCTGACTGCATAAAATCAGGAAGGCTCAAGGAAAGTGAAATATAGACAGTTATGGATTCTCTGAAACCTTCACCATGGAGGTAATCAAGTTCAGGTTTCAACTGGCTCCTTTAACTTGTCAGGACCGCTGCACCATAGTATGCTGCATTGTAGATTTTCTTTATATCCTCGACTTTGGGCGAGCCGGGGTTAGTTAAGGTACAGGGGTCATTAAGAGCATTGAGGCTCATTCGATCTATTACTTCATTGTATTTCGCCTGGTTAAAATCAACTTCGGTACATTCCTGAAATGTGGCAGGAATTTTAAGGGTACTGTTTAAGGCTCTGATTTTATCTGCCAAATTATCAATCTCAAGAGCTTTCTCGACCATTGCATATTTATCGGAGAACTGTTTGTTGAACTCGATGATGTAGGGGAGGAGTATTGCATTGGCAAGACCATGAGTAACACCAAACTCTCCACCAATCTTATGCGCAAGGGAGTGAACGAGCCCGAGGGAGGCATTGGTAAAAGCCATTCCTGCCAGGGCTGAGGCATTGTGCATGTTTTCTCGTGCCTTCATATTGTCAGGTTCTTTATAAGCAATTTCGAGGTTTTCAAAAACAAGCCGGATGGCTTCCAGGGCATAGGGGTCTGTAAAACTTGTCGCTGCTGTTGAAGCCACCGCTTCAAGGGCGTGAGCCATAACATCCATCCCCGTGTTGGCAGTAATATGAGCCGGCATTCTTGCGGGAATGACTGGATCAAGGATGGCAATATCCGGAACCATGTCTGCGGCAACGATGGGGTATTTGATATGATTCTCGGTATCGGTGATTACAGAAAAGGCTGTGATTTCAGAGGCTGTACCGCTGGTTGAGGGAATAGCAATGAATTTTGCCTTATTCCTGAGTGCGGGCATGGAACCGGGTTCAATTATCTCATCAAAAGTTAATTTTGGATGTTCGTAAAAGCACCACATAACCTTGGCCGCGTCGATAGCAGAACCGCCGCCTATGGCCACAATCCAGTCCGGGTTGAAGTCCTGCATGGCGGCAGCACCTTCCATAACGGTCTTTACTGAGGGGTTTGGTTCAACACCATCGATTATAATGGATTCAATATCGGCTTTCTTCAGAAGATCCTGTGCCATATCAAGAAATCCAAATTTTTTCATCGAGCTTCCACCAGTCACGAGAACCGCTTTTTTTCCCTTTAATTCAGAAAGTTTTTCCAGGGCGCCTTCCCCGTAGTAGATGTTCCTTGGAATAGAAAAACTCATTACAGCCATAATAGCCTCCGGTATCATTGTTTATTTATCGATACATACTTATCGGTAAAAATATACTCAATGAGGTTTTTGCTGTCAATGGCTTTTGATATAAATCGATAAATAATTATATAATTATTTCAGGATTCCCTAATAATCAGTTCCGGCAGATAGGAAACATATTTTTCAGGAGCTTTATTATCATTAATTAATGCCATAAGTTCTGATGCACTGTCATACCCCAATCTGTATTTGGGAACCCGTATGGTCGAAAGGGAAGGGATATAGTAACGGGATTCTGCCACATCATCATGTCCGAGTATTCTAATATCTTCGGGTATGCGAATTTTTAGATCATGAGCCGCCCTGATAACACCGAGAGCCATACTGTCATTATAGACAAAAAGAGAATCAATTTGTTTATCGTTCTTCAAAAATTCTGTTGCTGCATTATAGGCAGCTTGCGGGGTGGCATCACAATGGATTATCCTGTTCTCCTTGAGTATAACCTCGGCATCCCTTAACCCTTTTATGAATCCATTTACTCTGTCACGGTTACAGCTTACCGGGAGGTTGAAGCCAATATATGCCGAATGTGAACATCCCTGCTGAATAAAATATTCTGCGGCCTTAATACCGCTCTGAAAAGAATCGGATATAAAATAACTTCGTGTGTTTTTGTTGCCTTTTCGAACTATTGTGATGTGCGGAACACCAATATTATCATAATCCAGTGAGTTTATCATATCCTGTGAGGGGACAATTATTGTACCGGCTACCCGATTAGATACCAGAGTTTTTAAGAGACTTTTTTCTTTCTCAAGATTTTCACCACTGCTCAAGGCTAACATGGTATATTCTTTTTCTGATATAGCGTCATTGATACCTTGGAGAATTCTTGCATAAAAAGCATTATCAATATGTGTAATTATTACCCCGATCATCCTGTTCTCTTTGGAACGGAGTCTGGAGGCACTGGCATTTAGTATGTACCCCATTTCATCTGCGATCCGGCGGATTCGTATTTTAGTATCATCTCCAATATCGCTTTTGTTATTTAAGGCACGACTTACAGTATTGATGGATACATTTGCTTTTTTTGCAATATCTTTGAGTTTGATATATGCCATATAAAAAAAACTCCTGTTTGTTTTCTTGTTATATTATATCAATAAAATGCAACATTTGTCTTGCACAACTTTAACGTTAAAGTAGATTTGAAGTGATTTCACTGTAAAAAAAGTGCTTTTAAAGATGAATCGAGGGCTATTTAGAAAAAACTCGATTTTTCTTGACAAAAATTGATTGTTGATCAAATAATTAAACATTAACGATAATGTTGGAGGATGTTATGAAGAGAAATGTAAGAAAGGCAGCATTAGTTCTTATTATGCTGTTAATTGTGGCTCCCCTGGTGCTGTTTGCAGGAGGAGGAAAGGAAGAGCCTGTTGAAGGTGCCCCGGAAAAAGTGACTTTTTTCCACTATTTTTCGGGAACTCTTTCTGGGGGAATGGATGATCTGGTTAAAAGTTTCAATCAGGAGAATCCCGAGTATGTTATGACCCACACACCGGTGGATCATGAGGCATTCAAGACAAGTATTCTTGTTATGCTTTCCGGTGGAAATCCCCCGGATCTTTTTTCCTATTGGGCCGGAGCCAGGGTTCAATTCATTGTGGATGCTGACAGACTGCTTCCTATTGATGATGTTTATGAAGAGTATGGGGTCTCCGAGCTTTTTTCCGATGCGGTAAATGGCGCTGCAACCTATGATGGTCATAAGTATTTTCTGCCTTTGACTCAGCACTATGTAGCGTTCTTCTATAACAAGGACGTTTTTGCCAAGGCTGGTGTCGAGGGTGTTCCTGAAACCTGGGATGAATTCCTCGATGCCTGTGAGAAGATTAAGGCTATCGGTGTTGCCCCCATTGCACTTGGTTCCAAAGAGAGATGGCCTGCCCAGTTCTGGCTTGATTATCCCCTTTTAAGAACTGCCGGACCTGAGTACCGGGCAAAGCTTATGGCTGGAGAAGTCTCCTATGCAGATCCTGAAGTTGTAAAGGCCTTTGAAATGTGGAAAGAGTGTATCGATAAAGGATATTTCTATCCCAATTCGAATGCTTATGATTACGCTGAAGCTTCTGTTCAGGTTGGAACCGGGCAGGCTGGTATGACCCTTATGGGAAGCTGGTTAATGCAGCTTGATGATCAAATCGGCTGGACACCCGGTGAAGATTATGATTTTTTCCCCTTTCCTGTTGTTGATTCTGCCATACCTGATTGTGCTGTAGGGCCCTTCGATGGTGTTGTTGTTGCTAAAGATGGAAGAAATCCCGAAGCAGCGAAAATGGCTCTGGTAGCCATGGCTCAGAAAGGCCCCATGATGGCCTTCAATACAGGAACAGGTGCACTTGCTCCTAATATTAATGTTCCCGATTCCATGTATAACGTTCTTCAGATGAAAATCAAAGAATATTGTGGAATAGTTCCTAATTGGGCCTTTAATTATGATCTTGCTACACCTCCGCCAGTTGCGGATGTCGGTCTGGATGCCTTTACAAAATTTATTGATAGTCCCGAGGACTATATGGAGATTCTCAAAGATACAGAAACGGGTGCAAAAGCTGCCTGGAGTAATATGTAATTTTTCTGATTCAGTTTGAGTGGATTCCGGGGCATTGCATTAAAGGATGTACCGGAGTCCATATTTATTTACATCACATAAAGGAAGACAGTCTATGGTTCAGAAGAATACTGCCTGGCAGTTTCTATTACTACCCCTGCTGATCTACTTCATAGTAATTATTTTTCCTTTCCTTCAGTCTTTGTTTTTAAGTATGACCGACTGGAATGGAATCTCTCCCGAATATCATTTCATTGGGTTTGCTAATTACAAGGGAGTATTTACAGATCCTCATTTCAGCGGGGCCATATTAAATAATGTTATCTGGGTAATTATATTTTTATTAGTACCTACTGTTTTAGGATTGTTTTTGGCAGTTTTATTGGATAGCGGAGTACCAGGAGCAACATTTTTCAAATCGGTTATATATTTACCTATGATCTTTTCATATGTAATAATTGGATTGATCTGGAGTTTTGTTTATGAACCGAGGTTAGGGATTCTGAATATTGTCATAAGAATGTTCGGGAACCCCGACTGGAACTTTGCCTGGCTCGCCCAGTCAAAAACAGCCCTTTTTTCTGTCATCGCAGCAGCTTCCTGGCAGCATACCGGGCTGTGTATGATCCTTTACCTTGCCGGATTAAGCGGAGTCAGGCAGGACCTTGTTGAAGCTGCAAAGATAGACGGGGCTGGCCCGCGTCGTATATTCTTTAATATTGTTCTTCCCCAATTAAAAAATTCTACTGTTGTTGTTATATCCCTGACGGTAATAAATTCTCTTAAAAGTTTTGATCTTGTCTATATCGCAACAAAGGGTGGGCCTTTCAGGAGTTCAGAGGTTCTTACTACTCTGATGTATAGAGAGTCTTTCTGGAATTACAGGATGGGTTATGGTAGTGCTATAGCAAGTGTATTATTTTTTATTGTCTTTATTGTCGTTTTCTTCTACTTCAGATCAATCATGGCGGATGGCGAAAATGAATAGAGTTCGAACAGCTTTGAAGCTACTTATAATAATAATCATTTGTGGCTTATTTTTTGTACCTATATATGGCGCCTTCACTACAGCTTTCAGGACTAATCCTGATATTATCAGGGACGGATTCTGGACTCTCCCCGTTCATCCGGTTCTTGATAACTTTATCACTGTATGGGAGGGGGGCAAAATTCAGATGTTCCTCCTTAATACAGTACTTGTTACAATTTCAGCTACACTCATCTCAATTTTCCTGGGAAGTCTCACAGGGTATGCATTTGGAAAATTAAAATTCAAGGGTGATTCCTGGATCTATATCCTGGTTGTAGCCGGTATGTTTTTTCCTCCCCAGATCGTCCTGATTCCGCTTTTTAAGCTTTTTAATTCCATTGGGCTTCTTGATACGGTTCTTTCATTAATTATTGTTCATGTCGGTTTCGGACTTCCGATCTGTACTCTTATGATGACCAATTTTTTCAAGGATGTCCCAACATCTCTCAGACATGCCGCCATGATTGATGGATGTCATGACTGGCAGATTCTCTTTCGGATCATGTTTCCTCTTGCACGGCCTTCTTTAACGGCTCTGGTCATTCTTCAGTTCACCTGGATATGGAATGATTTCCTGTGGCCTTTGATCCTTATTAAATCGGAATTCAGGATGACAATTCAGATGGGGATTCTGCAGCTCCGGGGCCAATATGGGCTTGCCTGGGGAAATCAGGCTGCCGGGGCATTAATGGCAACTGTTCCAACCCTGCTGTTATTTATTTTCATGCAGAAACATTTTATTCACGGTCTGGCCATGGGGGGCGTGAAGGAATGATGACTAAACTTGACAATCTAGGAGGTATATAAATATGAACATCAGAAAAATGAAAAGAGTGGAAAGGGCTGAAATAATTGCTGAATCAGGTTCTGTCACGGAAGGAATACATTCTGGTAAATTGAAACAGTTTCAGGATATCTCTTTGAGTGAGGCTTTAGTTCTGGGGCTCCTTAATCAGGGTGTAAGAAAGTATGTGGGAATCTTCGGTCATGGAACAACCGATGTGGGGGAGGTTCTTCGGGTATATCAGGATGCCGGTTTGGTTGAGGTATATAACGTTAGAAATGAGACAGAGGCTTCCCATGCGGCATCGATGCTTCGATGGCAGTATGGTGAACATGCTGCGGTATTTACCTCCATTGGACCCGGGGCTATGCATGCCTTTGCCGGATCCCTGTTGCCTAAATCTAATGGCCTTGGGGTTTATTATATATTCGGTGATGAGACAACCCATAATGAAGGTCCCAATATGCAGCAGATCCCTATTGATAAACAGGATTTGTTTTTAAGTATGACTTCGATAATGAGTGGAAGCTATTCTCTGAATACACCAGAGGCTGTTTTTACTGCACTTAAACGGGGATATTCAACGGTTTGTTCTCCCCTGGGGGAAAGTCCTTTCTTTTTCCATCTACCCATGAATATTCAAGGGAAGGTAATGGAAAATATGAATCTCTCAGAGCTTCCAATACCTGCAAAACTATCTGATAAGATCAAAACATCGGAAGAATGCTGTGCTGAGGCTGTAAGTCTTATTGGTAAATATAAAAAGATAACCATCAAGGCGGGAGGTGGTGCCCGTGAAATGGAGCCCGATGTTCTAAAAAGGTTCCTGGATTTAACAGGGGCTGTATATGTTCATGGACCTCAGATCCCCGGGATCCTGCCGGATGAAGACATGCGAAATATGACTGTGGGAGGGTCAAAAGGTTCTATCTCTGGAAATTTTGCCATGGAAAATTGTGAGCTCCTGGTTGTAATAGGCGCCAGAGGGGTATGCCAATGGGACTCTTCCGGGACCTCCTGGAAAAATACAAAAGAGATTATCAATATTAATACCCGCCTTGAGGATGCCCTTCATTACAACAGATCCCTTCCCTTGGTCGGAAATGCAAATGAAATCTTGAACCAGCTGAATGAAGCCCTTGCTTTAGCGGGTGCCGATCCAGAGAAAGATGCCGAAAAAAAATCATGGTTGGAAGATTGTTCAGGGAAACGTCAGGAGTGGGAGGCCTTCAAAGGAGATCGATTTATAACCAGCCATCTCTTTGATGAGAAATGGGGCCGGGAACTTCTTACGCAACCTGCCGTTTTAAATGAAGCTATTGATTTTGCGATGAAAGTTGATGCTGTGAAAATTTTTGATGCGGGAGATGTTCAGGCCAACGGATTTCAGGCTGTTAAGGATCAAAGGCCGAAGCGGACTTTCACTGATACCGGCTCCTCCTACATGGGGTTTGCTGTCTCCGCGCTGCTAGCTTCTGCAATGACGGACAGGCCGGATTACCCAATTGCATTTACAGGTGATGGTAGTTTCCTTATGAATCCCCAGATCCTTTTGGATGCCGTTCAGTATAGCCTCAGGGGTATGATTCTCCTTATGGATAACCGACGTATGGCTGCTATCAGTGGTCTACAGGAAGCCCAATATGGGAAGGTTTTCGCTACAGATGACCAGGTTGAAGTTGACTATATCCAATTGGCCTCGTCGTTCAAAGGGGTCAAAACATTTGATGGTGGTTCATCTCTTATAGAGCTGAGAAAAGCTCTTAAATCTGCCTATGAATATAAGGGGCTCTCCCTCGTATATGTTCCGGTTTATAGCGGAGCAGATCCTCTTGGAGGCTTAGGAGTTTTTGGTAACTGGAATGTAGGGAACTGGTGTGATGCGGTTCAGAAAGAAAAACATAGGATAGGATTGTAAAAATGAACAAGATTAATGTTGGTTTCATTGGATTAGGTCGAATATCGGATTTACATGCCTTAGGGTATAAAAATAACCCGGAAGCACGGATTTACGGCGTTTCCACCCGGACAAAAGAGACCGGGTTTGCCAGGAAAAAGGAGTGGGGGGCGGAAAAGTATTATGCCGACTATCATGATATGCTGGCAGATCCTGCCATCGATGCTGTGGAGATTCTAACTCCCCAGAAACTCCATGAAAAGATGGTTCTTGAGGCTGCGGCCGCTGGGAAGCATATCATGGTTCAGAAACCCATGACCATCGATCTCGCCAGTGCAGACCGGATGCTGTCCGCTGTAAAGGATTTAGATAAGGTCTATAAGGTTATTGAGAATTATATTTTCTATCCCCCCCTGCGGAAAGCTAAGGAACTGATGGATAGTGGCGCCATCGGTGAACCGATTAATATGAGGATCAAATTCATCAGCGGTTCAAAAGGGGGGTGGGCCATCGATCCCAAAACATGGGAATGGCGGATGCAGGAAAATATCGAAGGTCGAGGAATGCAGACTTTTGACCATGGCCATCATATGTGGTGTGTTGCCTGGTATTTGATGGGTGATATAGATAAGGTTTCAGCCTGGATTGATTCGGCAGACGGGATCGTTGATTGTCCGGCAAATATTATCTGGAAATATAAGGATGGAATCCGATACGGCAGCTGTGATTATACTCACTGCTGGGACATGGATATGCCTTCCAACTATTACGCCAATGATGAATGGTTCGAGATAACCGGTTCAAAGGGGATCCTCCTTGTAAACAGGTGTACCGGGAATCTCCGGACAGGACCGGTTCTCAGTCATTTTAACGGAAGCAAATGGACTCATTATGATGATCTGGAATCGGATTGGGGTGCAGGTTTTCGTGATGCTACCCTGAATTTTATCTCGGCAATAAAAGGTCGGGAGGCCCCGCTATTAACCGGTGAAGAGGCCCGGGAAATTCTGAAAATCGCTCTGGCAATAATAAAATCATCTAAAGAGAGACGTGAAGTGTATATCGATGAGTTTGAAGAGGCTGATCCGGAAAAATATGCCCAGCAGAGAAGACTTCAGGAGATTGGAAAAATAAAAGATCGCAAGGGTATGACTCTTGATGAACTTAAAGAGAAAGGGAGGATACTGTAATTGATGGATTCTAAAATAATTCGTGACCTTGAATGTAAGGCAAAAGAGATTCGGTATCTAATTTTAAAGACAACCCATGAGGCGGGAGCTGGTCATACTGGTGGCTCTCTTTCCATGACCGAGATAATGACAGCTCTTTTTTTTAATATTATGAATATCGATTCTTCGAACCCCACTATGGAGGGTCGGGACAGGTTTATTTTATCGAAGGGGCATTCAACTCCCGGATACTATTCTACATTGGCTCTGAGAGGATTCTTCCCCGAATCGGAACTTTCAACATTTGACAGGATAGATTCAAGGCTTCAGGCTCATCCCGATATGAATAAATGTCCTGGCGTTGATTATTCTACCGGTTCTTTAGGGCAGGGATTATCTATCGGAATCGGAATTGCCCAGGGTGGTGCAGCCGCAGGTCGAAGTTTTCATACATTTGTACTTATAGGAGATGGCGAGAGTCAGGAAGGACAGGTATGGGAAGCTGCTATGTATGCTGGCGCTTCTAAAGTAAAGAGGATCGTGGCGATAGTGGATTATAACAAGGTTCAACTCGCCGCAACCACCGCACAGACTCTGGATCTGGAACCCCTTGCAGATAAGTGGACGGCCTTTGGATGGAATGTTCTTGAATGCGATGGGAATGATATGGCAGAAGTTCTTCAGACCATTTCCAAGGCTGTTGCACAGGATGGCGAGGGGCCGGTAGTCGTTCTTGCCCATACCGTCAAGGGAAAAGGGGTGAGTTTTATGGAAGGAAAGTTCCAGTGGCATGGGAAGGCCCCAGATATAGATGAATATAGAAGAGCCCTCCACGAGTTGGGATGCTCGGATGCATTGGAGGCCGTAAATGATTAATCGGATTATAAGTATTGGCGATGAAATTATGCCCCGGGTTATATTCGGGGAAACTCTTGTAGAACTTGGTCAGGAGATACCGGAGCTGGTTGTTCTCGATGCTGATGTTGGAGCATCCACCCAGACCGCCCTGTTCCGGGATGCCTTTCCTTCAAGATTTTATCAGATGGGAATTGCCGAAGCAAATATGGTAGGAGTTGCGGCAGGGCTTTCAACTCAGGGATGGATTCCTTTTGTTTCTACATTTGCAATATTTCTTACGAAAAGGGCAGGGGATCAGATCAGAAATTCCATTGCCTATCCGAAGGCCAATGTAAAACTTAACGGAGCCTATGGCGGTATCCCCACAGGAAAGGCTGGCGCTACACATTCGGCTATTGAAGATATATCTGTCATGAGAGCTATTCCGGGGATGCCTGTTATTGTTCCGGCAGATCCTGTTGAGACTCGGTTAGCCACTAGAGCTGTTATGAAAATTTCCGGTCCGGTTTATCTTCGAACCGTAAGATGTCCTGTTCCCACCATTTTCAGTGAGAATGATACTTTTGAGTTTGGAAAAGCCCGGATTGTTCATGAAGGAAAAGATGGTGTTGTTATTTCTACCGGAATGATGACTCCCAAAGCACTTATTGCAGCAGAAAACCTTAAAAAGAGGGGCGTTTTTATTAAAGTCATTCATATGGGAACCGTAAAACCCCTTGATAGAGAGGCTGTTCTTGTTGCTTCCAGGGAATTCGGACAAATAATTACTGTTGAAAATCACAGCATTATCGGTGGTTTAGGAGATGCTGTCTGCGCACTTACGGCGGCAGAGGCCCCCTGCAAAGTAACAAAGCTTGGAGTCAAAGATTTATTCCCAGAATCTGGTGAAAATGAAGCCCTTTTTAGTAGATATGGAATGAATACTGAAAATATAGAAGCTGCTTTGGAAAGAGAAGTAAGGGAGCGAGTTCGATGAAGATAGCGATTATAAATGAAACCAGTTCTGCTGATAAAAACAAAGATATCCTGAAAGGACTTGAAGGCTCCAGGCATGAAGTGGTTAATTGTGGAATGAAGGAGAAGGGAGGGAATCCCGAGCTTCAGTATATTCACACAGGACTTATGGCTGGCCTGCTTCTTTATACGAAGCGGGTAGATTTTGTTGTAGGAGGATGCGGTACCGGGCAGGGTTTTTTAAATTCTGCAATGCAGTTTCCCGGGGTCTTCTGTGGACACATTGTTTCTCCCCTTGATGCATGGCTTTTTACCCAGATAAATGGAGGAAATTGTATTTCACTTGCTCTGAATGAGGGATATGGATGGGCCGGGGATGTTAACCTCAGATTTATTTTTGAGAGACTTTTCAGCGTGGAATCCGGATGTGGATATCCTTTGGAGCGAAAGATTCCTCAGGGGAGAAGCAGGGATATGTTGTCTGGAATTTCACAATTGGTTCATAAAACATTTTCGGAAATAATTTCTGTATTACCTCCTGCTGTAATCCAGTCTGTTCTTGATTATCCTGGATTCTCTGAGATTCTGGAGATTCCCTCTCTTGATGATCAAAAACTAAAAAAAGTCCTGACAAGATAGTTACTGTTTTTAAATAAATTTATCGGCAGTATATATTATGCTATGCTGCCTTTTTTATTCCAATAGTGGTTTTTAATTTGAACCTTTTCGATCATTCCCTCGGATTTAACCTCGCATTTATCGTAAATGTTTATTGTGAACCGACCGTAATCCTGTTAATATCATTCTTGTGAAACTAAGATATAAGCTTCTTTTTTTAATGTGCCTCTATCTACTTGGAATCGGGGTAATAACCGGTCTCTCCTTTGCTGGTTGGTGGCAGGAGCGGGGGATTCATGATTCCATAGGCCTGGGAGAGGAGCTTCAGATAAAATCCAAAAACATACAGAGTCTAATGAAAGACATCGTTTTTGATCTTTTTGCCCCCCGGATGTATGGGCAGTTACGCTCTCTGACCTATTCTCCCCGTTCAGCTGTAACTATGCGTCAGTGGCAGCAGGCTGTTTATGAATATGAGGAAACTTTTCAGGAGTTTATGGCTCTGGATTTTTTCATGAGGAGTAAGGATCCTCTTATTCGCGATCAGTACCTGACAGCCATAACAATGAATGAAAGGGCTATGGGAATGCTTTCAAGGATGGAGGAGATTCTCGTAATTTTAAAGGAAAAAAACAGAACCACCGAGAATCTGTATTCTGAGATGCAGAAGGACCAGTCCCTCATTCCTTTTTTTGAAGAGTTTCAGGAAACCTCCTACTATTTTACCAACAGTTTTGAGGGGTTCATGGAGTACTTCACGCGCACACTCCAGGAAAATGGGAACCGGATCAGGTTTCGAATTTATATTGTTTTTGTTGTAACCGTAGTGATTATTATCATCGTCTACATAGGTCTAACCCTTTGGCTTACCCGGCAGCTTGCCGGCCGTCTACTTCATATTGAACGAACTTTCCGGAGGGTTTCTCATGGAGACTTTTCGGTTCGGCTCAATATCCTGGAAAAGGATGAGTTTGGTGAACTCTCTACAAACTTTAATCACCTCATTGAGGATCTGAAGAACAATGTCGATTCGATCTTGAATCTGACCCGGGATGTCAGTTCCTGGATTTCCGACAAATCAAGTCTTGATGATCTGATTGCCCTCATCTGCCGGGCAGTAGTCCAGGATACAATGGCCGATATGTCGGTTTTTTACAGGATAGATGAAAATAAAACCTATATTCCCTATCATGTAGAAGGGGCTGAACTTAAGGAAGAGGAGTTGTTCGCGCTGGGTAGTTTTCTTGCAATGAGAGTCTTCCGGCATGACGGCCACCTCTTTATAAAGAATACCGAATCCTTATCGGAGTTTGAGAATATCAGTTCTTTAATGGTTGTTCCTCTCGTGGTGGAGGGAACCCCCTTTGGACTTCTTGCTTCAATGCGTACAAGTCCTGGAGAACATTTCTCTGATCTGGGAGTGACAAGGTTCGCCACCTTTGCACAGTACTCTTCCCTGACTATCGATAACTTTTTTAAATATAACGAATTGCTGGAGATCCGGGAGGCCAGGTATCTGGCTCTTCAGGCGCAGGTACAACCCCATTTTATCTTTAATGTTTTAAATGGTTTCGTGGGGTTAAACCGGATGGAAAACAGGACCAGCCTGGAGAAGGCTATTCTTGCCTTAAAGGATATGCTTCGTTATATTCAAGGCCAGACAACCATGGTAACACTCGAAGAGGAGCTTCTTTTTGTTGAAAAATATTGCAGTCTTCAGAAAATTCGCTTTTCCGATAGACTTGAATATAAAATTGTAAGGGATGATGATACGGCTTTTGTTCAGATCCCCCGGTTGCTTCTTCAACCGCTTGTTGAAAATGCAATCATTCATGGGATAGAACCTCTTGAAAGGACAGGGCATCTTCAAATTATTTGTAAGGCTATTCGAAGGAGAGGTAAAGCAGGCATCGATATTGTGATTTCAGATGATGGTGCCGGTTTTGATCCGGAGGCTCAGGATCACAATGAGAATATTGGACTAAGAAATTTCCGGCAGAGGATGGTTGCCTCCCTCCCTGACAGTTCTTTTTTGATTTCCAGCACACCTGGTGAAGGGACCCGGATAGAGATAAAAATATGAGAATACTTATTGCGGATGATGAAAAACTAGTTCGATTTTCTGTTCGATCTATTTTGGAAGAGATTTGGCAGAGTGGAATGGCCGGGGGAGATTTAATAATCCATGAGGCCGCTTCCGGAAGTGAACTTGTATCGAAAGTAAGCTCTTTCAGACCCCATTTAGTTTTTGCGGATATTCGAATGCCAGGAATGAGTGGCCTTGAGGCCATCGAAACATGCGCAACCGAGCATCCTGATATAAAATGGATAATTCTTACGGGGTATTCCGAATTTGAATATGCACGAAAAGCCATTAAATTACATGTTCTTGATTATCTTCTTAAGCCGGTAGGGCCTGAAGAGGTTAACCTCTCCCTAAGAAAGGCCATTGAAGGGTTAACGGCAGACAGGATTATAAGGAATTCTATATTTGAAAGAAAGATGCTTTCGATAACAAGTAATCTCTCTTCTCCCGAGTTTGATCCCTATTTCTTAGATCAGGTCTTCTTTTCAGGATTCCTTATTGAAATAAATTTCAGGGATGAAGATAAAGACTTGCGGATGAGGCGGAATGTTGTCGCGGAACTTTCTGCAAGGTGGTCTAATGGTTTTCAGGATTTTTCTGCGGCATTTATTTCTTTAGAGGATGGTCGATCCGCTGTTATTCTGCGCAACAGATCCAACGACAGGATTATTGATTCGGAGATGAAATTTATTTCAGATAATTTTACCGGGCTTATATCTTATCCTGCGGGAATGTATTCACATGTAGAGGATCTTATTACCGAACTAATTACAAAATCCGAACAACTTGATTTTGATCCAGACTCTGGAATAGAAAAGGAAGAGCTTTCAAAGATGGAACATTCTCTGCTTGTACGCCGGGCGGCAGAGTACGCAGAAACCCATTTTACGACACCAATTGGTGTAGCCCAGGCCGCTGACTATTTAGGGGTTACGCCCAATTATTTAAGCTCTGTGTTCAAACGGGACAGGGGTGTTTCATTTACCAATTTTATTACCGATCTGCGCATGTTAAAAGCTCCTGAGCTTCTCAAACGTCCCGGCACAACTGTTAAGGAGGCGGCTTATGATTTGGGGTATCAATCCAGCCGCCATTTTGCCAGAATCTTTCGGGAGCATCATGGGTGTTCTCCATCAGATTTTATTAAGAGGATTTAATTGAATTAAAAATAAAATATCGTAGTTTTTGACTCTATTCTGTAGAATATGACCCTAACACCTTTTTAAAATTCAATGCTACCATTTTGTAAGAAACACAAAACAAAGGAGTTTTAGAGATGAAAAGAGTTCTGATCGCAATGATCGTAATTAGTCTTCTGACAGTATCCATGGCATTTGCCGGTGGACAGAAAGATGAGCCTGCAGGAGACCTTAAAATTGTTCTTCTGGTAAAGAGTCTTGGAAATGGGTTTTTTGAAGCTGTCGCCGATGGTGGTGTAGAAGCTGCTGCAGAGATTGGTGGTGTTGAATCCATCTACATGGGACCTAGTGCTTCAACAGCAGAAGGCCAGATTGAAATTATTGAAACCCTTATTGCTCAGCGTGTAGACGGAATTGCAATTTCAGCCAATGACAGGGATGCACTTATTCCCGTTACAAAGAAAGCCATGCAGGCTGGAATCAAGGTTATTTCCTTCGACTCCGGAATTGCTGTCGGTGGACGAATGGTAGACCTTGTTCCTTCAGTTGAGGAACTCATTGGACGTCAGCAGGTACAGCTTATTGCAGAACTTACAGGCAACAAGGGCCAGATCGGTATCGTTTCAGCTACAAGTCAGGCTACAAACCAGAATGCATGGATCGAATGGATGTATGAAGAGATTAAAAAACCAGAATATGCAGACATGGAAATCGTAGAGGTTGTTTACGGTGATGATGCTGCGGATAAGAGCTATAGAGAAGCTGTTAGTCTTATGCAGAAATACCCCAACCTGACTGGAATTATTTCCCCCACCACTGTTGGTGTTCTTGCTGCTGCCAAAGCCATCGAAGATGAAGGAATGAAGGGTAAGGTTCAGCTTACCGGTCTTGGCCTTCCCTCCGAAATGCAGCATTATGTAGAAAATGGAACCTGTGGTCAGATGGCTCTCTGGAATCCAGTAGACCTTGGATATACTTCGACTTTTATTCTTAAAGCCCTTATTGATGGAACCGTAACCGGAGCCATGGGTGACAAGATCGACTGTGGAAGAATGGGAACTATTGAAGTTGGTAAAGACGGAAATGCAGTAATGGGTATGCCCTTTGTTTTCAATGCAGAAAACATCGCTACCTACGCGGCAATGTTCTAAGACACGGATATTTTTAAGGGATCCGCCTGGTGTTTTCGGGCGGATCTTTTTTTAGACTTTTTTAAAGAGGATACTAAATTGGACAAGCCCATATTGGAGTTACGATCCATTACTAAATACTTTCCTGGAATTAAAGCTCTTGACCAGGTTAATCTTCAAGTTTACCCCGGTGAAGTGCACGCTCTCATAGGTGAGAACGGTGCGGGAAAGTCTACTCTAGTTAAAATTATGACTGGAGTTTACCAGCCCACAAGCGGTGATATGATTTACAAGGATGAACCTGTTGAGTTCTCCAATGCTTTAGATGCCCAGCATGCGGGTATTACCGCAATCCATCAGGAAGCTTCCATGTTTCCCGAGCTTACAGTAACGGAAAATATATACATGGGACACCATCTGAAATCAAAAGGAAGGTTGTCCTGGCGGGAGATGAAGGAACAGACCAGAATCCTTCTTGAAAGAATGGAACTGGATATTAATCCAGATTCCCTGGTGAAAAATTTAAGTACTGCCCAGAGGCACATGGTTGAGATAGCAAAGGCCCTCTCCATAGATGCTGATGTTGTCATAATGGATGAACCCACATCCGCCCTTACCATGCGGGAGGTTGAAGACCTTTATAAAATCATCCGTCAGTTGAAGGACGAGGGAAAGGCCATACTTTTTATCTCCCATAAATTTGAAGAAATATTTGAGATATGTGATTCCTTCACCGTTTACAGAGATGGAAAGTATATCGGTGATGGGAAGGTTGCAGAATCTTCTGTAGATAAAATGGTTAATATGATGGTCGGGCGTTCTCTTGATCAGATGTTCCCGAAGGCCGATGCCGAGATTACCGATACGATCCTCGAAGCTCGATCTTTGAGTAGAGTTGGATATTTTAAAGATATCAGCTTCGAACTGAGGAAGGGAGAAATTCTCGGTTTCTTCGGGCTTGTCGGTGCGGGCAGAACCGAGGTTATGCGGGTCCTTTTTGGTATTGATAAGAAAACCTCCGGGGAAATATTTATTGATGGGAAAGAGATTGCCATTGATACAGCACGGGATGCCATGAAAAATGGAATTGCCTATATTCCGGAGGATCGACAGGAACAGGGGGCAATTCAGGAAATGAGCCTTAATCACAATATCACCCTGGCTAAAATCAATGATATCAGCCCTCTGGGGATCCTTAACGGGAAAGTTCAGATGGATGTAACCCGTAAATATGGATCCCTCATGGAGATAAAAGCTGCCGGATGGGATGTGAATGCGAATACCCTTTCGGGTGGAAACCAGCAGAAGGTTGTTATTGCCAAATGGCTGGCAACGGATCCCAAGATCCTGATTATGGATGAACCTACTAAGGGTATCGACGTCGCTACCAAGGCGGCCGTCCACAGTTTTGTATCCAGAATGGCCTGTGAAGGAATGGCTGTCATTCTTGTCTCTTCGGAACTTCCCGAAGTCCTGGGAATGGCTGACCGGATTATGGTTATGCATGAAGGTACTGTTACCGCCTGTTTTGAAAGGGATGAGGCGGATTCTGAAAAAATCATCAAGGCTGCCACCGGGCAGGTACAGGAGGCGGTATCCTGATGAAGATAAATATGAAAGAAATTATTCAGAAGAGGGAAGTAACCCTCGGTCTGCTTATTGCTGTTTTAATAATTTTGATCCTTTTTCGGGCTCCCCATTTTATGGCTCCCGACAATGCCTTAAGGATTCTGGATGATACATCGATCCTTATCATGGTTGCTATCGGTCAGTTTTTAGTAATACTTACCGGAGGGATAGACCTCTCGGTTGGCTCTATTATTGCTTTTTCAGGTATGGCCGCCTCTATGATAAATCAGTATTACCCGGGAGTTCCGGTCGTCTTTGTTCTGCTTGCCGGTATAGGTATTGGTACAGTTTTCGGGCTTATAAACGGGGCTCTTGTTGCCTATGGTAAGGTGCCTCCGATTATAACGACCTTGGGAACCATGTCTATCTTTAGGGGGTTTACCTTCGTTTTATCCAAAGGTCAGTGGGTAACAGCTCATGAAATGACAGAGGGTTTTATGAATATGCCCCAGTTCAGAATTCTGGGTGTGACAAACCTTATATGGTCGGCAGTTCTTGTTTCGGCCGTCATGTATTTTTTTATGACCTATACACGGACAGGACGTGAGATCTACGCCATTGGCGGGAATAAGACGGCGGCCCTTTTTGTCGGTGTTAAAGAAAAGAAGATAAATCTTCTGATTTTTTCAATTAACGGTCTCCTCTGCGGTCTTGCCGGAGTTATGTGGACCTCTCGCTATGCCGCGGCTGTAAATGAGACGGCTACCGGCTTTGAGCTTCAGACTGTTGCCGCTTGTGTACTTGGCGGAGTTAGTGTGGCCGGTGGCTCCGGTGCCATTCCGGGAGTGATCCTCGGCGCCCTTTTTCTCGGTATCTTAAATAATGCTCTCCCCGTGGCAAATCTTTCTCCTTTCTATCAGATGGGGATACAGGGGCTTGTCGTCCTCCTCGCCATGGTTGTGAACATTCTATCTGAGAAGCGAAACGAGAAAAAACTGTTAAACAGGAGGCTTGAAGTATGAGCACCAACGATAAAACTGAAGTGAAAAAAGCTGCTTCTGAAAACTCTCTTGTAGATTCAAGCCGGCTTATTAATGAAAAAGACTGGAAAACCCGGCTTGTGAATTTGTTTACCAGGTGGGAGTTTATCCTCTTCGCTATTCTGGTTCTGGAAACAGTGGTTTTTTCAAACCTCAGCCCCTATTTTCTGGATACATTCAATCTTCTTAATACCACTTTCAATTTTTCCGAGAAGGCGATTTTAGCTCTTCCTATGATCTTTGTGATCTTAAGTGGAGATATAGATATTTCGGTGGCTGCTATAATTGCTCTTTGTTCTTTTGCCATGGGACATGCCGCGGCGCAAGGTGCGGGACCAGAAACACTTATAGTCATTGGTCTTGCAGTGGGTGTCGCTTCCGGCCTCTTTAATGGCCTGCTGATAACAGGTCTTGGTATGCCTGCTATTGCGGTGACCCTGGCGAGTACCTCCCTTTTTCGAGGTATCTCTCAGGCAATAATGGAAGATCAGGCTTATACCTTCTATCCCGAAGGTTTTGGGTTCTGGGGGCAGGGATACATTGGGAACACCATGATCCCGGTAGAACTGACTGTCTTTCTTATCCTGGCGGCTATCATGGGATTTGTCCTGCATAAAACGACTTATGGTCGAAAGCTTTATGCCATCGGAAACTCCTCTTCCGCGGCTAGATTCTCTGGAATTGCCGTGGACAGGATAAGGCTGACAAACTTTGTTTTAAACGGTCTTTTTGCCGGGATTGCGGCCATACTTTTAACCTCAAGGATTGGTTCTACCAGACCGAATATTGCCCTGGGATATGAGTTGGAAGCCATTACTCTTGTCGTTCTTGGCGGCGTTTCCATTACCGGTGGAAAGGGGAATATCTTTGGCGTGATCCTTGCTGTATTTCTCCTTGGTTATCTTAAGTTCGGTATGGGGCTCATGAATATGTCTGCCAAGATTATGATAATTACAACAGGTACCCTTCTAATCACAGCCGTTCTCATACCGGCCATGATGGATAATGTGAAGAAAAGAAATAAGCTGCGTCGGCAGCAGGCAGAGCAGATCGCCTGATCAAATAAGGCGAGTGTGTAGATAGCATGTGTGTCTATAAAGCCTGTGGAAAGCCGGAACTGGGGCTTTAACCGCCCCAGCCTACATAGTCCCGGCAGATGCCGGGATTTCATGGTAGAAGCAAAGATTGATGCGGTAAAAGGATTGATTAAGAATGAAAACACTTGCGTTTAAAATGAAACTTAAACCCGGATGCCGTGACGAATATAAGAAACGTCATGATGAGATCTGGCCGGAATTGAAAGAGCTCCTGAAATCCAGCGGGGTCTTCGATTATCATATTTTTCTTGATGACGAGACCGATATACTTTTCGCTGTTCAAAAAGTGGATGGTGATGGTGGATCCCAGGATCTTGGTATGAATCCTCTGGTTCAGAAGTGGTGGTCATTTATGGAACCCCTGATGGAAACAAATCCCGACTCTTCCCCTGTTACGATTCCCCTGGAGGAAGTTTTTTATATGGAATAAAAGTAAAAAATTCTTACTGTAATCAGTATAATAAAAAAGGGGAGCCCATGTGAGCTCCCCCTGATTAATTAATAATAATGTGGTGTTTAAAGGTTTAACAGAACATCATCGTAATCGGGTTCCGAAGTAATTTCCGGAACAAGCTGTGTGTATTTTACATTTCCCTTCTCATCTACGATGACTACGGATCTGGTAAATAGACCTGCCAGAGGGCCTTCGGCAATCTTTATACCGTACTTCTTTCCGAAATCGTCACTCCGCATTTCACTTAGACTGATCACATTGTTAAGACCTTCCGATCCACAGAATCTTTTGTGAGCAAAGGGAAGATCCTTTGAAATGCAAAGAACCTCTGTATCCGGGGTCTTCCCGGCGACTTCATTGAATCTCCTGACAGAAGTTGCACAGACCGATGTATCAAGGCTGGGAAAAATATTCAGAATAAGCTTTTTGCCTTTATAGTCAGCAAGACTAACATCTGAAAGATCCGTTGTCGTGAGTACGAAATCGGGAGCCTGTGTACCTGTTTCAGGAAGCTGTCCTGTTGTATTTAATTCATTTCCTTCTAAAGTTACTGTTGCCATTATTAATCTCCTTTATTAGATGATGCTCTTCCATAAAGCCTCATATAATACTAATTTACTAATAGAATATAAATATGACTATATAATAATGAAAAAAAAGACAGACAGGATACTTTCCCGTCTGTCTGAATATACTTATGCAAACTTATCTGTAAAATCTATTGTACTTTTGCTCTGAAACTTTCCACTTCCCAATCGCGGATAAAAATAATCTGATCCTCTGTCATGGGATTAGGGCCACCAAAAGATTCAGAATACACCGCAATCTTTATAGAATCAAGAACAAGGGCGAGGGCCGTTGCGGCTTTCCTGGCAGTATCTCCTACCGAGAAAAGCCCAATATCCTTAATAAGCACCCCTTGGGGAATCTTACCCCATCTATCCATGAATGTATTGAGTTCGCTGGATAAGTCTTCGATTTTATCAAGCCTTAATGGACCCGGTCCTGAGTATACAATCTGATCCGGATTAAAGGGGAGGGCGAGTGGTGCAAATGAATTCTTGGATTCTGCATATATAAGGACTTCAGTCGTTGCAACCCCACAGACCTCCATTTTCTTACCATATGCCTTTGAGGCAATATCTGAAAAATCTGCCAGAAAAGCAGCCGGTAAAGGGACCTCATCTACAGCTGGTTCCCGTTTTATATAGGCTGCGAGTTTTTTCATCATTCCTGAATGGATATCTTCAATCTCTGTCACTGTATCAGCCCCTACAAAGAGGCCATGGTTCTGGAGGAAGATCATCTCCGGTGCCGGCAATCCACCCTCCATATGTTTTTCGACAGCAGTCCTGATGGTTTTTGCAAGAATAAATCCGGGATTAACTGAATCGACCCACAGGGCCTTGTCTCCAAAGAGCTCCTTACAGATTTTTTCTCCATCCTTTCCGCAGGTCATTCCATTCACCAAAGCAGGATGAGTGTGAACCACTATACGGCCATTGATATTTGAGTGAAGAAGGGCTTCCACACTGGGCCGTCCCACCTCTCCTTCAAGCCGGGATGCCATCATATCTTTCAGAATTTCTGCCTCTCTGGCGGCAGACTCTTCAGGATAATTTTTATTCCAAATTTCTCCCATGGCTGAGAGATTCATTCTGACAAAACCCTCTTCTGTTATATCGCTTAAGGCAAAACCTGATGCTTTTACATACAGAACGCCATCCTCTTTCATGGATGTATTTCCCCCTCCTGCCAGGAGGTATGCCGGATCACTTCCGTATTTTCTGGAAATCTTTATAAGATCTGTTAAGTCCGCCATTTTTTCCTTAGCTCCTTTCCGGGATTATTTTCTTTTCGTAATCCCTGGCTACTGAGTAGATTTCAGCCTCTACCGGTACATTTCTGGATTTGCAGAAATAATCCCATACACTTCCGAAGGGCATGGATTTTAATCTTTCAAACATGGCCATCCGCCCGTAGTAGTTTTCCTTCTCCTCAAAATCTATGATCATATCCGTTGGTTCAAGTAAAGCCATAAGGAGAGCTTTCTGAGTAGATCTTGCCCCTGTTGTCCAGGCGCCTAATCTGTTTAAGGTTGCGTCAAAGAAATCAAGACCAATGTGTATATTCTCGAGCCGTCCACTTCTGATAATCTCCTGAGCTAAAAAGAGAACATCATCATTAAGGACAACCACATGATCGCTGTCCCACCTTACAGGTCTCGATACATGGAGGAGAAGCTCGTCGGTAAAGAGTAAGGTGGATGAAATCTTATCGGCTATGAGTTCAGTCGGATGGAAATGTCCTAGGTCGAAGCATGGCATATGCCCGTTCTTAAGGGTGTATCCCATGTAAAACTCATGAGATCCGATGACGCAGGCTTCGCTTCCGATTCCGAAAAGTTTAGTCTCTAAAGCATCCTTTACATGCTCCTTCGAATACTTTTCTGTGAATATCTCATCCAGCGAATCTTTTAAAAGGGCTCGAACTCCCATTCTATCGGCGGGAATATCCTTAAATCCATCGGCTACCCAGATGTTGTTTATACAAGGATTCCCCTGATTTTTTCCCATTTCTGCGGATATCTTTCGGACCCTTTTTGTATGTTCAATCCAGAATGAGCGAATGGACTCATTCTTACTTGAAAGGGTAAAACCATCAGCTGCTTTCGGATGAGAGAAAAATGAGCCGTTAAAATCCAGAGGAATATTTTTTTGAGTAGACCATTCCATCCATCCCTTAAAGTGCTCCGGGCCAATTTCATCTCTATCTACTTTTTTACCGTCAAACTCTCCGTAAATGGCATGCAGATTGAGTCGGTGATTACCGGGGATCATTGAATATGCTTTTTCAAGATCCTGACGGAGCTGGTCTACATTGCCGGCCTTTCCGGGATAATTGCCGGTTACCTGGATTCCGCCTCCTGAAAGTTTAGAATCAGGTGATTCAAATCCGCTAACATCGTCTCCCTGCCAACAATGGATTGAGAGGGGTATCGACTCAAGTTTTTTCATTACTGCTTCGGTATCTATACCAAGCTCTGCATATTGTTCCCGGGCTAATTCGTATGATCTGTTTATTCTATCTGACATAATTGCTATCCTCCAAATTGAATTAATATTCGGTTATTCTCCGCTATTGTAATTATTATAAATCCGGTTTTTGTATCCCGCCTTGACGAAACGGTCAATTTTTAGCACAATACAGTCAATATGATTAACCGCCTTACAAATAATGAGTTCTTTTCCGATCCGCGCCTCTACCTGGAAGTGCTGCCGCGAACACCTCAGATTCCCTATCCCAGGCATACCCATGATTTTTCAGAGCTTGTTATTGTAAGCGGGGGTGAAGGGATTCATTTTATT
Source organism: Spirochaetales bacterium (assembly GCA_016342585.1). GTDB lineage: Bacteria > Spirochaetota > Spirochaetia > UBA9216 > UBA9216 > JAEINK01. The sequence continues at coordinate 40,504 of JAEINK010000002.1, forward strand.
GGTGATGAGGAGTATCTTATACGGTCCGGGGATATTTTTATTATTCAGGGTGAGCGTGCCCACGGGTATGATCATATAGAGGGGCTGACTCTCTACAATATCATCTTCGATCCAGATTTATTCAACTCGATTGGGGAGGATTTAGATGAAATCCGTGGATATCATGCCCTTTTCAAGTGGGAACCCCGACTCAGGAGTGTGAATAATTTTGAAAGCAGACTGAGGCTTCCCCCTTCCGAATTGGATTATGTTCTTAATCTGGTTGAAAATATAGAGAAGGAGATTGAAAAGAAGAGGGAGGGGTACAGGCTTATGAGTAAAGTTTTGTTTTTAGAGCTCTGTGGGTTTCTGTCCCGGCGTTATACCCATAGTTCCAGACAGGGGTTGGTTGATTTATCTCGTATCGCCGGCATCCTCACCTTCCTCGAAAATAATGTTAATCGGTTTTTAAGTATAGGAGAGATCCTCGAGATGGCCGGATTGTCCGAAAGTACTTTGCAGCGTCTTTTTCGAAAAACTACGGGATTCAGTCCCATGGAATACCATAAGCGATTGAGGATCCGTAAAGTCTGTGAGGTTTTAAGGCATTCTGACAAAACGGTTACCGAGATCGCTTATGATCTTGGGTATCAGGATTCAAATTACATGACCCGACAATTCCGGGCGGTAACCGGTCATACGCCGCTAAATTATCGTAAGGATCCATCTTTACCCCTCGCTGCCGAATAGATTTAATTCTTCAATTTCAGTAATTTTTTACCAGAACCTCTTCGATCCTCCCACGGGAAGAACTGAGGGAATTAATATTTCGGTTCGCACCAACTACCTTGATAGTGTAATCGGCATAGAGTTCTTTGATAAAGGGGGTTGCCGAGTTGGAAAGGAGGAAATTACACCCTTTCTTATCAAGCTTATCGCAGAGTCTCTTAAGGCGTATCTGCTCATCCCGGTTGAACCCCTGAAGGGTGTATCCTGTGAAGGAGGAGCTGGCTGATAGTGGATCGTAGGGAGGATCAAGATATATAAAATCACCTGCTTCAGCCGATTTTACCCCATCGTCGAAATCACCACTTAAGATTTCTATTTGATTAGCAGTGAAGTAGGAGTTAATCTCCCTAAGGACTTTCTCGTTGACTATGGCAGGCTTTTTATATTTTCCGAAAGGGACGTTAAATTGCCCCCTTTTATTCACCCTGAAAAGACCATTGTAGCAGGTTCTATTCAGATAGATAATCCGTGATGCCCGTTCAACAGCTGTCAGCTTATCATATCCTTCGTTTCTATCCATTTCCCTGACATAATAGTAATAATCTCTGTTATTCTCGTGATTTGCGAGATGGCTGATCAGGGCCTCAACGTCATCCCTTATTATTCGATATACATTAATATTTTCACTATTAATATCGTTTATAACGGCGCACGATGGATGAAGATCGAAGAGTAGAGCTCCCCCTCCGAGAAAGGGTTCAAAATATCTTCTTTCTTCCCATCCTTTCGGCAGGTTTTCACGAATTCGAGGAAGGAGCTGACGCTTTCCGCCGGCCCATTTTAAAAATGGTCTTAATGATTTTTTTGCCATCGAATAATACTAACCTTTTTTTGGATCTGCTTCTACTAAAATCGTTAGTAATAGTCTAGATAAAAAGATAAGGATATTAGTTTGTATATTTAAGATCCAGGTTCATCTCAAAGGCAAGTTCGTTCAATTCTTCCTTGATCTTTCCAATAACGGCTTTGGCGGGCACATCTGCCTTTAAGCTCAGGTCGAAAAGAGGTGCCCCCGAGTGAGGCATGGATTTTACCACGGTATCCAGCGTTGTTATAGTAACTTCATGTTTCTTCAGAATGCCCACGACTTTCTGGACAATTCCGGGGTGATCCATGGATACTACTTCCAGGAATAATGGCAGAAAAGCCTCTGACTTCAGGTTCTTGGGATCGTCCGCTTCATGGAGAGATGTTTTTATCCCTTGAGAATCAAGTATATCCAAACCTGAATTTATCTTTTCCAGTTCTTCGGGAGAGCAGGAAAAAAGACACATAATTGAAAAACGCCCTCCGAGTGCTGCCATTCGGCTATCTTCAATATTTGCGTTTCTGTCATACAAAAAGGCTGAAACCTCTTCGACAATTCCTGGTCTGTCATTTCCAACCGCAAAAAGTATCATGTATTTATTGTTCATAAACGTATGTTAGAGCCGGAAAGGATTGTTGTCAATATTTCTATAAATGTATTCATGATGAAACGTGTATTACTTGTTTTACTGACATTGGTCAGTGTGTTTTCATTTTTTTCCTGCGGATCTTCCGATGCTACAGATACGGCTGTAAGTGAAGCTCCAAAAAAGGTTATTAAATGGAAATTGCAGTCATGGGCATCTGCTGGTGATGCGACTTATGAGGCCACAGTTGAATTTGCCAGGATGGTTGAAGAAGCATCAGACGGCAGGTTAGTTATTTCTACTTATAACGCAGGAGCAATTATTCCAGCTGGTAAGGAATTCGATGCTGTTATTGCCGGTACTGTAGAAGCCGTACATGGGGCTCCAGGCTGGTCTCTTGGTTACTTCCCCGGAGCTGTGTTTTATAATAATACAGTTGGTGGATTAACATGTAACCAGCAGAGAATGTGGCTGGAATATGAAGGACTGGAACTGGCTCGAAAGAACTATGAACCCCTTGGTGTTCACTATGTCGGACGTCTGACTCCTCATAATGCAGAAGTTTTTGCAATGAGTACCAAACCTCTGAATTCTGTTGAGGATTTAAAAGGATTTAAAGTACGAATGGGTTCTGCTGCTTTAAATGAGATTTTCGCCAGAATGGGTGCAGCCCCGGTATTTATGCCTGGCGGAGAAGTATATGAAGCAACTCAGCGTGGTATCATTGACGGATTTGAATATGTTACACCTTCAGTAAACTGGGGTATGGGATTTCAGGAAGTTGCAGATTATATGTATCTTTCACCTTCCAGAGCTCCTACAGATGATCAGGCTCTTTTCGTAAATCTTGAAGTCTGGAATGAACTGCCTGCAGACCTTCAGGTAATTGTTACAAATGCCAGTTTTGCAGTAGCAGAACAGTACTATGTAACGGAAATTGTTAGAGATGCGGAAGCACTGATCAGTTTTGAACAGTATGGAACTAAAATTCAGAAAGTTCCTGCCGACATCGAAGCTCTTCTCTCTAAAACAGCAGATGCATACTATGCCGAATTGGCTGCTGCAGATCCTGCTTACAAAGAAATTTATGATTCTGTAATGGAATGGAAGAAGATTTGTAACCAGTTTAATATTCAGTAATATTTTTAATATTGCCCCTCCTTGTAGAAGGAGGGGCAATTCATTCCAGGAGAACGATTTATATGATAACAAACCTTATCAAGAAAATAGTGACAGGAATTGATAAGATGAGTGACTTAATGGGTCATCTTGTTAAATATCTTATTCTTGTTTTAATCTTTGTACTTTGTTACGAAGTTATTGCCCGTTATGTTTTTGACAAACCGACTATCTGGGCTATGGAAACTTCTAAAATGGTTTTTGGAGCCATCGGTTCGTTGTGTTGGGGATATACCCTTAAAATTGGTGGACATGTACGTGTAGACCTTTTTTATACAATGTTTTCAAAAAAATGGAAAGCCATAGTTGATGTGGCACTTACAGCTTTATTTCTTTTTCCTATTGAACTTATATTGATTTATACAGGTTTTAAATGGGCTTTTTTTGCTTTTAAAGTGAATGAAAGAATGGTAGATAGTAGTTGGTTACCACCTTCTGCTCCTTTCCGGTTTATTTTGGCCATCGGTTTTACACTGTTTTTCATACAGACAATTGCTGAGTTCATTAAAAATTTATATTTCCTGATTATGAAAAAAAATCTCATCAAAGTTGATGATACATATAAGAAGGAGGAATTAATTTAATGGATATTATATTAACTCCTGAATTACTGACAATCGGAATGTTTTCCGTACTTTTTATTGGTGTCCTCACTGGTTTTCCTCTGGCTATACCTATCGGTGGAGCGGGGCTACTTTTTGGCTATATGATGTTTGGCGATGCATCCTTTGATATGATTTATACAAGGGTATATGCACAGTTAACCAATACCGGTTTTATGGCTGTTCCTCTATTTGTTTTTATGGGTGGAATGTTGGAGCGGTCGGGTATTGCAAAGCGGATGTATGAAAGTCTTTATATCAGTTTTGGGAGATTCAGAGGTGGTCTGGCCATTGTCAGTATCATGATCGGAACTATTATGGCTGCCTGTATTGGTGTTATTGCCGCTTCCATCTCCATGCTTGCCATGGTTGCTCTCCCTGTTATGATTAAGCGTGGATATGATAAAGGCCTGGCAACAGGATGTATCTGTGCTGGTGGTACTTTGGGGATTCTGATACCTCCCAGTATTATGCTTATTGTTTATGGTCCAGCGGCATGGATCTCGGTTGGTAAGCTTTTCTCGGCGGCTTTCGGTCCTGGTCTGATGCTTTCTATTTTATACATGCTTTATATTGCCATCAGAGCTTTCTTCCAACCCAGTATTGCCCCGGCAATAAGCAAGGAAGAAGATGAAGGTTATACTTTCTTCGTAAAAACAAAGATGCTTGTCGTATCCCTTGTACCTACCTTGATTCTTATTCTATCTGTATTGGGTGCCATCTATACAGGTATCGCTGCTCCTACTGAAGCAGCAGCTGTAGGAGCTGTCATTTCCATTCTTCTAACCATAGCATATCGAAAATTCAGCTTTAAAGCTCTGATGGAAGTTTCTCTGAGCACAATAAAACTGACCTGTATGGTTCTTCTGATAGCCAGTATGTCTACAGCTTTTGTCAGTGTCTTTCTTTCCGGAGGCGGTGGTGATGTTGTCAAAGACTTTATTCTGGGTTTCCCCGGTGGTAAATGGTCTGTTTTTGCTATGATTATGATTGTCACCTTTGCTCTGGGAGCTTTCATAGACTGGGTTGGTATTATCTTTGTACTGGTTCCTATCCTGTCTCCCATTATTCCCATATTGGGATTTAATCCCCTCTGGTTTGCCATGATGATCATCGTGAATCTACAGATGTCATTTTTGACACCTCCATTTGCTTATGCAATGTTTTTCTTAAAAGGCGCCGCAGATCCTGAACTGGGGATTGAAACAAAAGATATTATCAGGGGGATGCTGCCCTTTGTTGGAATTGTAGCCTTAGGCCTTGTGCTTATGATTATCTTTCCTCAAATCGTACTATGGCTCCCCAGTCGAATGTAGTGAGGTCTATATGAAAATTAAATCAATTGTAACGGATATGGCTCCTGCTGCATTTGGACCTTTTGTTCAGGGAGTCGAGTTCGGTAACCTTGTATTTACATCAGGTGCCATGCCGCTTGATCCTGTGGATGGTGAATTAATTACAGGAGATATCCGGGAGCAGACGAAGCAAACCATGAATAATCTGTCTGCTGTATTAGAAGCTGCCGGCACCTCTCTGGAGAAGGTTTTACTCATTACTGTGTATATGACGGATATGAATGAATTTTCTGAAATGAATGAAGTCTATGCATCTTATTTTGAAGATGTCTGTCCGGCACGGGCTACAGTGGGTGTAAAATCCCTTGCCAAAAATGCCAGAGTCGAAATACAGGCCATTGCAGCTCGAGATGGGAGGTAAGTTGCAATAAACTGGAAAAAAATATAATGTATTATAAATTATAATATATTTTGGAGTACTGTTTATGAAGCCAATGCATATGAGCCTGAATGAAGTTGCCTATCAGATGATCAAGGAGAAGATAATTCAAGGAGAGTTTGACCCTGGCAGCAGAATACGCGAAGATCACCTGGCAGATGAGATAGAAATGAGCAGGACTCCTGTGAGGGAAGCTATCAATAGATTAGTCTCTGAAGGGCTTATTATTAATAAGGCCCGAAAGGGACTTTACCTTATCGATTTAACGGCAAAGGAAGTTGAGAGTTATTTGGATATCAGAATTGCCCTCGAAAAGTTATCTGTAGAGAAGTGTATCGAGTCAATTTCCGAGAAGGGGTTGAATGAAATTTCTGAAGCCCTGGAAGAGTTCGAGTACAAACTTAAAAAGCAAAAATATGATGTTTGTAATCAGCTTGATGGAGAATTCCATCTGCTGATTGCAAAACTCTCCGGAAATATGAAGCTTTTTACAATGCTTACTGAGTTGGCAGCCTTTTTTCTGATGACAAGGAGTATGGAAAAGAAGGTTCATCCTGAAGAAAAGAATCTGAATACCCTGAGGGAGCATAAACTCATCTTTGAGGCGATTCAGAAAAAAGATGCAAAGGCTGCAGTCAAGGCTATTTCTGAAAATATTGGAACCATGAGAAATAATCTGCATTTGAGCTGAAAAGGAGTCTTTTCCTTTCCATAGCTCTAATGTTGCTTGTTTTTACCGTAAAAGAATTAGATCTAATCCTGGAGGAAGAAAATGACTAATATTATTAACGCTCAAAACTTATTAAAAAAGTTCAAGGGTGAGAAGTATTTATATGGAAATGGAGTTTTAGAGCAGGTTGGTGAACTTGCCAAAAAACTGGGTAAAAAAGCAATTATAATAAGAGATCGATTTCCCGGTAGTGATGAATTTATTGCAATTGTCAGGAATTCCCTGAAAGAGGCAAGTGTAGAAATTGTAAATGAAGTAACCGGAGCTAGGCCCAATTGCCCCCTGGAAGATCTTGCCCGAATTACTTCCTCTTTAAAAGAATCAGAAGCAGACATAATAATAAGCTTTGGCGGTGGTAGTACTATTGATGCCTCCAAAGCCGCTGAAGTTTTACGGACATTAGGCGGTGAAATTGAAGATTATTTTGGTGTTGGCTTGGTTACAAAGGCTTGTGATGAACGTGGTATAAAATTATGCCCTCATATTGCTATAGAGACTGTAGCCTCCTCCGGAGCTCACCTTACTAAATATTCCAATATCACTGACATGAGTACCGGACAGAAGAAGCTTATTGTCGATCCTGCCATAGTTCCTTCTAATCCAGTCTTCGACTTTTCTGTAACCTACGGTCTTCCTTTAGGAGTCACAATGGATGGAGGACTTGATGGCATAGCCCATTGTCTGGAAGTATATTTCAGTTCTCTCGGCACTGATAGCTATGATCTCTGTCAGGAAATAGCTGAAGCTGGTATTTCTCTGGTTGTTGAATATCTGCCCAAGGTTATTGCAGATCCTTCTGATCACATTTCACGTGATGCTCTTTGTTTGGCCACGGATATGGGGGGGTACGCTATAATGGTCGGAGGTACAAACGGGGGCCATCTTACCAGCTTTTCTCTTGTTGATGTTCTCTCCCATGGCCGTGCCTGTGCCATAATGAATCCCTATTATTCTGTATTTTTTGCGCCGGCCGTTGAAAAAGAGCTTAGAATCATTGGCAATATTTTCAAAAAATATGGATATTCGGATGTTGATTTTGAATCACTTGAGGGGCGTGTACTGGGATTTGCTGCCGCAGAAGCAATGTTTTCATTGGCGAGGAAGATTGATTTCCCCCTGACCCTTGGTGAAGTGGATGGGTTTACAGATAAACATATTGAAAAAGCTCTGGCCGCGGCTAAAAATCCTCAGCTTAAAATGAAACTGCAAAATATGCCTGTTCCATTGAATGCAGATCTTATCGATGAATATATGGGACCTATTCTCAGAGCGGCAAAAACTGGTGATCTTTCGATTATAAAAAATCTATAGAATAGAAATAACCAGGAGATATATAGATATGAAAACCTCTTTTGAATTAGGTGAAAAAAAATTCACAATAGATCTACCGGAGGATGTCAGGATCCTTCAAATGAAAGGTGCTGAAAAGGTCGAAGAACCTGGAACAGCAATACAGTCTTGTCTTGAAAATCCCATTGGAACTGAAAAATTTTCTCTTTTGATAAGTAATATTCTTAAGAAAAGCCCTGACGGAGAGGCTGTTATAGTAATTTCTGATAATACGAGACCTGTTCCCTATAAAGGGGAACAGGGCATTCTTATGCCTTTGATTTTTGAACTTATAGAAGCTGGTGTCCGCCCGGAAAAGATTACAGTTCTCTGTGCCAATGGGACTCATATTCCATTACCGGATACTGTCTTCAGGGAAATGCTTGATCTCTCCGTATTTGAGCTTGGAATAAAGGTTATAAACCACGATTGTCTTGATACCGAGAACCTGAAATTCCTTGGTTATTCAAAATCAGGGACAAAGATAGAAATTAACAAGCTTTATGTGGATGCACAGATTAAGATTTTGACTGGTCTTGTGGAGAGTCATTTTATGGCCGGAGTTTCCGGTGGTCGTAAATCTATATGTCCTGGTCTCATAGGTGAAGATTCTACTTTTATTTTTCATGGGGTACATAATCTCGAAAGTGAATATTCTACCGATCTTATGCTTGATAATAATCCATGTCATGAAGAAGCTCTGGATGTTGCCTCCTCAGTAGGAGCTGATTTTATCTTCAATGTTACTTTGGATCACTCATTCAATGTTACAGGTTTTTTTGCCGGGGATATGATTAAGGCTCATCAGGCTGCTTTCGAAAAAGTTAAAGAGAGTGTGGGGATTGTCTGTTCAGAAACCTTTGATATTGTTGTTACACATGCCGGCTTTGTAGGGAAAAATCATTATCAGGCAGCAAAAACGGGAGCAGCAGCCATACCGCTTCTTCATAAGGACAGTTATCTGGTGATCGCCGCTGACTGTACGGACAGTGATCCTGTTGGAAAAGATTCATACAGGAAAGTTCTTCCTTATCTTAAAAATACAAGCAGCGGCAGTTTTATTGATGTTTTAAAAAAGGATGACTGGACTTTTATTCCTGATCAATGGCAGGTTCAAATGTGGTCCAAGCTTTTTAATGTCATTTCTCAGGATCAATTTGTATATTATGCTCCACAGATTCTTAAGGAAGATTATGATATCCTTCCTGGAGTAGATGGAAATGAATATCTGCCTGAAAACAGAAGGTATCAGTTAAGCGATAAAAATATCCCTCTTTTTTTAGAGGTGACGATAGCCTCAATAACAAAACAACTGAAAAAAGAGGGGCGTGAGAAAATAAAAATAGCTTGGTTATCCGATGGACCTTATGGGATTGTGATTTAGAAATTATTTAATATTAAAAATCGATATTTTAGATGGGGTTATCAGGTGTTTTGCATTATAACCAATACTGCTTAGCACCTGTTAGCTTGAAACTCTCAGAGAATTTTTAGACTTGCTAATATTATATTAACTTGTCCAGGTCTTGCTGGCTGTGATATTATTCGAAAATGCGGAAAATCAAGCGGACCCTTGTTTTAACTGTACTCATGCTACTTTCAGTTTTGATCCCATCCTGTCATAAAAATGAAACCAAACAACAGAACCAATGGCAAGGGGGCGAAGTGATTTTCTATCTATCAGGTGGAGATGAGTTCTTCCGAAAAGCCGGCGAACTGTTTTATGAAGAGTATGGAATAAAGGTAAATATTGTAATTGCCCAGGATGCGGTAATCACACGAAAAATTATCAATGAAAAGGAGCTGGATTATGGAACGGTGGATATTTATCTTTCCGATTCCGGTTTAGTTTTTAATCAGCTTGATAAGGCTGGGACTTTGAGTTCCATCCCAGCTTCGATCTCCGGTGCTGAAAAGGTGATCTCGACACTCGATTCAGATAAAATACTCCCTTTATACGGTCGAATCGCCGTTTTTGCCTATGATCCGTTAAGGATTCCGGCCCCTCCTGAAACCTGGGATGCATTTAATGAATGGCTTGATGAGAATCCTAACCGATTCGGTTTTACCGCCATAGGAGGGGCTTCCGGGTTCAGTTTCAGGTATTCCGTCATGGCTACACTTACAGGTGGCTGGAAACAATATACTCATGGGGATGAATGGATAGATCCCGAGAAAAAAGATAACTGGAATTCTGTCTGGGATTGGTTTTCTGACCATCGTGACCAATATATTTTAACGAGTACTGATTATGAGTCCTTACGGCTGCTCTCCTCAGGAAAACTCTGGCTTACCTCCGCATTCAGGGATGATGTACAAGCTGCTATTGATAAGAATGAATTGCCTGTTTATATAGAAATGTATCTGCCCGATTTCGGAGGCTTGTACCTGGAGAGAGGTCTTGTCATCCCTATAAATAGCCCAAATCGAAAATCCGCTGAACTTTTTTCCGCTTTTCTAATATCAGAAGGTATGCAGGTTTTAATGGAAGAGATGCTCAAAACTGTTTCACTCCAGAAAGGAGTCTCCTCGTTTTCAATCAATGAAGATGAAACTGGATTCACGAATCTTTTCCCCTTGCCGGACCCGCCCTATATTCAGGGTCTAACCGAAGAGTTTCGAAAAAAGGTTCTATACAATTAACCTATCGAATTTCTATACTCTTTCGGGGGTAAACCATTAACCTTCTTAAAAATTGAAGAGAAATAGGTTGCATTCTCGTATCCTACTTTTTCGGCAATATCACTTGTTTTTAAATTCGTTTTTACTAGAAGTTCTCGAGCTTTTTCCATACGTATCTCTGTGAGGTAATCCCAGATTTTAATGCCCGTTTCTTCCTTAAAAATTCTGGATAAATAGTTCCGGCTTACTGATAGATGAGTTCCAATCTGATCAAGAGTAATATTTTCACTATAGTGTTCCTTTATGAACTCTTTAGTCCGGGGAATAAATCTTGAAAGCCGCTCTTCGAAATTCCTGCTGGAAAGAGAGAGGATGCTTGTACATATTTTTAAAATATATCCGGTAAGTTCTGAACTGGTTTTAAACTCCTTTATTCGTTCCATGGATAGTTTTTTCAATTCTTCCGGTATAGAAAAAGATGGCAATTCTCTCTCCATTTGGCTTCTCACAAGAATAAGGAGGGTTAAACAAAATCCATAATACGCTTCGAGATCTATTCCTGCGCCGGCTCTCATTCTGTTTTCCAGATTTCTCAGGTAGGTATGTAATTTTTTCTGATCCTGCATCTTTAGGATGGCCATAAATGAGCGCATTTCCTCTTCTTCGGCAGGAAGTGTTCCCTGGATTTCAATATCGGGAGTATAAAAGAGGGGCGACGAATCCTCATAAAATGAAAGGGCATTTAATATCCCTATTTCACGATAGGCCGGAATCAGATCTCCAGGCTCATTATAAATTCTGCTGATACCCATAAAAATTTCAAGTCCGGTAAGTAATTTAAGCTTATCGATAAAACTAACACCTGTTGAATGTGAAACAGGGGCCCCGATAAGAAGCCATTCACGGGGCGCAATAATGAGAATGAATACCTGTCCAGAGATCACTTTTTCCCAGGTTTCCCTGATAAGTCCAGAGAGGATTGTCTGGTCCAGGCTATGATCCTGAAATAGGAGTGATATGAGTTGAAATTCGCTGAACCACCCCTCCATACCAAGTTCCATTATTTTCTTGTGAAAAGGTCCGGCTTTTTCCGGATGAAATAATCGTCTCTTAAGGTATGTTTCACAGGCTAAATTGGTTTTTATCTTTTTTAACCGCTGCTCTTCTCTCTCCTCTTCGATTTCGACAACGGCCTGATTAAGCATGATTTCTAATTTACTTTCATCAATTGGTTTTAGTATATATCCGGTAATTCCACAGCTGAATGCTTTTCGTGCGTATTCAAAATCACCAAATGCACTTAAAACAATTATTTTTGTTGTCGAAGAAATACTTCTAATCTCTTTGATTAATGTAAGGCCATCCATCAGGGGCATCTGTATGTCTGTTATGATGAGTTCCGGGCGGGAATCTTTAAATATTTCAAGGGCACTTTCTCCATTCTCCGCTTTACCGACAATATGGATGTTCATGGAATCCCAATCAATAATTTTAGCGAGATAGTTCAGAGTGAGTTTTTCATCATCCACAAGTAGAACTTTCAATTGGAATTTCCCTCGGGCAGGTGAAGAAAAACACTGCATCCGCATCCTGTACTGGAAGTTATTTCTAATCCGAAATGTTGGCCAAATTGCAGGTTTATTCGTTCCTGCACATTTTTCAACCCTATTTTACTGCTCCTTTTTCTTGGAGAGTCCCGGAGTCCCTCCTTTATTTCGGTTAGCTTTTCCTGGGAAATGCCTTTTCCATTATCTGTAATCAGTATTGCTACTCCTCCGGTTTCCCTGGCAACGGTAATATCGATTTTCTTTTTAATTTTCCCTTCAAATCCGTGTATTATTGAATTCTCTACGATTGGCTGGATTAGAAGTTTCAATATTGGTACCCGGGCAAGATCTTCCGGGCATTCGATCCCGTAGGTAAACTGGTCGGGAAAGCGGTATGATTGAATGGTCAGAAATTTTTCTACAAAGTCCAACTCTTCTTTGAGTGGAACCAGTTCCCACGGATTGTACATTCCATACCGCAGGATTTCTCCCAGTACTGTTGTAATTTTCCTTATATCCTCTCCCCTGTTATCGATGGTCAGGGATTTTATGGATTGCAGAGTATTGAATAGAAAATGAGGATTAATCTGTTCCTGAAGGGCAAACAACTGTGTTTCCCTGATACTTTCCTGATAATGATTGATATGATGAATCATACTATCAATGCTTTTTCCCAAAGCAAGTAATTCAGTTGTGGCTTCGATATCGGACAGACCTAAATAGAAATTTCCTTGACCAATCTCTTTCATTCTTCCGGCCATCTCCTCCAGGGGTTGTGATATTTTCATAGATAACCGTGCGGCTATAAGAAGGGTTATTATGATGGCAAACACGGTTCCCAGGATAAAAATATAGATTAGCAGGTTCAAGTCCCTGAGGATTTCTTTTTGGGGTAGAAAGGCCGCCAGGTGCCATCCCGTCAGGGCAGATACGGTTTGAACAAGCATATACTCACCATTTCGGGCGAAGAGTTCGGCTCCATCAATAGATTGATCATCTGAATTGAGGCCTTTCAAATCATCAAAGATTGGTTTCCCCTCAATATCATAGATCATAATTGAGCTGTTTTTTACAGGAATCATATATCTGGTAAGGTTCTTTAGTTCTATTATATTAAGATTACATAAGATTCCGGCACTTTCAGTATGCAGGTTTTGATTGTCTCCTGTTTTAATAGGAAGGATAATTGAAACGACTTCATTATCACCTCCTCCTCGAGTATAATAATCCTCATTATGGGGGTCCAGGAAAAAAGCATCCTTTAATACACGGCCTTTCAGGGAAATCCAGGTCTGTTGATAGAAATTATAGTCCTGTCGTACGGGTTTTCCTGTTCCTATCACAGAATACCCAACCTTATTCAGAAGGATAATATCCCTGATTTCCGGGTGATCCAAAGCAAGATTCTGCAGGAAATCAACAGCTCTCCAGGCATACCCTGCCTTTGATCTCTCCGAGGCACTTCTTATCACATCACTTTCCGCGGCAACTTTCATAAGGGAGAGGATTTGTAGCAAATAATGATCTACTTCCCTGCTGGTGGATGTAATGATCTCTTTGGAGTAATTTTCTGCATTCCGAGTGAGTACATTTGCAAAATAGAGGACCATGACAATGGAGAATAAAAAGAGAACAAGGATTATCATAAGTGAAAACCGAACCTGTATCTGGTTCTTGAGGGAAAACTTGAAATCCATTCGCAGAGTATATCATAACTTCATTTTATAAATATTATCTTTTCTTTCAATTTATTACTCTCTTTGTCAAAAGACCACCCTTTGGTGATTATATTTCTTTGACAGCTTTAGGAATGGGGCTTAGGATAATCTCAAAATGAAAGGAGAAAAGATATGAAAAGATTTATGTTGATTGCTGTAATTCTTGTATCACTCATTGCCCTGCCGTTGTTTGCAGCAGGTGAACAGGAAGGGGCAGATTCGATGGAGTATAAGGTCCTTCACATGTATACGGCCCTGGATACAGAAGAAGCCAAGTTGTATATAGATGCTTTCACCGAAAGCACCGGTATTGAGGTTGAATATGTACGAATGGGATCCGGAGAGGTATTAGCCAGGATCGAGGCTGAGAAAGAAAATCCTCAGGCCAGCGTCTGGTTTGGTGGTTCCAATACTTCTCATATAAATGCTGCGGAGAAAGGGCTTCTTGCTCCTTATACCCCCAATATTGATTTCACCCTCTCCTCAGAACTTCACGCTGCCGATCATAAATGGAATGGCTTTTATACCGGAGCAATAGGGTTTGTATCCAATAAGGAATTCCTTGAAAAAAATGGACTGACACCTCCGGACTCCTGGGCCGATCTTCTTGACCCCGCCTACAGAGGGCAGATTGAAATGGCCTATCCGTATACCTCGGGTACTGCCTATACCACCTGGGCAACAAGAATTCAGATGCTTGGCATGCCCGGTGCTCTGGATTGGTGGGAGAAATTTGATGCGAATATAAACCAGTACACCAAGTCCGGTACTGCCTGTATTGCCCGTGTTGGTCTGGGTGAAGCATCTGTGGGAATCTCCTTCTCTCATGATATTTTAGCAAAGGGTATTGCCCAGGGTTATCCTGTGGTCCTTTCATTTCCTTCTGAGGGAACAGGTTATGAGGTTGGTGCAATTTCAATGATTAAGGGTGGAACATCTGAAAAAGAGTCCGTTGAAGCAGCCATGTTTATCGACTGGATCTATTCGACCGAGGCTCAGAATCTTTTCAAAGCCTACTTTAGAATCCCTGTTAATCCCAATGCTGAAATCGCAGAAGGAGCACTGAAACTCAGTGATATCACCTTGATCGAATACGATGCGATTACTGCCGGAATTGAAAAAGATTCCAATGTAACAGCATGGCGAGATCGGATCGGAAAATAATCCATTCGTATCCTGGGATTTCTCTAAGAACAATCTGCTGTCTGTCTGATGGAGAGGCGGCAGATTTTTTTCTACCAATCTACTTTTGAGGTTAACAATGACTGCAGTAAAAAACGCAGGTAAAGCCAGTCTTACTGATTTTAAGAAACTTTTAAAGGAGCCCGGGCTGCTCCTGACTATTTTAATACTTTTTTACCTGTTGATAATATTTGTCATTTTCCCGATTTATCAGGTACTAAAAACCAGTTTAGTTTATGAAGGAAGTCTGGGATTTGGAAATTATGTTCAGATTTTAAAACAGAGTTACTATATAAAACCATTTCTAAACAGTATGCTTCTGGGGGTAATAACAGCCACCCTTGGCACCTTTGTGGGATTTGTGTTTGCCTATGCAATTACACGAACCCCCATGCCGGGAAAGAAATTTATGAGGCTCGTGGCGACATTTCCAATCGTCTCGCCTCCCTTTGTTGTCGCTCTTGCCTGTATCCTTCTCTTTGGAAGATCCGGTATATTTGCCAATTTTTTTGGAGACATCTATGGTTTGAAGGGACTTGTTATAGTCGAAGTCATAGCCTATGCACCGACGGCCTTTCTGGCTTTGGTCGGTGTCCTCCATGCCATAGACCCGGCCCTGGAAGAGGCCTCATTAAACCTTGGAGCCTCCAGGCTGAAGGTTTTCGCCACCGTTACATTTCCGCTGGCTACTCCCGGTATCGTGAGTGCCTGGCTTCTGGTGTTCATACAATCAATTGCTGATTTTGGAAATCCCATGATTATCTCCGGTAATTTCTCGGTTCTGTCTGTTCAGGCCTACCTGCAGATTACCGGAATGTTTGATCTTTCCAGAGGAGCGACTTTAGCGATTCTCCTGCTGCTCCCTACCGTTTCAGCATATTTTTTACAGAAGTATCTTCTGTCAAAGAAATCATATGTCACTGTTACCGGGAAGCCTACCTCCGCCACTATAAAAAATCTGGAGTGGTATATTAAACTTCCTGTTTATTCCCTATGCCTTTTATTCACTGGGATGGTTCTTTTATTTTATGGAATGGTCGTATATGGATCGTTTCAAACATTGTGGGGCGTTAATTCAACTCTTACCCTTAAGAATTATGTAATCATGTGGGAGATAGGAAAAAACTATATAATCGATTCGCTTACCATATCGGCCATAGCGACACCAATCGCAGGAATCATGGGAATGTTTTTTGCCTATCTTTTTACCAGAAAAAAATTCCCGGGAAAGAACCTTATGGAATTCTCTTCCATGCTCACCTTTGCTGTTCCTGGAACGGTCATCGGAATAGGATATGTTATTGCTTTTAATAAGGTTTCTTTCCTTATGCCGGTAACCCTGACCGGAACTGGTTTTATAATCATTGTCCTGCTTGTATTTAGAAATATGCCCGTAGGAATTCGAAATGGAATTGCTGCTCTCCAACAGATTGACCCTTCTATTGAGGAGGCTTCCATAGATCTTGGGGCGGACAGCAGCACCACTTTCAGGAAAATTACTCTACCGATGATAACACCGGCTTTTTTCTCCGGTCTCGTTTATACCTTTGTCCGTTCAATGACGGCCATCAGTGCCATAATCTTCGTGGTATCGGGGAAATGGAATCTGATTACAGTCGCGATACTTGGATTCGTTGATAACAGCCAGTATGCCCAGGCGGCAGCCATGAGTATTCTCCTGATAGCTATTGTCGTAATAGCACTTGGAGTAATTAAAACAATTACCGACAGACTCGGCCGGGGAATGACCGTCGTAAAAGTCGTGGAATAGGAAGGAATAATATGTGTAAGGATTTTCTTGTATTAAAACAACTTGTGAAGGAATTCGGCTCCGGGAATGATATTTTTCGGGCAGTGGATGAGGTTAACCTTACAGTTGACGAGGGTGAGTTGATCACCTTACTCGGTCCCTCGGGCTGTGGAAAAACGACAACCTTAAGGATGATAGCTGGATTTCATACACCCTCGGGTGGAGAGATTTTCATTGATGGAGAAGAGGTTAGTTCTATCCCGCCCAATAAGCGCCCCACCTCCATGGTATTTCAGAATTATGCCCTCTTTCCTCATATGACGGTGAAGGAGAATGTTGCCTATGGCCTCAAAATACGAAAGGACAGTAAGCAGGAGGTTGAGCGTAAGTCAAATGATATCATAAAGCTTCTTGGTCTTGATGGACTTCAGAACAGGCAGCCTGCCCAGCTCTCGGGCGGACAGCAGCAGCGAGTTAGTCTTGCCAGGGCGATGGTCATGGAACCAAAGCTTCTTCTTTTCGATGAACCACTTTCGAATCTGGATGCGAAACTCAGGGTCTCTACCAGGTTGGAGATTAGAAAACTCCAGCAGAGGGTGGGGATCACCTCGGTCTATGTAACCCATGATCAGGAAGAGGCTATGACCCTCTCCGATCGTGTGGTGATTATGAAGGATGGAAAGATTCAGCAGATTGGAAAGCCCGCTGAAATTTATGCTCATCCTGCCAATCTATTCGTAGCCGGTTTTATAGGAAAGGCAAATTTTCTTGAAGCGAAAGTAAAGTCAATAGATGGGGATTACTTCACTCTGGATGTTCATGGGGTTACCTGCAGGGCTCCCTACTGGAATCAAGCCGTAGCAGCAGGTGATTCGGTTGAGCTTGTGGTGCGGCCTGAGTCCATAATTCCCGAAGAACCTGATGATAAACTTCTTCAGGGTAGAATTCTGGATTCGGTATACTTTGGGTCTCATATTTTATATGAAATCCAAATCTCCCAGGATAAGGTTATTACAATTGAAGTTTCTGATCCTCAACAGCATATCCAGTACCCCGTCGGAACCAGGGTTGGTCTTGTTTTTAAGGAAAAAAGTCTTCACGTAATTCCAAAAGAATAGTTTTGAAAAAGCGGATGCAGAGAGTTAGCCGGAGTATTTCTATTTACAGACCTACTCCGGTAATTACCTTTCGTTTATATCGAGCGAAATATCACAAATCGTCTCGAGAATATTACCCTGTTTCAGGAATGAGAGATAGACAACCAGTTTTCCCGGTCCTGGTATATGGAGAGGCTCCATCTTCGTTACTAGGTTAATCTGCCTTTTCGTGATTTTCGATGCATCTATGGGCATGTTCACTTCAGGAAGTCTTGTATCATAATTATCCATTGAGAACTTCATCTTAATGCTATCGAAGATATCCGAATCATCAATAATCAGTTTGATAAAAAGACCGAGGGGTTTATTCATGGGCCATTTTACCGGCTTGCCGGGTTGGGAGGCGAAATTCAGCTCGTCACCATAGACACCCATGAGTGAGTGTTTATTTCCAATTTCTGCTCTGATATCATCACAGAATAAAAAATCTTTAATTTGCATGGGAGTAGTATTACACGGAAGTTCTTTAGTGTAAACAGAAGATCGTAAGGGGTATCTAATCTAAGGTTGATAGAAGGGCTGGGGAGAATTACTGTTCCCGGGATTTAAGACCTTGTATGATTCCTGCAAGAGTTTTCTGTTCCCTGAAATCGAATTCAGACAGAAGGTTTAAACTCTCTTCTCTGAAAGACTCGGCAATCTCTCCGGCCTTCAGGGCGAAACCGTTCGATACTACCTTTCTCCGGATTATCCCGCCCAACCCGATTCTGAATTTTGAGCTGCACATCCTGGTGATCGAGGGATTTCCTGATTCCAGAGCTAAAATCAGAGGGAGGGTAGGTATTCCCTCACGAAGGTCCTTACCCACAGCCTTTCCGAGTTTATCCTTTGTCCCTGTGTAGTCCAGGATATCATCTTCGATCTGAAAACCCATCCCAAAATTCTTGCCTACCAGAAACATTTTCTCTGCCGTTTCACCGGATGCACCCCCGAGAAGTGCACCCACCTTGCAGGCCAGTGAAAAGAGTACTGCTGTTTTTCCATTAATTCTGTTGAAATAATCTTCTCTGCTGATGAAATAATCACCCTTACCCGCATCCTGTTCGATTTCACTTAAACATAAAGCACGGGAGGTTCTATTCATCTCATCTATCATTTTCTTATCGTGTGCATATGAGGCGAGTTCCAGGGCACGCAGAAGGATATAATCCCCGCTCAATACAGCCCTTTTTATCCCGATATTTGAATTGAGGGTTTGTACCCCCCGCCTTTCATTGGCCTGATCGATGATATCATCATGGATCAGGGCTGCTATATGGACCAGTTCTATTGCCGCGGCTGTACTATACAGAAAGGGGGATTTCTCTTCCTTTGGTTTATTACCTGCTCCGGAGGCCAGAATTACAAAAGCCGGCCGGAGCATTTTCCCCGGGGAGTTGAACATCGGTTCCAGATCTTCACGAATGAAGGTAGGTGAATCGTTTAATACATCCACCATTATTTCAGAGATCTGAGATAAATCTTCTTTCATTTCCGGAAAAGAGTCCCAGAACCGATGCAGCTTCAACTCTATTATCCTTTCTTGCCGGATCGGGGGGCACGCTTTTTAAATCGAGGCTCACCCGTATAGATGTGAGTTGATTTTGCGAGTCCGGTTCCATTCCACCATTTCTTCATCCAGGGCATTACCCAGTAATCAAGACCCAGGGTCCGTCCTGTTCCGCCTAAGACAAGAAATGCAGCAAAGATGAACCATACCTGTGACCAGCTGAAAAGGCCGGAGAGTATGAAGACAAAACACATTATGATAGAAACACCTGCTGCGGGAAAGGTAAAGAGTCCTCCAAGAAGTGCCAGGCCTAAAAGAACCTCGACAGAGACTACCATGGTCTGAAAGATGTTGAAATCTATATGGGCAGCCATACCGTCCATAAAAACCTCTCTGAACCAGGTTACCAGTCCTGAATTCCAGGAAAATACTGATTTACTCAAATCCCAGACAGGTTTCCACTCATGAACCGTCGCTACAGCTTCTGCCACGGTTTCAACTGCGGCATCACTGGCTGCGGAAACTGCTTCGACTACTGTCTCAACGACCACCTCTGCAGCATCACTGGCGGCACTGACGTCATCTGTGGAAACCGCTTCGGTTCCATTTGAACCATAACCTTCCATTCCTCGCTGGATTACACCGGAGGAGAACATCCAGGAGGAGCTTGTTCCCTTGGCAGAGTTCAACCACCCTTCACCAACCTTGTTGATCCCCTCAAAGAGCCACATCAAGCCAAGCCACATTCTAAGGGGGACCGCCCAAAGGCCCTGAACTTTTCCGGCTATCATGCCGCCGAAAAGGGATCTCTTATTCTTGATTTGAAAAATTTCATGTTGCAGGTATTTTACCCAGCCGTTGACACCGCATATGGTATGCAGGTAGTAGCAGTTGATCAGGTGTTTTACACCCATGGCAAAGACTCCGCTTAAAGAGAGTCCCATAGTATGGGAGACACCATATCGTCCACCGATGGAAACCATGAATCCATGAAACTGGGATTTAAATGTGACCTCTTTTCCCTTTCCAGTTATTTCATGAATTATGTTTTTTGCCGCCACTGCGGCGGTCTGCTCGGCAGCTTCTACAATCTGAGGTATGGGCCTTTCATTTTCAATAAACCATTGACCGTCACCCACTATGAAAATATTTCTGTGTTCGGGAGTCCTCATCGTAGCATCAACCTTAAGCCTGTCCACATGGGCTACGGTCAAACCCCAGTCTCTACCCTGGCCACTACCTTTAACGCCACAGGTCCATATCAAGGTCTCACATTCGATAATGGATCCGTCTTTTAGAGTAAAAGAGCCTTCTCTTGCTTCGGATACAAAGGAATTCAGAATAAAACGAACGCCCTTTTTCTCCATATATCTGTAAGCTTTTTTTCTTGGTTTTTCGGGAATCATATTCAGAATCTGACACATTCCTTCCACATTAATCAGGCTGTATTCATCTTTATTGATTCCATACTCTTCACAAAGGAGGGGAAACCATTCGATCAGCTCTCCCAGCATCTCTATCCCGGTAAAACCCGCACCGGCTACGGCGAAGGTAAGCATCTTTCGGCGCTTCTCCTCTTCCTTTTCATGGGCAGCCGCAGTGAATTTCTCTATAATATGTTCTTTTATCTGGAGTGCGTGTTCATAACTCCAAAGGGGAAGTGAATTTTCCTTGACCCCGGGGATTCCGAAATCGGTAGGTTCCGCACCAACACCCATGATCAGGTAGTCATAGGAATAGACTTTTGTCTCGGATTTAAGTTCCTGTTTCTCCGTATCCAGATTAATAATGCGGTCCATCACCACATTGACAGATTTGTTACCGAATATCCTGTCATAGGAGACCCTCACCGTATCATTATCAACCCTGTTTCCAGCTACTTCATGAAGCTCCGTCATGAGGGTGTGGTAGGGGTTTTTATCTATTAAAGTAATAGAAATGTTTTTATCATTTTTAAAAGCCTTATTAAGAACCAGACCAGCATGTACTCCGGCATATCCACCGCCCAGAATCACAATATGTTTCATTACACCTTCTCCCATTAGAAGTTCATTACATCTTCTATAAAGATTTTTATAGCTAACTGATTATATTTGATAGTGTCAATAGAAAGTTAAAATATATGACTGAAATAGTAAGATATTGATAAAGATATCTTGATATCGATATATTTACACTCTATAATATACGTAGACGTAAGTCAAATCAATTTTGCAGGAGTTATATATGCGAGGAAAAAGGTATCTATTAGTTTTAGTGATTATAGTTCTTGCCTTCACTGGATGTTCAAAAAATGAGAAGGCTGAAGTTTCAGAGGGGCCTGTTTATACAGACGGAATCTATTTTGCTCAGGAAGCTGAATTTGCTGGAAACGGGTGGAAATATGTGGCTACAATTGAAGTCAAGGATGGTAAAATTGTAAAAGCCGATTGGAATGGAGCCAATATCAATGGTGGTGAGGATAAGAAATCCGTATCTGCCGGTGGAAGATATAACATGGTTGCTTTCGGTGGTGCCCAGGCTGAATGGCATGTACAGGCTGGAGCTGCCGAAGCTTTTCTGCTGGAAAAACAGGATCCTGCAGCGATCTCCTACAAGGATGATGAGGGGCATACCGACGATATTTCCGGTGTTTCAATTCATGTCATCGAGTTCTTTAAGCTTGCCGAAGAGGCACTGGCTGCCGGACCTGTTGGACGAGGTCCTTTTAAGGATGGGCATTTTCATGCTGAAGAAACCTCTTTTTCCGAATCAAACGGCTGGCGATATTGTGTTGATCTGACTGTCATCAATGGTTTCATTGTTTCAGCAAACTGGAACGGCGGAAATGTAGGTGGTGGTGTTGATAAGAAGACAAGCTCAGCCTCCGGTGCCTATGGAATGGTTGCCTACAGTGAAGCTACAAAAGAGTGGCATGAGCAGGCCATGGCTGCTGAAGCCTTCCTGCTTGAAAAACAGGACCCGACAGCCATCAGCTATAAGGATGATGCCGGTCATACCGATGATATTGCCGGAGTATCCATCCATGTGATTGAGTTCTTCAAGCTTGCTGAAGAGGCACTTGCCGCAGGTCCCGTATCTTCCGGCCCCTACGCCAACGGAACCTACCATGCTGAAGAGCCTGCCTTTAACGAGAGAACTGGTTGGAAGAGTACCGTTGATATGACTGTTATCGATGGAAACATCTTTGCTGTTAACTGGAGTGCCGTAAATGCAGAGGGTCTGGATAAAAAGACCGCATCTAAAGAGGGCGCTTATGGAATGGTTGCCAATGGCGGTGCCCAGGCAGAATGGCATGTTCAGGCTATGGCTACCGAGGCTTATTTGCTTAAAACTCAGGATCCGACTAAAATCAGCTACAAAGACGAAGATGGCCATACCGATGATATTGCCGGTGTTTCTGTTCATGTTAGTGATTTTTATACTCTTGTGGAGGCCGCATTGGCTGCAGGACCTGTGAAATCAGAATAAAATTTCCAGGATATTATGTTATTTACAACCGCCGGATCATTCCGGCGGTTTTATTAATGGGTTTCCTTAGTTATTCGAATTGTATTAAAGATTGAGAAAAATAGTAAAATTGCAAACATAAATAAAAATATCCAATCTCCAGATTGTGCGAAATATCCGGCGCTATTAACGACTGTATACGCCAGCATCCCCTGTGTATATATACAGATATAAATTTTCCATCTCTTCGGGTGTTTTAATAAATGAAAGACCAGGAGTAGCATTATTGCCGTTATTATTTCTATTGTGATATGGAATGAAATACTAATCGGAGCTGTTTTTATCTCTGGAACATTTTTAGTGAGAAGAAAGAAGATCCATTGAGAGATCATGCTTAATCCGATTATCAGTGATGATATTCTTACAAACTTCATAATTCATTCTCCTGATAAAATTACTTTTAGATTTGAATGAATTATAACATCATTTCCAGCGTGTTAAAAAAAAATTACCCCGTAAGGACTTACGGGGTATGCTTCAATACCGGTTCTCGGACTTGAACCGAGACGGGGTTGCCCCCAATAGATTTTGAATCTATCGTGTCTACCAATTTCACCAAACCGGCAGGTAATGGTTATAAAAACTAATTTACAACAGAACCCTGGTTGTTGCAAGGGGCCTGTTGTAAAGTTTTTTATGTGATCCTGTGGAAATACAGCTAAAAAATATACTTAAACTCCAGGGCAATATTCCCGTTATCCTTCCACGTTTTATAGTGAGAATCCTTCTCTCCGCCGAAGAGCTGCCCTGATACACTTATTTCCATATCATCTACAGGGTAGTAGAAGAGCTCTTGAGTTGCCATCCAGCCGCCTGCCTCTACAAGATATACTCCTCCTATCCGCAGTTTAAATTTTTCTTTACCGAAAGGAAGATCCAATGCAGGAATGATATTGGTCGTGGTTGGTTTATCATCATAAGCGGCCAGAAAATCCACATCGGTGTCCGTAAGATCATTGTAATTAATTACATAGGTTTCTGTTGCCTGGATGGAGAAAAAAAGGTTTGTTCCCGGTAATGTAAAATCTACCCCCCCCAGGCATACCAGGCTGTTGTTGTATAATTCGGGTTGATCTCCTTTAAAATCTTCGGTCAGCCAGTATCCCGCCTCGGCCCTGAAGGTGAAGGGACCTGCTGCCCAGCCGGCTTCCAGCCCGAAGAGGTGAGCTCGGGTGTAAACAAGCTCGGTGGATACGGTATAGTGGGTTGGATCATAGGGATCTGTTCCTGTGAATTCGCTTTCGACTTTATAACCTGGTTCAGGTTTATATCCATAATAGTACTGGCCCCCCAGATCCATGGAACCCAGGACAGTCGTATATCTGATTGCTCCGGTAAAATCTGCAATTCCTCCCCTTTCTCTGATCGTAAGGTTTGGGAAATCTGCCGGATTAACCAATGCCCAGCGCCCGTCATCCGCTATAGTGTAGCCCTCGAACATGGGGATATAGATAAATTCCGCCAGGCCGTTTGCACCGGTGTAGAGGTTCAACTTCACCATATTCATGGGATCTTTCATTTCATTGATATCCGGAACAATACCACCGGATTGATTTAAGGGGTTAATATTGTCAATCACATGGATACCGTCTCCTTTTCCCCATTCTACTTTTTTAAGACCCGCTTCAAGGTAGCCAGCCGAAAAGAAATAGCGAAGGTACATCTCATCGATCATTTCTTCTGGTGCAACATCCGGATCAAGGGTCCAATCATCGACTTTAAAGGAGGCAAAACCTTCCAAATCTCCTGCAACAGGTGCAATATCAAGCTTCATTCGGGGGCTTGTGGTGAATTCGCTATTCAGACCCTCATTAAGATAACTTTTCATGGTGAGTCCAATTTCGCCTGAGATGTTGACATTTAGTACACCGGAGGTATATCCCCCATCCGAAATAATATCCTCTTCCGATTCAACAGCTTCATCGGTTCCGAAAATATCGGTGAATCCATCCTCCTGGCCAAAGAGTACTCCTGTTGAAGTCATCATGACCAAGAGTATCCATACTAGGCTTATAAAGATATTCCGTTTCACTAGGGTCTCCCTGTCTGTAGAAAATTTGTTGTGAAATATCCCGGGTTAATCGGGATGTTATATTTGACCTGTCTCATTTCCAGAATGGTCTGGTGGTTCGATGATAGGGTTTTCATGGTGGTCCTGGCGGCTGACCAGAAGCCATCCGTCTCTCGTAAACCCTCCATGGTTAATTCTTTTATTTGTGTGGTGCCGTCATCGTCATAGAACTCAACCTTCAAGGTCAGGTAGGTCTCCTTATCCACCCAGCTGATAGTCTTCCCATAGTTTGACTCTTTCCCCTGTGCGGAAACCGATTGAATTACCCAGCAGGATCTACCAGAGAATATTTCATCCCGGAGAATTGTGAAATCTGAATGATCCAGATCATTACCTCCCATATCCGCATAGGTAAAGTCCGAGCCCATGAAGGAGCCGTCTCTCTCCCCCGAAGCGATCCTTTTTATTTTTCGCAGGGAGGGGAGGTAGATCCACTGATCATCATCCCTCCCGTCGTTCTGAACTGTAAGAAATCGTGTGTTTCGTACAGTCGCGGGTTCTAAAAAAAGAGTAATGGTCTTTACCATTCCATTCTCTTCCATTGTCAGGGTCTGGATCCTCCGGGTACTTATATTTCCCCGGCTGTCTATCAGGTTCATTCGAATATCCATGGCCGAACTTGCGGGTTTTTGGTTGTCCATAACCTTCTCCATTATCTCCCTTCCCGTCTGTGCGGACAGGGGCAGCAGGAGGGCGAGGCCCATCAGGCCGTAGAGCAGCTTTCTTCCCATTCTTCTTTCTCCTTTGTCTTTATCTCTTTATCTATATTTTTGAAAGGTATTTTCATTCCATTGAGCAGCATTGGCAGGATGATCAAGGCCGATGAAGCGGCAAATACCATGGCTACAGCGAAGAGGATTCCCATTTGCCGTATGGGGATAAACCTTGAAAAGAGGAGTCCCAGAAACCCTAGGGCCACCGAAGAGGCATTGAATAGTATCGCTCTTCCTGTGGTCCGGTATACAGCGGTTAGAGGCGACAGGTTTCCTGTGATTAATTCCCTGCGGTATGCCGTCATGAAATGTATAGCGTAATCTACACCGATACCGACCGCCAGGGCTGCCAGGAGGGAGGTGACGATATCCAGATTAAATCCAAAAAGAACCATAAAGGTGAATATTCCGGATATGGCAAAGAAAACGGGGATCATCCCGATGGAGCCGGTTTTCACCGAACGGAAGAGTATGATCAGGATGACCCACACGATCAGAAGGGCCATACCGAGTGATATTAACTGGGATCTCGCTACCAGGTCCGATAGAACCACGTTGAATAGTGATTCTCCTGCAATCTCATAGGACCACCCCTCAGGTAGATAATAGTCCCAGTAACCGCTTATCTCACGATTGACGGCTTTTATGTCCCTGCTCGATTCCGCGTTGGTCTGAATCGATATTAGGATCCTGTCCGGTTCCAAAGGATCGTTTAACATCATACTGAGCGACCCTGAATAGAGGATCATATATTGGGAGAGCATATTCTCGAGTTCTTCCCCCGATGAAAATCCATATTTAGCAGGCTCTTCGGGGATCTCATCGAAGGCGGCTCCTTCATAGTTCTTTATTGATAGAAACGCTTCCACGAGGGCTTCCGCAGTAATTTCGGGGTTCCTTCCGCTCTCTGCATCATTTACAGCACCGCTATTCAAAGCTTGTTTCAACATGGCGGCAATCTCCTGATAGATCAGGTCGGGATTATCAGTCAATATTGGTGTTTCCAAAAACCCGGTGCTATTCCCTGCCGGGAAATCACCCCGGAATCCGTTATTGGCTAAGGCTTTGCCTTCTGCTGAAACACTGTCATCAGTAAAAAAACTATCTTCAGAAAAAAATCCCTCCTCGGCGAAGAAATCAATCGCTTCCTCTTCCCCTGTTTGCATCTCGTAGGGGATTCGGTCGTAATTCATGATCTTGTTCATCCGCTTTATCCCCGGGATTATAGATTGAACTTTGGTTACCTGCTCAGCCTGGTTCGGGAGCCATTTTTCAAAATTTTCAAGATTCGCCAGGAAGGGAGGATTCAGAACACCCCCTTTTTGGGGTGATCGGATAGCCAGAGATATGAATCCTGTCCCATTTAGTTTCTCATTGAATATTTCGGTATCTTGTACCATCTTCGAATCGGCCGTAAAAAATTCAATTAAATTTGTTCCGATTGTAATCCTGGGGATAAGGAGGAGCGTCGATCCGAAGAGGAGCATCGATAGAATAATAATGGGCCATCTCCCTTTTTTTACGATTTTTTCCATTAACAGAAAGACTCCTGTACTGGAAGTCTTCTCATCCAATTCTTTCACTTCCCGGATCTTCCCGAATTTCCGGGGATCCAGTCCGTTTGGGTATCGCAGTCGGATCATGGCTGGAATCAGGAAAAAAGTTAAAAGGAGGGAAAAGCATATCCCCGCCGCACTCATTATTCCAAAAACACGGAAGGGCTCCAGCGGGCTTGAAAGTTGGGAAAGGAATCCCGCGGCGGTGGTTACTCCTGCCAGGATTACAGATATTCTGATTTTTCCGGTCTCCGATTCAAGCAGTTTGTTTAAGTGCATAGGATCTATCGGTTTATCCTCTGTGGCTAATGCCTCATAGAAATGGGCCATTATGTGAATACCATAGGCGCTTCCCACGACAAGGAGGAGTACCGGTATGAGGATGGAAGCCATAGAGAAGGTTATCTGCAAAAAACCCATCAGACCCATAACCCATATACAGGAAACGGCCAGAGAGATAACCGGGAACAGGACTCCTTCAGGTTTTCGGAAGGAGAAGAAAAGAACCACTATAATAAGGAAGGCGGCGATGGGGACAAGAAAGATAACATCCCTGAATACACTTCTGCTTATTTCCTTATTTATAACCGGTTTTCCCGCCATGGGAAAGCTTAGATCCTGGTCGCTGTACCCGGTGCCGTTGTACTCAGCGCCGCTGTACTCAGCGCCGCTGTACTCAGCGACAAGCCCCTCCATATATTGATATATGGCCGCTGTTTCTTCTTCCGAAGCCCCTTTGTCCGGTTGGATGATTATGGCCGCAAGGCTTCCATCCCGGGATATAACCGTTCCCTCATACATTTGTCTCCAGTCATTCAACCGGTATCTAAAACTGGCCAGCTCCTCTTTTGAGAATCCCTCGAGTATCGAATGAACCTCCATCCCTTCGGCGGATGATTCGATAAATTCCATATTGGTAAGGGATATAACCTTATTTACCTTTGGATATTCTTCCAGTTTCTGGGTGATTTCATCAATTATAATAAGGTTTTTCTCATCCAGAATAGAGGTGAATCTGGTTTCAATACCAAGAAGAATGGAATCTGAGGCACCAAATTCTCCTCTGATCTCATCATTAATCTCTCTTGTCTGGTTTTTCTCAGGGATGAACACTTCAATTGAACTATCGATATTAAGTTTTCCAAGTTGAACTGCGGCAAGGGCTGTCAGGATAATGACTACCGTGACAATTAGTAAATCAATTCCTCTTCGGACTTTCACACCTTTCATGATGCCTCCTTAAATTTCAGGATAGTCCTTGGGGGTATGATTTTAAATCACACGAGGGGAGTATATTTTATCACCTTAGGAGGTGTTTCTCGGCTTCACCTAACCGGGTGATGTGTTTCGGGGATGGCTTTCTGGTTCAAATGGTCCGGGTTTTATTAATAAGTTGTATTCTATTGGTAACCTTCAGTTTCGCGTAAATATTCTTTATATGGGTTTTTACCGTATTGATTGATATAAACAGTTCTTCACCGATCTCCTTATTCGTTTGTCCTTTTATGACAAGACTGATTATCTCTATTTCGCGCTTTGAAAATCCAGCTTGTATCAGTCTATCGGATTGGGGCTCCAGATTGCCAGGTTCCGGCTCATATTTTCTAATGTAATGCCTGCTTATAAAGAGGTAGATATTTACACAGAAAGTGGCGTAGGAGAGGTAGGTCAGTTTGAAGGCCATCCCCTTGAAAAAGAGCATATCCAGGGTGAAAAAAGGGAGGAGGGGGAGAAATGTAATGGCAATCCCCCTGAGCATGTTCTCCTGCTCCCTGTTTTCGGCATATTTCAGATAGAAGAGGGATGTGATCCCGTGGGCCGAAAGGAGAAAGCTGCCGGTTAGGAAGAGATCCTCAAGTACCAGGTCCATAGCGGATAACCAGTCCCCTTCATTTATAAAGAAGACGGCAAAGAGGCAGGATAGTAGATATATAAAACTTATGACATTGATGATCCTGTACGCCAAAACTTTTTGTTTCCTCGGGATTGGCAGGAGTTCGGTCAGGTATCTGCTTAGAAAGAAGAGTATGGCTGCAGAACACAATATAGATGTGAAGGTCGCCAGGAGTGCAAAAGTTAAATAGGAGGAACCATTGCTGAGGAGAGGAATTTTCACCCGATTCATATAGGTTTTAATCATATTCAGACCCGACTGAATCATGAGAGGAAACAGTACCCCCAGAAATCCTTTTAAATACTTGTCGGAAACTCTATGATAGAGAAGAACGCAGAGTATGGTTATCGAGAAAATCAGGGCAGTAGTAATAAATAGTAGAAAATCCAGGGTTATTGTAATTACCGGCAAATTATGGTTACCTCACTATAATAATTTTAGTGTATGTATTGGGATTGTGCTATCAATTTTTATAATCGTCCCCTTTTCGGGTGTAAAAACAGGAGATTCATGAACAGTTACAGGGAGCTATATAAATCGTGCCGACTGTGTCCCCGGGAGTGCCGGGTCGATAGAAGCGCCGGGGAGACGGGTTTCTGCGGTGAGTCTGATGAGATGCGGCTTGCCTGGGCTGGGCTCCATAAGGGGGAAGAACCTCCTGTTTCCGGTGCGAAGGGATCAGGAACCCTCTTTTTTACAGGATGTACCCTGCGGTGTGCCTTTTGCCAGAACCGGCAGTTGAGCCGGGGGGGAACCGGAAGGGTTGTCTCCCCCCGGGAGCTGAGCGATATTATGCTAAGCCTTCAGGATGAGGGGGCTGAAAATATCAACCTGGTAACAGGCAGTCAGTTTATTCCCGGGATCCTGGAAGCCCTGAAATTGGGTGAAGAGGGGGGCCTTTCTTTACCCCTTGTCTGGAACACCTCCGGGTATGAAAAACCTGACTCCCTTAAACTCATGGAGGGGCGAATCAACCTCTGGCTCCCCGATATGAAAACCCTCGATTCCAACCTATCCAACAGCCTCTTTCATGCTCCGGATTATCCTGAATGGGCATCCCGCAGTATTCATTTCATGGCTGCGAGCGGGGTTTCCGGTCTTCCCTGGGAAGGAGCGTCTGTGAAGATGATCCTTCGCCATTTAATCCTTCCCGGCTTTTCGGATTCTACCGAAGAGGTGTTAAAATGGTATGCAAAACTCATGAAAAAGGGTGGTTCATTTCTCCTCTCCCTCATGACTCAATACACTCCTGTCCGGGGTGGAGATACTACCGCCCCCGGAAGGATGCTGACCGGGGATGAAGCCCTTATGGTGTATGATCTACTGGATGAATTGGGAATAGAAGAGGGATTCTTCCAGGGCCCCCCGGAAGAGGAGGTCCATGATGAAAATAATAATTGGGAACCGGATTTCAACAGGGACAATCCATTCCCGGAAGGATGGGCAAGATGTCTCTGGCACTGGAAGAATTAATCCAATAGTCCCATTTCTGCCAGGCAGAGTGATACTCCCGTTACCGATGCTGTTTCGGTTCGAAGGACCCGCTTACCCATACTCACAAGATTTATGTTCTTTTCACGGAAGAAGTTTCTCTCATCGGAGGACCAGCCCCGTTCGGATCCTATCCATAGAATAACCTCAGGCCGCCCCTTTCCGAAACTCAATTCGCTGCATATGAAACTCTTTAAAGAAGCTTCCGCCTCATAGTTATCCAGACAGGCACTGATTAGATTTCTCTGTTTATTCGGATCATTTCCTTCCGAAATGAGTGTTTCTACAGCCCTTTTCAGTGTGTAATGGACCTTCACATCAGGCAGCCTGGTACAGAAAGCCTGCTGTGCTCCCTCTATAAGGAAGGGCTTGTAACTTTCTTCCTTATATATGGAGGAGTTCAGGTAGGCTTTCTCTCCCAGTTCCGTGCCGAAGAAGTGAATTTGACTAACGCCAAGCGCTGTGATCTCTTTCAGTATTTTTTTTGCTGTCTGTGGCCTCCCGGCACCAACAGCCAGAATTATGGATGGCAGGGGGGGAGGCGTTTCCTGAGGGATGAACTCAAGGTTCAGGCCTTTTTCGGTTTCACCCGTAATTTTTGCCTTTCCCTTTTGTCCATTTATAATCCCGGCGTCGAAATCTTCAAAATGATCCCTTTTCAGGACCTTCTTGAGATGTTGAGCCCGGGGATCGGAATGGGGAAGGGGGGAGTCAAACTCCCCATCCTCAAATAGTATCAGGTTCATTCAGCTTTACATCTACTCTTCGATCAGAGTCCCCTCAAAGGCTCTTTCTTCAAGAAGCTCTTTAAGGTTTTCCAGATCTTTTCCGGCTGCGATGATAATTTTAAGATTAAGTTCGGTCGCTTTCTTTGTGGCGATGGGGTCAAAGGGAACATTTTTCCCGGGAACCCACTCATCACCAACAAGCTCCTGGAGTTGAGCATGGCTCATCTTATCGTAGGGAACGGCCGCCGGATCCAGTTTTGGATCTGCGGAATATACTTTTGCGATATTTGAAAGATTGATAACAGTTCCCCCTCCGAATTTTTCGGCGAGGATAACAGCGTCAAAATCCGAGGAGAATCCGGGCTTCCACCCTGCGGCCACGAGGATCTTTCCCTTGAAATCGAAATCCAGGGTAGGATCAATAACCACATCATTCGGACAAAGTCCTCCGAAGATTCCTTTTACTAAAGAGGCGTTTAATCTTGTCGCCGCTACACCAATCCAGTCCTGAGAATCGGCATCATGGTCGTTGCAGATATCCTTGTAGGCCTGCTGCCATGTCCTTGCCGGTCCGCCCCCGCCGGTGACGAAAATCAGCCGTCTGCTGTCATCTGCCTCTAAATACTCCAGGATCATCTTCCTGAAACCTTTCAAAAACTCCGAATCGACCTTATCTGGTGCAACAATGGAGCCGCCTAATGAAATTACCTTAACGTTCTGCATGGGGCATATTATATCTACCGAAGGGGGCTGCGTCCACAGGTCCATCTGTATATCAATTTTCGATATGCTGTAATTCTATCGAATTTTCACTTTGAAATAGACGTTCATCCTTCATCCCGCTATACTATGGGCATGCTTTTCTTCAAGAAAAAACCCGAAACCGATCCTGATGATTTTATTCAGGAGCGCTGGACTGCCAAATTCCGGAAAATTGAATCACAAAGATTTGAGATAGAGGACGGAGATGGATATTCCTCAGCTTATGAGGGGGATGATTTCATTCTAAAACTTAAAAGGGCGAATCTATTTGGCTGGGCCGGAAATCCATGGTTTCAGTACCGGGATTTTAACCTGGAAGCTGATTGTTCCTTCGGGGCGGCTAATGGGTATTCGGCCATGGGATTCTGTTTTCGTCAGATAAACGATGCCAACTACTACTATTTTCTTGTTTCCAACCGAGGTTATTTTAGATTTGATCTTGTTTTTAATAATACTCCCCAGGTTTTGATCCCCTGGACCCGGTTTACCTCTTCTGAAAAGCCTGAAAACTCACGGGATATTCATCTGCGAATTGTTGCCCGGGAGAATCGTTTTATCTTTCTCATTGACGAGGAGTGGGTTGGTGAGGCTGATGATGACTCAATCTCTTCCGGTCGTTTTGCCTGGGCCGGTCAAAACTATGATGAAGCGGTTGAGGCTGATTTTATTCTTCACAGCCTAACCCTCGACTCCCGTCCTCTGGAGGTGGAAGCCTCCTATTACCGTTGGGGTGAGTATGTTCCGGTTGATCCCTCCTTAAGGTTCCGCCTTGCTGAGAGCCTTTTCCTGCTGGGGGCGTACTCTCCTACACTCATTCAGCTTAAAAAGATACGCCGAAATAAGGATTTCTCTTTTGAAGAGAATCTTTTAGCCGCCAAGTCATTCCTTGGCTCCGCCTTTTATGAGGAGGCCCTCTCATCGGCTGAAAAATGCCTGAAGACGGAACCCGATAATATTGAGGCTATTCAGGTGGCAGGTACGGCATTGTATACACTGAACAGACTCCTTTTATTGAAAGAGCTCCTGGAAGAGAAGGGGGAACTCCTGAAAGGGTTCTCCTGGTACTGGGGGCTGGCCGGGAATGGCGAGTATGGGCTGGGTAACTGGGATACCGCTGTGCACTTTTATAAAAAGGCAGTTGAGTTTTTTCCTGAAGAACCCCTTTTTATAGAAAATCTTGCCCGGGCGGTGGCGAAGTCCGGTGGACACACCCAAAGTACCTCTCCTGATGTGGTCTCTGATTCCCTCAGTGCAGCAGACGCCGTTGAAGAGGGCATAGTTTCAGAGGATACAGTCTCAAAGGACATAGTTTTAGATGAAATTCCTGAAAATGGGGCTGAGGGGGTTGCCGAGACGCCTGCTGAGTTTGAACTTCTTTCATCCCTGGAAGAGGCGGCAAAGCTTTATTTCAGGCAGGAAGAGTATGGACAGGTTCAGAGCCTGATTGAAAGCATTTGCCGAATTGACCCTGCCAATCCAACAGCGGCTATCCTGAAGGGAAAACTCCTGTTTTTTGAAGAGAAATGGGATGCGGCCATGGAGGTTTTTGCTCCCCTGGCAGAGGCCGGTGACACTGAAGATTCCAGCGTCTATTTCTTATATGGATTACTGCTGGGGTTTCATGATCTCCGGGAACTTGCCGGCCGATATCTTGAGAAAGCTGCTGAAATGGAACCGGAAAGTTTCATTTATCAGTTTAAAGCTGCCGAATCCCTTCACCTTCGGGGGGAGGATATGGGGCCCTACATCGAAAATGCCATGATTCTTGAGCCCGAAGATATCTGGGCTAATAACCTCGCCGGACTCGATGCTCAGGAGAAGGGGAGGACAGATGCCGCTCTTGAATACCTCAGTAAAGGGTGGACCCTTTATCAGGCGAACCGTGGAACAGAATCCGAAGGATCCGGTGGTGTCGATCTTTTAATCAACTATTCTCAGGTTCTCTTCGATGCGGGACGGAGTGATGAAGCCCTGAAACTTCTTGAAGATCATCCGGAGTCTGAGGTTTTTAATCATAAGGGAAACCTCCTTTCTGCTCTGGGTGATTTTCCCGGAGCCGTTGATGCCTATGAGAAGGCTGTTGCGGGTGCTAAGGAGAATCGTGTTTATATTTTGAATTGTGCTACTGCCTGTATTGAGGCTGACTTTGTCCTTCGGGCTGAAGAGCTTCTCCAGTTATCTGGTGAACAGGATGCTGAGGTAATTAACCTTTTGGGAAATCTGGCCCGTATCAAAGGAGAGTTTGCCCGGGCGGAAGCCGCCTATCTGGAGGCGTTGAAAAGTGAGCCTGAAAACAAGGTCTTTCTTCTTAATCTTGCAGAACTTCTTCATCAGCGGGGGAATCATGCAGAGGCCCTTGCTCTAATTGAGAAAATCCCGGAGGATGCGAACACTCGCCGGGGTAAAAGGTTATATACGTCGGTTAAGAATGCCATGGAGCAGCATCTTGAATGTTCATCTTGTGGTCATGAGTGGATTCTTCCCCGGGATATTTCAGATCAGGGAGGCCTGAAACTGCATGGTGAGATCCCTGATGATGCCCCTGCCGGCAGGTGTCCCTCCTGTGGAAAGCTCTATTGCGTCTCGTGTGCCGGCCATCCAGATACGGATGGGCGTTTTATCTGCTCTGAATGTGATGAAAAACTTCTGATTAATGAGAAAAAAATATTGTATATCCTACGGAAACGCTTGGGATTTTCTGCTGAAAAATAAGAAAATCGTATAGAAACGTGGCGTAAGTTGACAATAAACTCACTCAACGAGTCTTTCATTGACTTATTAGTCGGTTTTTCTACAATATAGTAAAAATAGACTATAACCTTGCAAAAACAGGATTCTACGTATATTCTTATTCATATCTACCCAAAGATTCAATAGGAGAATAAAAATGAAAAAAACTGCCATAGTTTTTATGCTAATCCTGGCTTTTGCCTTAGCATTTACCGGTTGTCAGAAAAAAGAGGATGCAGGCGCAGCCGCAGCCGTTGATACATCCCCCATCGTAATTGGAGTTGCCGGTGCACATTCCGGAGACCTCGCTTCCTACGGTCTGCCTTCAGTAAATGCTGCCGAGCTTGTTGTTGAAATGTATAACGCTAAAGGCGGAGTACTTGGACGTCAGATTAAACTTGTCATTGAAGATGACCAGTGTAAAGAAGAAGTTGCTTCCAATACTGCTGCCAAGGTTGTTGGAGAAGATGTTGTTGCCGTAATTGGTCACATCTGTTCCGGTGCTACCGAAGCTGCTTTAAGTATCTATAAAGATTCTGAAGTTATTGCGATTTCTCCTTCAGCTACCAAAACTTCCCTTACATTAGGTGGAACATATCCTAACTTCCTCAGAACCATCGCTCATGATGATGCTCAGGGCCTTCTTGCCGGAACATTTATTGTAGAAGAACTCGGACTTAAAAAAGTTGCCGTTCTCCACGATAAAGGTGCGTACGGAAAGGGATTTGCTGAAGTATGTAAGACCATCCTCGAGGATGCCGGTGTTGAAGTTGTTCTTTTTGAAGGACTTACAGTTGGTGCTCCCGATTACTCTGCTGCTATCAATAAAATCGGTAACTCCGGTGCCGAAGGTGTTGTTTGGGGCGGTTATCACCCCGAAGCTTCCAAACTTGTTACTCAGATGAGAAGCAAGGGAATGGACCTGCCCGTTGTCTCTGATGACGGAATCAAAGATCCTACATTTATTGAAGTTGCAAAAGAAAATGCCGAAGGCGTTTATGCAACTGGTCCCCAGGATACAACATCCAATCCGATGGCTATTGCCGCTAAAGAGGCTCATATAGCAAAATATGGTGAAGATTATGGTGCATTCTTCCTGAATGCATATGCTGCTACAATTGCTGTACTTAATGCGATTGAAAAAGCCGGATCTACCGATTATGACAAGGTTCTTGCTGCTCTTCAGTCAGAGTATGTAGAAACCCCCCTCGGAAAAATCAGTTTTGATGAAAAGGGTGACGTTATTGGATTCGGTTTCTCCGTATTCCAGGTAAAAGACGGCGTTTACGTAGAGCTTTAATCAGAATCACATCTAAATCTGCCTCTTTCACGGGTAATACCTGTGGAAGAGGTTACTTTATTAATTCAGGTAAATTGGAATGGAATATTTTATTCAGTTATTTATGAGTGGTACCGCAAAAGGTAGTATCTATGCGCTTATAGCCCTGGGATACACCATGGTTTATGGTATTATTCAGCTTATCAATTTTGCCCATGGTGAAATTTACATGATTGGAGCATTCACCGCTCTTATACTGGGTGCTACTTTCGCCCAGATGGGGATGCATCCTGCTTTGATTCTTATACTCACCACACTGGCCGCTATGATTTATTCAGCAGCCTATGGTGTTACCATGGAGAAAATTGCCTATAAGCCTTTACGAAAGGCCCCCAGGCTTTCGGCGCTTATCTCGGCCATTGGAATGTCCATGTTTTTTCAGTACTATGTACTGTTATCCCAGACCGAGAAATTTCTACCTTATCCCTCCTTTCTTCCGGAGTTTGAATTTCTCAAGCCAATAAGGCATATAATTAATTCTACACAGTTCATTATCCTTATTATTACAGCGATTGTAATGATTGCGCTGACCATACTTATCAAGTTCACAAAAACAGGTAAGGCTATGAGAGCCGCTTCACAGGACAAAGAGATGGCTCAGCTGGTTGGAATAAATGTTAACAGGATAGTATCGATCACCTTTGTTATTGGTTCGGCGACCGCCGCCCTGGGCGGAGTTCTTATCTGCTCCTACATGGGACAGATCAACTATTACATCGGTTTTATAGCTGGTATTAAAGCCTTCGTTGCCGCTGTTCTTGGTGGTATCGGAAGTATTCCCGGTGCTGTGCTTGGAAGTTTTGTCCTCGGATGGACTGAGAGTTTTGGTGCTGGATATATCTCCAGCGATTATGAGGACGCGTTTGCGTTCATCATTCTAATTCTTATCCTTATCTTCCGTCCTTCGGGAATCCTTGGAAGAAAAGAGAATAAGAAGGTTTAGGAAGGATGAAAACAATGAATTGGCTTCAAGAAATAAAGAAATCCTTTTTAACTTCCCTCTGGTTTATGTTTCTCACATTTCCTTTGATGGTTATGAAAGTCTCCACTATCGGTGATAATAACGTAACTTTATATAGATGGAAGAATATGGTTCTGGTCGGCGTCGGTGCTTTCTTTCTCTCCTTTCTCTGGAGATGGGCCTTGGACCGAAAAGAGAATGGATCCCGGAAAGAGGTGGATGAAGATAAAGAGACTCCTTTGGCACGTGTCAGGAGGATTTTTAATAAACCCAGGGTTAAGCTTCCAAGTATCAGTGGATTGATAATCCTGGTTGCTCTCTTTCCGTTTATAACCTCCATGTATCAAACGAATATTATGATCTCCGCCCTTATTTATATAATGCTGGGATTAGGTCTGAATATCGTTGTCGGACTTGGTGGACTCTTAAATCTCGGGTATGCGGCGTTTTATTCTGTAGGTGCCTATACTTATGGATTGATGTTCAGGTATTTAGCCGGCTTTTTAGGCGGAAATCTGGATGGTCTTCTTTTCTGGATTGCCCTGCCACTGGCGGGAATCACAACGGCAATCGCAGGTATTCTTCTTGCTTTACCGGTATTAAGGCTCCGTGGTGATTATCTCGCTATTGTAACCCTGGCTTTTGCTGAAATCGTCAGGATGCTCGAGACAAATCTTGATACGATAACACTGGGTCCTTCGGGTATTCCCGGTATTCCAAGACCCTGGTTTTTCGGTTTGAAGATGACCCCTATGAATGCCACAAAGGTAATCTATTTTATTATTATCGTCCTGGTTATACTCACGATTTTCATGGTCAGGCGGCTTGAAAACAGCCGTTTGGGAAGAGCCTGGGAGGCGAGACGTGAAGATGAAATCGCCTGTGAATCAATGGGTATTAATATTACCAAGGTTAAACTTTCGTCCTTTGCCCTCGGTGCTGTGTGGGCAGGTCTGGCAGGAGTCCTTCTTGCCGCAAAAACCACAGTTATCAATCCCAATAGTTTTACAATATGGGAATCTGTTATCGTTCTCTGTGTAATTGTTCTTGGAGGAATGGGTTCGATTCCCGGTGTAATCACTGGTGCGCTCATTATTATCCTCCTGCCTGAATATCTTAGAGCTTTCTCTGAATATAGAATGCTTATATTTGGAATTGTTTTAGTTGTAATGATGATTTTCCGACCGGGTGGATTCATCCCCAAGGTGCGAACGTTCTATAAGTTCAAGGAGGATGAATAGCATGGCGGATAATATACTTAAAGTATCCGATATGAGCATGGTCTTCGGTGGTCTTCGGGCTGTTGATACTATGAATGTTGAGATCAATAAGGGGGAGATCGTTGCTTTGATCGGCCCTAATGGTGCCGGAAAGACAACCTTCTTCAACTGTCTTACCGGTGTTTATAACCCTACCGAAGGTGAGGTTGTTATTACTCCTGATGGTGGCGCTGGAAAGAAAATAAACGGTTTGCGCCCGGATATTATAAATGGGCTTGGTTTAGCAAGAACTTTTCAGAATATCAGGCTTTTTTCCAATATGTCTGTTTTGGAAAACGTAATGATTGGCCGGCATCAGCTTCTAAAGGCTGGAATCTGGGGTGCTATTACCAGAAACAAGAAAACCAGGGAAGAGGAGGAGAAGGTCCTTCATGATTCATATGAGATCCTTAAGAAGATTAAACTTGAGAAATATGTAAATGATCTGGCAAAGAATCTTCCCTATGGTGCCCAGCGAAGGCTTGAGATTGCCCGTGCTATGGCAACCGACCCCTTCTTACTCCTGCTCGATGAACCAGCGGCTGGTATGAACCCTCAGGAAACACACGATCTTGTCGATATGATCAACTGGATCAGAGATAATGAAGATATGACCATCCTGCTGATCGAGCATGATATGAGTCTTGTTATGACCCTGTCGGAAAATATCTACGTAATGGATTACGGTAAGCTGATTGCTCAGGGGGCACCCGATGAGATCAAAAATAATCCTGCGGTTATCAAGGCTTATCTGGGAGAATAGAAAATGCTTAAACTTAATGATGTTAAAACCTACTACGGCAATATACATGCCCTTAAGGGAATATCCCTTGATATAAATGAAGGTGAAATTATTACCCTGATTGGTGCCAATGGTGCTGGAAAGAGTACAACACTTATGTCTATCTGCGGAATTGTTCCCCCGCGGTCTGGCAGTATTGATTTTGAGGGGCATGAACTCACTACCATGGCTCCCGACAAGATTGTCCAGCTTGGTGTTGTTCAGGTTCCTGAGGGACGACGGATTTTTCCGGATTTAACTGTTCAGGAGAATCTTGATATGGGGGCTTTCTTGAGAAATGATAAGGATGCCATAAAGAATGAGCTTCAGTATATCTATGAACTCTTCCCTATCCTTGCCCAGAGGCGAAACCAGCCTGGTGGAACTTTAAGTGGGGGCGAACAGCAAATGCTGGCCATCTCCCGAGCCCTCATGACCCAGCCAAAACTTCTGCTTCTGGATGAACCTTCATTGGGTTTAGCTCCCATAATTGTGCAGCAGATTTTTGAGATTATCAAAAAGATCAACAAGGAGCAGGGTACAACGATATTTCTGGTTGAACAGAATGCCAACCAGGCCCTGAAGATCGCCCACAGGGGGTATGTTATGGAGAATGGCGCCATTACCCTGACCGACACATCGGAAAAGCTTCTTGCCAATGATGAAGTGCGAAGAGCTTATTTGGGTATTTAAGATCATTCTTTAATATTTAAACTTTAAAATTACAACCCTCCGAAACCCTTTTGGATTACCCGGAGGGTTTTTCTTTATAAATGGTTATAATGGTAATGAGTATAATTTCTCGGGAGGATAATAATTATGGATAAATACAAAACTATATATCAGGATATGAGAATCTCCCGTCTGGCCCTTGGCTGTATGCGGATTGCAGACCTTTCTTCATCACGGGTGGCAGAACTGATTAATTCAGCAATGGAGGTTGGAATAAACTTTTTCGATCATGCGGATATCTATGGGGGAGGGAAGTCGGAAGAGGTTTTTGCCGAGGCCTTTGGAATGACCCCCATTAAGAGAGAGGATGTTATTCTACAATCCAAATGCGGGATCTGTGACGGGTATTACGATTTTTCCCGGGAACATATTCTTGCCTCTATCGATGGCATCCTAAAAAGGCTTAAAACCGATTATCTTGATGTCCTGCTTCTCCATAGACCGGACACACTCATGGAACCCGAGGAGGTCGCTGCGGCCTTCGACCTTCTTCATAGTACCGGAAAGGTGAGATATTTCGGCGTCAGTAACCAGAATCCCATGCAGATAGAACTTCTTAAAAAATATGTTTCCCAGGATCTTCTGTTTAACCAGCTTCAGTTAAGTATTATGAGATCAGGAATGATCGATGCAGGCTTAAATGTGAATATGAAGGTTGAGAACTCTTATGTTCATGATGGTGCTGTCCTTGATTACTGCCGGTTGAATGATATCACCATACAGGCCTGGTCCCCCTTCCAATATGGATTCTTTGAAGGGATCTTTTTGAACAATGAGAAATTTCCGGACTTAAATAAGCGGATAGATGAACTCGCCGAAAAGTATAATGTAACCAATTCTGCAATCGCGGTCGCCTGGATTCTCCGCCATCCTGCTGGAATTCAGGCTATTCTCGGATCAACAAACCCAGGCCGCATTTCTGATATGGCGAAGGCTCTGGATTTAAATCTGACCCGGCCCGAGTGGTATGCTGTTTATCGGGCCGCGGGGAATAAGCTGCCATGATTCTATCAATATGAATATCCGGCCCCCACTGTGATAGACATCCCAGCCTGATTTTCCGGGTTGAATATATCTGCCGATTCTCCGGTCTGGAAAGAGTAGTATCCGAAAAGATTCAGTTCTTCATAGATATTCCAACTGACACCCGCGGTTGTATTAGCCGAGATATCGATGGGTGAAATAATCGAACTGACTGTGAATACAGTAGTACTTCCCGGGATGAAACTGATCGAAGGGTAGAGGTAGAGACCATACTCTTCTGTTTCATCGGCCTCCGCATTGTACTCTTCAAATTGAGCTGATGGTTTTAATAGAAATTCGAGTTGCCAGGATAGGGTTTTATCCCCTGTGTACCCAAGCATGTGGTCCCAGGAGGCTCCTCCGGTAATCTTGAGGCTCTCCTCCATCGAAGTGGTAGAAAAACCATTTAACTCAATTGTGGTCGAGGCGGAAAGGTGCCAGTTTATCGGCATAATTCCTTCAAGGCTGATATAAGCCCGCTGTCCTGCGGTACCCAGGCCGGCAATGGCACTTCCTCTGTATAGGTAGCCAGCCTGAAGATTAAAGTCTCCTGCCTCGAAACTTACCCTCCCTCCGGCGGAACCATCACCGATCTTTGGAAGGACCGGTTCGGCTGGATCTGATAGATCAATACTTCCCGGGAGGAGGATTATCTCTAAAAAAGAGAAGTCTCCCAGAGGGAAATCGGCACCGGTTAGCCAGGCTGTTTCCGATCTTGGATCATTGGATCTTGTATCGAAACTGATCGAATCTGATCCGAAGATGATATCCCCCGCATTGAAGGCAAATCCTGCTCCCCAGGTGGTTCTTGTTTTTCCCAGGAGTATGCGTACGTCACCGAAGTAGGGGCGGACATAGAGTTTTTTCAACCCCGGGAGCATTTGTCCTCCTGCTTCGCTGATATCCAGGGCGACCTCGCCTTTCACCTCCCTTGAGCCGGTGCTCCTGAATGAGAGGCCGGCTTTTCCATACATTATATAGCTCCACTCCTTTTCGATGCCGTTGAGGCTGTAGAGGCTGTTGTAGAACTCTGTGTCTGCCGAAATCCTGATTTCTGCCGTTAGCATCGCGGTAGCTATAAGTGAGAAGAGCGAAAATAATACTGTTTTTAAAAAAAGTCTGTTCATATGATCAGTCCATCCTCAGATTGTCCGGTATATCTTTTTTAAGCATCCGATGCGTAGGAAAATAGGCGGCTAAAGAGCTTACAATGATGGCTAAAACTCCTCCGGTAAGAAAGGATTTCGGTGACCAGACTCCTTTCATATGAGAATCAATCACTATGTTTCCAAAATTAATAAAATCATCTGTTACATTCATCATTGCCCCATAATTGAGTCCATGATTAACCATAAAAATATTTAAAAGAGCTCCGAGAATAAGACCCGCAAGCGTACCGACAATCCCTATTCCACCCGCCTCCAGGAAAAACATGAGTTGAATTGTCCTGTCTGTTACTCCCTGGGCCCTGAGCATCCCGATCTCTCTTCGGCGTTCAAAAATAGCCATCATCATTGTGTTGGAGATTCCAACTGCTGCTATCAGAAAAATCAGGAACAGAAAGAGGGTGACAAAACTGTCTTCCATCTCCTGCATGGCCATGAAATCCGACGCTATCTCTTCATACCCCAGAAGTTCGTACTCATCGGGGAGTTTTTCTTTTAACTCTTCCAGCCTGACTATGCCGCTTCTCCCGGCGGGAACCTTGATCGAGTAGCTCGTGACAGAGCCATCCATCTCAAGGTAGTAGTCTGCTGCATCTATGGCAAGGAATACACCTTTTATATTTATCAGGTGATTCTCTGTTTTAATGATGCCGATCACTTTTGTACTCAGCACCTCCTGATACCCCATTTTCCCCGAGAATTGGAGTCTCACCGGATATCCGATTTCGATCCCAAGCTTGTTTGCCAGAACATTCCCCACTATAATCCCGTCATCTCCCTCTTTCAGGAATTCACCCCGGCTGTATTCATTGTTTATGGAATCAGCCAGCTTAAAGATATCGCCGTCTCTTACCGGATCCACTGCGGTTATCCTTGTGGGATAAACCCCGTCCTCGGGGAAGGGATCCTTATAGAAGACAAGATCCGCCAAAAATTCCGTTCTGGGAGTATATTCAATTTCCAGTTCATCAAGGAGAGCGGTTATCGATTCTGTATCCTCAATTGATTGACTTAAAGGGAGCCTCTCTTTTTCAGTCCACCAGCTCTTCTTTACTATCTTTCCTGAGGCCACTTCGTAATCCATATACTGTTGATAGGTTTTTCCATACCATCCTTCCAGGAGAGAATCCATGAAGATGTAGAATATGAGGCCAATAGCAATGGCAACGGCGGTTATCAGGGTTCTTTTCTTATATCGCAGCAGGTTTTTTACAGCCATTTTCAAAATAAGCATGGTTTCCTCCTTTATCTGGTTAATTCCCTTCTGGTGAATTTACTATCAGGGATCGGAATATTCAGTTCGACTTTATCGATGAAGATTTCCGAACTGACTCCCCGTCGGACATCATCTGTCAGGATGATATCCGTGGCCATTAAGTGCCCATTAAACTCATCGACCTGTCGGATTACCATTGTCTTCAAAGGCTGGTTACTTCTGGTGAACATTTCTATCCTACGCATTATGAAGGTCTCTTTTTCGATCCACACTATCTGAACCGGATAGGCGACCCTCTTCCTTCTTTTTACCTTCATGGCGATCCTGTAGCAGAGTATACCTTCCAGGTTTTCCTCCCCTTCGAGGGTCACATCGTAATTCTCCAGCATCCCGGATTCGTCGGTCACATCTTCATAGGAAATCAGCCCTGCAATCGAATCTCCCTTGCTCTTGGTAAAGATTGCCTCTGAATCCGGAAAAAAGTGGTATATCCGGTCTTCTGTCCTGAGGATCTTTTGTCCGTACTCTGCATCACTGGTAAATTCCATCAGGAAGTTGGTTCCCTCAGACCAGGCTGAATAGGCAATGGTTTTTGTGCCGAATCTGTCGGTGTTCACCATTCTTGATTCGGTGTAGGCACTTTCGTAATTCATCATTTCATCCGTTCGTGCAACTATCTCCTCGGCAGATTGGGCTGTCACTGTCTGGAAAGCGGCTATAAGGATAATTGATAGTATTAATATGATAGTTCTTTTCATAATAAGGCTCCTTTATGTTGATCTAATGGCTTCAACCGGTTCGATTGTTGCCGCCTTTCTGCAGGGAATAAGTGTTACCATGGCGGAAATTATGATCGTATAGATGGTCATTAAAATCACATGATATGCTTTAAGGTCCGGGTATATTATATTGGAGACCTCCATATCCATCGATCCCATGGCTGAGGAGAAATCGAGTCCTGTTTTTTCTGCCGCAAGGATGATGATGACTCCCAGGCTTACTCCAATAACTGCGCTTATTATTCCGGCAAAGAGTGATTCCAGGAAGAAGAGTC
Source organism: Spirochaetales bacterium (assembly GCA_016342585.1). Taxonomy (GTDB): domain Bacteria; phylum Spirochaetota; class Spirochaetia; order UBA9216; family UBA9216; genus JAEINK01. Next base: position 84,691 of record JAEINK010000002.1, read on the forward strand.
TAACCAGATCATTGGGTGGCATCCCCATGGCTCCCAGAATCCCTATCTCCCTGTATCTTTCATAAATCACCATCATTGTTGTATTAATGATTACAGTGGCTCCCATAAGGAGGAAGAATATTATCATAAAGTTATACGTGATTTCGGCGATACCCATCATTCCATAGAAATCACCCTGATCCTTCCAAAGGGCGGTATCCAGATAATTTAAACTGCTGTCTGCCGAAAGGATTTTATCTATATTTGCCAACTGAATTTCCGCTGTCTCCGGATCTTCGGTCATTATAATGATTTCCTGAGCACCCCCTTTCATCTGCATCAGGTCCTGCATTACATCAAAGGGTAGAATGAAGTGGGTGTTGTTCATACTTCCCATGGGGAAATCGACAATCCCTGTAATCTCGAGGGTCATGGCATTTACCCCGCGGGATGCTGTGGCAGTCATAAACGAAAATTTATCTCCAGGACCAAGGCCCGTTTTTTCAGCCAGTTTATACCCAATGATGGTTTCTCTCCGCCCTTTCAGGGGAAGCCTTCCCCCTATCAGAAGTGAACCGGGATCAAGTATGTTTTTTTCCTCATCGATATTTATACCCATTCCCACGGCGATATACTCCTCCCCCGGTTCATCATCCAGGGGGGTATCATCAATATAGATTTTACCTCCGGCAGTGGTTCTCCCCAGTGCCTGGCTTACTCCCTCTATTTTTAACAGCTCCCTTCGGACTTCCTTTTCATTTTCTACATAGAGATGGACAGGGTTCAGATAATCATATTTTCCATAATCCCTGTGACGGATCTGAATGGCACCGGTATAGTAAGCCAGAATATTTCTTTTCATATCGGTTTTCATCCCTGTAACAAGGGCTAACATGAAAATCCCCAGAATACAGGCCAGCACAATCGTTGAAATGGAGAGGACCGTTCGTTTTTTGTTTCTGGCAAGGTTCCTGAAGGCAATTGTTGATAACCTCATATTACGCCCCCTCTTTGACCGTATCTTCGGTAACAAGACCATCGTGAAGAAGGACAAGCCGCCTGGCGTAATCCATAACCATCCTGTCGTGGGTCGAAAAAATAAAAGTGGTCTGGTGTTTTTCGTTCATCTCTTTCATCAGTTTGAGTATATCTTCCCCGGTATGAGAGTCCAGGTTCGCGGTAGGTTCATCGGCCAGGATAATCTTCGGATTCTTGATAAGAGCCCTGGCAATCGCCACCCTCTGTTGCTGCCCTCCCGAGAGGCGTGAAGGCCTTCTGTCCTCCATCCCTTCAAGACCTACCTCTCTCAGGAGGGCCAGGGTCTTCTCTTTGACCTCTTTCTTGTTTTTGTTGATAAGAGAGAGGGCGAAGGATACATTTTCAAAGGCGGAGAGGACAGGGATCAAATTGTAGCTCTGGAAAATAAACCCCAGTTCATTTCTTCTGAATGCCGCCTTTTCGAGTTTGGACAGATCACCCACATTCTGCCCCTCAATGGAAACTTTTCCTCCATCCAGTTTATCGATGCATCCAATGATATTCAGGAGGGTCGTCTTTCCCGAGCCTGAGGGGCCGGCAATGGAGATGAACTCTCCCTTCTTAATCAAAAGATCTACACCCCGGAGGGCTTCGACTTTTAAATCTCCCGCAATGTATGTGCGCTTAACGTTTTCAACATTGATCATAATTCTCTCCTATAAGGTTAGGATAATCGATCTCTTCCTTCATATGTATTTTTCTTTTGTAACTATGTTTTATTGTACTAATAGAATAGTACAATGTCAAGTTTTATAAAATCTGTAGATTTTAAACTGAATAAGAATTATATTATAATCCTTATTAGGGAGGAACAATGGATATATTAAGCTCTTTGACGACCTGGTTGATGGTTGTATTACTGCAGGTAGCCCCTGTTCAGGATATGAATGTTGGCGACACTTTAAGTTATAAAAACATTGAATATGATATGGGGATCGAATTTGAACTGACCGAAGTCCCTGCTGAAGATTACTGGATTGTCGCCGGCCGTTTTTTTACTCCTGAGGATAGGACAATCCTTGCTGAATATGAAGCAGCAGGATATTTTGATGATTTTCTGAATCAACTCTTTTATTTAAAAGAGGGGGAAGATGATTCTGCTTTTTACCATTTTTCAGTGAATGAAGCGGGCTTTCCCCTTCCACTGAGCATCTCTCTTGGTGAAGATTCGGAATTATATGTGAATGGTGGTTACAGCATGCCTTTCATCGATGCTGATACCTTTGAATTCATGGGTGGAGAGGATGAGACATATCACTATTCCGACGGTGATCTGGATGTTTATATTACAAGTAAAACCTATTCAAACAGCAAGGCTTCAGAATTGTCTGCCATTACCATAAATTATGAGATGGCTGGTATACATGGAAAATTCTTCCAGGTTCCCGGGGGACTGGAGTAGGGGAAGAGAAGAGGAATAATCTCTGAATTTGAGGAAGAGGTCAGTTCAGCAGGATAAAGCAGGATTTTAATTCTGAATACACCTTTTCCAGCCTTTCCAGATTGTGCGGAAATGTGTAGATAAACATGGATTTCATGGCTTTAATTGTGCGGGCCTCTTCATTATTGACAAAGGCCGGACGAAATCCGGAGACTCCCATCAGATCTCTCAGGAAAGGTTGTATGTACCGTTTCGTAAAATCCAGAAAGAAGGCAAGGCTTTCAAGGCCATTGTGAATGGTGGAGAGATCCTCCAGGGATACATCGGGGTGAGCGGCCATCAACCTTAGATCCCGCAGGGCAGAAGCGTCGAAGGCTGTCTTATCAAGAACTGAATTAAACCATCCCGTATCGAAATTGTTTTCGAATACATCCTTGAATTCCTCGAGGGTTCCCCGTAACTCCTGGACGACCAGGGGGTTGTATGGGGTTCGTACTAATGTTCCGGTATAGGCTGTCTGATACATTAATAACATCATCGGTATTAGACCGCCATAATCTTTAATTTATAAGAAGAAGTTCTTCCAGGCCGATAAAAACGCTGCCTCTTCATGAAGGGTGAGTCCGCCTCCCTGCCACAGGGGGGCTCTTCCTCCACCCCGGACCTTCAATGGATTAAGAAGTGTTTCTCTTATCCGGTTGAAATCAAGTTCAACTCCCTTTCCATGGCCGATAATCCATTGAATTGAATCCTCACCCCTGTTCAGGATACAAAACCGGATTTTATCATATTCACTTAACGCCAGACCGAGATTTCGGAATCCATCCTTATCCATACCATCTAAGACCTCCGAGGCAACAGGGGCTTCGTCAGTCAGTGTTAATTTTCGATAGATGCCTTCAGCCTGAAAGCCGGCCATCTTTAAACCCATCTCTTTAAGGGTCTGATCCTTTTTAACCGACTCCTCGGTTAATTTCCGGACTCCCTCCTCTATCTTTTCCAGAGGAACCGAAAGTTTTTTTGAAAGCTCAGACGTAATATCCGTTTTTTGCCGGTAATCCAGGAGGGTCCGCTTTCCTATCTTCCAGAAGGTACGCATATTTCCCCGGATCTTTGCGGTCGCTGTCAGTTTGATAAAGCCCGTTTGACCTGTAGTGGAGAGGTGGATCCCGCCGCAGGCCACCGTATCGATCCCGTCAATCTCAACGATTCTTATGTTTTCCTTCTGCTTGGCGGGGCGTCGTAGTTTAAACTCCTCAAGTCCCTCCTCGTCTGTCCAGTGAGTCTTTATTTCCTTATTTTCACACACAATCTCATTGGCTCTCTCTTCAGCCCTGAATAAAAACTCATCATCTATGCCGGGGGTTGCGAACTCAATAGTTGTGTAATCTTCTCCCTGATGAACCGAGACGGTGGCATATTCCCCTAACGCCATGAAAACCGCCGAGAGGATATGCTGACCCGTATGCTGCTGCTGATAATCCAGGCGATGGTCGGCATCCACTTTGCCTTCAACTTCATCTCCCGGGGTGAGGGACTCGATGGTGAGATTTTCACCAGTCAGATAGTGCCAAATCTCACCCTCATCTTTTTTTACATGGACTACAGAGAAGTTTCCCAGAGTGCCTAGATCAGCAGGCTGCCCCCCGCCTTCCGGGTAGAAGGCCGTCTTATCAAGCTGAACACGGATTTTTCCCGGATACTTTTTATCGGAAACTTGTTCAATATTTATTATATTCGCCTTGAAAGAAAGGAGGGCATTGTCGTTGTAATAGAGGGGTTCTGTCTTCATAGTTTCAGGTTATCAGATTTGAATCCATTAAGGAAGGGAACAGAAATAAAATATAATTCTAGTCTGTCGGTATTCCAGTGTCGCTGAAAAGGCCATATTGATAGATATTATACAGCTCTAGATCCTTTATATCGTAGTTGGTCTTTCCGAACTCCCAGGTGAAATCCTGATATGAAAAACAATGTACCTGGTCATAATACTTTTTTCGTACCAATAATCCTTTTTCATCATAGGTATAGGCGGCCTGAACATAGTAGGAGGTTGATCCATAGGTTCGATAGTCTCTGAGAAGGGTACACTGGTTCTTGTCGTTGTATGTGAAGGTTCGGTAGTGTTCTGAATCAACTGATCGTCTGGTAAGGAGTCCCTCATGCCAGTTGAATGTGGCACTGGGGGAACTTGCCTCTCCATATCGAATCAACTGGCCCTCTTCGTCATAGGCGTATTCAGTAGGGCCACCGGAGGAGTATATGGAGCTACTGTTTGAGACACTGACGACTTTTCCTGACTCATTGTAGTTATAGGTATTGGATGAATTGTACGGGGAGCCGCTTGAATTTCCCTCTGAATCGTACTCCTGATAGGAGCGATTTTTCTTTGCTATTCGGTTATCTTCATCATATTCGAAGGTGAAGGTTACTACATAATCCACATTCCCGCTGCCGTAGAGTATTGTCCTGACTTCAGACATCAAATTCCCCTGGTCATCATACTCATACACCCCTCTGCCGAATTCCTGGTCCACCGAGATATCCCGAACGGTCCAGGAGGCTGGCCGCATTACATCTTCTGTCAGCAGCTCTTCCGGAATACCCAAAGGAACGCAGGAGGAGAGCAATATGGTCATGAATATTGCCATAGATATGGCCAGGCAAGAAAAGATTCGGTTGGTAAAAAATCTTGCGGTTCTCATTTATTTTCTCCAGTGAATACAGGTTTATGTATGGTGATAGAAACTGGTATGTTGATGAAGGTTCGCGGGGTGGAATCTATGAAGTCAATCTGATAACACAGATCTATATTCATCATGAAAAGCGGTGAATCCAGAAAAACACCTCCGCCAAGCTGGATGTAATAGGCGTTTAATGGTTTATAGTTCTTATTGGCATTCAACCAATAATTGATAATACCGGTTCCCGCGGCCAGGGATGCTGCCGCACCCACCCTGTAAGGTCCGGAATCGGGTCTCTTAAAGAGGGTGGTCATGATCGATAAAATATTCTTTTCAGGGTCATCATAACTCCAGATTTCGCCCCATCCTTTAAGGTTGAGCAATAAGTCCACCTCTGTTTGAACCTCTGCCCCCATTCCCTGTAATGATACTGTAGTAGCTCCATAGATTTTGAAATCATCAAACAACCTTAGGGGTAGAAGTAATCCAAAATCCAATGCTGTGCCGAAGCCGGCAGAATAAAATTGAGGTTCTACTGTTCCTGTGTATTCGATTTTTTCGACCAGTTTATTGATAAAGCTTTCATCCGCAGTGATGACTGCCGGTATTATTAACTGTGTTAATAACAAGGTGATAATTAAGATACGACATTTCATTCGGACATATTAGTGATTAATTAAGGATGTGTACAATCAAAAAAATATTTTATGTGTCGTACCATGATGAGGTTTTCTATTCCTCAAAGTATGGGGATGAAGAGGTTTCCGGTAAACTCATTGAAAGATCCTGCAACTCTGTTTATTATGGTCCCATGGGAAAACATATCTTACCGACCTTTACTATAGTAATCTTTCTGTCAACGGTGATCGGGTTTTCTTCCTGCAGTAACCGGGAGGAGTATTCCGTAAACTATCTTTTCGCATCCCACTGTAATTCCTGCACAGACACGGAGAAGCGTTTAGTGGGTGTTGATTCGGAATTTCGGAAAAATAATTCTGATTATGCACTTAAGATCACCATGCTGAATGTGATGATCCCCGCCCAGTATGACCCCGCTATGGAAATTATCGATTCAATGGATATCCCCTCATCAGCTAAAAACCTGCCCCTCCTGATTTCAGGAGACCACTGGTTCTATGGGGAAGACGATATTAACGCGGCTATTTCTTCTCTCGAAGCCGGCCGCCTTCCCTGATAATTTATTGCTCCCTGTCTTCACGGGCGGGAGCAATTGATCGATCTGCTTGATCGTTACCCTTTCATTTCTGCAGTGGCGAATTTAAGATATGGGGTTAAAAGATCATTTTTCGATGCTCCTGTTCCGTCATAGGTCAGGGAAACCATGGGGATCCCTGTCAGCTCTTCAATTTTACTTCCCATAGCTTCGGTGACCAGGGAGGGGCAGCAGAAGGCCGGATTAGCCTGAACCAGGAGATTTATATCCGGGTGTTCATTCATAAGGTGGATAATTTTAAGGAGGTTTTCCTTGGATTCTCCCTCCTGTTCCATTTTTATGGAATAGGTTTCAAGGGCCCTGGCTGTTGATCCGCTTTGCCGGGTAAATGGTTTTCCAAGCATTTCATCGAATGGTTTGTGGAGCCCCTTTTCCAGAAGTTCCATGACCGCCAGCAGGCCTTTGAATTTAAGATAATCTCCATATTTTTTCTGTTTTCGCCATTTATCAAAGTAGGTTCCTGCTATGATTTTCACATAATCATTGTAGGGAGTTATGATGGCCTCCCCGCCATTTTTTTCTATGAATCTGACCAGATCCTGGTTTATGACTGGATTATCCCTCGTATATAGATCGCCGAAAATCGCTACCTTTGGTTTACGGGCAGGCTCTATCTCCACATTATCGAAGAGCATCTTTATCTTTTTTGAAGCATCCAGATAACCGGAATCCTTCTCGAACGCTTCTATAAGGATCTTTCCGGCTATTTCGATCTGCTGATCGGTGCTTCCTTTTATGGTTTCATAGGGGCGCAGTGCACATCCCACCTTACGAAGAATTCCCGAAAGGAGGTAGGCGACATAGGCCTTAATGCTCATTTGGGGTGAGAACTCGATGTAGGAGATTTCCCCCCAGTATACATTGGCCTTCTCCATGCCTTCCGCTTCCAGAAGGCTCTTTATATAGTAGGGGTAGAGGTGGATATTACAGGCCCATTGGCATTTGCTCATCCACAGGGCTGTCTTTTCGGGTGCCAGTCCCTCATTCCTGATGACATTCATATACTCCTGGGCAATAACATTCACAGGAATACACTGGCCGGTATTCATTGTCATACTCGCACGAATCGCCTCATCTGTCTCATCAAGTACCCGGGTCCTGTATCCCAGGCCGTTCAGGGCGGCTGCGATTAAGGGGATGGCCATGGGATCCCAATTGGGCAGGAAGATGGTTTTATCGGTTAGATCCCTGATTAATTTCGGTGAATATAGATTCCTGCCCCATCCCCCCGGGACAGATAAATCGGCTTCCCGGTTATGATGGTTTCTAAAAGCTCTGACTCCGGCTTCTATCCGTGTTTCATAACCAACCGAGGAGTCGTGATCATCCAGCTGGAGGATCAGATAGGGTTTTTCGTATCGGTTCATGATCCTCTGGTAATATTCAATGAGAAATGAATCAGGGCCGCATTTAAAGGATGTAACCAATATCGGGTACAGTCCCGGGGTTCTGGCGCATTGGAGGGTTGTCCTTAATATTCGGGCGGCATAATTCCAATGGAAGGCCGATAGAAGATCCCCAATCTCATTCTCTTCATACTCTGCCGGCGGAATCTGATCCATGGCGAGGGATTCGATATTCAGATCGGCGATTATCTCCGGAATATGACTGTTGAGTTTTTTATCAAGAATTGTATAGGGGCGGCCCAGAATACCAATTCGGATATCCTTTTTGAACTCAGTTGATTGCTCATCCTTTATATCAAAGTGTGATAAAAGCTCCACCTTGTATATGTCATAGAGCTTCTTCGCCTTTTGGTAGGCTTTTTGAACCTCCTGAAGCGAGTATCTCCTTCTCATTTGTTTATTAAGATGAATGTAAAGTTCCTGTACTGTTTTTTGATCATTCTGATTATTCATCACAACAGGCGTCATAACCCCGGCCCGATCTTCAAGATCCCGGATCATAAGGGCCAGGGTCGGCGCAAACTGGGTGTAGTAGCAGTACTTTCTTACCCTTTCAGATCTATTTGATCCGGGAGCTGAACTCCTCTCCTGTTCGAGGTAGTGGGGGAGGAATATTGTATCACTGATATCTGCCAGATAATCCACATGGCCATAGAGTGCATGAATCGGAGAACAGAACTCGGCTCCTGCCAGGGCCTTACCACGCTTTATCGGATTTTCAAGATCCCGGCTTGTAATAACCGGGATCTCAAGTTCTTCGAAAAATGTTTTCCAAAGGTGAAGTTCCTCTGATAATTGAAGCGCCAGGGGGATACCGACAATCTTTTCCTTGGTTCTCTGTTTTCCCCTGTCTGGAAATATATCCTTAATGACCTCATCTCTCTCTTCAAGAAGAGACCTCTTTTTCTTAAGTTTAACAAACTTTTTCGTCTGATAATCCCTGCCGCAGAGGAATCCAAAGGCACATGTTTCTCCATTTATTTCGGCAATTCGAAGCCGGCAGTGATTGCCGCAGAGGTTGCATTGCTCTTTCCTTACCGGTATTTCTTCTCTGAAAAGCCCCTTTCCCCGGAATTTACTTTCTGATTTTATCTCTTCCCTGACGGTGAGCGCCACACCCATGGCGCCTGTTAAATGGCAGTAGGGGGAGACATGAATGGGTTTTTTCAGTTTTTCCTCAAATGCGGCAACCAGCGCTTTGTTTTTTGCCGTAGCTCCCTGAAAACAGATCTTTTCCCCTATATTGCCAGTGGAGGCCACTTTCTGAAGATAGTTCTCTCTCACCGAATGGAGGACCGCCGCCAGGATTTCTTCAACCTTATAGCCCCTGTTCAGGTAGTGGTTTAAATCCCTCTCCATGAACACGGTACATCGATCACTCGCCCTGGGTGCTTTGGCCTTCATCGCCATTTCGGCATAATCGGAGAGTTGAACACCCAATTGCTGAGCCTGTTCTTCTATAAAACTTCCGGTTCCTGCGGCACATACCGTATTCATCTGTGAAAAGGTGACCATCCCCTTATTCATGGTGGTGAATTTGCTATCCTGACCGCCAATTTCGATGATAGTATCGATTCCGGGGTCCAGCTCGTAGGCGGCTCTGGCGTGGGCGCTTATCTCATCCAGAATTATATCGGCGCCCATCAGGCTGCCCAGAAACTTTCTTCCAGAACCTGTCGATCCTGCCCCTGTTATCTGAAAAACGATATCCTCCCGCTCTTCCATATCGTGGATTGTTTCGAGGATTCCCCTGAAGGCCGCTAAGGGTTGCCCCTGGGTTCGGGTGTAAAAGCCGGCCACCATTTTTCCGTTTATATCGAGGAGGGCTGCCTTCGTGGATGTTGAGCCTATATCAAGCCCGAAATAAACCTTGAAATTTTTGCGGTCAGCCTGTTCCGGCCGGCTATAGAGATCTGTCTCTACTCCCGGACATCTATCGACGATTTCAGGTTGAAAAGTGTAATGAAGGATTCCCTTAAAATCCGGATAGAAAGATTGTTTTAGTATTAGGGGAGGGAAGTGGTACTGCCTCTCAGATGGTTCTCCTGCCATTAGTTCGGGGAGATCCGAAATCATAAGTTCTGCTATCTCATCTGTGGTAGTTCCTTTTACCCATTCATTTTTTGATAGAAGCGCTGCTCCTAATGCTCCACAAACCTCTGGGTGGGGATGGATGAGCATTTTTTCCCCTAAAAGAGTTTCAAGGCTGCGGGCGACAGCCCCATTCAGGGCGACGCCACCTGAAAAGACCAGGGGTGAATTGAAATCATTATCGGGAAAGAGGGTTTCACCCAGGTTTTCCGCCACACCTTTACAAAGTCCTGCGCATATTTCCTCCCGGGTATAACCCTCCTGCTGGGAGTGAATCAGATCTGTTTTGGCAAATACCGAGCATCTGCTGGCAATTTTGGGTGGATTCTCCGGGTTTTCAAGGGCCAGCCGGCTAAGTTCTGAACTGTCGTTCAAACCCAATCTTCTTGCCTGCTGATCGAGGAAGCCCCCGGTTCCCGCTGCACAGGAGGTATTCGCTCTTGTTCTCCGGTAATCGCCCGCCGGTGAAAAAAGCGTCAGTGAGAACTTTTCTCCTCCGACATTCATGAGGGAGCCCATCTCCGGGAAGAATTTTTTTGCTCCGGTTATCGTGCATACCTGAGGATCAAAGTGTTTTATTTTTTCTGATTTATTCTCTTCGGCCGAAGCCGATCCCGCCCCGGTGATGGTGTAACCTTTCCAGCTCGAAAGGAGTTTTTCAAGTTCGGCCATGGTTTTACCATTGTGAAATCCATATCGTGAGTCAATAAGATTTCCATTCGCGTCAACCAAAGCCATACTGATCGATACCGACCCGATATCAATTCCTAAGAAGAGCGGGGAAGGGGACATTTATATCTCCATATGTAAAAAATTGTAAATGCAATAGTAATTTTACTCCGTCGGGCTCCCTTTCGCAAGAGCATTAATCCAGTATGCTTCTATTTGACATGTATAGCGTATTAATAATCTGGAAGATTGAAAAAGGGGTGAAAAGCTGATATCTTTCTAAAATTATGAGCTTACTTGAAATTATTGGTCTTGCCCTGGCCCTGGCAGCGGATGCCTTCGCTGTTTCTATAAGCAATGGAGTAACAATAAAGGAAAACAGGGTCTTTCATGCCATCAGGATCTCTTTCTTCTTTGGTCTCTTTCAGGGTGTGATGCCGGTTCTCGGCTGGCTTGGCGGGCGGAGTCTGCGCGGCGTAATCGGTGGGCTTGCCCCCTGGATCGGCTTTGGATTGCTTGTATTCATCGGGAGCCGGATGATTCATGAAGCCAGGCAAATGGGCAAACATGAATGTAAGGATTGCTCCCACCTTCCGACCCTCTTCCTTCTTTCAATTGCGACCAGCATCGATGCCCTGGCTGTGGGTATCAGTTTTGCTGTGATGACCGTGCACATCATACTCCCTGCGGTGATTATCGGGATAATTACCTTTGGCACCTCTTTCGCCGGGATCAATTTAGGTTATAGAATCGGGCATATTTCGGAAGAGCGATTTGAACTGATTGGTGGGGTTATCCTGATCGGGATCGGCCTTAAGATAATCGCAGAACACCTGTTTTTCTAAACCTGGTTCATCTTTGCAGATTTGGAGCAGGAGAGCCTGTCTATCCCGGTAATAAATTTTCGATCATGTTCAAGGATTGTTCTATCAATAATATCCTTCTCCAGTGATCTTAAGAACTCTCGTGTCGCCTCATCCTTGAGTGCATACAAAATCCATCTACCCTCTTTATTCTGATCAATAAGGTCGGCATTTTTGAGGATCTTAAGGTGGTTTGAGAGGGTCCCTCCTGCAATGTCCAGCACTTCGAGAATTTCGCAGACACAAAGATCCCTCTCGGTAAGCATCATGAGAATCCGGAACCTGTTTGTATCACTGAGGGCTTTTAATCTATTAATCATCATATCCATACAAAGAAAATAACATATTCCTCTTGAATAATCAATTTAAAGATACTATATTTAGCTAAAGAACGAAATAAAGGAAGGGGTGTCAACTTGTTAAGGATTTTTACATATATTGCAGATCTTCTCACCTGGCAGCTATTCAATCTGGAAGCAGGTTCCCGAATCGGGGAGGCGGTGCACTTCTTTATTGAAGATGTGACAAAGATCTATTTTTTACTTTTCCTGATGATTTATGTGATTGCCCTGTTTCGGGCCGGATTGGATACCGAAAGGGTTCGGGCTTATCTCTCCGGAAAAAACCGTTTTGTAGGTTACTTTCTGGCGACAATCTTCGGCTCGGTTACTCCCTTCTGTTCCTGCTCGAGTATCCCTCTTTTTCTGGGATTTACTTCTGCCGGTATCCCCCTGGGAATCACAATGGCTTTTCTGATCACATCACCCATGATAAACGAGGTTGCCGTGGTTCTTCTCGGATCCATGCTTGGGGTGAAGTTTCTGGTCCTCTATGTGGTAACCGGAATTCTGGCGGGAGTCATCGGAGGCGCCCTGATTGATTTGCTGAAAGCGGACCGCTACCTGACACCCATTGGGAAGAGGGCTGCCGGAATGGGGGCTGATAATATAAACGTTGAAGGTCTTCCTGAAAATGGGAGTGCCTTGAAAATCAAACTTTCTATGAAAGAACGGCATGTTTTTGCCTGGGATGAGTTAAAAAGCATTTTCTCACGGGTATGGAAATGGGTTCTTATCGGTGTTGGTCTGGGTGCGGCTCTCCATGGGTTTATCCCGGATGGGTGGATAACAGCTCACCTGGGAAGTGGAGCCTGGTGGTCCGTTCCCGGTGCCGTTCTCCTCGGTATCCCTCTTTATTCAGGAGCCAGCGGTGTTATCCCTGTCATAGAATCTCTGCTTAATCATGGGCTGCCCGTAGGAACGGCCATGGCCTTTATGATGTCGGTGGTCGCCGCCAGTTTTCCCGAATTTATGATGTTAAAGCAGGTAATGAAACCCAAACTGCTTATCATGTTTTTTATAATGCTTCTGGTCTTTTTTACACTGGCCGGTTGGTTGTTCAACGTTTTATACTAATACCTATTAAAGGAGATAATTAATGAAGATTGAAGTACTTGGCATGGGGTGTCCTAAATGCAAACAGCTTGAGGCCAATGCAAGGGAAGCGGCCGAAAATGCAGGAATTGATGCGGAGTTTGAGAAAATTGCCGATATGGACAAGATCCTGGATTATGGTGTGCTTTCAACCCCGGCTCTGGTGGTGGATGGAAAAGTTGTCAGTTCCGGAAAGCTCCTCTCCCCGGAAGATATTAAAGCTTTTCTTGCTTAAAGCTCTTTTTTAATGAGTTTTTGAATCAGGAGCACATTTCTGCCGGTCTAATAGTGTATGAACACAATCGTTGCAGAAATTAAAGAGTTACCAACAAGCCTCCGGCCTCGAGAACTTCTCCAGGCTCAGGGGGCTTCCTATCTTTCGGATATTCAGCTTCTGGCCGTCCTGCTTGGCTCCGGAAGCCGGGGGCGGGGTGTTTTCTCTGTTTCCCGGGATCTGCTTGCCCTGCTTGAGGCCGAGGGTTTTGATGTGGATATTGATTCCCTCACATCCATCCCCGGTTTAGGCCGCGCCAAGGCGGGGCTAATACTCGCCGCCTTTGAATTTACACGTCGCTGTCTCCACCCCAACAAGAAAAAGATCACATCCCCCGGGGATATCTATCCTATGATTAGCCACTACGGTGACCGTAACCAGGAGTATTTTTTATGCCTGTCCTTAAATGGGGCTCATGAGGTTCTGGCTATTCGTGTTGTCTCGATTGGCCTGGTCAATCGGGCTATGGTCCACCCCCGGGAGGTCTTTGCCGAGCCTATAGCACAGCGTTGTGCCGCCATAGCGGTCGCCCATAATCACCCTTCCGGAATCCTCAAACCCAGTCCCGAGGACAAAGAGGTCACCCGGCGTCTCAAAGAGGCTGGCGAGATTCTGGGGATTCCCCTACTGGATCATGTTATCTTTTCAGATTCGGGGTTTTACAGTTTTATGGAGGCGGGGGAGCTGTGAGCGGTTCTTATAAATATTTCCCCGGTATAATTGACCATTTTTAAAAGGCTCCGAACTTCTTCACTCGGCATATTCAGGGGGAAATGATCTGTTTAGTTCAATTGAAACCATCTCTATTTTAAGCTTCCCTAAGAACCAGGGAAGTGATATAAAATAGTAAGAATTTATAATTGAGGTGTTTCATGAAAAATAGTTTCAGGTTCAAATTTATCCTTTCTCTCTTTATCTGCTTTCTCTGCTTTCTCTGCTTTCTCTGTTTTGGATGTCAGGACCCCCCTGTTGTGGTTCTTACTGATGAAGCTTTAATCGAACAGGTAATGGATAAGGAGATCACAGCCTTCAATCAGGGGGAAATGTCATCGTTTCGACAGATCTATGCAGATGATGCCGTACTGACCCTTACTGCCAATACTGCGGATACATCAGATGATATTATTTCCACCGGCAATCCCATTCTTAATATATATGAAGGGTATCATATTAAACACTCCAATATTCAACAGACTGTTTCACTTACCGAAATGGTGATTACGGGGAATACTGCGACCCTGGTGAAATCCGGAACAATAAGGGCCACATTCGATGCAAGCGGAATTGAAACGTCTGTTGAGATTACTCCTGATGTTTGGGAACTTGAAAAGCGTGATGGCACCTGGCTGATAACAACGGGCTGGTGGAATATGGCGAAATGGTGGTAGCTGCTGTTGCCCATAATCATCCCGAGCGCAGGTAACCGTTCTGAAGGATAAATACTTTACCTGCGACTTTCAGTTGTTGGGAAACAAAAGGCAGGTTTCTTTTAAATCACCTCTTGTTCCTGTTCAGAAACTCCTGGAAGGCATCCATCTCACTTTTGTAGGCATCCTTCTCCTCCTGTAGAGATTCCTGGAGGGCATCTTCCTCTTCCTGAAGCACTCTCTGAAAATCTTCCATCTCCTGGCTGTAATAATCCCGGAATCTATCCATGTACTCTTTGTAATCATCGAAGAAGTCATCATCTGAAAAATATTCAAGATAGGCCTCTCGTTCGAGATCCTTGAAATATTCAAAATCATTATAATACTCTTCGAAGTCATAATGGGGGACATCTTTCGGGTTCAGGTTTCGGAATCTGAACCTGTTGGTGATCCTTGCCACCTCTTCTGCCTCATCTTCCATGATTGTAAGGATCTGGTGTTTGGCCTTGGCAACTTCACCCTCAATTATTTCCATGGATGAACCGGTCTGAGGGTTATAAATGTCAACAATACCAGTATTTACGGCAACAGCAGCCCCTTCCCGGTTATCAACTTCGACAATGAAATCGGTACCTCTAACCCCCAGAGCCATGGAAGGAGTCTGGATGGAGTAGTTATTCCCCTGTACCCTGGCTGCGATAACCCTCAGCTTCCCTTTTGTTTGAACTATGGTGTTCTGTCTTGTTCCCGATACCCCCTGAAGTTCCTTCAGTTTTATAAAGGTATGAGGATAGAGGTTGAGGATGGAACCATTGGGTTCGAGTCTCAACTCTGCATAAGAGTTTTCTGTTTGTATTCCATAGCCGATAAGCAATTCGGTGCCGAAATCAAAATCATCGATCACCTCTCCGGTAAAATCATAGATGGTAATTTCCCAGGGATCGTCAAAATATTCCAGAATGGCAACAGGAAGTTCCTCACAAAAAAGGCTCATCCCAGAGAGTAAAAAAAGAAAAGTACATATTGAAACTGTAATTCTGCTCATAACTTTACATTGTAGATCAAGTGCCCATTTTTAACTACTTTTTTATAAAAGTTACAAGAAAAATTATGACATTGACGCAATAAATCGGGTCTTCAACCATCTTATGTGATAAATTCAGTATATGAAAATTAAAATGTGACTGTTATACTAAGACTTGGATAATATCGGGATAATATATGGGGGAGCGTCATGACCAGGAAAATAACACTTATTATAGTATTTCTACCAATATTCTTATTTAACAGCTGGAGTCAGTCGATAGAAGATTTTGCCGTACATTTCAGGCCGGGTGTAGAAATCCCAATTGGTGAAAAAAGTGTACTCACTGACCAGAATGGCACATATAAAATCGGTGGTTCCACCGGGATCTTCGGTCAGTATATTTTTCCCAGACTCCCCCTTCTCTATCTTGAAGGACATATCAACGTTGGACTCCATCCCACACCGGCTCAGGATATCCTGGCTCTTACCTCTGCCGGGATGGGGCTTGGTTTTGATTTAAGGGTTGCCGACGCATTAAGTATTCAGCTTGGGGGAGAAGCCGGGGGAAGCCTGGGTTTTTTTGGTTCCAATGAGGCTGCAGGGAATCCCTATTTTGGCGGCACAGCCGGTGTCATCCTCGATTTATCACCGGGATTTGCCATCTCAGCGGGAGGTTCCTACCGATACCATATGGGGTGGGATGAGACAGCAGAGTCATATACCGACCTGTATCAAGGGGTTGCCGGGTGGCTGGGAACGGTTTTAAGGTTTAACCCCGAATCAGGGAGACAGAAACTTCAGGTTTTAGATATAAAGACCGAACCGATCTTCCCTGTATTTTTCGGATACTATGAGGATAACTCCTTTGGTACCCTCACCATAAAAAACCTGGAAAACTCTTCAATTTCCAATGTTGATGTCTATTTTGATGTTGGTGAATATATGGAGCAGCCGGTTCTCACCGAATCGATAAGTTCAATAGGCCGGAATGAAGAGGCTGATATAGATTTGAAAGCCCTTTTTACAAGCCGGGTCATGAATCTGACCGAGAGTGCCAAGGTTTCATCGGAAATCCGAATTGATTATACTTACCTTGGAGAACGCTTTTCATATACCTATCCTCATACCGTCAGGATTCTGGATAGAAATTCCATGACCTGGGATGATGATAGAAAAGCCGCCTCCTTTGTAACATCCCGTGATCCTTCGGTTTTAATTTTCTCAAAGAATACGGCCGGTATTATTCGAGATCTTGGTAAAAACCCTTTGAACCTCAATTTTCGAATTGCTATGGGGCTTTTTGAAACCTTAAAAATATACGGAATGAATTATGTCATCGATCCCCAATCCTCCTTTGTGGAGGCCTCCCAGGATGCCCTTTTCCTGGATTATCTCCAGTTTCCATCCCAGTCCCTTATCTATAGAGCGGGTGATTGCGATGACCTTTCAATTCTTTTTGCGGCACTCCTGGAGTCTGTCGGGATCGAAACTGCTTTTATAACTGTTCCCGGCCACATCTTCATGGCTTTCTCTCTGGGCCTATCCCCCAATGAGGCCGTTAAGGAGTTTACAAATACCGATGATTTTATTTTTATTGAAGATGGAACCTGGGTTCCCCTTGAAACAACCATGATTCAGGAGGGATTTTTGAAGTCTTTCAGAACCGGCGCCAAACAGTGGCGTGATGCTGTCGCCAAAGAGGTGAATGGCTTTTTCCCCATTCATAGGGCTTGGGAAACCTATCAGCCGGTGGGATTCAATAGCGGTGCTCTATCACTCCTTTTTCCCGATCCCGATGATATCATTGAAAACTACACAACCAATCTTGATGCCTACGTAAGTCAGGAGATTCGGGCACAGGTTGAATACTTTGAGTCCCGAATCAGAAATCGTGGGGATAAACCGGGGATCCGAAACAGTTTTGGGATCCTCTATGCCCGGTATGGTCTTTTTGATAAAGCGGAAGAACAGTTCCTGGCAGCTATCAATTTGAACAGGAGTGCCCACAATACCATGGTAAACCTTGGGAATCTCTATTTCCTGCAGGATGATATGCATGGTGCCCTCGAATGGTATGAAAAGGCCGCCGCCCTTGCCCCGGATAACCACCTCGTTATTGCCGGCATAGCCCGGGCAAAGTTTGAGCTTGAAGATTATCAGGCTGCTCAGGATGAGTATAGCCGTCTGGCAGAAGTTAACCCGGAGATGGCGGCTAACTATTCTTATATTGGAAATACAAACAGCTCTATTGTTCGCGCTGCTTCCGCTATGGATAAGGGAAAGACCTTCTGGGAAGATGATGAAGAGAACGAAGAAGGCGAGGAATAAGGAGATTATATCATGAAAAAAATCAGCACCATTTGGAAAGTTCTATCATTATCTATGCTCCTGTTTGTCATCATTTTCGGATGCCGAAATTCTCTTGTAAATATTATAGAGGATGAGGTTGCGGTTGCGGTAACTGCTCCTGAAGTTCTTTCTATCTACCCGACTGTCGCCGCCGAAGATATACCTATCTCCTTAAGTACGATTACAGCGACTCTTTCAAAACCGATTGAAGAGTCCTCTGTTAAAGTATCTACTTTCTTCGTGACGGATCCATCCGGTACCATTATCAATGGTTCGAGACAAGTTGATAACGAGACAATAACATTTACCCCCGTCTCTTCTCTGATGGTGGGCACTGAATATGCGGTAACTATTGATGGTGTAACCGATAAAGATGGAAATGTAATCTCTGAATTATATACCTGGAGTTTTACCACCGGGATAATTGGGGATACTGTTGTTCCTGTTATCTCAGAGGTGACGCTCAATGAGGGGGCTGAATGGACTAACAGCCAAACTGTGGATGTGTTTATCGCGGCTTCGGATAACTTCGGTATTGCCCAGATGAATGTTTCAACTACAGGGAACTTTTCAGATGCTGGCTGGAATACATGGACCCCGTTATTAAGTGTTGAATTCCCTGATGGGGATGGGGCAAAAACCCTTTATGTAAAGGTTAAAGATGGATCCGGTAATGTTTCTGAGGGTATTGCTTCGGCAGTAATCGGCCTTGATACTACGGCTCCAATTGTAAATTCATTTGTTATTGATGGTGGGAAAAGTGGTACCCGGAAGGATAATGTAACTGTTGATATTCTCGCCAGTGATGAAGACGCTGGAAGCGGGATATTTGATTACCGGATTCGTCTTCACGGCGGAGAAGTTTGGACGGTTGATGACTGGACTACTCTTCCGGAGAGTGGTATTTTTATTCCGGTTTATTCTTTAAGTGTAAGTGCCGATGAAACAGAAATTATTGAGCTTCAGGTCAGAGATCGTGCTGGAAATGAATCTCTTGTTATTGATAGATCAATAACAAGAGATTTCACTCCACCCTCAATTAATCTGGGACTTTCTAATCCTATACCCAATTCTGATGACAATAAGACAAAATCTTATGTAAAAATCGCTTTTGATGGTGAGATGAATACCTCTACATTTAGTGGAGAAAGTATTAATATTTCAAAAGGAGCTGATCAAATTTCTTCAGACATCTATGAAATTGTTGATGGAAAATCTGCTCTTGAATTTACAGAATTTCAGATTTGGGATGTCTCTGAAGGTGATTATGTTGAATATTTCCTTGAACAAAACGTTTCATATACAGTATTTATAAGCAGTTCTGTATCCGATGTCGCCGGTAATACCTTCGAAGGTGATTACTCTTACTCTTTTTCCAATGGCGCTTTTTTAGATGAAACAGCACCAATTGGTTTTGTTGTTTTGGATCTTGATGACATTAATTTAAATGCGACTCCAATTTCGAGCTTTGATCTGGAGATCAAAGCGGAAGATGATTATAACGGTGTTCGAGCTGTGAAGATTTGGGGTGATAATAATAACACTGAGGCTCTTTTTGAGAGTGAGGCGACCTGGGCTCTTTATTCAGAGGGTGCAACTACACCTGAAAATATCAGTTATATGAGCTATTCACCTGTGATTGGAAATGCATGGCCCCTGCCGATTACCGATGGTGATTATTTTATTTATTATAAGTTTGTTGATTATGCCAATAATGAATCTGATGTTCCTGGAATATTGAGGGTCAGTCTGGATACGACAGAACCGGTTATTAATAATATTTTTACAGATGGAGGAACAGGCTATTCTAATAATTTTGATGATACAATTAATATAATTTTCGATGCAGAAGATGCTGGTTCTGGTCTTAAGGAAATGTGGTTTTCTGTAGAAGCAAGTGATACTCTGAATCTTCCAGCAACAAAGGCTTTTGATGCAATTGAATGGCAGGAGTGGTCTTCGATTATAAGCGATTATACCCTTGATTCAGGGGAAGGGAAGTATTTCATCTATGGAGAGGTTAAGGATCATGTAGATTGGCAGTCCGGAGATACTTCAGGTGTCGCCGATTATACTACAGTTATATTGGACTATACTCCACCGGAAATAGGATTTGAACTCACTGATCTTGTAGAGACAAACAGAATCGCGCTTCAAACATCAACTATTGTTGATAATCATCCTGATGGCAGCCTTGGGTACCAGATTCCTTCAGGTGTTGATTCTTACTCCTGGGAGCAAGTTGATGAAGAGGGGACCGGTCCAGGTTTAATTCGGTTTTTTATCGAGGCATCAGGGGAAACTGCTGATTCTACTGTTGAAGAACCATATATTGCTGTAGGTGATGAAGAAAATAATTCTATCACGGATGGTTCTGTTGATGGAACCTACATTATAAAAGTAGTAGCCGAGGATAATGCCGGTAATAGTGCAGAGAGCAGTGTAGAATTTGTATGGGATACTTTAGATCCAAATGATGTTGGCACTTTAACTGCCTTTGTTGATGTCGTTGTAGATGAAGCAACTGGTGAAACTCAACAAACGCAGTTCACTACATCGGATAACTTGGAAATCGAATATATAAACTATTCTCAACCATATATATCCTGGGATTCTCCTAATGGAGCTGATTTCTTTACTATCATGCCTTCCTCGGATGTTCAGACTCCTAATACACCTCCCGGAGTAGCTGAAAGTGACCCTGCATGGTATTCCTACTGGGATGATCCTGCAATTGACTGGGCGGATTCTGCCACATATGATAATGCAAATAAGTATTTCATCCGCAGTGAAGATCCCATTGTCTCTCCTCGATCACCCACATACACGGGGCAAAATGATGGTTTAGCTTATTTATATATAGCAGCATGGGATAATGCGGGAAATAGATCAAATCGAACGACTGATCAGGTTGTCAAATTCTGGATTGATACCTTGGCTCCTATTATTACTACTTTGCAGGAACATTCACCCATCAATTCAACTCTGACTCTGGATTACCATAATGGTGATAATTTAGGTGACGGCAGAGTTTATGATCAGCTAACGAGTAACGATCCTTCACCAGACAATCGGGGTAGTGGAATACAATCTTATTTCTGGGCTCAGACGGATGGCCCCGGTACTTTGACGATTACTAATGGTGATACCCTTACACCTTCGATTTCGGCACCTGATGATGGTTCTGAGGATGGTCAATATGAGGTTTCTCTCACTGTAACTGATTTCGCCGGTAATTCAGCTACTGGCTATTATGCATTCGAGTGGGATACGACTCCACCGAATGTTCCAGTGTTAACTGCTTTGGATCACACCCCTAACCTAAGTCCTACCTGGTCTTTTACCAGTGGTGGAAATGGTAATGGTACATATCGATACAGGATCGATAGGATCGGTCGTTATAATTGGAATGATCCTGATGAATCCACTGGAGGAGCATATTATGGTTCCTCTGAGGTTGTTCTAGGCTGGAATAATATTACTGAACTATTCCTGAACCATGGTGTTTTAACAGACGGATATGAGTATACCCTTTTTGTTCAGGAGCAGGATGACGCGGGGAACTGGTCTGACTCTGATTCCCTGGCTATCTGGATAGATGCAGAATGGACATCAGCACCTTCTGTTACCAGGGAAGGTGCCTATTTAAGAAATGGTGATGCAGGAGCCCGGGAAGTAACATGGAACTGGACAACGGGAACCGGAACAACCGGAGTACAGCGATATCGGGTTCGATTGAAAAATCAAAGCGGATCTGTTGAACCCGGTTATGACTGGACGGATCTGGTAGATGATGATCTTGATTACTTTATTGACTTTTCCCCTTCCGGTGAAAATCTGGATGATGGAACCTATACCCTGGAAGTGGAAGAATATAATATGAGTGATCCTGAAGATCCTCCACTTGTAGGAAAGGTTGGTACCAGCAGTGTTCAAATCGATTCGATAGCACCTGATGCCCCAATATTAAATTCTAAACCTGGATATTTATATTCAGGGCAGGATGATCCTGACTGCTATTTGACTAACGATACAACCCCTTATTTCCGTTGGTCCACCGGAGGTAATGGTGGTAGTGGAGATTATCGATGGAGATTTGATGCAGATGCTTGGACCTATACCCGAACCTACTATATGTCGCCATCCAAGGCGGAAGGAGTTTATATATTCGAGGTTCAGGAACGCGATTCCGCTGGAAACTGGTCTGATGGGATTACTCATGAGTTTGAGATTGACGCTACCGGTCCGACTTTAAGTGGAATAACCTTAAGAAACAGAGCTACAAATCCATATAACAACTACTATTTTACTACATCCACTTCAATCAATATTGATGTCTCTGGTTCCGGTTCCAATAATCAGACGTTTACATCAGATGATGTTCGGTATATGCGGTTCTGGAATGAAGGTGGGACAAAATCAACTTACTATTTTAATTCAACTATGGCGGGCTGGAATTTTTCAAACGGTGGTGCTTCTGCAGCGGATGGTTCAAAGACTGTCTATTGTGAGCTTGTCGATTACGCCGGAAATGTCTCCCTAACTAATGTTTCCGATTATATAACTTTGGATACTTCTGCACCTACAATTACAAATTTGAACCTGGATAATGGAGCGGAAGTAGCTACCTCTACATATGTTTATCTGAATAGCACTCTTGGTGAGGGTGCTTATAAGATGAGAGCGAGTAACGACAACGGAGATTCCTGGTCCTCCTGGTACAGTGATGATGAGGACTTAAGATTAAATATTCTCTCCTCAGGAAATGGAGCTAAGAATATAATTGTCCAGGTTACTGATATCGCTGGTTATTACTGTAGAAACATTTCGACGCAGGTGGCATCACATTATTCTTCTGCAGAAGATGCCATTTTCTATGGGACTCCTGTTATAGAGAATGGAACCAAGGGATTATATTCATATGGTCTAATTGGTGTATATTACGATACTTATCCAACTGCTACTGGTTTATCGACTAATACATATGAACTCTGGGCGTCTACAACTCCGGGTGGCACTAAGACCAAAATGGGAGAGACTACAAACAGCTCTTACTACAGTATCGATGTTGATACAATAACAACTGACAATTTTGAACGCGGTCAGGCGTATTATGTTTACCTTAAGGTCTCCAATCCTGATATTGGTGAGACCTTTTTCAGCAGTAACTATGCACTTGCATTTACTTCGGATATGACTATCATTTATAATGATGCTGATGCCGATGACACAACTCTTGCCAGCTATTTAAAGACCTGGATAAAAAGAGATTGGGCCTCAGACTATTCTTCATACTTTGATTTTAGATATGGTTCATTTTTAGAATATTCGGTTACTCTTGTTCCTCAGGATGAGATTGCTGATACATGGTATGACGAAGGCACTAACGAGACTATAATTTACGGTAATCCCATTATTACCACACCAGCCAGTGAACTTACCTACAGTTCTGTGAATGATTATGCTATTCCCAGGAACATAATTATGGGCGCCAAGGGGCTTATGGGAATGCATTACAATGGTTGGAGGATGTTTCAAGTACCCACTATCCGTGTGGCGGATGTTGCCACGAATTGGGGATATACCGAACAGTTACCCGTCGATCTTGATTATGCTTATGATAACGGAACTACACAGCAGATGGGAACGAAAGAATGGGATGCTGATTTTGAGTATCAGTGGTATCGATACTTGAAACACAAGAGTACATATGATAATTACAGATATGAACCTGATCACAATGTTACGACATTTTTTACAAGTTCAACTAATATGATATTTGGAACAGCCCATAGATGGTCTTTATCTGTTAATTCGACTGCAGGAGAGCGAGATTGTTCTTATTGGGCAGATGACCCACTCTATTCAAACTCGGCAACAGTAGCCCGGCAAGGTGAGTTTGTGTACTGGGGATATGATCGACTGCCAATTTATTATTCGGCGGCAGTACCCCTCCTGTACAACACAGTGCGTTATTTGAATACATATTACTAAGTTTAGCATGGCTCCTAAAGAATTTTGCCCGGTCTCCATTATTCATGGTTGCCGGGTTTTTTATTGTTCAGTATTTGGAGTATTATAATTTAATGAGTTTAGGTTTCGCTTCCCGCACAGCTTACGTTGTAGACGTATACTCCACCGACTCCCGTACTGGTTCAAGTCAGGTAAATATCCTTACCCTATGTTGTCTGGATGGAGAAGGATACTTTGAGGTCGAGGTTCCAAATAATAGATTAGTCTTCTTTATTGAAAGGATTGCCAATATTCCAGAACTCCGGGGAATGACACGCCGGCAGGTTGGTCTTGTTGACTTCAACGGCAAAGCGCTTGATGGTCTCTATTTTAGCTCAGTCTCCGCATTTCGTGAAGGTGCAAAAGGTCTGAGAGAGAGAGGGGTTAATATTCTGGAATCGGATGTTCAGCCGGATGAACGATTTCTGATGGAACATTTTATTTTCCGTGGTCTCTCTTTTTCATACAGCTCTATATCTGATTCCTCTAAGGTTCAAAAGGGTAACTATCAACCCTTTCCTGTCTATAAACTGGAAAGAATAGAACCTGCGGATTATTCCCCTGAATTCAGGATCCTGTCTTTCGACATTGAAACAGGGCAGGACGGCAGTCTTTACTGCTGCGGCTTTCACCTTTCCGGACGGGGAGGTGAGAATATGGTTTGTTTCATGTTTGATCCTGCGGTGAATACATCTGAAGGGGGCGGAGAAAACACAGCCCACAGTGATATGGCTCTTCCATCAGGAGATTCATTCACATACATCTCAGTCCCTACAGAGAAAGAACTTCTTATCCAGACCCTGAAATATATCAGTGATTCCGATCCTGATATTATAATCGGCTGGAATGTTATCGGTTTTGATTTTACCTTCATGGAGAACAAATGCAGGCAGTTTAACCTCCCTTTCAGCATCGGTAGACGAGGACAGGCCGCAAAAATTTATAAAAAGAGAAGCGGTCTGTTTTCTGCTGAAGCCTTTGGCAGGCTGGTCATAGACGGTCCTGTAAACTTGCGCGGCGGATTCCACAGCTTTGAAGATTACAGGCTGGAGACCGTAGCCCGGGAACTCCTGGGGGAAGGGAAGGCCATCTCCGGCCATGCCGAGAGTGATGAAAAGATAAAGGAGATCGAAGAGCGTTTCAGGAGTGATAAACCTGCCCTTGCCCTTTATAATATCCTCGATTGTGTGCTAGTCACGCGTATCTTCAAAAAGACAGCACTCATCGAACAGTTGGTGACCAGGAGCAGGCTCACCGGTCTCAGGATGGATAAGGTTAACCAGTCCGTAGCGGCTTTTGATTTTTTCATGCTTCCAAAGCTTCACCGGGCGGGTTATGCCGCCCCGGATGTGGCGGATATCAAAGGTGGTGCCCATGCTGCCGGGGGGTTGGTCTTTACATCGGCTCCCGGCCTCTACGAAAACATACTGGTCATGGATTTCTTAAGTCTCTATCCCTCGATAATAAGAACCTTTATGATAGATCCCCTTTCAAGGTTGAGTGCTGAACGGTTCCCCGGGAGTCCCTCTTTCGACACTCCCCCGGGTATTCGCTTTTCCCGGGACACACACATCCTTCCCGATCATGTCGGTCATTTGATGGAGAGCCGGGCGAAAGCGAAGAGGGATGGGGATGGCCCCCTAAGCCAGGCTGTAAAGATCCTGATGAACTCCTACTATGGTGTTATGGGGACAACCGGCTGCCGCTTCTATCATCCTGATCTTCCAACAGCCATTACAGGAACCGGTCAGTGGATCCTGAGAACAACCTCTGAATTCATACGGAAGAAGGGTTTTCGGGTCATTTACGGGGACACTGATTCGGTTTTCGTCGAGATTAAAGCGGACCGTCCTGATTCAGATAACGACAAAACTGTAGATCAAGGTTCATGCTTAGATAACGACAAAACCGTAGATCCACCCCGGGATCCCAGGGCGATCGGCAAAGATCTTGCCCTGGAGATCAATGACTATTTCAACCAAAAATTAAAAGATGAGTTCGGTGTCGAATCCAAACTCGTTCTGGAGGTGGAGAAACTCTATTCCCGTTTCTTTTTGCCCCCCATGCGGGGAACTTCGGAAGGTTCACGAAAAAAGTATGCCGGTTTGATAGCCGGATCTGAAGAGATTGAGATAAAGGGGCTTGAATATGTCCGTTCTGACTGGACGGACCTTGCCAAGGATTTTCAGATGGAGCTCTTTCGAAGGTTTTTTCATAATGAAGAGATCCCCTCCTGGATAAAGGAACAGATCATCCTTATTCGTAATGGTGAGTTTGATGATAAACTGGTGTACAAAAAGCGGCTCACCAAACCGGCCGAAGAGTATGTTAAAAATATCCCTCCCCATGTGAAGGCTGCCCGCCTCCTTGATCCAGACGGGAAAAGGGGAGTACGGCGAATCTCCTATGTCATGACCTTTCGCGGTCCGATTCCCACCGCTTTTGACCATATGGATATTGATTATTCACATTACATTGAGAAGCAGATTGTACCTCTGGCCGATACGGTTCTTCCTTTTATCGGAACAAGCTATGATGAGATCATTGACGGCCGGCAGGGAGAACTCTTTTAATTGGTCTTTATCGATTCAACGACCCCGGAAGCCATATCTTTTTCACAGCATAAGGGATTTGATATAAAAAAGATTTAATGAACACTCATCATGGCCCGCCACCTGAGGTAGGGTGTATCAAGACTCATTTTTAAACCGGACCTGTACGCATCCAGCTTGGAATCATTGAATCTGATAAAAGGGTTAACCTTCAGTTCCATTTCCAGGGTAGAGACGACCAGGTTCTTATCATATTTCGATCGGTACAATGATAGAAACTGGTTTTCAGGATCTATCTTTTTTGCTACACCAAGGCTGTAATCGACAATGTCATGTCCGGCAAATATTTTTGTGCCGGGAGGAAAAGACAGGACTTTTTCGAGGGAATTAAAATAGGTTTCATAATCACCCGAGTAACAATTCCCTACCGTGCCGTTAAAGAGTGTGTCTCCTGTAATCAGCCATCCTGAGTGTTTGAAGACAATCGAATCTTCGGTATGCCCCGGAGTGGCAAAGACCTCTACACTCTCATCCCCCAGGTGAAACTGTTTCATTTTTACAAGACCGGCAGGTGCAATAAACTCTACACTGTTTATTTTCAGGAGCCTTTCATTCCCCGGAGTATGATCATGATGCTCATGGGTGTTCAGTACATATTTTAAGCGGAGATTCTGTGTTTTAATGAAATCAAGGATCTCCTCTGGGGCACCCCCATCAATGGCAGCAGCCTCACCGCCTGAATAGATGAGGTAGGCCAGGTTTGTATCACCATATCTGAACTGTTTTATTTCCATATGCATAGCTCCTGCCTTCTATAGTTGCCTATATTGGTTTTTTGGTACACCCCTATTCTGGACTAAGGGAATCTTTGGCTGTATTATTCCCCATGCTTCTTATAAACCCGCCCGTTGTGCGAATCTGTGAACCACCTCCGGGGATAGTCAAACTTGCCAGTTTCCTCCGTGAACGAAATGTGGAGTGCCGCATCCTCGACGCGGGGCTGGAGGGGATCCTGGATATCTTTCAATCACCTTCAATTAAAACTCTTACTTCCCTTCCCTCCGAAACCTGGTCCCGCCGGGCTGTGAAGGGGGTAGACCGGAACTTAGCCTTGTTAAAATCCGAACGGGGATACACAAATTTCGACAGGTACAGCCGGGCAGTCAATGACCTGCAGAAGGCCCTGTCCATCATGGGGCGTGGAACGGTCTCCAGCCGTCCGGGGATTAAAATCGGCCTGGCCAACTATGAGGATGAACACTATTCACCCCTCTCCGCAGCCGAACTGGCCGGTGCCGCCGAAGATTTTCGTGCCAATCCATTCTACACCTACTATAAAAAGCGAATCCCCGAGGTCCTTGCGGATTTTAACTGTGAAGTAATTGGCCTTTCGATTAACTTTTTAAGCCAGGTGGTCTGTGCCTTTGCCCTCATTGGGTACTTAAGGGATGCCTATCCCCATAAAAAAATTATACTCGGCGGTGGGCTTGTGACCTCCTGGATTCGTCAGGGGATAATCCCTGAAGAGCATAATTTCGGAGGCCTGGTAGATGGTATGCTCCCGGGACGGGGGGAGGAGACCCTTATGGGCTGGCTGGGACTTAAGGATGAATCTGCCGGTCAATCTGATAAGAGAATAGACCGTAACTCTTCCGGAACCCTTCATCTTCCTCCTTTTGACGAGCTTCCTTTGGACTCTTACCTCTCTCCCGGGCGAACCCTTCCCTGGAATCTCACTTCCGGCTGTGCCTGGCGCAGGTGTACATTTTGTCCGGAGAAGGCAGAAGGAACATGCTTTTATTCAGAACCTTTAAAAAGGGGGATAGAAGCGCTGGGTGATATGAGTTCCATCCTGCGTCCTGCTCTCATTCACCTTACCGATAATGAGATCCCTCCCGCCTTCCTTAAGGAGCTTATCCGCCGTCCTCCCGGAGCCGGATGGTACGGCTTCTGCCGGTTTAACTCCCTCCTGGAGGACCCGGGGTTCTGCCGTGACCTGGCCGCCTCGGGCTGTGTTATGCTTCAGTTAGGCCTTGAATCGGGTGAGCAGTCGGTTCTTGATGCCCTGGCCAAGGGAACCCGGGTGGAAAATAACATTAAAATTCTGGAAAATCTTAAAGTGGCCGGGATTGGGACTTTTGTTTACCTGCTCTTCGGCACACCTGCCGAGGATCTTCGAGCCGCCCGAAAAACCCTGGCGCTCGTACAATCGAATATCGATTTGATGGATTTTTTGAATCTTGCGATTTTCAATCTGCCGATATCCAGTGAGCTTGCGTCAGAACTGGATACAAACGAGTTTTATGCGGGCGATCTCTCCCTGTATTCTGAGTTTGTGCATCCGGGAGGGTGGAACCGGGGAGATGTCCGCCGGTTCCTGTCGGGGGAGTTCATGGCGGACCCGAAGGTGCGGAAAACGGTAAACGCCACACCGCCGGTATTCACCTCCAATCACGCTCCCTTCCTGCTTAAGGCTGTCAGTCCAGTTCCATAACCCTGGCACTACGCACAAAAAGGGTTGCCGGCAGATTCTTGTAGTTGTTGATCTCCCGTGTGAAGAAAAACTCATCCAATTTGAAGATTGAGCCGCGTATGGGCATAAACCTGCCGTTTCCATTCTCCTGCTTTCCCGCATTCCCCTCATAGTTTCCCGGGAGGCCCATCATCACCATGGCCGAAGATTCGGATTCACTCTTCAAGGTTTCAAGAAACTTTTCGTCGGATTTCGTCAGTACTTTTATCTCTCCATGGAGTCTGGCCCGATCGAGGAGGGCGTTCAGCTCCTCTCTTGCTTTTTCTTCAGTCTCCTCTCCGGAAAGTTTTCGGATTATTCGGATATCGTAGGGCTCCTTCCGGCTTTCCCGGCGGGAGATATTAATTATGTAGGCCAGGAGTACCATCAGGTTTCCGTTTCGCTCTCCTCGCCACCAGATGTCGATAGTCCCGCTCTCCTTCATAAGGTGTCCCTCTTTCAGATAGAGGATATTTTTATTCATCTCCAGAGCCTTCTGGAGGAAGCTTACATTTTCAACCTTGGGATGGTACTGAATAAGCAGGGTGTTTGAATCAACTCCGCTGTTTCCGTTAGCCTGTATAAGGGTCAAAATGGACTGATTCGGTTCGGATGTCTCTATAACCGAGGCGGGGATTAGAATTTTTTTGGTGTCTACATCAGAGTTGAATTTACGGGCTGTTTTGATCAGATGAAGATTTACCAGTCCCTGATAGAACGCAAGGCTTTCTGCCAACTTGCCGATCACTTCCCAGCCATCCTCTTCATCACAGAAACCAACGGCGGTAACTACGGGTCTCCAGTTGTGGCTTCCCTGGACGATCTTTCGCAGTCTCCGCAAGCCGCTCTGTATGGCTGAAAACTGGACACCCCACCAGATTCCTTCCAGCCTGTTGTGGGATTTATAGCGGAGGATGAGCCAGAAAAGGATGAACTGGGAGGCAAAAACCAGGATCCCCACCTGCCAGCTGAAAAGAGAAATGGCAACCAGACAGGCCAGCGTACCATAGAGGGATATAAGCCAGTGCCCTTTGAACGTTGGTCTGAACGAGGGGTTTTTGCTTACCCTCTCAAGAAATGTTGCCCCGTTCATCCAGGCATAAACCACCAGGAAGAGGATACCGACAACCGTTGCGGCAAAGCTTATATCACCCATCCATATTATTGATCCGCCAAGGAAGAAGGTGAGTAAAAGGGCATATCGCGGT
This sequence comes from Spirochaetales bacterium, assembly GCA_016342585.1. Classification (GTDB taxonomy): domain Bacteria; phylum Spirochaetota; class Spirochaetia; order UBA9216; family UBA9216; genus JAEINK01. The sequence continues at coordinate 114,770 of JAEINK010000002.1, forward strand.
TCTGTTCCCTCTTTTTTGAAATCCCTTTTGAAGAAATACATGAAACGCGGGAGGATCCCGTCCCTGGCCAGAAACTGTAGGGTCCGCGGGCCTGTCATAAACATACTCAAGGCTGATGAACAGGTGGCGAAAAGGATCCCGAGAAGGATTAAGATTCCCGGAAGGTTCCCCGGGAACTCTTTTGCTATACCATAAAGTTCGGTCAGAAGTTTGGGATTCCCCGAATCATCATAGGCTGTGATCGGATTTAAAAAGGCAAAGACCAGGTTTGCGAAGATGTAAATGATTAGGGTAATAAGGATGGCCGAAAAGGTTCCTTTTACGATGCTCTTTTGTGGTGTTGCCAGGTCTCCGCTCATCCCGACACCGGAACTGATTCCTGTAACAGCCGGGAAAAACTGGGCAAACATTATAAAAAAGAGGGGGATGGAGAGTGCGGTGGTTCCCCGCAGGTTGAGCGCTCCTGTGAAGATTTTCATAGCCGGGTTCACCGCTTCTGTCGTGGTTGAACCCGAGGCGGCCGCTGCCATGGTGCCGGAGGTTAATCCCAGGAGCGGACCGGCAAGTATTGTGATAACACTTATCCCCAACACCACAAGGATGTAGATTTGTATTTTTAAAGTGAAGTCTGCTCCTGCCATGACGATCAGGAAGAAGAGAACAAAGAAAAAAGAGGCGATTATCTGTTTCTGTAAAAGGACAGTTTCAGGGCCGGTTCCCTGAAACCAGGGTAGAAAGTCCAGGAGGGGGACCAGCAGGGGCTGAAGAGGTTCCGCAAAACCGATACAGTAAAACCCCACAGATACCGCCTGGGCAAGGTAAAGCTGTATTCCGATGGCTCCCCCCATGGCATTACCGAGGCTCTTTTTAGAAAGGGCGTAGAGTCCGCCTCCCTCTATTTTTGTCAGGTTTGTGGCGGCATCGGCCATGGAGGAGGAGGTTGCCAGGGTGACCGAATGGGCCAGGAGGACAACAGCCAGCATGGGAAGAAAGCCTCCCTGGATAACCAGGTGAGGCATAAGCAGAAAGAGGACTGTCCCGAGGATAGCCTCCGTAGAGGGGACGAAAACCCCTTTGAAAGTTCCAAATTTTTTCTTCATCATTCATCCTTAAAACACGGAATTCCTATCCGGAATTCCCGGATAGGAAGTTTTGATCCTCAATTCCGGAACTGGAATTTCCTGTCGACCTTTTAAGAACTAATTTAAAAGGAGTTCCGTTTTTATCAATATTATTTTTCGTTTTTGCCTGCTTTCTTTATTTCCCAGCACCTGTGGATCGATTTTCTTCTGGTAAAATCCTCGGGTACTGTCTTTTCAGTCAATTCTGTAAAATCCCAATTTTCGAAATAGGATAAGTCCAGTCGGAACTTTCGGTAATTATTTGAAAAGATCAGGGTTCCACCGGGGTTCAAAAGGGCCAGGGTGGTCGTCAGCAGCTTCACATGACCTGTCTGAATATCGAAGGTCTCTTCTCTGCTTTTCGAGTTTGAAAAGGTGGGCGGATCCAGAAAAATAAGATCCCACTTTTCCTTTGTCTCCTCGATCCACTTCAGGCAGTCTGCCTTGATAAACCTGTGTTTCTTTCTGTAATCGGCCTCTTTTGTGAATCCATTTACACCCATATTTTCTTCGGCCCATCCAAGATAGGTCCCGCTTGCATCGACTGTGGTGGTTGTGGCTGCCCCGCCATCCGCCGCATAAACCGTGGCACTGCCTGTGTAGGCAAAGAGATTCAGGAATGTTTTTCCTCCCGCCCGTTCACGGATCAGATTCCGGGTGATCCGGTGATCCAGGAAGATTCCCGTATCGAGGTAGTCGGTGAAATTCACAAGGAAATTCAACCCCCCCTCCCGGATGATTACTTTTTCACCCTTTTCGGAAAGCCGGGAATACTGATCGGAACCCCGCTTTTTTTCCCGGGTTTTGAAAAAGATATCTTTTTTCGGGAGTCCCAGGGCGGCGGGCAAACCGTCGATCATCTCTTTTCGGCGTTTTAGTACTTTGTTGGGATCCACTTTCCCGTGTGGGGGGGCATACTCCTGCACATGGGCCCAGGTTCCCTCGTAGAGGTCCACTGCGGCCGAGTATTCGGGCATATCAGCATCATAGAGTCTGTAGGATGTTACTCCCGATTTTTTTGCCCATTTTCGCCTCTGTTTCAGGTTTTTAATCAGACGGTTCGCAAACATCTCCGCCCCGGGGGATAAGGTTTTAACCCTTTCGGTAAAGGTCTGTCGTTCCTGTTTCGAGAAGAGGGTATAACGGTTTAATACACATTCAAGGGGCCCGTTGTAGATGGTATTTGATTTGTCCGGTTTCAGGCCCACCTCTTTTGCCAGTTCTTCGCTGCTGGTGATCATTACCGCTTTCCAGCCGGGAAAGTTCTCTTTCAGCTTATCTCCGAAGAGGCGGTAGAGGGGAGATAGAAGGGCATTCTCTTCAAGCCGTTTACCATAGGGCGGGTTTACGGCGATCAGACCCGGTTTCTCCATGGCTGCTGTGGGTTTTAGGTTGATAAGATCCTGTTTTTCAACATGGATCCACCTTTCAAGCCCGGCATTTCTGATATTCTCCCAGGCGGCTGCCACAACTACTGGATCCTTGTCGAATCCGCGGATGGGTGGCAGCTGTTTTGCTCCCTTGGCTTTTCGTCGCTCGGCCTCTCCCAAAAGGACCTTCCATAATTTTTCATCATGGCCGGTCCAGCCGTTAAAACCGTAATTTTTATGATACAGTCCCGGGGCTATATCTCCAGCCATCATGGCCCCTTCAATAAGCAGAGTCCCTGATCCGCACATGGGATCCAGTAAGGAGCCTCCGGCTTCGGCGATTGTCTCCCAGCCCGCTCTCATGAGCATGGCCGCTGCGGCATTCTCCTTCAGTGGTGCCGGACCGGTGGCGGATCGATACCCCCGCTTGTGGAGGCCGTCACCCGCAAGGTCGATACTGATCACAACCTGTTTGTCTCGAACGTTCAGATTTAATCGAATATCCGGTGATTCGGGATCGATTTCGGGACGGTCTCCCGTCTTTTTCCGAAAGGAGTCGACGATGGCATCCTTTAATTTCAGGGATGTGAAACGGTTATCGGTAAAACTGCTCCCCCTGGTAGCCGAGTCTATGGCGAAGGAGGCATCTGGTTTTATATAATCCTGCCATGGGAATTTGACTGCCTTTTTATAAAGGTCGTCCGGTCCTTCCGATTCAAGTTCATAGAAAGGGATAAGAATCCTGCTTGCGATTCGTGACCATAAACAGAGCCGGTAGCCGGTTTCCAGGGTTCCGGAGAACCCAATCCCCGTTCTGTGGATACGTTTAATCTCTCCGCCGCAAGACTTTATCTCTTTTTCGAGAAGGTCTTCCATATTCAGGGGCGCCGGAGCAAAGAATGATAGATTGTTATTACTCATTAAGAGCAGAATCGTATATATGCACGAAAGGATCAAGAGGATGGAAACCGGAAAGATCTGAATATCTTTTCCCTGTTTACCCGGCTGAGGTATGACAAATTCAGGATTGCACAATTATTCTTTTGGCTTGCTTTAAAAAAAAAGGCTGTTATAATTTATATATAGCCTGGTTTGCCAGAGTCTTATACTAAAGGTTTGAGGAGTTTATTATGAAATTAGGACGTTTATCACAGAAAAAAGGTGGGGATGTAGCTACTATTCGAACAACGGACACATTTACTTCTGCCTTAAAAGAAATGAACAGCAGGAAGATCGGATCCCTGGTAGTTCTCGATGAAGCTGGAAAAGTCGCGGGTATTCTTACCGAAAGAGACCTTATTATTAACATTGACGGGTATGCGAAAAATTCTCCCGTTTCTGAAATTATGACTCCCAGAGCCAAACTCATCCTGGCTAAACCCGACGATGTTCTCGAGTATGCCATGAGTATCTTTACTGAAAAAAGAATTCGGCACCTTCCTGTTCTTGATGGAGAGAAGTTGATTGGTATCGTTTCCATCGGGGATACGGTTAAAGAACTCCTGGATGCCGCGAAAGAAGAAAACCGGCACCTGAAGGATTACATCCTCGGGCAGGAGATCCTTTAAGGACAGATTGAAGTTAAGCTTTAATAAATATACTTAATTCACACTGTATCTTGACGGAACAAATTCTTAACTTGTATACTGATATCTAATATTATTTAGATTGAAGTGTAAGGAGAATAGAATGATTTGGAATAGTCAGGCTGAGTGTATGGGCCAGAGAGAACGTGAAGCCGGACAGGTTGAGAGCTTGCGAAAGCTGGCCGAACATGTTTATAAAAATGTTCCCTTTTATAAAAATAAATTTGACCAGATGGGAGTCAAGCCGGCAGACATTCAGTCTATCTCCGATATTGTAAAACTTCCGTTTACATCAAAGGATGAACTGCGGGAAACCTATCCGTATGGACTCCTTGCTGTTGATGAGTCGGAGCTTGTTGAGATTCACATGTCGTCGGGAACCACAGGAACGCCCGTTCTTGAGGCCTATACCCAGAAAGATATTGATACATGGTCCGAGGCTATGGCGCGTTGTTTAACCATGGCCGGGGTTGGAAAGGGTGATGTTATCCAGAATGCCTATGGTTATGGCCTTTTTACCGGTGGCCTTGGGGTCCACTATGGTGCCCGGGCCGTCGGTGCTAACCTTATACCTATCTCCGGAGGAAATACACAGAAACAGCTTCAGGTTATGCAGGATTTTAATTCAACTTTTTTAACCTGTACGCCCTCTTACTCTCTCTTTATTGCGGAGTATGCCCGGGAGAATGGTTATGATATGAGTAAGATGGCCCTCAGGGGGGGCGCTTTTGGTGCTGAGCCCTGGACAGATGATATGCGAAAAGAGATGGAGGTTCAGCTTCACCTGAAGGCATACGATATTTATGGTTTGACCGAAATAACAGGACCGGGTGTGGCCAATGAGTGTGAATGTCAGGATGGGCTCCATGTTCAGGAGGATTTCTTCTACCCGGAGATTATCAACCCCGAAACAGGTGAACCCGTTGCCGATGGCGAGAAGGGGGAACTGGTTTTCACAACCCTCCTGAAGACAGGTACGCCACTGATCCGATACAGAACCCGGGATATAACAACGCTTTCACGGGGAACCTGCTCCTGCGGCAGAACCACCGTAAAGATGCACCGGCTCATGGGACGAACGGATGATATGCTCATCATACGTGGAGTTAATGTTTTCCCCACTCAGATTGAAGAGATCCTTGTGCAGCTTGAAGAGACTGAACCTCACTATCAGATTGTTGTCGACAGGGGACAGACCCACCTGGATGAGATCGAAGTATGGGTAGAGATCAAGGAGAAGTTTTTCTTTGATGAAACCAAGGGAATGGAACACCTTAGAACCAAGATTAAGGGTGAGATGAAGAGCCGGCTTGGTATTAATCCGATCATAAAGCTGGTTGAACCGAAAACCATCGAACGAAGTATTGGAAAGGCCAAAAGAGTTATTGATAAAAGAAACCTTTAGGAGGGGAGATATGCCTTTAAAACAAATTTCTGTATTTCTTGAAAACAAATCCGGCCGACTTGCCGAAGTAACTGAGATCCTCGGTAAAGGAGGTATTAACCTGCGGGCTTTGAGTATCGCTGATACTGCTGATTTTGGTATCTGTCGATTAATCGTCAATAATCCGGATAAGACTTTAAAACTTCTGGAGGATGCCGGTTTCACCGCTAAGGAGACCGACGTTCTTGGTGTGGAAGTTCCGGACCGCCCCGGTGGACTTGCCGAAGTAATGAAGGTTTTTAATGAAAATGGAGTCAATATTGAATACCTCTATGCCACCCTGGAAATGAAGGAAGATAAGGCTGTTGTTATTTTCCGTGTTGAAGATTTACCTCTGGGGCTTAAGATCATAGAGGAGCATGGCTGGAAAGGTGTGGTTGAGGTTTAATTTAGATTAAAAGAATCGCATCATACATTCTATGAATGCGGGTACCGTCGTTTTTTCTCCGGGCTGTCTGATATCATTTCAGACAGCCTTTTTCTTTGGAGGATACAATATTGACAACCTTCCCTTTATCAAATATCATAATATCAGACAAATAGGAGGTCTATGATGATAGTAAAACAGCAGGGAAATTTCCCTAAGGGATACACTGCGGTAACTGAACAACATGGAAAACATAATGATATTCTTCTTGATTTTGGAATTCTGAAGATGGAGGCCGGGGATACAGAGGTTTCGGCTCCCGGCAGGGAGAGGGCCTGGCTGCTTATCGGCGGTACCGTGACTTTCAGCTGGGAAGGTAAGAGTGAGACCGTAACCAGGAGATCCTGTTTTGAAGAGACTCCCTTTGTGCTTCATGTTTCCAAAGAGACTGAAGTAACCATCTCCACAGATTCTGAATGCGAACTCTGTGTGGAGCAGTGCGACAATGAAACTCCTTTTCCATCAAAATTGTATCGGCAGGAGGATATCCGTTCCGACATCTTCGGTGGCGGCGTTTTGGATAATACCTCCATGAGAACAGTACGTACTGTATTTGACGGTGAAATAAATCCAGATTCGAATATGGTGATGGGTGAAGTAATTAACCACCCGGGGAAGTGGTCATCCTATCCTCCCCATGATCATCCCCATCCGGAGATCTATCACTATAGACTATTTCCCGAACAGGGATTTGGTATCTCCATGCTCGATAATGATGCCTTTGTGGTTAAAAACGGTGATACCTGCCTTATTTCACCGGATAAAACCCACTCTCAGGTGGCTGGTGCGGGGTATGCCATGTATTATATATGGATGATCCCTCACCTTCCGGGTGATAAATGGCTCCCCACAACACGGTATTTCAGGGATGAGCATAAATGGATGCTGAAAGAAGATGTTAAAATCTGGCCCGAACTTAAACACGGGAAGTAAACAGCCGGGCTTAAAAAGCCCGGCAATAATTTACATAATTATTTCGATGTAATACTCTCCGCCTTTTTTGCCGGCGGGGATTATATTACCTTCAATTTTCTTATCATCTACAGTCATGGCAGTTATTCCTGAAGTTTTTCCATCAGGATTCTTAATAGAAATATTGTACCAGGCCTCCCTGAAGTATCGCTTTACCTTGAAGCTCTTCCAGTCGGCGGGGATGGCCGGGGCAATTCGCAGTCCTGAATATTCAGGAATGATTCCCAGGATATACTGACTGACAGCCACAAAATTCCAGGCTGCGGTTCCTGTCAGCCATGAGTTTTTTGCCTCTCCGTGGCTTGGTGCATCCTTTCCTGCGATCATCTGGGCATAGACATAGGGTTCAAGTTTATGGATATCACTGATCTCTTCCAGGTATGCCGGGGCTATCCTGCTGTAGTAATCAAAAGCCTTTTCTCCCCGTCCGGCAATCGACTCGCCTATGATTATCCAGGGGTTGTTATGACAGAATATGCCTGCATTCTCTTTATATCCCGGGGGATAGGAGGAAATCTCTCCCAGGTTCAGTTTATATCCGGAAAAGGCTGGCTGCTGAAGAACTATTCCATACCTTGTCGCCAGGTGTTTCTCCACCGAATCAAGAGCTTTTACCGGGAATCCCGATTTTTTACCGATCTCTGCCATGGAGCAGAATCCCTGTGATTCAATAAAGATCTTCCCCTCTTCATTTTCATCACTGCCAACCTTATCCCCGTTGGCGTCGTAGGCCCGAAGGTACCACTCCCCGTCCCAGCCGGATTTGATCACCGTCTCTTCCATCAGTGTAAGCTCTTTTTCTGCCCAGGCGGCGTCACCTTTTTTCCCCGATCTGGCGGCCATCTCAAAGTAATCTTTTCCGTAGAAGACAAAAAGACCGGCTATGAATATCGATTCAGCTCTTTTCCCATCCATATTGGTACAGGTCTGGAAAGATTCATTCGGTTCGGTGGAGTAGCAGTTCAGGTTCAGACAATCATTCCAGTCGGCCCTTCCAATTAAGGGGAGACCGTTAGGTCCTTTGTTTTCAACGACATGTTTCATTGAAGCTGTCAGGTGATCGAAGAGGGTTGTCTCCGGATTTTTATCATCATCGAAGGTAACCTTCTCATCAAGTAGATCCCACTCGCCTGTCTCTTTGATATAGGAGGCCACCGATGCGATAAGCCAAATAGGATCATCATTGAAATTTCCACCAAGAGCATGGTTTCCCTGTTTGGTCAGGGGCTGATACTGGTGATAACAGCCGCCATCACTGAACTGGGTGGCCGCGACATCGAGTATCCTCTGTTTTGTCCTTTCGGGAACCATGTGAACAAAGCCTAACTGGTCCTGGCTTGTATCCCGGAACCCCAGTCCTCGTCCCACCCCGGATTCAAAGTAGGAGGCAGATCGGGCCAGGTTAAAGGTCACCATACACTGATACTGATTCCATATATTAACCATTCTGGATAGTTTTTCATCCTCATGTTCAAGCTGATAATGGCTCAGTAGTTCTCCCCAATAGGCTTTAAGTTCGGCGAGGGCTTCCCTTACAGTCTCGGGCTTTGCGAACTTCGCCGCCATTTTTCGTGCCGGGGCCTTGTTTATCACTCCCGGCCCTTCCCATTTCTCTTCATCGGGCAGTTCTACATAACCCAGGGTGAAAACCAGTTCCCGGCTCTCTCCCGGAAGGAGTTTTAACTGATAGGAGTGGGAGGCAATGGGAGACCAGCCATGAGCTACTGAATTCCCGGATTTGCCTTCGTGTACACGGGCAGGAGCCTCGAAGCCGTTGTACATACCAAGGAAACTCTCTCTGTCGGTATCAAAACCTTCAAAGGGGGTATTGGCACTGTAAAATGCATAGTGATTCCTTCGTTCACGGTATTCGCTTTTATGATAGATGATCTTACTATCTATCTCCACTTCGCCGATCGAAAGGTTGCGTTGGAAGTTTGTCATATCATCACTGGCATTCCAAAGACAGAATTCAGTCATGTTGAAGAGGGAAAACTCTTTTGGTTGGTCGGAATCATTGGTTAATTTTAAAAGCTGAACCTCTCCATTAAAATCAAGGGGAACAAAAAATGTAAGTTCTGTGCTTAACTTATTTAAGGATGAGTTAAATTGGGTATAACCCATCCCATGCCGACACTCATATGAATCAAGTTTTGTTTTCGAAGGTTTCCAGCCTGGATTCCAGACCTTCCCTCCTTCATTGATATAGAAGTAGCGACCACCATCATCCATGGGGACATTGTTATATCTGTATCTGGTAATTCTACGGAAAGAGGCATCTTTATAGAAGGAGTACCCTCCTGCTGTATTCGAAATAAGGGAAAAGAAATCTGTATTTCCCAGGTAGTTAATCCAGGGATAGGGGGTCTGCGGGGTGGTGATCACATACTCCCTGTTTTTATCATCAAAATGTCCGTATTTCATCTAATTTCTCCTTAAAAATGAACTTTGCATCGAATCGGCCTGATAGATTGAAGAAATTTTCAATTACCAGATAGGCAGCACCCATTGAAACGGCTCCTTTGCCGAATATTGAGGGGACTGTCGAAATTTTGCGGGTTTCAGGATAGCTGTGATTTTTATAGATTTCACTGTCCATAAGTTTAAACCACTCTTTCTCGAAAGAATGGAAGAAACCTCCCATAACTATTTTGTTTAAATTCAGTACATTTGCTATTAATGCTACATTACGGCCAAGTTCTTCCATAACCTGCGTTCTAATTGCCGGGTCTGAAAAGAAACGCGCCATTTCCTCTTTGGAGAGTGAGAATTGGCATTCCGAATCACCTTTATTCAGAATACTTTTAAACTCTCCGGCTCCAAAACCGGGACCATGATAGACCTTGTTGTCCAGGGCCAGCCCCATGCCTATTCCGGGACCCGGGATAAAAGTCCCATCTCCCTTTAAGTGTTCTCTGGATTCACCAAGAACATAGAGAAAATCATTTCCGGAAGGCTCTTTATTTGTGATTATCTCTCCCCAGCAACAGCAGTTTGCATCATTTTCAATGAAAACAGGGCAGGGGATTAGATTGGTAAGCTCTTTTGTTAAGTCATAATCTGACTGGATCTTTAAAGGAATGGAACGCAGGATTGTCCCGGCATTGCAGTCTACCATACCCGGAACACCTATCCCCAGACCGAGGATCTTTTTATTCCAGGTTTCTTTTCTTAATATATCCACCGCATATGCCGCTGTTTCCGATAGATTGGCTATATCTGTTGTTCTCTCCTTTTCAAGGAAGGCGACCTCCTTGCCTGAAAAATCGATGCAGGATATCTCCAGACTACTTTCGGTTATCTCTATTCCTGCAAAAACCCCCCAGTCAGGATTGAGCTCAAGTGAAACCGGTTTTCTTCCCCCCTGAGGTCCCGGAATTCCTTCATCACCGGTTATTACCATGTTGGAATCGAGAAGCTCTTGAGTGATCTTTGTTATGGAGGATTTGTTGAGACCCAGGGCCGAGGCAATCCCTATCCGGCTCACACCGGGATTGAGCCATATCTCTCTGAGTACTCTGGTTTTATTTATATCCGAAACCGGAATTGCCATTGAATCTCCTGTTAGTTGGTTCTGTAAACCAACTTACCATGAGAAGGGGGCTCTGTCAATATAAGTTTTGAACTATCTCCGGTTTCTATCAGAATATAAAACATATTTCCATATAGCTTAATTAATGTGTTGAAATCCTGGTGGTTTTGGATGACATTTATACTATAGGGGGAGATTATGACAGATAATATTCGAAAGACCTTTGTAATTGATACCAATGTTCTGATTCACCGGCCCGATGCGATCCTCTCATTTCGGGATAACGATGTTATTGTTCCTCTCTGGGTTCTTGAAGAGCTGGATAAATTAAAATCATCCAGTGATGAAAAGGGGCGCAGCGCACGGCATGCCATCCGTTTTATGGATGAACAGAGCCGTAAGGGTGATCTGAGTAAGGGGGTCAAGATTGCCAATGGGATTGTTTTAAGGGTGGTAATGACCGAGGTAAACGATGCCAGCGGTCAGCTTCTGTTCAATAAAATCGACAATAAGATAATTCTGGCCGCCGCTGTTTTACAAAAAGATGGAAAGAATGTTTTCTTTGTTTCCAAGGATATAAACGCAAGGGTTAAAGCCAAGGCACTTGGTATCCATGCTGTTGATTATGAAACGCAGAAGGTAAATATCGATGAACTCTATACAGGATGGAGAAAAATTACCATTTCCAATGAAAACTTGAAGGAATTTAAGACCCATCGAAAAATAGAAATCCAGGAGAAACTTACCCCAAACGAATTTGTGGTTTTCAGCCATGGGAAGGATGAAAAAGGGAATGAGAATATTGATGGTCTGGGCAGGATTAAAAAAGAACAGATCGCTCTGGTTTCCATGAACCCCCGGGCCGTTCTGGGAATAAAACCCTTGAACGAACATCAGATCATGGCCATGAATCTTCTTCTTGATGATACGATCCCCCTGGTAACTCTGGTGGGGAAGGCGGGGACGGGTAAGACTCTTCTTGCCATCTGTGCAGGGCTTTTCAAAGTAATAGAAGAGAAGAAATATGACAAGGTACTTGTGAGCCGCCCTGTCGTTCCTATGGGAAAGGACATTGGGTATCTACCCGGGGATAAGGATGCCAAACTTGCCAACTGGATGCAGCCTATCTTTGATAACCTTGATATGATAATCGGTCCCGGAAAAAAAGAGGGGATTCGCAGTCTCGAATGGCTTACCAGCAATAAGATGCTGGAGATAGAGGCACTTACCTATATCCGAGGCCGTTCTCTTCCAAAACAGTTTCTGATTGTTGATGAGGCTCAGAATTTGACCCCTCATGAGATTAAAACGATTGTAAGCCGGGCTGGAAAGTCCACAAAGGTTGTTCTTACGGGAGATCCCTATCAGATTGACAGTCCCTACCTGGACGCCAGTTCCAATGGATTGACCTATCTGGTTGAGTCTTTCAAGGGGCAGGCGCTTTTCGGACATGTGACTCTGGAACACTCCGAGAGATCGGTTCTTGCCGAGCTGGCGGCGGAATTATTATAGGAGAATTAGCACTTTTAAATATATCTCTTCGAATTTATTGGTATTGACTTATGAGTTGAAAAATATTTAAACTCAGTTGGGTTTGCATGGTGTGTATGCCAATCCTGAAGATAAATATACTATGCCACGCTGTCTTGTAAAGATAAGTACATTAAGGTTACTATAATATATGAATTTTCAAACTAAGTTACGAAAAGAGTTTATGGATTTTTCTATAAAACTGATTTTTGTAGTTGCGTTTCTCTTTGCATCTGTAACCGTGATTGTTAATTTGGTAAACAGTAATCTTAATAAGAACCATAATCTAGCCTCTGTAAACCAATCTTTTCTTAATTTATGTGATAAAATTGATTTGCAAATCATTGCACATAATTCCGATAATGAATATTTACAGGCAATACAAGATAATCATGTAAGCAGTAGGCTTGTATCAAGTACCAACTATTCATTTTCCAGGATGATAAATGTACGCTATAGTTATAATATTTATGATTTGAACTCAAATCCAATATATCAGGAGACGTATCATCTATTACCAAGATATACAATATATTTAAATATTATTAATGAACGAATTAGAAATGACTCTCCCATTAAGTATATTTTGTATCCAAGCATGAAGAACAATACAGCGAGTTTGATATTTTATGATGGCTTATATAAAGATACGAACCTTATTGGTTTTGAGACCTACTCTATTGATATTAATGACCTAAGTTATGCTTTATTACCTCCTACTGGTGATTATATTATTACTGATCGATTTGATAGCATAATTGCGACCAACAATTACAAAGTACTAGAAAAAAGTTTGAGTTTTAAATATACAAAAAATTATAAAGTAGATGGTAAAAATTATCATGTTACGAGATCTGAAAAAGATTTTTATACGATTTACTGTCTCGAAAAAAATATCAGTCTGCAAAAATCATATTTATTGGTTTTTTCAGTTTTACTTGTAATATTAGTAATTGTAGTCGCTTTCTCCAGTAATAGTGTTAAAAAGATTGCGAAAATGAATGCACAGAGTTTTGAGTCAATTATTGCTGATACTAACATTATCTCTGTTGGTGAATTAGGTCATAAAATTAATGAAAATCTTGATGGTGACTTTAAAAGTTTAGCCATAAATATTAATAAGATGTTAGACAAATTGAACTCTGAAATTAAGATAAATAAAGAATTAAGTGAAACTAATGTCATTTTTGAAAAAAGAAAATTAGATGCACAATTTAATCCTCACTTCTTATATAATTCATTAGAAACAATCCGCTACTCTATGATGTATGATGCAGAGGGGACTGAAAAATATATTTTAGATTTAAATGCAATTTTGCGGTATTCAATTTCCAATGATATTAATTATTCATCAGTAGAAGATGATCTGACTTATATAAATAAATATTTAGAACTATACAAATATAGGTTTGCAGATAAACTTACATATTCAATTACGACATCAGATAGTATGAAGGATGTTTTGATTCCTAAGTTGGCAATTCAACCATTCGTCAGCAATAGTATAAAATATGGTTTTTCAGATAGTCTCTCTGTACATATAAATATAACTGCTGAAATATTGGATAATAGATGTTATATTAGAGTTCGTGATAATAGAGTAAGTATAACGGATGAAATTATAAAAGAAATTAATGAAATCTGTAAAAATAAAAAGAACCCAACAAACCATATTGGTGTTCATAATGTCCTGAGAAGGTTTATGATTCTCTACCCTGATACTGAACTGCGTGTAAAAAGAGATGGAGCAGGAACCGTATTCGAAATAAGTTTTAAAAAAGAAGCTGCAAAAAATGTATAATGTAGTTATTTGTGAAGATGAAGATATTATTCGGAAAGGACTGATTTTCAGTTTTGATTTCCAAAGTTTAAATTTAAAAGTGGTATCAGACTTTAGTGATCCCGTGTCTTGTTTAGAGTATTTATCGAATCATGATGTAGATATAGTAATTACTGATATAAAAATGCCACTTATGAGTGGTTTGGAAATGATTAGTCAAATTGAAGATAAAAAAAAGTATGAGTTTGTTATTTTAAGTGGCCATAGTGATTTTGAATATGCAAAAACAGCAATTTCCTATGGTGTAACCGAATATTTAGTAAAACCTTTAGATCATAAGTTGTTAGAAGTTTCACTGGAAAAAGCAATAAAGAATCTTAATGATAAAAAATTGTTATACAATGCCAAATATCAAATAAAAGATTTATCAAAAGTATATAAAGATATTCCTATTGAAGATCCTTTACTGCAATCAATCATTACATTTATAAAAGAACATTATATGGATAAAATAATTTTAAATGATGTTGCAATTGAACTGAATTATAGTATTTCTTCAATAAAAAATAAACTAAAAGAGTACGATTTGACATTCAATACAACTTTAAATCGGTATAGAATTTATAAATCAATTCAAATTATAAGTCTCAATGAATTACCAATTTATAAAATCGCAAAAATTGTAGGGTTTAGCAATTATAAGTACTTTTGTGCAAAGTTTAAAAGCTATACCGGGTATTCTGTTACTGAATTAATCCAGAAAAATCAATAATTACTAAGATTTTGGCTTTTTTTAGTCTAAAGTCTATCTTTTTGTGGTATATCGCTCTGCTGATAGTGGTGTTAAAATTATGTTATATTTTAGTAAGGGAGTGAGAAATGAAAAGATTTTTAATCATGGTTACAGTAGTACTTCTATTGGCAAATTTCAATGTTTTTGCTGGTGGAGCTCAGGATTCTGATGGAACAGGTGCTGTGCAAGAAGAAGAAAAGAAATTAGTTGTGTATTCACCCAACTCAGAAGGTCTTCTCAATGCAGTAGAAAAACCATTCGAAGAGAAATATGGTATCGATGTGGAAATTATTTCAGCAGGTACTGGTGAATGTCTAAAACGTATCGAATCTGAAAAAAATGATCCACAGGGTGATGTTATGTATGGCGGTAGCTATGCAACGATCCTGGCACAAAGAGACTTGTGGGCAGATTATGTTAGTAAGAATGATTCTCAATTAGTAGAAGCATATCGAAATGAAAGTGGTTATGTAACTAAAAACACCCTTGACGGTAGTGTTATTGTTATTAACAAAACTAAATTAGCAGAAAAATTACCCGGTGTTACAATTACTGGTTATGAAGATATCATCAGATACGGAGCTCAGTTAGAAGGGCAGATAGTCTCTGGCGACCCTGCAAAATCATCAAGTTCATTTGCGCATTTAACAAATATGTTAATTGACTTTGGTGGATATGAAGATGATGGTGCCTGGGCAAAAGTTACTGATATATTCAAAAACTTAAAAGTATTAGGTTCAAGTTCCGGCGTATGGAAAGGTGTACGAGATGGTGAGTATACTATCGGTTTATCCTATGAAGATCCATGTCTTACATTAATCAATGATGGTGCAGATGTAGAAGTTATCTATATGGAAGAAGGCGTTGTATTCTTACCAGCTGGCTGTGCAATTATTAAGGATTGTCAACATCCAGAAGCTGCTCAATTATTCATGGATTTTATTACCTCTAAAGAAGTTCAGGATGTATATGGTATGACACTGACAAACAGACCTGTTTATGAAGGTGTTCAAACCGCAGATTACATGAAACCTATAGATCAAATTAATGTAAAAGTTGAGGACACTTTATATGTATCTTCTCACAAACAAGAAATTGTAGACCGTTACATTGACATGTTTACAAGCTTAGAAAACTAATCGTAAATAAACTTTCATACACCTGAAGGAGGCTGAGGCTTCCTTCAGGTGTAAATTAGTGAGGAAATAAAGTATGAGTGTAGCAATAAATATAAACCATGCATTAAAAAAGTACGGGGAAAATGTAATTATTCCTGACTTGAATCTGAAAATCAAAGATGGAGAATTTTTTACATTATTAGGGCCATCTGGATGTGGAAAAACAACATTATTGAGGATGATTGCTGGTTTTAACACTATTGAAGGTGGTGAATTTTATTTTGATGAAAATATAATAAACGAACTAGACCCGAGTAAAAGAAACATTGGTATGGTCTTTCAGAATTATGCAATATTTCCTCATTTAACAGTACGGGCAAATGTTGAATTTGGCCTTAACAACCGTGCTTTTAATAAAAAAGACATTGGTCCCATGGCTGATAAGTTTTTAAAATTAATGCAAATTTTTGAGTATAGAGATAGAATGCCGGAAAATTTGTCTGGAGGTCAGCAACAAAGAGTTGCTTTAGCACGAGCACTTGTTATTGCACCTGATGTCCTTTTAATGGATGAACCGTTATCTAACCTGGATGCTAAACTTCGTCTTGAGATGCGACAAGCAATTAGAGATATACAAAAAGAAGTTGGGATTACCACAGTATATGTAACACATGATCAAGAAGAAGCAATGGCCATCAGTGATAGAATAGCCGTTATGGAATTGGGTGAAATCCAGCAAATTGGTACTCCCCAATCTATTTATCATCGTCCTGTAAACGAGTTTGTTGCAAGTTTTATCGGGCGAACAAATTTTGTTACTGCGGATTGTGATAAAAATGAATTAAATGTTTTAGGGCATAAAGTTACAGTAAAAGATTTGGATTACAAGGGTAAGGTTAAAGTTTCTATCCGCCCTGAAGAGTTTATGCTTACCGACGATAATAAAGCAATTAAAGCCATAATAAAGGATACAATTTTCTTAGGTTTAAATACTCATTTCTATATGGAATTACCAAATAAACAAAAAGTAGAAATTATCAAAGAGAGTATGATTGATGATGAAAACCATACTGGTAAAACTGTTTATTTGACGATCAATGTAGATAAAGTAAATGTATATACAGAAGATGGTGCAAAAAATTTGGTGATTGCCCATGAAAATTAAAAAAGTAAAAGTAAACTTGTGGTCTTCGACTACTTTAAGTTTGTTAATCTTATATACTATATTTTTAATTGTACCACTGATAATGTTATTATCAGAGTCCTTTATAGATAGAAGTACGGGACATTTTACTTTGGAAAATTTTCAAAGGTTTTTTGGAAAAAAATATTATTATTCAACCTTGTTTAATTCTTTTAAAGTTACTGTTTCTGTTACTGCTATTGCAGTAGCTTTAGGTACAACCCTGGCCTATTTCTTTGCAAGATTTAAAATCAAAGGTGCAAAAACTCTCAGGATTTTAGTTATTTTATCGAGTATGTCTGCCCCTTTTGTTGGTGCCTATTCCTGGATATTGTTACTAGGACGAAATGGAGTAGTTACTAAGTTTTTTGAAGGATTGTTGGGGATTGCAATGCCTGATATTTATGGGTTTAAAGGGATTTTACTCGTATTGTCATTACAGCTCTATCCTCTTATTTTTCTATATGTTTCAGGAGCTTTTTCAAATGTAGATAACTCCTTATTGGAAGCATCAGAAAATTTAGGCTGTTCCGGGGTAAAAAGATTTTTTAAGGTAATTGTTCCATTGATATTTCCAACTGTTTTAGCTGGGGCGTTACTTGTATTTATGAGGTGTTTCAGCGATTTTGGTACTCCGATGCTAATTGGTGAAGGGTATCGTACATTCCCTGTTACTATTTATGATGCCTACATGTCTGAGTTAGGTGGAAACAATGGTTTTGCCGCGAGTATTGCTATAATTGCAATTATTCTTACTTTAGTTATCTTTTTAATACAAAAGCGGATTGCTCAAAAAAATGCTTTTACCATGAATAGTATTAATAAAATCAGACCTGTAAAAATTCAAGGGATTAAAAATTCTTTAATACATATTTATGCATATTTACTAATTACACTTTCCATAGCACCCCAGGCATATGTCATATATACATCGTTCAGGAATGTTAACGGGACAGTATTTACCAGTGGTTATTCATTAAATAGTTATGTAATAGCTTTTTCCAAGATGGGAAATGCTATCAGGAATACTCTTCTTATCCCCTTGATATCATTAGCGTGTGTTTTAATATTTGCTGTATTTATCGCTTATTTAGTGGTCCGAAAGAGATCTAAAATTACGGCAGCAATCGATATGGTCTCTATGATACCTTATATTATTCCTGGAATTGTTGTTGGTATTGCATTATCAAACACATTCAGCCGACCACCTCTTGTTTTAACTGGTAGTATGACAATTATGGTAATTGCGCTTATTATTCGACGTTTGCCATATACAATCCGTTCGAGTGTTGCAACCTTACAGCAAATACCAATATCGATCGAAGAAGCATCCTTATCATTAGGCGCCAGCAATGTAAAAACATTTTGGAAAATTACTATTCCAATGATGTCTGCCGGGATTATTTCTGGAGCCATTCTATCGTGGATAACTATGATTTCAGAATTGGCATCGGCTATTTTACTGTATACCGGTAAAACAAGAACTCTGACGGTAGAAGTGTACACCCAGGTCCTGCGTGGAAATTATGGTGTAGCAGCCGCTCTTGCCGCTATTTTAGCAGCTTTAACGACTTTATCTTTAGTGCTTTTTAACAAAGTTAATAAAGGTCGAGATTTATCAATGTAGTACTTAAAAAACTGAGACCACCTGTTGTAAACCCTCTACCAGCCTATCCTGAAAGGGAAGGGGGCAGGGGAGGGTTTTTATAAAAAATTTAATTGCCGCCATTGTCATCGAAAATATAGAAGATGTGTTTCATGGATCTGTTTCTGATTGCGTGTTATTTTATTAAAAATGACTGGAAATTAAGTGTAAAACGGCCGATAATAGGATCGATATGAAACGATTATCTATAATAATATTAGTTCTGCTTCTTGCCGGCGGGCTATGCAATATCTACGGGCAGGTTACCTTTGAAGGTCTGGATTTAAACAATTCCGGAGTTCTTTTATTCTCTGCCGCAACGGACAGCCCGGCCTTAGGCCGTTATTCTGTGCTTTTCAGCTCCTGGTTGGGTGATAGCTCTATCTCTCAGCTCACCTACTTCCCGGAAAGTATAATCGTTCTCGGGGATTCGGAACGGATACAGATTCAGAACAGGTTCGGTGTTTTTAGAACAGGTCCAGATTTCCAGAGTATGTTGCGTGTAGAGGCTTTTCCTTCGTTCACAAGCGGTGACGATATCGGTGTCGGGAAGAACCCCTCCATGGCGGCGTCTGCGGATGGAAGGTATCTCCTTTTTTTAAGGCAGGTATCCCCCGGCTATGCCTCTTTGATCCTTCTGGACCTTGCCGCTGAAACTGAATTGGTCGTTTCTGAAGGTATCGAGATCGGCTTCAACAGCGATGGTATCTCATGGGCACCTAACTCCCGATTTTTTGTTTATTCCAAAGGGGAGGAGGTTTTCTACTTCTCTATCAGGCAGCTTCTTGAAGATCGTGTTCTTCCGGAAGAGTTCAGAAGCCTTGGAAAGGGTGGTCTGGAAAATATTTTCTGGTCCGAAGACAGCAGCCTCTATTACATTCAGGAAAATCTGGTCTACAAAATCCTTAGTGCTGAATTTTTTACCAGATCCCTCTATCAGAATCTACTGGGGCGGGGAACAATCGCCGGTAAACTTCCCTTCTCCTTTGACTCTAACTTTGATCATTTCTGGGTTTCCCCGGATGGTGGAAAAATCCTCCTGGATAAGGGGGGACAGAATCTCTTTCTTTACTATTTAAAGAGCAGTAATTTCCTCTCTACCGGCGAGATAGTCAGTCTTCCATACCTGTATCTCCCACGGAATACAAGTGTGGAATCTGTATTATGGTCCTCATCAGACCTTATTACCCTCTATACCCACTCCATAGTGGCCGGTGATACAGTCAGTAGATTGTATAGACTCAACCTTGCCACCTATCAGGAGTATCCTGGATTCACAACCCTGGATGATGAGGGCATTACCGGTATTTCACTTTCACCCGATGGATCGATGGCCGCTATTCTGATGGAAGACCGGATTGTCCTGAGAGATTATACTTCCTGGGAAGAAAAGCAGTCCCATAAACACAACGCTCCTCTTTTTGCGATATGGCTTGATGATAAACGTCTGGTTCTTTCCGGGCGCAATTATACGGAGATTTACTCCATCAATGATGATGAGTCGAAGATGGTGGTCCTTTCACAGGTAGATGATTATGGTTTTGATGATGAAACAGGGGTTGTTTCGGTCGTTACAGCCGGAGAAGCCTACTCTTATACCGCCGAGGGTGACTGGAAACCTGTGGAGAGTGCCAATATTAGCCGTAAGGGTGTTTCTTCTCCCGAGTACAGGGTTTATCTGGATTCCTGTTCCGACAGGAGTTATACAAATCAGGTGATGGTAAGGATGGTCGAAGCTCTGGGAACCGTT
The DNA here is from genome assembly GCA_016342585.1 of Spirochaetales bacterium. Taxonomy (GTDB): domain Bacteria; phylum Spirochaetota; class Spirochaetia; order UBA9216; family UBA9216; genus JAEINK01. Next base: position 135,021 of record JAEINK010000002.1, read on the forward strand.
CCCCTCTTTGATCTGCCGGAAACTATCTATCAATCTTTCCCCGATAAGGAAGATCCTCCTGACCCCTACTATTTCAGCCATGGTTCAAGGCTTAGACGGCGGGAGCTTTCCCTTGTTTTTAACGGGATTGATGACTCCGACGGGCTTGCCGAAGTCCTTCGATCGCTTTCTGATTTTGGTATCAAGTCGACCTTTTTTCTTAACGGTGAGTTTATCCGGGAGAATCCCGAGGCCGCCAAAGAGATTGCTGAATCCGGTCATGAGGTTGGTTCCCTCTTTCATACCTATTTTAATATGACCGACTCCCGCTATGTGGTGGACACAGATTTCATCAAGCGGGGATTAGCCCGTAATGAAGATGACTTCTTCGAAGCAACCGGATATGAGCTTTCATTGCTCTGGCATGCGCCATATTATGTGGTGAATACAGATATTTTGACAGCATCGAAAGAAATGAACTATAATTATGTTGGAAGGGATGTGGATCCCCTGGACTGGGCCCTTGCGGATGCCAGTACAGGAAGATCCGCCAGTCTATCGGCTCCTGCCATGGTAGAGAGGATTATATCCTTGAAGAAACCAGGTTCGATTATTCCTATTCGATTAGGGATAAATGACGGGAGAAGCGGAGGTTATCTCTATAATAACCTGGATGTGCTGTTGAATGCCTTGTTAAAAGAAGGGTACACTGTGGTTCCTGTATCCACTCTTATTGAGAGGGCAAAATAATGAAATTTATATTAAGGACGGTTTTCAAATAGCCGATACTATATAATAGGCTAATATAATGGGGGAAAGTCTTGAGTAACCTGAATCCTTTAAATGCTTATCGTGAAACGAATATTAAGACCGCAAGTCAAGGTAAGTTAATAATTATGTTGTATGATGAAGCTATTAAGCAGTTGAATAGCGCGGTATCTATGATCGAAAATAAAGAACTTAAAGTGGATGCGATTAATAATTCCATTATAAGGTCCCAGGAGATGATCACTGAATTAATGGTCTCTCTTGATTTTGAAAAGGGTGGTGAAATCGCACAAACCCTCTTCAGTCTTTATATGTATTTTAACCGTCAGTTGATGGAGGCGAATCTTAAGAAAGATCCAGAACCTCTGAAACAGATTTCCCAAATGCTTGCCGAACTTCGCGGTTCCTGGGCTCAGATTGTACAGACGGAAAAGGGTGGCACTGCACGGACCGGCGGAGTAAATATTGCCGGATAAAAGATGAATACCTACACTGATACTATTAATTTTGATACATATCGCCCTGGGCTGATTAAACGGCTGAGGGCGTTCTTGTTGTTGGAGAAAGAGAAATACGTAAAATACCGGAAGGTTCTCGAGAAGCAGACCGAAGACATCGAGCGTGAGGACGGTCACACCCTTCTTTGTCATCAGGAACTGGCCGAGTCCATTTTACGGGAAATAACCGTTCTCGAAGGGTGCATCCTTCCACTCCTTAAGGAGTTTGATCCCCCCGGAAGGGAACTGCCCCATGAAATTATCTCCTTAAGAGAGGAGTGTGAGGCCGAGAGGTTATTCTCTGTCTCCCTGGGAAATGCAAATTGTGACAGTATGGGAATAATCCTTTCAGAATTAAAAGAGAGAATCCCAAAAGTCCGATTTAACCGAAATTCCGGTTTTTCAAGAAGTCCGGAACCTGCATCCCGATACTTAAACATTACCGTATAAAAGGACATCACAATGAATAATGATAAATCCCCCCTGTACCTGCTGGATGGTTATAGTCTGATATACAGGACATATTTTGCTTTCATAAACAGACCCCTGGTGAATTCTAAAGGGAACAATATCTCCGTTGTCTTCGGTTTTTTCCGGAATGTTTTTAACCTGATCGAGAAGTATGGTGTTGAGAACTTTGCTGTTGTGATGGATTCTCCGGTGCCCACTTTTCGGCATGAGATGTACTCCGAATACAAGGCAAATCGGGAGAAGGCTCCCGATGATCTTCATGCTCAGGTTCCCATTGTTGTTGAAATCCTGAAAGCCGCCAATATCCCCATGCTCAGGGCAGACAGGTTTGAAGCGGATGATATCATCGCCTTCATGGCCCGGAAATGTTCCGCCGAGGAGCGCAAGTGCAGTATTGTAACCGGTGATAAGGACCTTCTGCAGCTTGTTGACTCCTGGGTTGAGATATGCAAACCAGATAAGGATGGGTACCTGCGGATGGGGCCCGATTCAGTAAAAGAGGTCTGGGGAGTGGAACCTGAGCAGATCCTTGATTATCTGGCTTTGACGGGTGACTCCTCGGATAATATCCCCGGAGTTCGGGGAATCGGCCCCAAAACGGCTGTTAACCTGCTTGGAAAATACAGGGATCTTGATGGTGTTTACGCTCATCTGGATGAATTGACCAAGGGACAGAAGCAAAAACTTGAGGATGACCGTGAATCTGCCTATATGAGCCGGGAGCTTGTGCGTCTTGCCGAAGATGTTCCGGTAGATGTCGAACCCGAAGCTTTGAGTCTCAGGGCACTGGACAAGGCCGCCACCCTTCCCATCTTTGAGCGGGAAGAGGTGTGGTCTCTTGTTAAAAAGATCTCCGGAAGTGACAGCAGCACATCCTCTGGAGGGCCTGCTGTTTCATCCCCTGACGGGGCTTCTGATTCTTCCTCCGGGCGGGGAGCCGAATCTCCGGGAGGAGTTCTCTCTACCGAACTCCCTTTTGAAAAACCTGCCCCTCCGGAAACGGTTGAGTATGTGGCCGTCACAAACCCGGATCTTCTGGATGAATGGATTGAGAAATGTAAATCTGCCGGGGTGTTTGCCTTTGACAGTGAGACGGATAATCTTGATGAAATGTTGGCCACTCCCGTAGGATTCTCGCTTTCATGTGAAGAGGGGCGGGCGGCCTATATTCCATTAAAGGCTGAAGGTTGTGACTGCCTTGCCGAAGAGCTTGTACGAAACAAGCTCGGTGAACTCCTGGCCACCCCTGGGATAAAGGTTATCGGTCAGAATATTAAGTATGACTACAAGGTGTTAAAGCGATGGGGGGTGAATATTCCCGTCATAGGTTTTGATACCATGGTCGCTGCCTGGCTCCTCGATGCTCAGGGGCTTTCCGGTATGGATGCCCTGGCCATGCGTTATCTCGGGGTTGAAACCATCCACTTCAAGGATATTGTTCCGAAAGGGGCTACCTTTGATCAGGTACCTATCAAACAGGCTGCCGACTATGCCGCAGAAGATGCGGATATTACTTTAAGATTATACAATCTCTTTTCCGGGATGATAGAAGAGGCTGGGTTTTCAGACCTTTATTATAAACTTGAACTTCCGTTGATTCCGATCCTTGCGGAGATGGAGCTGGCCGGAATCATAATAAAGTCCGAGGCTCTTCTCTCCTTCCGGGATGAACTTGGGCAAAGGCTTGAGAAAATAGAAACTGAAATTTACGGACTTTGTGGTCATGAGTTTAATATAAACAGTCCCAAGCAGCTTCAGGTGGTCCTGTTTGAGGAGCGGAAGCTGAAACCGGGTAAGAAGACCAAGACAGGCTATTCGACCGATGTGAAGGTCCTTGAGCAGCTTTCTGCAGAAGATCCCGTTCCTGCTCTCATCCTCCAGCACAGGAGTCTTGCTAAACTGAAATCCACCTATGCGGATGCGCTTCCCCAGTTGGAGAACAAGGAGACCGGCCGGCTGCACACCAGGTTTATACAGACGGGAACGGCCACCGGGAGGATGTCCTCCAAGGATCCGAATCTTCAGAACATCCCCATCAAAACGGAAGATGGTCGAAAAATTCGATCGGCTTTTGTTCCCGCTCCGGGGCATGTCTTCCTGAGTGCTGACTATTCACAGATTGAATTGGTTGTCCTGGCCCATCTCTCCGGCGATAAAGCCCTTTCGGCTGCTTTTCTGGATAAGCAGGATGTTCACAGCCAGACAGCGTCTTTGATCTTTGGGTGTTTTCCGGAAATGGTAACGCCCGATCAGAGACGAATTGCCAAGACCATAAATTTTGGCGTTATGTATGGCATGTCCGCCTTCCGTTTAAGCCGGGAGTTAGACATTCCCCGGGGTAAGGCCGACGAATTTATTAAATCCTACTTTGCCCGTTTTGCAGGAATTACCAGATTTATAGATGATACCGTGGCTGCTGCCGAGAAGGATGGGGTTGTTTCGACTCTTTTGGGGCGAAAGCGGGAAATTCGAGGTATAAACAGCCGGAACAAGACCGAGAAGGCTGGTGCCGAGCGAATCGCTGTGAATACTCCTATCCAGGGGTCTGCCGCCGATATTGTGAAGCTTGCCATGCTTGCGGTTTCGGCACGACTGGAGAAGGAGGGGCTGAAAAGCCGTGTTCTCCTTCAGGTTCATGATGAAATCCTCCTGGAGGTTCCTCTGGAGGAGAAGGATATTGTTGAAACAGTCGTCCGTGAGGAGATGGAGGGGGCTTATGCTCTCGATGTCCCTTTAAAGGTGAGTATTGAGATTGGTAATAACTGGGGTGAATTCCATTAATGAAAAGGGTCGTATGGGGACTCGCTGGAAAATATTGTGCCGGTAAGAACCGGGCGGCGAAGTATCTGGAAGCGGCGGGCTGTCTTGTTCTGGATGCAGATAAGATGGGTCATATTGTCCTGGAAGAGCAGAAGGGGGCTGTGGTTGCTCATTTTGGAGCGGACAGCCTGGATTCCCACGGGAAAATTGATCGAAGAGCTCTTGGTGCAAAGGTTTTTGGTAATCCTGAAGAGCTGAAAGCACTCGAGCGGATCGTTCATCCTCCGGTTATCAAACGAATAAAAGACGAAATTGAATCTCCCGATGGTCATCCTCTTGTCATCAATGCGGCTCTCCTGTTTTCAAGTAACCTTTATGAACTCTGCGACAAGGTAATTTGGGTCTCCGCCCCCTTGTGGGTAAGGATTAAAAGGGGAAAGTCCCGGGATGGATTCACATTATTTCAGGTATTAAAGAGAATATGGACACAACGGAAACTATCTCCTCAACCCTGGCGAAAAGATGTCGATATTTATAGTATACCTAATCCCGGATCTGAAAAGGTATTGAAAGCGGGGATTGGGAAATTTTTGGAGCGAGAGTAAAATACAATGGAACAAAAGAAGATCCTCTGGATCATTTTAGCGGTAGTAGTTTTTGTGGTTGTGGTTCTTGGCGCGGGTTTGATCTGGTTCAGACCGGCTGATGTTTCCACTGCAGACGGAAGCGCGGAAAATCCGGATGCAGCCGGAGCAGGATTTGATGCCATTGAATACATAAGGGAAGGTGAAGGCTTTCCCGGAATAGAAAGGGAGGCCTCCGAGGAAACTTCCGAGGATGGTTTTATTGCTGTATCCGGTGAAATCGTCTATGGAGAGGACCCTGACGCTTCGGTCGAGAGGACCCTGGGTGAAGATTCTGATCCTCCTGTTGAAATGCCTGTGGAAGCTCCCTCTGTACCCGTAAAACCGGCTCCTGTAGCCGCTGCCCCCGTGGCAAGACCTGCTGCCCCTGTTCAGCAACCTCCCTCGAAACCTGCCCCGACCCGAACCCCCTCCCGGGTAACGGAGTACTGGATCCAGGCTGGCTCCTTTCAGTCCGCTACCAGGGCCCAAGAGGTTAAGGATACTTTGGGAGAGAAGGGGTTCTCCCCAGTAATCTCTACAAAAGATGTGAGTGGTACCACCTGGTTTAGAGTCAGGCTTGGACCTTACACAAACAAGGGTGAAGCCGAAAAGTTTCTGGAATGGGTAAAAATCCTGGATGGCTTCAATGAGAGTTATATTTCCGAAGTTACTGTAACAAGGTGATTTAACGAACAGTTTAATTCTGTTTACTATAACATAATCTAAAAGGCAGCCTGAAAATGAATTCGGCTGCCTTTTTTGTTTTGATACCGGTGGTACTCTTCGTGCTGTTGGTTAACCTTTTTGCTGAGGGTTTTTAATTCTGTTTTTGATGTTTTCGTAGTGTTCACTGAAGGCCGATTGGAGGTTTGCCGGATTTCCGGATTTCAGGGCCTTAAGGAGATCCTCATGTTCGTCTGCTATCTTGGAGAGGTTGATATAGTCCCTTTGGGATTGACGAATCTCATCATACAGGAAGGATTTTAAGGTATCAAAGAGTGAAATGACGAGTTCATTCCGGCATTCCTGAATAATGATTCTATGGAATCGTAAATCCAGCTCAATCAGATTATCCCTGTCATTTTCTTTTATACTTTTCTTCATGAGAGCGATATTCTCTTCAAGTTTTTCGAGGATCTGATCGGCGAAGTTTTTATCAGCCTTCATTAAGGCCGAAATCGTGAAGGTTGCTCCCACTTCCAGGGAACCGCGAAGATCTACCATCTCCTCAAATTCATCATTTCCTAACAGCATGGACCATGTCAGGGCTTCGGTTGAGATTTTCGATCTCTCCTGGATGAATGTTCCTTTTCCTGCAATCGATTTCAGCACACCTAAATAATTGAATATTTTGATTGCTTCCCTGATAGAAGATCTACCCACATCAAGGGACTCGGCGAGCTCCTGTTCCGTAGGGATCTTGTCACCAGGCTTATAGGTATCGGAGGCGATGAGTTTTTTTATGCTGGTCATAACCTGCTCTACCAGGGTCGTTTTATGAACTTCCTTCAAATTCTGCATAAAGTTATCTTATACCTATTCCAGTACGTGAGTCAATTGTCATATCAGAATATCAGACAAATAGAGTCAGGAGTGTTTTGAGGGCTTTTTGCAAACGTTTGATAAAAAAGAGGGAGACGTATCGGAAATTTATGAATAGTCCTTTGACTGGTTAGAAAAAGGTAAAAATAATTTTTCAATAACTCCTTATATTAATTGAAGTTATAGTTGATGTAAATGAATCCCCCTTTTTGCTTGACAATTTTTCGTACTCACGTAATAATTACTCTATTGGAAACGTTTGCATAATAGATGAGGATGTCATTGAAAAGTCACAGGGTCACCATAAAAGATATTGCAGAGATTGCGGGGGTTAGTTTTTCCACTGTCTCGAGGTGTTTAAATGATAGTCCTCTCGTCTCTGATAAAACGAAAGAGAAGGTTGGAAAGATTGCGGATGAGATGGGTTTTGAGTTTAATGCCAGTGCGAGGGGGCTTATAACCAGAGAGGTTGGAACTGTCGGTATAGTACTCCCTGAACAATATACAAAAATCAGTGTAAATGTATACCATGGAATGCTTATGAACAGCCTTAGAACGAGTCTGGAGCAGGCCGATGTTGATCTTATAGTTACTTATAAGCAGAATCACTTCACCGGACAAAATAACATTACTCGGTTGGTTACCAGAAGAAAGATTGATGGCCTTATTCTCCTTGTTGAGGAAATCGATGATGAAACACTAAGCTTTTTAAAGAAACATCAGGTTCCCTTTGTCTGTTCTCATTATCCACCCAGGAAAAATATCCAGGATCAGGATGTAATATTCACTGATCATCTCTCCGGAGGGCGTCTTGTGGCGGAACATCTGATAGAGAAGGGAAGAAATAAATTCGCCCACATTTCAGTTGGGGACAACCATCTTGAGTTTTCTCTCCGGGCCAGGGGTTTTTCCGAAGCTCTCCAGCGAACGGGTCTGGTTTCCCGGGAATTTTTCTGTGATTCAACCGTTGAATCGACATACAAGCTGGTTAAAAGCAGACTTGATGAATTCCGGCAATTTGACGCCCTCTTTGCGATGAATGACCTGATGGCTATAGGGGCAATAAAAGCTTTCAAAGAGGAGGGACTATCTGTGCCGGAAGATATTTCGGTTGTCGGATATGATGACAGTGAGTATGGTCAGTATTTTTCACCTGGTCTGACGACCATACACCAACCGAAAGAGGAGCTGGCTGTTCTTTCCTGTCAGCGTCTGTTTTTTCAGATGGAAAAGCAGAAGGCCGGACTTGATGTGATGAAAAAACTAATCAGTATTCAACCAGTCCTTGTAATCAGGGACTCTACTTAATTGAGATAAACATTTTCCAGAATAACGGGAGGAGATATGGGTACAATAAGACTTACGATGGGGCAGGCATTAGTGAAGTTCCTGGATAATCAGTGGATTTCCATCGATGGAGAGGAAAATAAATTCGTCGAAGGTGTTTTCGGTATTTTCGGACATGGTTGTGTCGTCGGGATAGGAGAGGCCCTTCAGGAGCCCGATCACAATCTGACATTTTATCAGGGGCATAATGAGCAGGGGATGGCCCATGCGGCTATCGCTTATGCAAAACAGAATAATCGACGAAAGATGATGGCTGTTACATCGTCGATCGGACCCGGTGCATTGAATATGGTTACTGCGGCAGGACTTGCTTCGGTTAACAGGATTCCGGTACTCCTGCTGCCGGGTGATACCTTCGCCTGTCGGCAGCCTGATCCGGTACTTCAACAGATGGAACAGTTCAATGATCTTACAGTATCAAGCAACGATGCTTTTAAATCTGTCTGCCGTTACTGGGACAGGATAAGCCGCCCCGAACAGTTAATGAGTGGGGCTTTGAATGCCATGAGGGTTCTGACGGATCCTGCCGATACGGGGGCCGTCTGCCTTGCTCTTCCACAGGATGTTCAGGCTGAAGCCTGGGATTATCCAGAGGAGTTTTTCACTAAACGAGTTCATTATATAGAGCGAAGAACCTTGAGTTCCGGTGCTGTTGAAAGGGCCGCCAATATTATTGCAGGGAAAAAGAAACCCATGGTCGTATGCGGAGGTGGCGTAAGGTACTCCGGTGCGGGAGAGGCTCTTTCCTCATTCTGCCGTGAGTTCAATATCCCTTTTGGTGAGACTCAGGCGGGAAAAAGTGCCGTTACCTGGGATGATCCTATGAATCTCGGAGGAATGGGGGTCACCGGAGGGCTTGCTGCCAATAAAATCGCAGCAGAAACAGATCTTGTTATCGCGGTTGGTTCTCGTTTATCAGACTTTACCACCGGATCAAAATGGTCCTTCCATAATCCGGATGTTGAGGTTCTGTCAATCAATGTGAATAGCTTTGATGCCTACAAGATGAACGGTCATCCCTTTCTCTGTGATGCCAGAGCAGGTCTTGAATCCATTTCAAAAGCCCTGAAAGCAAAAGGTTACACATCCTCCTATCACTCTGAGATTACTGATGCACGTAAAGAGTGGACCGCCGAAGTAGATCGTCTCTATACAAAAGAGATGGATGGAGACAAATATTCCCAGCTTCGGGTTCTTGGTCTTATGAATGAGGAACTTTTTGATGAAAGTTCTATTGTTGTTGGTGCCTCCGGATCTCTTCCCGGAGATCTTCAAAGAGTCTGGCGCCCAAAGTCGGTTGATTCCTACCATATGGAGTATGGTTTTTCATGTATGGGGTACGAGGTTTCCGGAGCCCTGGGTGCTAAAATGGCCGCCCCGGATCGTGAAGTTTATGCGATGACTGGAGACGGCAGTTTTGTCATGCTTCATTCCGAACTCCTTACCTCCATCCAGGAAGGGGTGAAGATAAATGTCATGCTCTTCGATAACAATGGTTTCGGCTGTATCGATAATCTTCAGAGAAGTCAGGGAATCCCTAAATTCGGATGTGAATTGAAGTATCGAAATCCGAAAACAGGAAGGCTGGATGAAGGCGGGGAGCTTATCCCCGTAGATTACGCAAAGATAGCAGAAGGTTACGGCTGTAAGGTTTGGAGGGTTTCCAATTCCGATCAACTTAAGGCGGCAGTCGTAGAGGCGGGGAAGAGTCCTGTTTCCACTCTTATTGATATAAAAGTTGGTTTTGATTCCATGTCCGGTGGTTATGAGAGCTGGTGGCGAGTCGGGACTCCCGAGGTCTCAAAAAAGAGCGAAGTTGTAAAAGCCAACAAGGTTTTAAATAAACACATCAAAGAAGTTAAGCAATATTAAGGAGGATCCTTTTGGATAAGAATAAAGTAAAACTTGGAATGGCACCCATCGGGTGGACCAATGATGATTTGCCCGATTTAGGAGGGGGGAATACCTTCGAGCAGTGTGTCAGTGAGATGGCTCTGGCTGGATATACAGGGTCGGAGGTCGGGAATAAATATCCTTCAAATCCTGACCTGTTAAAGAAGTATCTGGATGTCAGAGGGCTTACCGTATGTAACCAGTGGTTCTCTTCATTTCTGGCATCGAAGCCCCTCTCTGAGGTTGAAAAAGATTTCAGGCTGCAGCTTGGATTTTTGAAGGCCCTTGGTGCCGATGTGATCGGACCTTCCGAGCAGACAAGATCCTGTCAGGGACAACCCGTTTCGGTTTTTTCCGGGAAGGCTGTTTTTTCCGATGAGGAATTTCGGTCTGTTACAAATGGTATAAATCATCTCGGGAAAATAGCGGCTGATGAAGGTTTGAAGCTTGCTTTTCATCACCATATGGGAACTGGAATTCAAACAACTTCCGAGACCGAACGGTTTTTAAATGAGACCAACCCCGATTATGTCTGGCTCCTTTTTGATTCTGGACATTTTTCCTTCTCCGAGGAAGATCCCGTGGCAGCCTTGAAGAAATTTATATCCAGGGTTGGTCATGTCCATTTAAAGGATATGAGGAATCAGGTTTTTACTGATGTGAAGAAGGCTGATCTCTCCTTTCTTGATGCCGTAAGGGCCGGAGTTTTTACGGTCCCCGGAGATGGAGATATTGATTTCCCTTCGATTTTCTCAATTCTGGAAAAAGAATCCTATGAAGGTTGGATGGTTGTTGAAGCTGAGCAGGACCCTGCAAAGGCGAATCCCTTCGAGTACGCGAAGATGGCAAGAGTATATATTAAACAGGAAGCAGGAATCTAATCCTGTAATTAGGAGATACATATGAAAGAGATAGTTGTCGGTATACTCGGCGCGGGAAGAATCGCCCGGGTTCATACAGAGAGTATTACCACCGGAATCCCCGGTGCGCGAATAAAGTCGGTAGCCGATCCCTTCGCCACTGAAGAGACTGAAAAATGGGCTGAAGAGAAGGGAATTGAGATTCTTACAAAGGATCCCTCGGTGGTTATAAATGATCCCGAGATTGAGGCAATCCTTATCTGCTCATCTACATCCACTCATGCCCAGTTTACCCGCGAGGCTGCCCTTGCTGGAAAACACATCTTTTGTGAAAAACCCCTGGATCTCGACGTTGAGAGAATCAGGGAAACTATGAAGATAGTCGAAGAGGCCGGTGTTAAATTTCAGATTGGTTTTAATAGAAGGTTTGATCATAATTTTATGGCATTGCGTCAGGCTGTTGAGGAGGGCAAAATCGGGGAGCCTCATATTATCAGGATTACCTCCAGGGATCCGGAACCTCCCAATCCTCAGTATATTGCAGGTTCCGGCGGTATTTTTATGGATATGACGATCCATGATTTTGATATGATCCGCTATCTCAGCGGCAGTGAAGTTGAAGAGGTATATTGTAAGGCGGCAGTTCTTGTTGATCCCGCGATCGGAGAAGCCGGAGATGTTGATACTGCTGTTATAACCTTAACGATGGCAAACGGTGCCCTTGGTATTATCGAGAACTCAAGGAAAGCCGCCTATGGTTATGATCAGAGAGCCGAGGTTTTCGGCAGCAAAGGTGCTATAAAGAGTTCCAATGATTCCACCTCAACTGCTGTTCTAAGCACAGTGGATGGTGTTGTTTCTGAAAAACCTCTTTTCTTCTTTCTGGAAAGGTATCTGGCTTCCTTCACCCATGAAATGAAGCTTTTCTTCAATTATATACGTGAGGGTGGAAAAAGTCCCGCCGGTCCTGATTGTGCCCTTAAACCGGTTCAGATTGCTCTGGCTGTTAAAGAGTCTGTCAGAACAGGATTACCCGTTAAGGTTGAGTAGTTAATTAAGCTCAATGTAATTGATACCCCTCCGGCCTGAAAAGAGGGAGGGGTGTTTAAATTCCATTATTCCCGGGTTTTCGGCTGTTCCTTAAATAATTTCTTTCAATTTATCTACGAATTTTTCAAAATCAAGTTCTGTTATTATAAGGGGGGGATCTATCCGCAGACTTGTTCCCCTGTTTCCAGTTATATATCCTTCTGAAAGGAGTTTTATATACACCTCTTCCGAAAATTTACTATCTTTAAAATCAATAGCAAACATAAGGCCGCGTCCCCTCACCTTTGTTATTTTTTTTCCATCCACAAGTGAATTAAGGAGAGGGAGAAAATCCCTTCCCATCCTGTTTGCTTTTTCAATTAACCCTTCATCGATGATAGTCTGAATTACCTCCCTGGCGACTGATGCTCCCAAAGGATCATTCTGGTGGGATTGGGTATATTTGAACGGTCTCTGTTCAAGCTGTAAAATAATTTCCTTGCTCATGCATGCCGCACTTACGGGGTATCCGTTTCCAATACCCTTCCCCAGGGCCACCATATCCGGGCTAATATCGAAGTGCATAAAGCCATACCACTTCCCCGTCCGTCCTATTCCTGTTGTAACTTCGTTAACAATTATCTTCCCACCGTTATTTCTTATGATTTTCACTATTTTCTGTATAAGGGGTTTTGGAGGAAATCTTACAAGGCCCGAAGAGCTCCCCGGTTCAAAAATAAAATCAGAAATATCTTCCGGAATTTGTTTAAGAAGAGGGCAGTTTTCATCACAGGATTCCTTCCTTTCACAGTCAGCACAGTCAGTCCAGTCAAGGCAGAACCAATCCTTATCCCTTTTGCTTACCGAACTGTAGGCACCAAGATAGGAGTCATGGAGGGTCATTGATAGTGTTTTTCCTGTCAGATGTTTTGCAACCTGTCTCGTATATTCAATTCCTTCACTGCCGGAACAGAGGAAAACAGCTTTTCCGTCTTCCATTTTTAAAGTGGATAGAACGGTGTGGGCCGCTTGATCTACTATCTTACATGAATAACAGAATCCTGCCTGGGTAAGAATGCTTATCTGTTTCAGGATTGTTCTGTTTATTCTTTCGTTCCTGTGCCCCAGGGAGAGGCACCATACCCCGGATTCGAGATCCATATACTTTTTTCCACTGCTGTCTGTTATATAAATCCCCTTACTTTTTACTATATCCGGTATTTTCAGTTCATGACCGCTGCTGTTGTATACGTATCTCATTTCCTCATTCCTTCCCATTTCTTAAAACCATACTTCTCATACAACCCATGGGCATCTCTTGTGGCGAGTATCTGTATTGATGAAGGAATATCCGGGTGGTCTCCTATCATTTTCATCAGCCTTTTCCCTAGTCCGTTTCCCCTGTGAGTTTCATGGATGATCAGGTCTGCAATCCATGCAAAAGTCGCATGATCGGTAACCACCCTGACAAAACCTACAAGCTCATCATCTAGGAATACCGATATGCAGAGGGAATTCTCAATAGATTTTTTTATAGTTTTTAGAGCTCTGTCTGCTGCCCAGTAGGATTGAGATAGGAGTTTTTTGACGGCTTCAGGAGTAGTCTGATTTTTTTCATCTGTTATTTGAAACTCATTAAAGCATTTAGTCATATTTATTGTTTCTCCCTTAGTATTTCCCTAATAGTAGATCCAATTTCTTTTATGCCTAGTGATATCTCTTCGGGATTAGCTCTGGCGATGGAGATTCTCATATTGATATGAACTTGTGGGGAGGCAAAAAATCTACTCCCCGGTGTTAATGAAATATTTTTACTTTGAATCTTTTTAAGAAAATAATCTTCTCGACACGGGGGATTCTCCCAACTGATCCAGAAGAGAAATCCTCCCGAAGGTTTTGTAAATTTCAAACCTGGCAGATCAAGCCATGACCTGGCGGCCTGCATGGCAACCTGAAGTCTTTCCCTGTATTTTGTATGAATCTTACGTACATATTTCTCATACATTCCGTTATTGAGATATCCTGCCATAGTCGCCTGAATGATGGCATTTCCCGATAATTCAGTCATTCTTCGTAATTCAATCAGCTTTTCGATATAGCTGGGGTTTGCGGCAATCCAGCCAATTCTTAAAGAAGGAAAAAGCACCTTGGAGAAAGATCCTATATAGATAACATAATCCTTTTTATCCATTGATTTTATTGGAAGGATAGTTTTTCCTGTATATTTTAGCTCTTCAAGGAATCCATCCTCTATTAATGGGGCTTTGTAGGTTTCACAAATTCGCAATAGATTCTCCCTATGTTCCTGTGTCGTTGATATTCCCATGGGATTCTGAAAATTAGGCATGGTGTATATAATAGAAGAAGGTTCCTTTTTTAGAGTTTTTTCAAGAATCTTTAGATCCATCCCTGAGTGATCCGTGGGTATTTGGATCAGATTTGCACCGTAATATTTAGATAGGGGCATTATATAACTATAGGTCGGTTTTTCTGTTATTATTCTGTTTCCTGTGGAGATGAGAGATCTGAAGATCAAATCCAGGGCTCCCTGTGCACCATTTGTAATTATTAGCTCATCGGGAGTTAAATTTATTTGATGCCGACCCAGGTATTCCGCCAGGGCTGTTCGAAGCCCCAGATTTCCTGCCGGATCATCATAATCAAAAAGTGTTTTCCCCTGAAAAGATATCTGGTGATTAAGGGTTTTTCGAAACTCATCAACCGGCCAGAGCTGGGGATCCGGCGAGAGGGTTGAAAGATCTATTACTTTGGAATCGTGGGCCAGGTCTTTTGATTCTTCAGAGGGTTCAAATAGACGTATGGTTTTAGGTAGGCTGGAAATCATTTTTTTGCATGATGGTGTTAATTTATCAACCAAGTTAAGATGGGTAGGAGCTGATACAGCTTCATTTAACTCTGTAGCTTTTAGAGCTGCACGCTTTCTAACCCTGGTATAGGTTCCGGAACTGCTTTCAAGAAAACCAAGCGCCCATAATTCTTCATACGCCCTCGATATAGTACTTCTGTTTAGCTTAAGCTGGTTTGCAAGTTCTCTGGTTGAAGGAAGTCTATCTCCTTCTTTTAAAACTTCAATTGATATCATTCTCCTTATCTGTTCGGAAATCTGTTTGAATAAAGGGATCTTTCTTTGTCTGTCTACCGATAGTAAAAGCATCGATACCTCCTTGAAGTTTTAGAAGAATAACAATCTATCGGATGGTTTGCAACGGCCAAAATTGCCTTATTATAAACCATCCAATTTTAACTGAAAGTAAAATTGCATAATAGTGTAAAAAGAAAAATAAATTACATTAATTGTTGACAAATTACTATAAGAGAGGTCATAATATCAGTAGATTTCTTTAAAGGATGAATAATGATTACTCAATCAGATAGTTATAACAAAATACTTGAAATATACGATGAGTTACCCAAACAACAAAAAAAGATAGCTGATTACATAATAAGCCGTTATGATGAGGTTGTTTTTTTCTCGATTTCCAAACTTGCTTCAACTTTACAGGTAAGTGAAGCCACTGTAGTACGGTTTGCTCAGAATATTGGACATAAGGGATTTCCTGAACTAAAAGAAGATCTTGTAAAATATTATAAAGAGTATTTGACTCCCGGTGAGCGGATGAAGAGATCCATTAAGGAACTACCGGATGACCCTCTCAGTTTTGCTGCACATGTAGAGCGAGAGATTCAGCTTTTGAATGAATCTGTCACTGCGCTGGATAATACCAGTTTTGTAGAGACAATAGATAGAATTGTGGAATCTGATAGAATATTCATATTCGGTAATGGAGGGAATGAATGTCTTGCTAATCATCTGACTTTCCGTTTATCCCGATTTAAATTGCAGGCCTATCAGCAATCCGTATCAGGGAAGAATTTATTTGAGAGAATGCTTCAGATAAAAAAGTCTGACCTCATCATTGTTTTTCATTTCTATAAGCCAACGGTAGATTTCAGAAGACTAATGGATGTTTCCAAGGATAGAGATATTCCTGTAGTCTTGATTACAGATAGTCTCATTCCTCCTATGATCCGGGAGGCCAATCTGATTCTTATGGCACCAAGGGGCTCTAAGGGTACATTTCATTCGCAGGTTGTTCCTATGGCAATAAATAATGCGATTATTAATGGTGTTTCCAGTAAGCTGGGGGAGGAGGCCGTAAACGCTCATCAGGAATTGGAAGAAATGAGACGAAAATTTTACTATAATAATGATTTTATCTCCGGAAGCGGAGTCGATAATAATTAGATAAACAACATTAGATATCAAACTTCTTACTCATCAAAAGGGCCTTTTGAAGGTCAGGGGAGCTTGTGTCTTATTGTGTGGAGGAACTATGGGCATTTTTAAAGCCAATGATATAAGGGGAATTTATCCGGATGAACTAAATCCAGAGATTATATATAAGATAGGATTTTTTTTACCAAAGATTCTTGGAGCTGATAGGATTCTTGTCGGGATGGATGGACGAATCTCTTCCGAAGCTATTTTTAATATTCTTTCGAGTGGGATTATCGACTCTGGTGCTGATGTGTGTACTATTGGACTATGTGATACCCCGGCAGTTTATTTTGCCACAGTTAAATATGAGTTTGATGGAAGCGTCATGATTACCGCTTCCCATAATCCTGCGAATCATAATGGATTGAAGATTTCAGGCCGAAACTCAATTCCTATTGGTCCATCTACCGGCTTAATGGAACTTCAGACCTTGATCGCTAATGAGGTTATTCCATCAGTTGAAAAAGGAAAAATTGAAAAGAAAGATATAAAAAAAGAATATGTCGAGCATGTAAGAAAGTTTTTATCCGGAAGTATTGAACTTAAAGTTGTGATGGATTGTGGAAATGGTGCCTCATCTGCCTTTGCTGGTGAAATCTTCAAATCTGTAATTCCGAATTTAACTGTTCTTCTGGATGAGGCTGATGGTAATTTCCCCCATCATGGACCTAATCCTCTCGAGAAAGCGAGTTGGCCCATAATAAGTAAGCAGATTATTGAAGAGCAAGCAGAATTGGGTGTCCTTTTTGATGGTGATGGTGATAGAGCAATTTTTTTCGATGAAGATGGAAAGTTTATTTCTCCTGATATTATCACGTCTCTAATTGGTCATTATTTTTTTAAGGATGGAAAGGAGACAGGAGAGGTGTTTTACGATATTCGTTCGTCCCGATCTGTCTCCGAATATATTGCGAAACTGGGTGGAAAAGCATACTCCTGTGTTACAGGGCATGCAAGAATTAAAAAGTTACTTAAAGAGGAATCCGGAGTGTATGCGGGTGAATTATCTGGTCATTACTATTTTAGGGACAATTTTTATTGTGATTCAGGATTTATTGCTGCTGCTATTGTTATGTCTGTTTTAAGTGAGTTAAAAACTCCATTATCTCAGTTGGTGACTGAAATAAATCCCTACTCATTTTCCGGAGAAATAAACTTTATTGTAGCAGATCAGAAGAGAATTCTGAATGAGCTGCCCCACAGGTTCTCTAAAGGAACTGTTTCATTATTGGATGGTATAAGGCTTGATTATGATTCATGGTGGTTTAATCTCCGCCCTTCCGGAGCTGAATCCCTTCTGCGGTTAGTTGTTGAGGCGGGCAGTCCGGAAGAGATGACAGAAAAAGTCTCTGTGATTACAAATGAGATATTAGCATTAGATAGTAGATGCAGAAAAGGAGTATGAAATGAAAAGATTGATATTGATAATTCTCGCTCTGGTTTTAGGCGGAACTCTTTTTGCTGGTGGTAAAGCTGAAAGCTGGGCAACGAGTGCAGAATGGGAGGAGTGGGCAGGTCTGGGCCAATTCAGCCCGGAAGAGGATGATTGGGATGCCATTGAAGCTGCGGCCAAAGAAGAGGGGACACTTACTGTTTACTCTATTTCCTCCCGGGTTTTTGAATTCGCACGGACTTTTTACAAGGAGTATGGAATAAAGGTGGAAGCCTCAGACTTAACTACTCCCGCATTACTGGAAAAGTTAATGAGGGAGCAGGAAGCTGGAATTTTTAATGCTGATGTCGTTTTTGTGGATGATATACCGACAGTTTATAACGAATTCTATTACGAAGGAAGGCTATTTCCTTTTGTTCCTTCAGATCTGAAAGATGTGATTATTGATGAAGCTTTGGATGCACCCCTGGCGATCCATCATTATGGTTCGCGAGGAATTGCCTATAACACTGATTATTATTCCGAACCGCCTATCGATTCATGGTGGGATCTTACCCGCACTGAGTGGAAAGGTAAAATAATTATGAAGGATCCCATGAATTCCGGTGCAGAATTTAATACTTTTGCTACTTTTATACAGCATCATGTAGATATGGAAGAGGCGTATCAGGATGAGTTTGGTGAAGAACTGGTAAAACGTGATGGAATCCCGAATGCAGGCTACGAGTTTTTATTGAGATTGATGGAAAACGAACTTATTCTCATGGCCGATTCCGGTTCTGTTATGTCGGCAGTAGCATCTAGTGGTCAATCTGCTCCTCCCTTGGGAATTCTCGGTTTTTCTAAGTTGAGAACAATTGAGGAAGAAAGGATGAGTGCTGATTTTATTAAAGATCTTACTCCTGTTACCGGCTTTAGAACGACAACCATTATGGCGATCGGGGCCTTCTCAAGCCATCCAAATGCGGCCAAACTCATGATTAAATGGATGTATGGCGGGGATAATCCCAGAGAAAGCACTGCAGGATATAAGCCCTTTCATGTTATTGGAAATTGGGCAGTCAGAACTGATATTGCTGAACCTGAAGGGCAAAAGCCTCTGTCCGAAATGAACTTCTATGAGGAAGATGGAGATTGGTTGTATGATAATGCCATTGGTGTCAGAGATTTCTGGCTGGAGAATCAATAGAGATGTGAAACAAAAGTTACATAAAATAGCATGTTGAAATAAAAATTTCTTTACAGCGGACTTTATGTATGTTAACATTTTTTTAAGTGAGGTGATTTATATGAAAAGAGTAGTAATACTGTTAGTTGTAGTAATGTTTCTATTTCCATTTGCCGGTTTTGCCGGAGGGGATCAGGAAGGAAATATGACGGTAGAGCAGTGGGAGGAATGGGCAGGACTCGGTCCCTATACTCCGGAAGAAGATGATTGGGATGCAATTATTGCAGCTGCTAAGGAAGAGGGAGAGGTAACAATATACGCTAATACTTCCCGTGTTTTCGATTTTGCCCGTTCATTTTACAAGGAGTACGGGATCAAGGTCATTGCCAATGATATGAGCCAGGGCAGCCTTTTTGAAAAGCTGAACAGAGAAATTGATGCAGGTATAAGAAACTGTGATGTAGTTTTAGTATCTGATACTCCGACCCAGTATTATGATTTCTTTGAGTTGGGAAAAGTCTATCGCTATGTTCCTGTTGAGATTCTTCCTCTTCTGAATGAATACGCTAAAGATGAACCTTTGGGTATCCAGAGATTCGGAGGAAAGGCTATTGCCTTTAATACACAGACTTATCCCGATGGCCCTCCCATCGATACCTGGTGGGATTTAACCCGTCCTGAATGGAAAGACAAGGTTATAACGAAAGATCCTATGCTTGGTGGGTCTGAGATAAACTTTTTCGCCTCCTTTGCCAGGTATGCAGATGAGATGGAAGCTCTATATGAGGAAGAGTTCGGCGAACCATTGGTATTAAATGGGACAGAAAACGCCGGTTATGAGTTTTTAAAAAGGTTAATGGATAATGGACTCATCCTGATGAGCAGTGGAACTCCTGTAACCATGGCAGTTGGCGCCCCTCGACAGGATAATCCACCTCTGGGAATTATTGGACCTTCAAAATTAAGACTCAGGGAAGATTCTGAGTTATATGTTGACATTCTATGGGATGTAAAACCTGTAGCCAGTTATCTTAGTAAGCAGGCGGTTTCAATACCTCTATATTCTGAACATCCGAATGCAGCTAAACTTTTAATTCGTTGGCTCTATGGTGATGAAAATGGTGGTCAGGGATTTCAACCATTCTTTGATCTTGGAACCTGGAGTCCCAGAATAGATGTTCCACAGCCATTTGATCAGAAAGAATTGGCTGAGATAACCTTCTGGATTGAAGATGCAGAATGGCTTTATAGTAATGTGGTTAAATTCAGAGATTTCTGGATTCAGAATATGTAATTGTGTCCTTCTTTATTTTTCCCGCCTTCAGATGAAGGCGGGTTTTTTTTAGAAAAAAAAGTTTCATTGCTTGGTAATCATGAAAGAAATATTGTTTTTTAACTTGACAGATAGACAAATATGACTGAAAATGAAACATAAATTTCATGGTGAAAGATATGTTTCATACATAAAAAAGGGGAGTTAAATGAAAAAGAGAAGTTTATGCTTATTTATGGTAGTGGCGATAGTGATTCTGGCAGCCTCATGTGCTTCAAAACCTGCACCCCAGGTAACGGCTCCGATAGTGCGGAAAGCGACTAAGAAAGCCGAAGTGGTGGAGTATATTGAAACACGGACAGATAATCTGGTTCAGCCGATTTTTGAAACGGGTAAGACTGGATTGCTCGGCGGTGATGCAGATGATCCTGCATATTGGATACATCCCACGGATCCCTCACGGAGTCTCATTTTTGGTGTTGACAAAATGGATGGACTTTGGGTATGGGATTTTACTGGCAAAGAGCTTACACATATTGATCCCTATGGAAAACCAGGAAATGTTGATGTTCGAACCGGATTGAAGTTAGGCGATAGAACAGTAGATATTGTTGCTTTGAATCTACGAAAAATTAAATACGAAGTTGCCAGCAAGATTGCAGTATATGAAATTAATCCGGACTGGACTTCAGGAGAGGATGTCCTTATTACTCTTACCGATGGGGAAAGGGATCATAATGATCTTCAGAGCGGAACATATGGGTTCGGTTTATATAAAAATCCTGAAACCGGTTCAATTTATGCATTCGAAAATGCTTCAACAGGACCTATTAGTCAGTACTTAATCGAAGACGATGGAACAGGTGAAGGTGTAAAATTAACCCATGTTAGAGACCTTGAATATGATGGAAGTACATGTGAAGGAATGGTCGCCGATGATGAGCTGGGATTCTTCTATGTTGGTGAAGAAGATACGGCAATTCATAAGTATTATGCAGATCCATCCATGCCAAGTGAAAAAATACACTCCTTTGGTTTCATAGAAGATGGATACAGTCGAGATCGGGAAGGTGTTGCCTTATATGCGTGTTCCGATGGGGCCGGATATATCCTGGTTGTAGATCAGGGAGATG
Organism: Spirochaetales bacterium; assembly: GCA_016342585.1. Taxonomy (GTDB): domain Bacteria; phylum Spirochaetota; class Spirochaetia; order UBA9216; family UBA9216; genus JAEINK01. Next base: position 156,060 of record JAEINK010000002.1, read on the forward strand.
CATCTAATGATATAGCTTCTATTTATAGAATTTATGATAGAGCTGGCGATAATCCACTGGTTAAAACTGTAGCACTCCGGGATCGTGATGGAAATCCAATGTGGGATGATGATGGAATTGATGCCTGTGCTACTCCTGTATTACCTCTGTTTCCTAATGGATTTGTTATTGCCCACGATGGAGCAAACTCAACTTATCCTGTCTATGACTGGAGAGACATTGCCGGTGATGATTTAGGTTTTTGCGGAGAATAATCGGTTGATGTTAGTAAAGGAAATTATATGAGTAATACAGCAGTTGAATATACAGAAGTAAGCGGAAGTCCTTTTTTACGAAGGCTTGTTCGAAATATGACCATGCCTCAGAGGATTATGGGATTCCTCTTAATATTGTTGATGGTATTTTTTGTAATCATGCCGGCAATTAACCTGGTGTATACCAGCTTAACCTTTTCATTATCTGATCGAAGGCTTCCTCAGGTGGTCGATCGGGGAATTGAAGTCGTGCCGGGTGAGTTTACCACCGTGCATCTGGAGCGAGTATTCTGGAGCAAGCTTACTAGTAAGATGTTCCTCATTCCTTTGATGAATACAGTCCTCGTAACACTCGGTATAACCGGTCTCTCCATGATTGTCGGAAGTATTCTGGCCTGGTTGGTAGTAAGAACAAATCTACCATGGAAAAAAGGCATAGCAAATCTGGCCTCGATTCCCTATATTATCCCGTCATGGCCTATAGCCCTGGCGTGGATAAATGTATTTAAAAATACTCGGATAGGTGGTAGCCCCGGGTGGTTTCAATACTTTTTTCATGTACCACCTCCCGATTGGGTGGCCTATGGGGCCTTTCCTATAATTATCTGCCTCAGCCTTCACTATTATGCGTTTTCATTCATAACGGTTTCCGGAGCTTTGGCTTCAATAGATTCCAGGCTGGAAGAGACTGCTGAGTTGATGGGTGCTTCCAAGGCTCAGGTTATGAAAAAGATAACCTTACCCCTTGTTATTCCTGCTCTGATGTCGGCTTTTATCCTCACTTTTTCCAAGGGAATCGGAACCTTTGGTACTCCTGCTTTCTTAGGACTACCAGTTCGATTCTTTACCCTTTCGACTCAGGTCTACAGTAATGTGAAAAATAATTTAGCAGGTGATGCCTATTTGCTGGCGATAGTCATGATTCTAATTTCTTCTATTACTATATATATGAATGTAAAAGTCGTAGGGGCCAGAAAAAGTTTTGTTACAATTTCCGGTAAGGGATTTAGGGCGAAACCTGTAGATTTGGGTAAAGTGAAATGGATTATTTTTATTCTTGTAATGATTTTCATTCTTTTATTTGTGTTTGGTCCACTCTATATCCTTTCATGGCAGACTTTTATGGAACAGGATGGGGATTACTCATTATCTAATTTTACACTCCATTATTGGATTGGACCCGATGGTGCCTTGGGAAAAACCGGTCAGCTTCTTGGTGAAGGTCAAGCTGGTATTTTGAGAAATAGTGACATCTGGTACGCGGCCTGGAACAGTATCCGATTAGCACTGACTGTCTCTTTTCTTGCGGCAATTCTTGGGATTCTATTGGGATATGCCATTGTGAGAGGTCGGGGAACTAAGCTTTCTGCAACTTTAGATACTTTATCCTTTGCCCCGTATGTTTTTCCCGGAATTGCTTTCGGAGCTGTATATCTGAGTATGTTCGCAAAGTCTATAGGACCTTTTCCGGCTCTTTATGGAACCTTCGCACTTCTTGTTATTGTCTCTCTGGCCAAAAGGATGCCCTTTTCATCCAGAACAGGAGCCGCAGCAATGCTTCAGGTCCATCAGGAACTAGAGGAAGCCGGAGCCCTGGTTGGTGCAGGTTTCTTCAAGCGGTTTGTGAAAATTATTTATCCTTTAACAAAAAGTGGATTCATCGCAGGGATGCTTCTTTCATTCATTACTACTATGCGTGAACTTTCCCTGATAGTTTTACTTGTGACTCCGAAAACAAAGGTTTTGACAACCATGATTTTTAGGTACGCCGAAGGCGGGTACCATCAATTCGGTGATGCTATAACAATGTTTGTTGTAATTATCAGTTTAGCAGGAACCTTAATAATAAGAAAAGCCCAGAATACAAATTTGGCAAAGGGAATTGGAGGATGATAGCATCTATGGAAGACAAAAAAATTAAAATCAGGATCGAGAAACTTCGGAAAGCCTGGGGGGAAGTTGTAGCAGTCAATGATATTGATCTTGATATATTGGAAGGAGATTTTTTAACACTCCTTGGCCCCTCCGGTTGTGGCAAGACAACGACGTTAAGAGCAATTGCAGGACTTGAAGAGCCTACCGGCGGCAAGATATTTATTAATGGTAATTTAGTCTTTTCCAAGAAAGATGAAGTTATTGTAGCTCCTTCAAAAAGACAATTAGGATTGATCTTTCAGTCTTATGCCCTATGGCCTCATATGACTGTGAATGACAATATAGCTTTCGGTTTGAAAATTAAAAAATTTCCAAAAGAAGAAATCGATGTGATGGTTAAGGCTATTCTGGAGGATGTTCATCTGGAAGGGTATGGAGAACGGTATCCTTCGGAACTTTCCGGAGGACAGCAACAGCGGGTGGCAATAGCCAGGATGCTTGTCAATCGTCCCCAGATATTTCTTATGGATGAACCTCTATCCAATTTGGATGCCCGGTTAAGAATCGAAATGCGTTCAGAGTTGATTCAACTTCATAATAGAACTAATGCCACCACGATCTATGTTACACATGATCAGGAAGAGGCTATGACTCTCTCTACACGGATATGTGTAATGTGTGATGGTGTTATCCGTCAGATCGGAGCTCCTGAAGAAATTTATGGAAAACCCGCAGATTTGTTTGTGGCTGGGTTTATCAGTAACCCTCAGATGAATTTTTTCGAAGGAAAAGTTGTTCGGGATGGGGCTAAAACCAGTGTAGATGCCGGTGGATTTTTAGTGGATGTTTCTTCAGATATTATAGGCGACAGGAATGAAGTTGTCTTTGCTGTACGTCCGGAAGATTTCATTATATCGAAAGAGGGAGCAGCTTATAGCGTTAAAACCAGACTTCCCACCGGCAGTTCTCAGATTGCCATGGTCACTTGTGGAGATGAAAAAGATGTAGCTCTGATGCTTGATGGTGAAGTAAAAATTGCATCAGGAGATAATATAAAACTTCAAATAAAAAATAATAAGTATCACCTCTTTGATAAAAAAACAGAGAAGAGGATTAATTAGGTCATTCTCCATCTTAAGATGGGGTCTAAATATTCCAGGAGGGTTGTATGAAAAAAGCGTTTACAATTTTTATGTTGGTCGCAATCGCGCTTGCGATGATCGGTTGTTCTTCTGTTCCAAAATTCGATGAATTCGAACCGGACCAGGGAGTCGTTATGCCATATCTGATGTTTGGTGATTCAACGGATGGAGAGCATGATAGTGCTGCCTATCTTTTTGTAGCTCCCAAGGCGATTGCTTCAGATTCCATGGGAAATATCTATGTTGGTGGAAAGGAATTTGTTCTGTCCAAATATTCTCCGGATGGAGAATTCATAGCTGTTATTGCTCCCCGAGGTGATGCTGAAGGTGAAATCAATTATGTAAAAGGTATCGTAACCGACAGTATGGATAATGTTTTCGCTACCGATTCCATCAACGGCAGAATTAATGTTTTTGATGCGGATGGTAATTTTGTAAGAAGATTCGGTGAAGTTGGAGAAGGACCTGGTAATTTTTCAGACGTAGGGCCAATCACCATGGATGCAGATGATAACCTCTATGTTTCGGATGATGCTCAGGGTGTTCATGTTTTTGATAAGAATGATAATTTTATCAAGATGATTGGTGATAGAGGTGATGAACCCGGTCAGACTTCAGAATTTGGATGGCTTGCCGTAGATTCAGATCTTCGTCAACTATATGTTGCCGTTGATGGCAGTGGACGAATTGATGTTTACGATATCGATACAGGTGTAAAGAAGTTTGAGATGGGTGGTTTGGGAAAAGGACCCGGAATGTGGGAAGAGGACATTGAAGGCCTTGCTATCGGTCCCTGGGGACTCATATTTGCTATTGATGAAGCCGGTGGAAACATCAAGGCATTTCAGTCTGATGGTACCTTCGTAACTCAATGGGGAAAAGCAGGACTTTATGATGGTGAAATGGCCAGTGCAGAATCAATTGGTTATGATCCTACCAATAGAAGAATCGTTGTAGCGGATGAAAAGAACTATCGTGTAGTTTCTTTTTCATTGAGTTCTTTAGGACTCTAAATTTTGAAATAGGCAGAGGAGAATAAACTCCTTTGCCTATGATTGGAGTATTTTTATGAATATCGGGATTAATACAGCCTGTCTTCAAAAACATTCCGCAATTAAGCCCAGAGAAATAATTGATAAGGTTCGTATGGAAGGTTTTTCTGGAATTGAATTTCGGGATGAGTATCCATTTTTTGAAGAAGTCAATAGTAACGAAGGGCGTTATATTAATGATGTTGTGAAGGGGGAGGGGCTACTCTGTTCAGTTCATCTTTCATTCTATGACTTGAATCCCGGAAGTTTTCGAAAGGACTTAAGGGATAAGGCCGTTGAGTGTCATAGTAAAGCAATTCGAAAAGCGGCTGAAATTGGTGCTTCCATGGTTACTATCCATGGAGGAAAAATGTCTAATTCGTTCTATGATAGTGAATCATGTTCTGAAGTTGACCGATTAAGTTCTGAATCGATCGGACGTATTCGAGAGATTTGTGAAGATGAAGGTATTACCCTTTGTGTGGAGAATATGAGCTGTTTTGATCGGAAAGAATATAAATCTTTTACCCGACCAGAAGATCTGATATGGCTTCATGAAGAACAAGATGAAAAGATCCGGGTAACTCTTGATATCGGGCACGTTGTTTCAATTACTCCGGATATTGTTGAATATATCACGCGGCTGGGCTCCAGAAAAATTGGGTTATGTCACCTTTCAGATAATAATCTGATTCGAGATCAGCACCTCGCTGTCGGGCAAGGGAATATTGATTATGAAGGCTTAATGAGAACGTATATGAGAGAGGATTGGAATTTCCCCCTTTTTATAGAGACTACAAATTTTGCCCAAACATTAGAGAGTAAACGGTATCTTGAGTCTCTGGTTCAAAATATAGCTGTCGGTTAAGAACGAATAATAATTATTAATATCGCATAAGGAGTCATTGAATGAGCGTTTTCAAGGAAAATGACATTAGAGGTCTGTACCCAGAAGAATGGAATAATGAAACAGTTTCCCTTATTGCTGAAGCTCTACCAGGCATAATGAAAGGAGAGCGATTTGTTATTGGAATGGACGGTCGAGATTCCTCTCATGAAATCAGGGATACTCTTGTTAAAGGGCTTCTGGAAAAAGGAATCGATGTAACAGTAATTGGAGTCGTCGATACTCCTGCAGTTTATTTCTCGGTTGGTAATTATAGTTTTGATGGTGGGATAATGATAACCGCTTCTCATAACCCCGCTGGGTATAACGGTCTTAAGCTAACGGGGCAAAATGTTGCTCCCATTGAATATGAAACAGGGATACGAGAATTAGAAATCCAGGTAAATAAATTAAGATTTTTACATACTCATCAGAAAGAGACAAAATCTTCATCCATTAACCCGGGAACATTATCGGAGATGGATATTACTTCCGATTATGTCGCATATTTGGAAAAATTTAAAATAAATAATAAGGAGTGTAAAGTCATATTTGATTGTTCAAACGGTTCTGCAGGTAGGTTCATAAATCAGATCGTAAAGGGTTTTCCCGGGACTGTTAAGGTTCTCAATTCTGAAATTGATGGCTCCTTTCCCAATCATGGTCCTAATCCATCTGTTCCTGAAAATCTTGAGCAGTTGAAGAAAAGTGTACTGGACGAACGTGCTGAAATTGGTTTTTGTTTTGATGGTGATGGGGATCGTGTCGTTATGATTGATGAGAGGGGAGAGATTGTCTCTCCTGATTTGATCACTGCGATTTTGGGAATTTATTATTTGAAATACTCTGTTTATAAGGATGACCCACGACTAAAGGTATTAGTTGATATCCGCTCTTCACGGAATATCCGTGATTTCCTGATAGGTATGGGAGCTGATGTGGAGACATGCCCTGTAGGTCATGCCAAGATTAAGAAGCAGATGAGAGGAAGTGATGCACTTTTCGCAGGGGAACTTACTGGTCACTATTATTTTAAAGAGAACTACTTCAGTGATTCCCCATGGTTAACTATCTTCCAGGTTCTGGGAGTACTTTCTTTTGAAAAAAAGAGTTTAAAATGTCTGAAAGAAGAGATTCTTAAATATGAATTTTCGGGTGAGCTGAATTATAAAATTGATACAGATGTGGATGCGACAATCCAGTATCTGGTTGAGAAATATTCTGAGGCAGACATTTCTCTTTTAGATGGATACAAATTTGATTACCCCGACTGGTGGTTTATTATAAGAAAATCGGGAACAGAGCCTCTTCTCCGGTTGGTTGCAGAGGCAAAAACAAAGGACCTCCTCGAATCCAAGCTGAAGGATATTATCCCTGTTCTCGAAGGAAGAATTCTAGTATGACAGATAGTTTATGTTCTTCAATGAATAATAATATAAGAGTCATTTGTTTTGATCAGGGAGGGACTCTCCTGTTCAGGACTCCGCTGGAAGATAATGGTAGAGCCGACTATTCCAGAATAATGAAAATAACGGGTCAGCTTGGTGATCCCATGGAATTCGGGAAGAAACTTTTGGGCCGTGATAAGAAATATAAAAGATGGAGTCTATCTTCTAACGAGGAAGCTTCTGAAGAGATTATCTGGCAAAAATGGCTGCTTCCAGAAGCTGATGAAAAAGTAACAAGCAGCAATAGTGATGAGTTGACACTTCTTTTTTCACACTCCAAAGGTCATAGGGTTTTCCGGGAAGATGCCTTTTCTACTGTTAAAGAGCTTCACAGCCGGGGGTATCGGCTGGGAATGATTACAAATACCGTTAGCAGGACTCTCGTCCCCCTGGAGCTTTCGAGGGAGGGTATTTCACCTTTTATCGAAACCATTATCATGTCCTCTCTTACCGGGGTCCGTAAACCGGACCCTGAAATATTTATTTCTCTGGCCGAGAAAATGGCAGTATCCCCTTCTGCCTGTGTGTATGTGGGAGATGCCCCCGACCGGGATGTCGCAGGCCCAAAAAAAGCCGGATATGGAATGAGTGTTTTATTGGGAAATGAATCAGGTAAAAATAGAGAGTTAGCTTCTGATTTATATCCCGACATTTTTATCAACAAGTTAAGTGATTTACTGAATATTTTTAACCATAAAAAAGATGAGGTACATATATGAATTATTTCTTTTCCAAAGCAAAAAAAATAGAGAGTAATATAGATCGGTTTTTAGATAATATTATTACCGCTTCTCTCTCATTTGAAGAAGGGCTGAATGATTACTATAACAGTAACGAGGACGCATTTATAAAACGTTGTGCAGAGATTGATAAACTTGAAAGTGATAGTGATGTTCTTCGGCGGGAAATTAAAGTGACTCTCTATAAGGAACTCTTAATCCCCGATGCCAGGGGGGATGTCCTGGGACTCCTTGAGACTCTGGATAATGTCATTGATCGAATAAAAAAAGTTATTCAGCAGTTTTCGATCGAGAGTCCAATCATATGTAAGGAACTTAAGGATGATTTTCTTAGCCTGGTCCGTGCATCAGTAAAATGTGTTACCGAGCTTGTTTCTGCTGCACGTGCTTTTTTCAGGGAAATACAGTCGGTAGATGATTATCTGATTAAAGTTCATTTCTGGGAACATGAAGCGGACCAGATTGAGGATAGAATAAAGAGAAAAACCTTCAAAGGTGATTTTATAGAAGATTTAAGTCAGAAAGTACATGTGAGATATTTTGCAGAAAAAATATCATCTCTGGCGGATGATGCGGAAGCCGTAGCTGAGCGACTGGCGGTTTATACTATCAAGAGAGAAATATAATGCTTCCGGTCATTGTTTTCCTAACAAGCGGGTTATTTCTCGGCTGGTCTCTCGGGGCAAATGATGCTGCCAATGTCTGGGGAACCGCAGTTGGTACAAGAATGGTCGATTTTAAAAAGGCCGCTATTATATGTAGTCTTTTTGTTATTTTGGGAGCGGTTATGAGCGGAAGCGGCGCTTCTCATACACTTGGAAAGCTTGGTGCGATTGGTACTCTTGCTGGAGCCTTTACTGTTGCTTTGGCTGCTGCACTCTCTGTGTATTTTATGACCAAAGCTGCCCTTCCTGTATCTACTTCTCAAGCAATTGTTGGTGCCATTTTAGGATGGAATGTTTTTTCCGGGAATTCGATCGATTACCGTGCACTGGGTAAAATTGCCGGGACCTGGGTCTTCTCTCCTATTCTTACCGCTCTTTTTGCAATAATGCTTTATTTTTTAATTACCTTTTTTCTTAGAAGAATGAAAATACATCTTATCAAGCTTGATAGTTTTACCAGAATTCTATTAATTGCGGCAGGTGCTTTTGGTTCATACAGTCTCGGGGCTAATAATATTGCGAATGTCATGGGTGTTTTTATAGAAAGTACGGAAGATATTTTTAAATCATTATCCCTGGGCGGGATCCTTCAGCTTTCGGGAGTCCAGCAGCTTTTCTTTATCGGTGCGATTGCAATTGCTGTTGGAGTATTTACCTATTCCAAACGGGTTATGCTTACCGTTGGTTCAGGAATCTATAAGCTGTCGCCTGTTACGGCCTTCATTGTCGTACTCTCAAGTTCCATCGTCCTTTTTCTTTTTGCCTCTCAGGGGCTAAAAGAATTCCTGGTTTCTCATAATCTACCTTCATTTCCTCTCGTTCCTGTATCCAGCTCTCAGTCTATAGTGGGCGGAGTTATCGGAATTGGTATAGCCAAGGGAGGAAAGAACCTGAACTTGAAGGTGCTTGGTCAGATAAGTTTAGGATGGATTGCCACTCCGGTTATCGCGGCGGTCGTTTCTTTTATCTCTCTTTTCATTGTACAGAATGTTTTTGGACAAAAAGTTTTTTAATAAAGGAAGAATAGTAAATGGATCGCAAATTAAAATATAATGGGGCATGGCTTACAGACATTGATGATACTCTTATTCTCTCCGGTGAGAGGCCTTCCGACGATTGGATTAGTTCATTATCAGATTTTATTAAAGTTTTAAAAGAGTATGGAATTCTCTGGGTCCCGATGAGTGGTGTTGCAATAGTAAAACTGGGAGATAGAATTTTAAACAGGATTAAACCGGAACTCTGTAGTCATGTATACTATTATGGAGGCGACGGTAGTCATAAATACTATTGGGATGATTTATGCAATAGATGGACTGATGATATTCTGTTTTCCAGATTATTCTCTGATGCTCAGAGTCTTATGATACTAGGTGAGATCGAATTCAGAGAAGCCTTAAAACAGTTAAAAAAGGTAAATAGTGGAGAGGATTTTTCAGTCCAAGAGCGGATAGATGCTGCGCATTTGATCCTTAAAACCAGGGGATATTCTGCGAAGGAATGCATCCTGGATCGTCTAAAGGAAAAACTGTTGGAAAATGGATTCAATCCTGAAAAGGCGGAAACATATTTTCGAGGAGGATCTATAAGCTGGATGATGCTTGGAGATGTTTCGGCAGATCCATACCATGAACCGAATAACCTTAAACTTCGTACTGAGTTAATCAGGATTAGCAGGGAATGGCTTACCGAAAGAGGTTTTCTTGAAGATCTGGGCGCTACAGGCATCTGGGTTCCCTTTCCAGGAGCAAGAGGGATTAAGTTTGTTCTCCAGGGAAACAATAAAGAGAGAGCCTCAAGAGAACTATTGGAGTGGACTGGCCTAAAACCTGAACAAATTCTATTCTCTGGAAATGAACTTTTTGAAGGAGGAAATGACAATATGATTAGAAATATCACTGGTGTCACCCTTCTATCGGTAGGAGAGAAGGAAGACCCCGGTGAAGATGTGATTTCCGGTCTAATAAATGAAAAAGGAGTAACTCTTTCTGGAGTAGATTCGAATACCTGGTGGATGAATTTTGTGATTACACGGCTTGAGAGGGGGGACAGTTGGAATGAGATCCTTCGAGAGATGAAGGGGGCAATAAATTGATTAAATATATACGTGATAAAACTAAATACCTCCATCCTTGTAAGGCTGAGTTTATTTTTTTCGATAAGGGGGGAACCTTAAGTAAACCGGTACTGAAGCGTCCTGATAAAGGTTTTCCAGAATATAAAAAAATTATGGATATTTTAGGAGCTGAGGGGGATCCTTTAAAATTTGGTAAAATAATTAGCTTAAGAGATAAGAATTATAAGAAATGGGGTATGGAGACATGGACTGAACTGTCTGAAGAAGAGCGGTGTACAAGGTTCCTTTTTCCAGATTTTCCAGAAGATGTTGTTATAGCGAATGCTCAGGAGTTAACCCTTCTTTTTTCACACTCCAAGGGGGTTCGCGAGCTAAGGGCGGAAGCACTGGGGGTGGTTAAATCTCTTCATAAAAAAGGGTATCCCCTTGGAGTCATCAGCAATACCGTGAGTACCGTGCTTGTACCAGGTGAACTTGCGGAGGCAGGTTTAACCCCATATGTACAGACATTGGTTATGTCATCAATAAACGGGATAAGAAAGCCGGACCCTGAGATGTTTCTTGAAGCAGCAACGACCGCAGGAGTAGAACCCTCCCTTTGTGTTTATATCGGGGATCAGCCTAATCGTGATGTGGAAGGTCCCCGTCGTGCTGGATATGGATTAAATATAATCTTAAAAACAAGTAATTATCCAGATAGTCAGGAGCTTTCAGATCTTCAGACTCCGGATATAATTATCGATCACCTTGAAGAATTGAATGAATTGTTTCCTTCAAAAGGAGGGGAATAATGTCAATATTCAAACGAGGCAGTATTCGCGGGCGATGGAACAAGGAATGGGACGAAGAGACGGTATACCGGATAGGCTACTATCTTATAGAAGTCCTCCACCTTAAAAACATTGTTATTGGGCAGGATGGACGAAATTCCTCGACAGAAATATGCGATGCTTTAACTAGAGGACTTGTCCGGGGAGGTTGCAGTGTATTTCTGTTGGGAGAGATTGATACACCTGCCATATCCTTTGCCAATATTCAGGGAAACTATGATGGTAGTATCATGATCACGGCTTCACATAATCCTCCCGAATATAATGGCCTGAAAATAAGCGGGAGAGGCGCACTTGTCATATCTAAATGTAATGGGCTTGATTTTCTTGAGTCTCTGATTGTGAATGAAGTCGGACCCGAGATTCCCGGTGGTTTGATTGAAAGTGTGGATCTGACAGATGAATACCTGGAGCTGTTTACCGAATATCAAAGTGAGTGTGGAGCTGTAAAATGTGTTGTTGACTGTTCAAATGGAATGGCTTCAGTCCTGATTCATAGAATAGTATCTGAATTACCGGGAGATTATATTATTATCAATGATGCGGTTAATGGTAGTTTTCCGGCTCATGGACCTGATCCAACGAATGAATCCAATCTTAAAGAATTGAAAAATCGAGTTTTGGCTGAAAAAGCAGACCTGGGCATATGTTTTGATGGTGATGGTGATAGAACTATTTTCATTGACGAGAAAGGCCGCTGGATATCCCCATCACATATCTTAGCTCTTATTGGACTCTATTACTTCAAATACTTTCCCGATAAAAAAGGGGGGGATGATGGTGTTTTATACGATGCCCGATCAAGTAATTCTGTTAAAGAGTATATTGAAGAACTTGGAGGTAAAGCCTATATGTGTAAAACAGGTCATACCGCCATGCAGTTTGGAATTCCTGAACATGATGGAATATTTGGAGGGGAACTTCCCGGTCATTATTACTACCGGGATTTCCATTCATTGGACAACGGATGGATACCATTTTTTCAGATTCAAACAGTTCTCTCTTTGGAGAAGAAGCCACTTTCCACGATTATTGATAGAATCAATCGATATTATTTTTCTGGTGAAAGGAATTTCAAACTTCCTGAGAATATTATAGAGAATAATAAATTCATAGAGACCTTTCTTGAAAGGTATAAAGCGGGGAAGGTAACTTCTCTGGATGGAATACGAATAGATTACGAAGATTGGTGGTTTTTAGTCAGAACCGCAAACACTGAACCCATTCTTCGTCTAGTGGTTGAGGGAAGAACCATGGGATTAATGAAAGAAAAGGTTGAAGAATTAGCCTCTATTATTTACAGTTTAGGTGGTAGTGAGCATCTCTGATAATTTTATAATGCTATCCAATATTAGAGTCTTCCCGTTTTCTTCATCTTTGAAGCGTGAAAAACTGAGTTCCAGATTGTATATCCCATTATATTCTGCAGTTTGGAGCCTGGAAATATAGTCCCTAAAAGGAACCTTATTTTCTTTGATAGGCCAATGGGTTTTTCCATTGGGCCCCAGATCATGGATATGTGTATGTACTGTTCTAAATACAAAATCTGATTCTGGATATAAAGGGAAATCATTCGCATTTATATTGTTGTTAGCCGTGGAATGCCCCATATCCCAGCATGTGCCCAGTTCGGAAATTCCTGTCTCATTTACTATATCAAGAACACCTGTAAAAATGGTCCCGGGATCTGTCATGCCTTTACTTCTCTGATTTTCCAAGGCCAGGGTTATAGGGAATTCATATTTGTCTATCTTTTTCTGAAGCCGAATTAGCAGGTCAGCTGTTCGCCGGCTCAATATTTCATTACTACTTCCAAGAGCGCAAAAAGGATGCAGTGTTACCATGAGTTCCGGGAAAACTGAATAGACTGTCGAAAGAGATTTTACCCATGGAAAGATAGTGTTAAAATTCCAGTCAGAATGTTCTGTTAAGTTATCACTGTGAATAGAAAACCCAATTTTCATTTTTTTTAACAATCTGAAAACTGTCTTCATATCAGAGACGGGCATGGAAATATCTCGGTGCCTTAGTTCTATTGAACTCACACCGTTTTCTTTCAATTGATCTATAAAAGCAATGGGATCCGGGAAGATTTCTTTCAATGATTCAGCATCACTGGTTCTGTTTTTTCCTGATAAATAGTCCCAGGGGATTGATATTCCTATTTTATTCATGATTGGTGTTTAATAACCTCACTTCTTATCTGTTCTTGGATATCTGATGCAAAGGGTATGAATCTTTCTGAATTATATTCACAAATCAGAAGATTGTTATAATCTTTTAGTTGCTTGAAAACTTCAGAGAAAGGAATTTTCCCCCAGAATGGCGGAAGGTGGATATCTCCCCGGCCAAATTCAAATCTATATCCGAGGGGGAGTGTATCATGAGTCGTTCTGTCGGTCAAACGAGATTCTTCGAATACACCCGTATTATCACTGAGGTGAAGATGACCCAAATAGGGGAGTGCCTTTTCAAGAGATTCTAAAAAATTGAAATCAAAATATTTCGAGGCAATGAAGGCATGACCTGTATCGAAATTCATTTTAAGATTAGGGTGATCGATTTCCTTCACAATGTTAATAACCGGTTGGACTCTTTCTACCTCAATATTTTCAATGCAGAGAACAACATTTTCATTAGCAGCCAGATGAGCTCCTTTTAGGAGAGACTCCATAAATAAATTTTCCACTCTATTATTTTTACTTTCTTCTTCATAATGAATCACCAGGGTTGAACTGCCGAGGGATTTACAAATATTTATTGAAGATTCAAGGACCTGTTCGTGTAAGGAATGATTTTCTTCCACCCTTAGATCCAGACCACGTCCTATATGTGTCGAAAGAATCAGTGGAGAGCTTAGAAAAATCTCTTTGAGTTTTTTTAGCCAGGGCTGACAAACCTCACCTCCAATAATAAGAGGAAAAGAGTCAAGCCGTAGTTCTGCTGCCTGGAATCCAGCTGCATAGATTTCCGAGAGTTTTTTGGTTAATCCTTCAAGCGAGTGAATAGAGGAAGGTATATTGATTCCGATAACAGGTTTTAATTTATCCATATTTTAATATAAATTTAACTTGCATATAAGTCAATATATGAAAATAAAATTTCATAAATCTATAATCATACCGTCATATGCTGTTTTAATTCCTTCCTTGTTAAGGATGTTGCGAAGTTTTTTATATGAATAATTTTTATGTCCGATATGGTTAACTACCATGCTTGATGGCTTTAATGCTTTTTTCAATAAGATATTTCCTTTTATATCATTATGGCAGGACTCCGGGGAGGTCTCTGCAAATGTGCAATCGCTGATTAATAGATCAATCTTCAGTTTTTTCAGATGGCTCATAGTCTTCTCGGGTAGGTTTTTGGGCGCATCCATAAGGTACAGAACTCGTAACCCCCTTTTATTTTTCACAATATAGGCAAAAGATTCGTCTCTATATTTTTTTTTCTTAAGATGACCAGTTTCAACAGGAGTGATTGTTAAGGAGCCTAGAATAATGACATCCAGAGGGGCGATTTTTTTTATTTGGTATGATTCCGATTCAATGGGCAGGCTCCTTGTTTTTTTATTAAAGAGAAATTTTCCTGAAGCAGTTTTAAAGGTCGAATTTCCCATGAAAACGGGGAGTGGATTTCTGATGATGAATCCCTTTTTCAAGGAACCTTGCAAAATAGATCGGAGGCCTAAGATATGATCTTCATGTCGGTGGGTTAAAAAGACACCCGAAAAACTCCGTTCATCAATCTGGTTTTTCTCTAGTAATGCAGATAATTGAGGAGGAGTATCTATCAGGATGGTTGTCGATTCATCTTCAATTAATGTACAACTATTCTGTCTGAAATTCTTTTCTCTATTTTCCCTGGCATTGTTGCAATGTGAACAGTTACACCTGAAGGCAGGAACTCCCTCATTCGCACCGGTACCCAGCAGTCTAATTTTCATGAACCACAGACATCTAAAAGAATAGATCTTATGGCAATGAGGTCGTTATTTTCAGGGCAATTTTTTCCAAGAATATGTATCTCTGAGTTAATTATTTTTTGACGGATTATATCCTGTCCTTCAGGAGTCATTCTATCAAACATATAATGTACTTTTCCCGAAAGGGCTTGGACACTCCTGTTCGATTCTTCCCAATTTGTAAGAATGTTGGCATCCATGTATGCAAAGGAGTCAGCATAGGTCAAAATATCATTAAGATCGTTCAGGTTTAAATCGGGTTCGACTTCCGAAGGTTTAAATATATTTTGATTGGCTTTCTTTTCTCCTCCCAGTTCATGCCTGAGAATAAGGTAAGTCAGATCGTTTTTAAATCCATCCGGGAAAATACATCCATCTAAAGTTATTTCATCGAGTAGTCGGGAGACTGTCCTTACAGAATTTTGTGTATGTATCTTTTTAAATTCAATATAAGCTTCAGGATTATTTCTTGTCTTCCCTTCCCCCATGGCCATTTGCCGGGGATAGGAGCGTTCCGAATCGTGGAGATGTCCAGCCACCCTTAATAATTCAAGGCTGTATCCTGAAAGTCCCTTTTTTAATCCTAATTCCACTCCATTATAAGCTGTTATTTCTGCATGGATATGATCGATCGTACCAGAAGTCGGATTACTAATTCGACTATTAATGTATTCGTTCGATTCCAGTTGATTTCGATGGAGTGAGATAAGTTTCTTAATTGTATTCGGAGAGAATCCTGGAATTTTTAATGGTTTGATGGGGAGGTTTATTAAATCATCTCTTCTGGAAGATAGAAAATCTATTGCTTCTGGGCAAAGTGTAAATGCTTGTCCTTGTAGATGTGAAAGTATGTGGTCCATATAAACTCCTTTTTCATTGTAACTTTTATTGTATCAACTCTTTTTCTTGGTGATAAGTGTAAAATGATTATAAATGAAATAAAAGTTGCAAAAAACACTTTTAAAGAAATATAACTTGTATAAATAATAAGATAATGATAGAATTATTTGCATTGTAAGTTTGATATGAAAAATAATTTTCATAGAGGGAAAGTATGTTTGATAGAAAGGATGACAAAATATTATATTTAAGGTTAGGTGAATTAAATATTGGAGTACTGCATTTGGACTTTTATGAGTTCCAGTACGCTCTTGATCACCTTCTTCCATATTCTTCAGAAAACAATAAAAATTTCATTCCGGATAAGTCAGAAATAGCGGCCAGGATTGTTTCTCCTGATTTTTACAGGAATATAAAATTGAAACCTGAAAAGATGGGTAATATTATTTTGGATTCAGAAATTGCTGGTTTGACTCTTCAGTTATTTAAAGGAATTATTTCCGGAGAATATGATTTGAATTGGGTGGATGAACATTTCTACTTCGATATTCGAAGTTTTATTTTTTTCCCCAGGACAGAATACTTTACTCCAGAGGTTATTCTGCATCTCCAATCCAAACCATATCTCAAATTTGAACCCTATCAGAAAAAATTGGAGGAATTTCAGGGTATTGGCTACAAAGATTTCAGGGAGGCAAACAGAGAGATCGATTCATCTCTGGTAAAACTGAGCAAAAAGCTGATATCCAGGTATAATTCCCCTGTATTTATTGGTCTTGCTGGTCCGACTGCTGCAGGAAAGACCGAGTTTACCGAGCAGTTGAAAGAGGCCGTCTTTAAGAGCGGATTTAAGGCGGCCTCTCTGGAAATGGATAATTTTTTTATGGATCGTGATTATAGAGAGGCTGAAGGGATTGGTTCAATGGGAAGCTCAAGTCTTCATTATGATCTTCTGGTCGATTCTTTAGAAAAACTTAAATTGGGTATAGAGTGTGAAATTCCTCAGTATGATTTTATAACCGCCAAATCTTCCCATGACCAGAATCATTTACTGAAACCGGAAGGGAAAACTCTAAATCTGTTGCCTGCAGATATTATATATGTGGAAGGAAATTTCCCTTTTCTTTACAAAGATGTCGGTAAATATATTAACATTAAAATATTCTATCTTACCGATGATCCCGTTCGTTTAAAAAGAAAGTGGAAAAGGGATATCGATTACAGGAAAAAATATGATCCCAAATACCTATGTAATAGATACTTCAGAACACAGTTTTTAAAAGCAAGTGAGTGTTATCTTCCGCAACTTGCATCCTCCGATATTGTCGCCGATACAACTCTTGCGCATATTTGGCTTTCCCGGGAGTGTGAAGAGCTTCTTATAAAGTAGAATATTGAAGGGTGGATGAAATAATAAGGATCCAATCTTGCATACAGCAAAATTGGATCCTCCATAAACTAAAAAATATTTTCAGGATTGCATATTGATTAGTCCCTATATCTTGGTTTCGCTGTGATCAGCAGGTTCTTCGCCCGGTTCACCTCGGGTCACACCACTCATAGTGAAGAAAGCCGCTACCATGAAGATGGCGGAAACAAGGAATACAACCCGGGGACCAAAGGCATCTCTGAGACCGCCAGTCAGTATGGGTGCGATAACCCCGGCCATCTGAGAGAAGAAGTAGTAGAGCCCCGTATAGATACCCATCGTCGTGTAGGACGCCATTTGCCACAGCATGGGGAAAGAGTTTGTTACTATAGAACCCCAGAAGATCCCAAAGACAAAAAGGAGTCCCCAGAAGATGGCTACGGCAGCCATTCCTGTAATTCCCAGCATGGTCATGAGGGGTTGATGCAGGAAGAGGAGGGTCACAATAATTGCAACGCCCATGAGGGCAAATCGTATGACCTTTTTTCTACCAATCTTGTGAGCGAGAATCCCCGAAGGTATGGCGAAAACCGCATAGGCTATTCCAACCATACCGGCTGAAAGGCCTGCTGTTCCCGGACTCAGTCCAAGGGAGTTCACTCCATAGAGTCCTATCCAGGGGAGAACGCCCTGATACCCGATAAACCAGAGTAGAAGGGAGATGAGGATGAGGAGTACCGATTTGTCCCCGGATGTAAAAATGTACTTTATTGACTTGATGATTGGAACCTTTTTCTCTTCCTCGCTCTCCAAAGGCTGCTTCTTTTCCTTTACAAAAAGAAAGAGAAGAAGGGTTGCCAGGACGACGAGTACCGCCGCGATTAAAAAGGGTAGACTTCCAATATAGGTAGCGTTTCGCCCCTCGAGGAGGTGGGGAAACTCTTTTATGGTTTTACCGATTATCGGCAGGGAAATGTTCACATCATAAAGCTTGGCAAGTCCAACTGTTCCCACGATGGCGGCGATTCCACCCATAGTGTTAATAATCCCGTTGGCTTCCGATCTGTACTCTCCCGGGATGATATCGGGCATGAGTGCGACAACCGGACCGCGAGCGGCCTGTTTCACAAGGTTGAGCAGGAATATGAGGATTATGAGGAATCCCAGTGATTTCAGGGCTGCCGAAGGAAGGAGGGCAAAGAAAATGGCGGTAAGGGGCAGACAAATAATAATATAGGGCATTCTGCGACCGATGGCAGTCCGCGTCCTGTCTGAAAGAGCCGAGAAAACCGGAATCAGGAGGATGGCAAAGAGATTATCAAGGCCCATAAGGCTTCCAACCAACCCATCCCTGGACAGGAAGTTTTTAAGGAAAATAGGGACATATGTATCGTAGAGGGGATCCATAAGACCCATGGTAAAAAAGCCTAACCCAATTAAAAACGTGATGCCGTAATAGGCCTTCATGCCTTCTTTTTTGTCTTTCATTTTTTCTCCTGGAAAGTATTAAAATGATTTTTTATTCAACTGGTTCATTGTAGTACAGAACAACGGTGGTGACAATTAGTTGTTTGAAATAGTATAATTGGATTTCCATGAAGCCCGAAATTGAAACCAGCAGGAAAAGTACTATTATAAGTAAGCTCATCAGTACCCGAATAAAGCTTGAGGAACTGATCGAGCTCTCCCCGGAAGAGGCCGCTTATTGGGATAAGCCCGGAGCCGTGACCAATCTTCCCTTAAAAATTAACACCTCCTACTCAAGGCTGATAGAAACGCACCAAAAAGAGGGGAGTGTCGATGGGGCCTCTCCGGATCCTATCCGAATCCAGACGGTCCCTACTGTTCATGAATTGAACATCTTGCCTTATGAGACAGGGGATCCCCTGGGTGAGGGGTATTACACTCCTGAAACTCGACTGATCCATCAGTACCCCGATCGCATCCTCATTAAGGTAACCGATCGATGTGCCGTTTATTGCCGGCATTGTTTTCGTCGAAGTTTTGCCGGCGGTACCGCCGGTGATATAAGTGCGTCCGAAATTGAACACATTGCGGACTATTTGAAAGGCCGGCCCGGAGTCAATGAGATTCTCCTCTCCGGTGGGGATTGTCTGACCCTCTCTGATGGCAAACTGGCCTCCATGATGGACTCCCTTGCCGACGGGCAGAAGGAGCGAACCTTTCGGCTTTGTACAAGGATACCTGTTGTCGCCCCTTCCCGTATTACACCGGAACTTGTGAGTCTCCTTGCCGTACGAAAACCAGTGTGGGTGGCCACCCAGTTCAACCACCCCCGTGAACTCACCTTTGAATCCCGGGCTGCGATCACACGCCTCCTTGCGGGGGGGATCCCTGTTGTCAATCAGGCTGTCCTTCTGCGGGGTGTCAACGATAATGTGGAGACCCTTGCCGAACTTTTTACCACCCTGGTCGCTGTCGGTATTAAACCCTACTACCTCTTTCAGGGGGACCTTGCGGCCGGGACTTCACACCTTCGTGTTGGACTTAAAAGGGGGCTTGGGATAGTGAAGGAGCTGCGCGGCCGGTTGAGCGGCCTTGCTATGCCTGTTTATGCGGTAGATCTTCCCGACGGCGGAGGAAAAATGGTTTTATCGGAAAAGGATTTTTTACGGGATGAACCGCCTGAACATTCAGGAGGGGTCGGCAATCCTGATGGTAATGCTGGTTCCGGGGGCATATCCGGCTGGCGGGTTTTTGAAGGCTCGGACGGGCGGGAGCGCTTCTATCCTCTTGAAAATTGTTAGGCTTATAAGGATGAAATATGGAAGAAAATAAGAATGAGTACCTCCACTGGAAGGAGATTGACAGAAAAATACTGGCCGATTGCCATATCTTCAAGGTTGTGAGTGCCCTCAGGGAGGACCCCTACGGCAGCCGGGTGGACCGGTTCCTCCTTGATGCTCCCGACTGGGTCACCGTTATTCCCATTGTGGAATCCGATGAGGGGGAGAAGTGCCTGATGGTAAAACAGTATCGACATGGAAGTTCTTCCGTCACCAGGGAGTTTCCCGCAGGAACCGTCGATCCGGGGGAGAAGCCGGAAGATGCAATGCACAGGGAACTCCTGGAGGAGACGGGGTACACGGCCGGAGAGATGGTTCTACTCGGTGCCGTGAATCCGAATTCGGCCTTCATGAATAATACTCAATACATCTATGCCGCCCGGGACCTTAAGAAGGTCGGTGGCCAGGACCTCGATGAACATGAAGAGGTGGAATTTGAACTTCTTCTTTTATCAGAAGTCCTGGAGAAGATGGGTCGGGGGGATTTTTCCAACGGGACCATGATGACCGCCCTCGGATTTTTCATGCGATGGCGGTCGGCAGATGGGGAAAAATAATTTAGAAAAGCGGAATACTGAAGAGGGATTCCTTTAATCCCTGTTCCTCCTTCTTCCATGGCCGGCACCTTTTGTCCCTCCTCCATAGAAAATGGAAACTCCTATTATGAACCCTAAATTATACCAGCCGCCGTTATTATGCACCTCGTATACATTAATCTTATCGCTGAATATGGAAATAATAAAGGCGAATAACGAGATCATTCCATGCCATATTCCCATAAAGAATCCTGCTGTTTTACCATCTTGATCGGTGAGACCAGCCATATCATTTGGCCCTGCCACACAGGACGCGAACAGCAGAGCTGTGATCAATAATAGTACAATACCTGTTTTTTTGTTCATTATATCCTCCATCATAAGTATACAACCAGGAGGAGATGTTTATTCAAAGAAAATTACTATATAGTGATCAAATTGATTATGAAAATAAAAAAATGATTTTGATTTATTGCTTTCCCGAAAGGGAGTTCATATAATTGAATCATGAAGAATATATTACTGATTGATGATGACATAAATATCCGTACATCCCTCTCCCGTGAATTGAGATTTCATAACTTTCATATAATTCCTGCGGAAACCGGCCTGGTCGCTATCAATAAATTAGAGAAACAGCCTGTCGACTTGATTATTGTTGATATCCGAATGCCCATAATGGGAGGACTTGAGTTTATTAAAATAGCAGCGGCTCAATTTTCTCATATCCCTATTATCATCTTATCGGGAACAGTTACACGTGATGTCATCGAAACAATTCAACCTTACCGTAACCAGGTGATTGATGTTATCGCAAAACCATGGGATCCTGATTATCTTTTAGATATTATTACAAAAGCCACTACCAATTATGATTTTTAATCTTCTTCTATTTTTTCTATCGGTAATTTAAAGGTAAACACGGCGCCCCCTTCCGGGGCGTTTTCTGCCTTAATCTCACCACCATGTTTATTTACTATAATATCATAGGATATGTTCAGGCCCAGGCCGGTACCCATACCTATTGGTTTTGTTGTAAAAAAAGGTTCAAAAACGTGGTCTATTATGTCATCCGGAATCCCGGGACCAGAATCTTTTATGCTGAAGAAGACAAAATCTGAATCATTGAATGTCTCTATGGTGATATCACTTTTTTTTCCTGCGGCGTTTTCCTTGATGGCCTGTGCCGCATTTACAATTAGATTAAGGATAACTTGATTGATTTCTTCACTGGCACACCAGATTTGAGGAATATCCCCATAGTGTACGACAACATCGCTGATATATTTTAACTCATTATTGGCAATAACTAATGTTGTGCGCGTGGCATGATTTATATCATAAAAATCTCGTTTCTTGTCTTTGTCTATCCGTGAAAAATCCCTTAGACTATTTATGATATTAAGAACCCGATCGAAACCATCCTGATTTTCATTAAAAATCGATTCAATATCTTTTTTGATATCATTGTACTGGTATCGATCGATAAGAGCCTCCCAGGAAAAATCCTGGTCCTTATAATCTGTTTGGATTTTTTTAATCATAATATGTATTTTATCAACATATGATTTTAGAGAGCGGAAGTTACTATTGATAAACCCGATGGGGTTGTTTAATTCATGAGCGATACCGGCGGCGAGGCGTCCGATAGAGGCCAGTTTTTCTTCGTTCACCAGGGAGGATTGGGCGGTTACCAACCGGGTGTTCAAATCTTTAAGCTGCTGCTCTGTTTTTACCTTTTCGGATATATCCTCTTTTATACCTATATATCCTGTACTCTTTCCCATCCCATCTTTTATGGGACAAATAACGGCCAGTTCCCAGATCGTCTCACCATTTTTGCATCGATTATGAAAGGTACCTTTCCATATTCGCCCCTCCGATATCGTGTTCCAGAGAACTTTATAAAAACTTTTATCCTGTGTACCTGTTTTCAGAATTCTCGGGTTTTTCCCCTTCACTTCCTGGAGGGAATAGCCTGAAACGTCAGAGAATCTTGGATTGACGTAATTAATATTACCCTTTAAATCGGTAATGACAATTGAAGAGGGATTTTGCTCTATCGCCTGTTTATACGTAAGTAATTTTTTTTCTCTTTGATATTTGGATATGGCTAAGGTCATAATATCACTGATCATTTTAAACATAAGGATGTCTAAAAAGGCTTTCGAAGGAATCTCCTGGAAATACAATAGGATAAGGCCGATATTTTTACCCCGGTTCAGGATGGGGAGCATAACAAGGAGTCCAGAATTGAGATTTTTATTAGAGAGCTGTCCCTTCAGCGGTGCGTTTTCCCTGGAAAAGTCGATAACCATTGCCTGTGTAATCGAAAAATAAGTAGAGAAAGCAGCTTCAGTAAACTCAAATACTTCGAACGTTTCATTTTCTTTCCAGAGACTGCGATTTTCTTGAGTTTTAGGTATAGTACTTCGTTTCAAGTGGATTTGACATATATTGGCTTTAAGGCCACTCCCCATGGTTTTTGCAAATTGATAGAAGAAGGCTGTACTGCTGTTTTCCGAGATATTAATAATATTTTGAAATAGTTTGTTCAGCATCTCATCGAAAACCAGTTGAGAGGCGAGGGAGCTGTCTAATTCAATTTTATGGAGTTTATTGCTGATTTGTTTCGTAATTGCAGAAAACGTCTGTATGTCTTCCAGTGAAAAGGGGAAGTTTCCCGAGGAATTATCATCAAGCAGATGAAGTTCAATAATATTTTTTTCATCCTCCTGCCCCTGAATATTCTCAGTTAAAACCCAGTTGCTTTCTTTGAATTCGGGAGAGTCATAGGTTTTACCCAAATATAAAATGCGGGTGGAGATCTTTTCCGAAAGTTGGAAGGCCTTTGGGATTATCTCCAGTGTCTCATTTATAAAAAGCTCTGGATCATCGTATTTATCAATAGCCTGGGCAATTTTGAAAAAAGCATCGAGTTCCCGAAGTTGATTTTTTAATTTTTCATTGTTTTTTTTATTCTTTTCTTCATTAACCGTGCGCGCTCTCTCTAATGCAATTTTTTTGAGGGCAATATTCAAAACCAGCTTCAAATTTGCGATGGAAAAAGGTTTGAAAAGCAGTCCATAGGGATTGCTCTCTTCCATTCTGGCAATGGTTTGATTATCAATATGTCCTGTCACAAAAATTGAAGGAATTTGTAAAGAGTCTAACAATGTATTTGCCAGTTTGATCCCGCTATGGGCCTCTTCCAGGGTGACATCCATGAATATTAAATCCGGTTGGTTTTCTTCCACTTTTTTATGAGTTTCGGTGATCGAATTTGCGATAGAAACATCTTGAAATCCAGAAGCGTTTAAAGCAGAGACCATGAAATTTGAAAAGTTTTCATCATCGTCAACAACCAGAAGCTTCAGGTTATGCATTGCGGAACCTCTTTGGAAGGGTGAATGTGAATTGTGCTCCACCAAGGGGACTTTGTTCGTACCATATCTTCCCCTGATGTTTCTGTGTAATGATATCCGAACAAATACTTAACCCCAGGCCTGTGCCGCTTCCTATATCTTTTGTTGTGAAGAAAGGGTTGAAAATCTTGGATATAATGTTTTCGGGGACCCCCGGGCCTGAATCTTCAAGTATGAAAGCGATATTATCAGTGTCAGTGTTGAATGATGTGGTTATTCTGATTGTTCCCATACTATGCTGAGCCTGGCCTTCAATGGCCTGAGAAGCATTTATGATAAGATTCAGAATAACCTGGTTTACTGAACTTCCGAAACACTGTATCAGGGGAAGATCACCAAAGCTAAGCTCAATTTCGGCGATATGTTTGTATTTATTTCGAGATATTGTGAGGGTGTGGTTTATGGCCTCATTCAAATCATACTCTTCAATCTCCTGAATATCGCTTTGCCGGGCAAATTGCTTTAATTCTGAAGTTATCGAAGCGATTTGGGAAATCCCTTGTTCGTTTTCGACTATAATCGATTTCATATCCTCTAGGGCAAACGAGAGTCGACCAAGATCTTCTTCAGACATTGAACCACCGGCTCTGAATCGTTTACACTGATCCACAATGAGATTATTGTATTTACCCATACTTATGTTATTGCTTTTAATATAACCAATCGGATTGTTGATTTCATGGGCTATCCCTGCCGCCAGGGTACCAATGGACGCTAATTTTTCCTGTTGAGCCATGGTACTGTAAAGCTCATTCAATCTTTTATGTGCCTCCATTATTTCAAGGTTCAATTTATTTGTATTTATACTGAAATCGATGTAATCACTGACATCAATAAAGATGCTGTATAATTTGAACTCACCTTTATCATTTTCTCCGAAGGAGTATTCAAGGCAAGTGAGTATGATACCGAATTTACATTTTAAGAGGGTCTCCTGTCTGACGGGTTTACCTTCACTTAAAACATTATTTTTTACCATTTTGCGTAATCCCGGGTCACAATAAATATCCTGAATACAACGCTGCTCTTCGAGGACTATTCCCAGCTTATCTATACTTTCGGCATTGGCATCGATGATTCTGTCATTTTCATCTGTAATAATAAGCAGTGTCTCAGAGTGATTGCGGAGTAAATTAATAAACTTTCGGTCGTTCATTTTGAATCCTTGAAAGTAAAGAAGGAGGAAAAACCGAGTAGATCCATTACATCTTTAATCTGCCCCTGCATGTCCCAGATGGTTAAACTTATACTCTTTTTCTGACATTGTACCAGGGCCGAGGCAAAACTCCCAATACCTGTGGAGGAGGCATAGAGTAATTTCTCAAGATTCAAATCCAGTTCTCCCCCGGAAGGCATTCCTTCAATTGTTTCTCCTAAAAATCTGAGGAATGAATTGGAATTCTGGGTTTCCAGCTTTCCGGTAAGACTGAGCTTTACATTGCCATCATCTTTTTTATCAGCATCTATAATCAGCTGGTTCAGTTCAATGGTTTTGTTCATAATTTTAACCTTATTGATAGTAATGTGACATCATCCTGGAATGTTTCTATATGGCAGAGATCCTTGAATCTTGAAACTACTACCGGTAATTTGTCATTATTTTTTGAACATTCACACAAGATCTCTCCCGTTTTTTCAGGAGAAACCGTGTTTCGATCTTTCTCAATTTCAATCAGACCATCCGTAAGAAGGATAATGTGATCTTTTTCCTTAAGCCGTATGATATGGTTTTTATAGCTAGAGTCCTCTGAAATGTTGAGGCATATGCCTTCCTGATGGACAGGATAGTATTTGTCTCCCCTTATTATAAAAAAGTGAGATTGCCCCGCATTCGAATAAGTGAGACGAAGTTGATCGATGTCTATGAGGATAGCTGAAAAGGTGATCAGCATATCCGGGAACTGTGTTAACTCGTGGGCTATCCTTTTATTTAACCATTCTAAAAAGTCAGCAGGAGAGAACGATTTCCCTATTCGGCTGCGTACATAATCATTGAAAATAATTGTTTTCAATATTGTTGTAATGAAGGCAGCCTTTAAACCATGACCCGCCACATCTCCCAGGAGGACCAGATATTGATTATTCTGCAGAGGAATAATATCATAGTAATCGCCACCGCAAAAAAGGGCGGGCAGGGGTTGATATAAAACATCAAACTCTATGTTCTCTGTTTTGGGAAGATCCCTTTTTAACAGGGTTTTTTGCAGTTCTCCTCCCCAGCGCAATTCCTCCATAAGCATCTCTTCTGCTATCCGTTTTTCATCCTCCAGGATGTCCAGATTGTAGGCGGATTGAATCTCAGAAAGGAGGTGATCTTCATTCCATGGTTTTGTTATATAGGCACTGATTCCAGCTTTTATGGATTTCGAAATCTCTTCAATTTCAGAATAGCCTGTGAGCAGGATGGTTTTAATCTTAGGAAAAAGTGAATGGACCTCTAAAAGGAGGTCGCTTCCCAACATCTCCGGCATCTTAAGATCGGAGATGATTAGGAAAATATCCTCGTTTTCTTTACGTAGACCATGGCATCAAGAGGGGAGGTGAATCCTTTTATTTGTATATCCCTATCCCTTGTCCAGGCAGAAACTTCGCGGACAAGAGAATTGACAATATTTTGTTCATCATCGATGATAAGCAGTTTTTTCAAAACAGCCTCCTCTAATAATTGTGATATATAGCAAGGGCTAAAGCAAATTAAATGCTGAAAGTACTGAAAATATTTCATGGGGAAGAATTAAAAAGATTATCTCAGGTGGTGCATACTGGATTGAATGCTGTTAATAAATGACAAAGTCTTCCACAGGGAAGCAGGCCCTAAAGACCAAAAGAAACGCATTTTATCGTTGTAAGCTGCCGATCAGGAAGAATGTATGCGGTCTTTAGCGTCGGCATCCCGACTTGAATAAAAAAAATGCCCACTCAAAGAGTGGACATAAAAAACTTGTTTTCAAGTTATCAGGTGCCGATCGGATTCGAACCGATGCATAGAGGTTTTGCAGACCTGTCCCTTACCACTTGGGTACGGCACCATTAAGTTTCTGGATAATAGCAAAAAAACTATTTAATGTAAAGTACGACCTTGAAATGAGATGCTTTTTTTGAGTAGTCTCTTTTAAGAATGTTAAGATCGGAAAAACGCCCATGACAATCAATTCAGCTGTGAATAAGCTATCGGGGAAAAGGAAAGGTGAGAGACCTAAAGTCCTTTTGATTCAACCCCCGATTCATGATTTTGCCCTTTACGATCACTATCTTAAACCCTATGGGCTCCTTCGTCTGGCGAGTTTTTTTACTCAGTCAGACTGGGATGTGGAGTTCCTTGATTGTCTGGATTACCGTGAGCCTGAATCTGTAGATATGCTGAACTCACCCCGCCGGAAGGCAGATGGTTCCGGAAAGTTTTTCAGGACCCCTGTGGAGAATCCCCTGAAGGATAAACCCATCCCCCGGCGTTTTGCCCGTTATGGTATTCTCCCCTCCGTGATGGAGAGGCGAATTGCCGCAGCAGTACCGGATCTTGTACTGGTAACCAGCGGTATGACCTACTGGTACCGCGGGGTCGCGGAGGCTGTCCGGCGGGTCCGAAAATCTTATCCTCATATCCCTGTCGCTGTGGGTGGAATATATGCCTCCCTCATGCCGGACCATTGTGAAAATGTTTGTGGCGCGGATGCCGCTATAATCGGGGATGCTCTTGTCGCATCAGGCGGGAGGATGGCAGTATCGGAACCCTTTGCCTCCTTCCTTCGAAAATCGGGACTTCCTGTTCCCATTCTGGGGTCGGAGGAGCGATTGTTGGATACAGGACGCCCCACCATAAGTCCTCTGCTCCTGCCCCGTGTCTGGGATTCGGCAGGCATAATCAGGATGAACAGGGGGTGTCCCTTCAACTGCGATTACTGTGCTTCCCGACGGATTTCCGAAGGTTTTCATCCGGGGGATGGCCGCGATGCTTTTGAATCCATGATGGCCATTCATCACTATTCCGGGACGAGGAATTTTGCTTTCTACGATGATGCTCTCCTTTATAAGAAGGGGGAACTCTTTCATCCCTTCCTCAGGATGGTAATCGCAGCTCAGCTTGATTTCAACTTCTATACGCCCAATGCGGTCCACCTGAAATACCTGGATGGGGAGACGGCTGACCTTATGGTGAGAGCCGGGTTCAGGGAGATCCGGCTTGGCTATGAGAGTGCCTCTGAGGAGTTCCACAGGAAGCGTGACGGGAAATTCGATCCTGCCTCATTTCCGGGGAAGATCGAAACGCTCCGGGAGGCCGGATTCTCCCCGGTTGATATCCGGGTGTATATCCTTGCCGGTCTTCCGGGTCAGAGGTGGGAGGATGTGGAAAAATCGGTCCGATTTGCAAAAAAAACCGGAGTGAGCATCAGCCTTTCCGAATACTCACCCGTGCCGGGCAGTCCCATGTGGGAGGAATCCTGCCGGGCCTCTGTTTTTCCCTTAAAAGATGAACCACTCTATCATAATAATACCTTTTTCCCTATGGAGTGGGAGGGATTTACCCGAGAGGCCCTTGAAAAGATTAAACGTTTGACCCGGTCAAAGACCTCATAAGGGATTCAATCGCATCGAAGGGGTTCAGTTCATCATTCAGGATGGCATAAACCGTATCACAGATGGGGAGTTTTAGTTTATGTCCCTTCCCTATCTCGTGGGCATACTTTGCGGCTACACAACCTTCTGCAAGGTAGCCCCTTTTGGCCATATCGTCGATGACCTCTTCTATCCCTGAATATTTATCCAGCAGTCTGTCTGTGATGATCTCACGGCCGAATCTTCGGTTTCTTCCATGCTTACTTCGACAGGTTACATCCAGATCACCAACACCGGCAATCGATGTGAAGGTTTCGGGATAGGGGGAACCCAGGGCCATTCCTATTGACTGGATCTCATTGAGACCTGCCGCGAGCAGAAGAGATTCTGTATTGTCACCGAATTTGGTAGAGAGTTCCATCATGGCGTCCAGCATCCCAAACCCCAGGGCTATAACATTTTTAACCGCACCACAGGTCTGAACTCCCAGCGTATCCAGGGAGGAGAAGACCATCAGGTTTGTTCCGTTAAGAAGCTCCCTGAAGAGGATCGAGTTTTTTCCGTTCTTTGAGGCGGATATTAGCCCTGTCAATTTCCCCCTCGCCACCTCTTCCGCATGGCTTGGCCCGGAAATATAGACCAGGTTATCCCGATAGAAGCCCGGCAGGAAATCCTCCATGGAGGGGAGGATCAGCTTGGGGCCGGTTGTGGATGGCAGGAACCCCTTGGTAAGAACCGCTATCTTTGTTTTGCCTTCTGCGATGGATGGGATGGTGGTGAGTTGTTTCACTGTATTCAGTATGTAGAGTGAAGGTGAGGCCACAATCAGATAATCTTTTCCGTCGGCTGCTTCGTTCAGGTCTGAGGTGGCTGTCAGGTTTTCCGAAAGATCGACCGCCGGGAGATACTGGCTGTTTTTATGCCTTGTATTGATGTCCTCCACAACTGATTCCATGAAATCCCACATCTGGACGGAATAACCCTTATCCGACAGGACTTTCCCGATGGCCGTTCCCCAGGCTCCGGCGCTTAATATTCCAACTTTCTGCTTCATTATTTTGTTTCCTCTTTTACAAGTTGTACGAAGGTTTCCACATGGCCGGCTATGGTGTCTATTCCCCGCTGCCAGAAATCCCTCTTTGTTATATCAAATCCCGCCCGGGTTGTAACCTTTTCGGCGGGTGCTGTTCCTGTATGAAGGAGAAGTTCATCGTAATCTGCTGCGAAGGAACTTCCTTTTTCCTCATACTGACCATAAAGTCCCATGCCGAAGAGTTGACCGAAAGCGTAGGGGAAGTTGTAGAAATCCAGTCCCGGGATATAGTAATGGCCTTTTACAGCCCACATATAGGGGTGGAGTTCCGATTCGAGTATGGCATCGCCATAAGTTTTCTTCTGGGCTTCGATCATCAGAGCCGAAAATTCATCTGCCGATAATTCACCCTCTTTGCGTTTTTCGAAAACACTCTCTTCGAAGATAAACCTTGAAAGGATGTCGACTATAACCTGGGTGGCGGATTTAAGAAAATCCTCAATAAGCGCGAGTTTTTCAGCACCCTTCGCCTGGCTCACAGCCTGGTTGAATACCACGTTTTCCGCGAAAATTGACGCCGTCTCCGCAAGAGTCATGGGGTACTGCCGGGCAACGGCCTTTTCATCTTTCAGTATCTCATGATGATATCCGTGACCCAACTCGTGGGCAACGGTAGTCAGGGCATCGTAGGAACCGTCAAAGTTACAAAGTATCCGTGACTCTCCGGTCAGGGGAAAGCTTGTACAGTAGGCTCCTCCTACTTTTCCTTCCCGAGGTTTTGTATCCAGCCAGTTTGAATCGAAAGCTTTCTTTGCATAGGCCCCCATTCTGGGCGAGAAGGCTGAGAATTTATCAATTATAAATGTTCTTACCTCATCAAATCCCATCTCAGTCGCCGCCTCCATGGGGGCAAAAATATCGTAGAAGGCCAATTTTTCAACACCCATAAGTTCCGCCTTGGCTTTCAGGTATTTCCTGAAAACCGGCAGGTTGTCGGTCATAACCCCTATGAGGGCATCCAGGGTTTCCCTGCTGATCCTCGCACTTCTGAGGCTTATGTCCAGCGGTGACTCCCATCCCCTTCTTTTACAGAGGGTAAGCGATGTTCCTTTTATCCCGTTTAAGGCGTAGGCCAGGGGAGTCTCCATCTGTTTCCAGAGGGATATCTCCTTTTCAAAAGCATTTTTTCTTACATCCCTCTCCTTGTGATAGGCCAGGGCGCGAAGTTCGATTACGGTTTTAGTTTCCCCTGTTCCTTCATCCCATAGGGTGGAAACGGTGGATGAGACTGATTCCTGGAGTCTTGCCCAGGCATCGGCGCCGCTCATGGAGAGTTCTGCTGCGAGGCTCTCCTCCTCACGGGACATCTGGTGTTTCTGCTCTTCAAGCGATTCTTCAATAAAAAACCTGTGGCTTTCGAATCCCCCGGATTCAACCGCTGGAAAGAGTTTGCCCTCTTCGTTCAGTTCTGCCAGTCTGTCGCAGAAGAGGGTTCCTGTCGATTTAAGCTGAACAACATCGGCTTCGATTTTATTCAGCTCTTTCAGTATGGCCGGGTCGGTTGTATTTGTTGAAAATTGTGTATATATGTAGGATTCAAGCTCTTCATGCAGATCTGTTATCCTGTCATGTCTATCCAGAGCCTCAGTGAGCCAGGTTTTGGGATCCCCTAAGTTATCGATTTTTAGAAAGGATTCAAACTCCTCTATCTCGCTGATGAACCGGTTCCTTTCTGCTTTATATTTGTTACTTTCCATGGAAGGAAATACTGTTGTCAGATCCCAGAGAGGGAGAGTATCACTCATTTCAAAACCTCCTTGATTTTTGCCTATTCTAACGCTGATAGGCCCTTTTTTCCACTGAATCCACCCCGCTATTTACGAAAAATAGTTGTTTTTATCTCACTCTTTGAATATCTGCTTTGAAACCGGAGAGAAAATGTGGTAGATTGATGTTAATCAAGCAAACACCGAGGTCACCGTGATTTTACAGAATAGAAATCAGATTTCTTCTAAAATATTCATATTTATATTTATACTCCTTTTTTTACAAACTGGAGTTTCGGCAGCCGGCAAAGAATCCAAGAAGCCGGAGCTTAATCTTATGGAACCCGGAACAAGTGTATCCGGGATGATCTCTCTTCAGCCCGATACTCCCTGGTATCAGACCTTCATTATCGAAGTCCCTGCAGACTCTTTTGCCGTTCGGCTTTATTTGACGGGGAGTCAGGCAGATCTCGATATTTTCATTAAATGGGATGAAGAAATCCTCTCTTATGATGATGTGGATGCGTTTGCCGCACAGGATGATTTTAATGAAGAGCTTTTTGTCTCCCGGATGAATAAGTCTCCCTTAAAATCCGGAACCTACTATGTGGATGTTGCCTATCAATTGGATACCCCCCCCATCTCTGATGGTGAGAAAATTTTCGATCTCCCTTTTACCCTGAATTATGAGGTTATTTCATTACCGGAAGGAGGCGGACTTACTTCTGGTGAAAAGAAGGTTTCAATCCTTACACCCGAAGAGGGGATGGTGAAGACCTTCTCTTTTAATGTTCCTTCCGGAACGAACAGTTTCAGGGTGGACCTTTTTGATACCATGGGGGACCTTGATTTTTTTATCCGCTATGGAGAACCCGCAAGAAATGAGGGCGAAGCGGATTATATCCGGGAGTGGGTTCTGAGTCGGGAGAGTCTTGTCTTAAAAAGTAGACCGGGGAAACCGCTTAAACCGGGCACATATTATATAACTGTTTTTGATCAGATCGTCGATGATGCCCCGGAAACCTTCTCCATCGTAGCTACACTTGATGATGACGCTCCTGCTTTTTTGCGGATTATCCCCTTCCTTACGGTTCCTGAAGAGCAGATGGAGCGGGCGCTTCTATCAACTATGGAGATTATTGCTGAAAATGGAACCGGATCCGGGTGTATTGTCTCGAAAGCGGGGCTTGTTCTTACAAATTATCATGTGATTGAATCGGCCGAAGGGAAGCCATCCGAGGAGATCTATGGAGCGGTGACCCTCACCCCCGAAAATCCTCCGGTGGAGCTTTTCAAGCTTAAGGTTGTCGATTATAACGAGGATAAGGATCTTGCCCTTCTTCAGGTTGATTCCGGATTTTATGGTCAGGATCTTCCCTATGGGTATGAGTTCCCCTTCTTCGAACTGGGGAATTCTGATCGCCTGCGGATCGGTCAGCCTCTGGTTGTTATTGGATATCCGGGTATCGGCGGAACAGGAAGTCGATCTTCTGTTTCCATCACCCAGGGTATTGTGAGCGGGTATCAGCGGACCTTTTATGGAACGATTATCAAAACCGATGCGGAGATCAATGGCGGAAATTCGGGTGGTGCCGTAATAAATGCTTTTTATGAGCTCGTAGGGCTTCCCACCATGGTGGTGAATGAGGATGCGGGACAGATGGGATTTATCCATCCTGTTTCTCTTTTGCCCCTCTCCTGGCTGCGGCGAATCGAGACACAGAATCGGGATTAATCTTTGATTCCCGTGTTTTGCCGCTGTTTACAATTTGTTAGAGTGAGGATGTTTCGTTTTTTTAACGTTTAATCGGAAAGGAGTGTAAACCTTCTCGATAATACGGCCCCTCTGTCATCTACCAGGGTGAGGGTATGGGGCCCTTTTTTTGGCCTTAATTCAAATTGGTGGATGTCAGTTGTCTGCCCAAGGTAATCATCATCAAGATGCCAGAAGAGAGTCCTGCCCGCCTCCCTGTGAAAAACCTCAAATACAGCCAGTCCCGGTTTACCATCCATATCAACCGGAATATAAAATTCATCATTTTCGGTGGGAAAGGGGAGGGCCATAGGAGCGTTGTCCACACTCTTGTTCTCATTCTTATGGGGAGGAAGGGGGGTATAGTCTATATTCCATCGGGAGTAGTACCACTCGGCCACAGGGGGAAGGACAAACCAACTCTCCTGACGTATCCGGTGGCCAGCCTCCTCTTTAGTTGTCACCTGATAATTTCCGGTGGGATCAAGATGGATGAGTCTGTGGTAGGGGCAGACCCTCCCCGCACCGGGGGTCGGAGGTAGAAGGATCAGCTCCGACTCGGGACAGTCGGGCCCGGCAAGGTACCCGCTTTTCGTGCAGACTTCTGCTTCCACCATACCGGAAGGCCATGAAAAATCACCCTGTGTATCGAGCCGTTCCAGAACCTGGAAGAGGAGGGGGGCCGCGGCCTTTGTTCCCTGTATTCCCGGTTTTCCCTCTCCCGTGGCATTGCCGACCCATACACCCACCGTATAGCCAGGGGTTACACCAATGGCCCAGGCGTCACGGAATCCATAACTCGTTCCTGTTTTCCATGAAACCTGTTTAGATGACATAAAATTTTTCCAGCCGATTTCCGCCTCTGGTCTGACCAGCTCTTCCATTGCTTTTAGGACTATCCGGGCGGAGCCCGGGTGAAGTGGCGAGTCCTGGGCTGCCGCTGCGGGGCCATCGGGGAAATAGATCGGATTGAAGAGAGCTTTTTCTGGTGAGTTGTTCAGAATTTCTCTTCCCAGGCTACTGTACATACTGACAAGGTTTTCAAGGCTTCCCTCGGAGCCCCCGAGGACAAGGCTTACGCCATACCCATCGGCGGATCGTATAAGAGTATTCATCCCCATATCTTCAAGCAAACCGTAGAATCTGTTGACCCCGAATTCCTTGAGGAGGCGTGCCGCCGGTACATTGAGGGATTGGGCCAGGGCGTTATCCGCCCGGACGGCCCCCAGATAGATGTGGGTAGGGTTTTCTGGCATATAGGCCCCCATCCTGGTGGGGACGTCCAGTACAAGTTGTCGGGGGAGAAGTTCTCCTGCATCGATCATCCCGGCGTAGAGGAATGGTTTCAGCAGGCTTCCGGTGGATCTTGTAGCTGTCACCATATCCACATAACTGTTTCGAACTTTATCCAGGGGGCCATTTCCGGTGTATGCAGCTACTTCCCCGGTCTTTGTTTCAATAACAAGAACGCCCAGGTTTTCGATGCCCCTGCTTGATAGCTGTTCTGAGTATTTTTCACAGAGAACATTTAATTGGCGCTGGAGGTTTCCATCTATGGTTGTTGATATTGCTCCATCCCCGGTCGGCGGAGTCAAAGCTCCGACCCCCTGCTTTAGCATCCTTGAAAGAAGGTGGGGGGCATGACGTGGCAGGGGAACCGGATTCTGGGGGATAGGTTCATCCATGGCGAGGGATAGAGCACTCTTGTCCATGAAGCCCTTCTCTTCAAGCGTCATGAGTAGCCTATTCCTTTTGGTAAGGAGTTCTTCCCTGTTTTTTCCGGGGTGGATAAGACCTGGTGAGTTGGGCAGGACGGCCAGCATGGCGGCATCTGCCCACCCCAGGTTATCGGGAGACCGGCCGAAATACCGCCAGGAGGCCGCTTCTATCCCTACAACGTTTCCTCCGAAGGGGGCATGGGAGGCGAAGAGTCGCAGGACTTCGGTCTTGTCATATCGTAATGTGATCCGGAGAGCCAGGAGCATCTCCATGATTTTTTCAGAGTATATCCGGGCTTGTCCCTCCCTCTGGAGTCTTAATACCTGCATCGTAAGAGTTGAGGCTCCACTTACAATCCGCTGTTCCATGAAATTCAGTCGGATGGCACGGCCCAGGGCGAGGATGTCAATTCCATTGTGAGAGTAAAACCTTTTATCTTCGTAGGTTGTTATGGCAGCAATAAATTTTTCGGGGAGATCATCATGTCCGGGGAATCTCCATTGCCCATCGGCGGCAATCCCCGCACTGAGGAGGTTTCCATCCCTGTCATTTATGACTATAGAGTAGGTTTTCGGGAAAAGGTCGGTCGGCAGACAAAGGTAGGTGAACCAGATGAAGATTATGAGGATAAAAGCGAGGGCGGGGATAAAACCCGCCCCCACTAAAGGTGATATGAATAATCGGGAGAGTCTCAGTTTCAAGGTTTTAATCTACTCCCTCTCTCCTATGAATATCCACCGTCCGGGAACAACAGATTGGTAATCGGGTTCATACATAGGGCTTGCGGTGATAAGGGGCATGTAAAACCTTCCCTTATACGAGTTGTTCACCATGATCTTTATCTCTTTTTTAGCACGATAGGGAAGGTCCAGATAGGTGTAGACCCTGTCGTCTCTGATGTCCTGGTAATCTATATCGCTGTTGCTGTTTCTTCCGCTGCCTGTTGCCAGTCTGTCGTTATGAATCTCCCAACCTGCCGGCAGGAGGTGGGATATAGCCACCTCTTCGAGGCTTTCCCTGGTTTTGTTTTCAATCGTAACAACGATTTCCAGATCCTCGCCATGGATCAGGTTGGACAGATCCGCCAGGCTTCCATCCGTATGTCTGTAGGTTACTGAAAGGCTGAGTCCTTCGGCTTGAGCCCGCTCCCTTCCCGGGGTAGGCTGGCCGGTTGCGATGATCCGTGGAAAGAGAACCATGGAAGATGTGTTCCTGATTGTCAGCTGACCACTTTCGACCCGACCGGCCTCAATTTCCTGTGCAATCATCGGTTTATTGGTAGACAGGAATTCACTCTTACCACCATTCCAGGCATATTCAAGGGAGAGTTCATTTCTACCACTCATGGAATCCGCATATTTGCTTATGGCCATGATGGCAAATCCACTCTCCTGTGTTGAAAGCCTCTCCTCTCCAGAGAGGACACTGCTAATCTCTGTTGCCAGCCGCACAGCCTCAGAGCGTTTATTAAGGAGGATCAGGGTTTCAAGGATCATAGCCTTGTCACGGAATCCGCTTCCATAGGTCCCCCCGGTTTCTCTATACTCTTCCACTGAGGTTTCGGCGTGGTTAATTAGGTTGAAGGCCTCTCTTCTGTATCCTGCAAGGTTGTAGGCCATGGCTAACCGCCAGCGGGCCGCCGTGTCCAGGTTTCCCTTCTCCCTGAG
This sequence comes from Spirochaetales bacterium, assembly GCA_016342585.1. Lineage (GTDB taxonomy): Bacteria > Spirochaetota > Spirochaetia > UBA9216 > UBA9216 > JAEINK01. The sequence goes on from JAEINK010000002.1 coordinate 192,441, forward strand.
TCTGTTCATGGCGGGGAGATCCGCCTCGCCAGCCAGGGCCAGGGTGTAAAGCCGGTAAGCCTGATTTCTCATACCCTCCCGCTCATTGGAACTCCACTCATTACTCATGTCAGATTGATAATCAAGCCAATCGTCCTTCATTCCTTCGGGGAGTTTAAATCCCTTCCGTTCGGCTTCGAGGATGAAATGGCCGGCATAGTTTGTTCCCCATTCAGTCGGATCCGCCTGTCCCGGCCAGTAGGAGAACCCACCTGAGTAGGTTTGGAATCCTTTAAGTGCATCCAGGGCCGACTCAATGTTGAGCTGCTGCTTTGCCCACTCCTCTTCGGTCAGGCTTACAAGATCTCCCAGATATAACTGGGGGAATGCCTTGGAGGTCGTTTGTTCTATACACCCGTGAGGGTACCCCAGCAGATAATCCATTCTTTTAGTCAGATTGATCGGGGGTATACGGGCCGCCTCCAGGGTAATGCAATTTGTTCCACCCACTCCTGGCAGGTTAATCGTGCCGGACCATGTCCCTCCGGGAGGGATTTCAAAAGATTGAACCTCTGTTACCGGGGTAGATGGAATTCTTACTTTTACAGAGATCTCCTGTTCCGCCTGAAAACCAAGTCCCCGGGCTCTTATCTTTATAAGCCCTTCACCAGGCTGATCGGAAACCTTGATGGTAAAATTGGTCTCTCCTTCGCCGGGTTGATCGTAGAGGATAGATTTAATGGCCTCTCCATCGATATTTATGGGCCCCTCAACATCTATCCAGACATCCGCCCTGTCAATCCTTTCATCCAGGGCAAATACCGTTACGGGTAGATCGATGGTTTCTCCCGTACTTAAAATCCGGGGTGCCGTTCCCATTACCATGATTTCAGATTTAACGGGTACCTCTTTTTCTGCCCGGCCATAGGCACCCTCATGGGCTGCCACAACCATAAGCCTTACGGCCCCAATATAGAGGGGCATGTCGATTTCATGTGTATTGATCCCACCGGCTTCCAGATAGACAGGGGGAAGCACTTTGACAACCGGGGCAAAACGGTTAACCTTTCTACCCCCGTCCGGTTCATCACCCCCCATTCCTCCTCCGACAGCAAGGAGTGTATTCAGGACTCCGCTGTAAGCGCCGGCCACATAGTCGTAGAGATCCCAGGTTCTTAAAAAGGAGGCTTCTTTTCGGTAAAAGTGGTACCAGGGATTTCCGGTAGAGAACCTGGTGATCCCGAGGAGTCCTTCATCCACCATAGCCAGAGTGTAGGTCATGGCTTTTCCTTCAGACTCACGGACTGTTATTCTTGCCTTCTCTTCTGGTCTGAAGCTTGTTGGTGCTGTTATGAGTGGATGAATTCTTGTCCTCTCATCCTCTACCATTAGAGGGATAACACCATAGGTTCTTATGGGTAAATCGTTCCTGGTCTGAAGGTGGGGCTGAAGATATGTTACATGGGCATAAACATTGGGAGCCATGGCTGCTGTCACCGGAACCATTATCTTAGTGGAACCATCCTCTCCCTCAAACCAGCGGGATTCCAGAATCTTCCCACTTTTTTCTATCGTCAGAAGTCCTCTTCCCCCTTTCGAAGTGGGGAGGTTTATGGCTATATTCTCGCCTGGGTGATAATTCGGTTTATCGGCTGTAAGGACAAGCATGGCTGCTCCACCGGCGCCCTCCTCCTGAGCCCTTCCCGCCCAACCCGGCCAATCGATATAGGTAACCTTTCCTGCTGAATGATTTCCCTCCTTATCGGTAACCCGAATAAGGTAGCGTCCCCAGTCGGGGTAATGGATCTGAAAATCCCAGGTACCCCGTCCATCGATAATCTCAACCTCCCCCGATTCAATCGGGCTCAAGGAGGAGCGGTTCACATAGGAAACGAGATTCTCCTCTTCGGTTTCCCACCACCATCGCCAGTTGAGTTTATAGATCTCCACCCTTACTTTTCCGGATTCAACAGGATTTCCCTGATTGTCCAGGAGGGCTATGTCGACCCTCTGATCTTCGTCGGTCAGGAGCATCCCCCGTGCCGCATCCCCTTTGGGAGTTTTCAATCCGACATATTGAGCGAAGGGGTGGAAGGGGTAGGAGACCTGCTCGGTAGAGAAGGCACCACCCGGTTCAAAAACCCTTGTTGTAATGAAGGCGTTGATTTTCCCCGGCGCCCCGGAAACGTTGAAAGAGCCGCTTAGTTCTGCCAGACCATCATTATCCAGATTTCCACTATAGATGGTTTGCTGCTGGGCACGGATGGGCCGGGCCGGATCGTCGAAAATATATTCATCCCAGCCTGCAAAGCTTGTGGAAGAGGGGCCGAAATTCACTTTAATATCTGCTTTGAGTCCGGATGCCGGTGCGCCATGGAGCCATTGGGATTCCAGGAGCCCGCGGAAGTTTCCGTTCATAAGTCCCTGCTCTTCATCTTCCAGGGTCAGATTTACTTTGAGTCTGTTGGGCATCACGGTTTCAATTTTTATGGTTTTCTCATAGAATTTACCGCCTACCATAATTTTCGCCCGGTAGTCTCCCGTCGGGGCGTTTTCATCGGTCTGGGTGTAAAAGGAGTAAAAGCCGTCCACATTTTCTGTTTCAATACCGTTATCCACTTCATGTCCAAAAGGATCCAGTAGCTGAAAGAGGACTGGATGGTCGTCGGGAATAATATCGTTTTTATCCTGGAGTATGAAATTCAGATATATCCTGTCGCCCGGGCGCCATACCCCGCGTTCCCCATAGATATAGCCCTCTACACCATCGACGGATTTCACACCCCCCGTATCAAAATGGCTGGTTGTTCTAATAGCCTGCGTATTCATCCTGAGGTACCCGTAGTTTCCTGTTTGATTCCCGGGGGCTTCGGCCTTTATTAAAAAGGGTGCTTCCTCAAGTTTGAATTTCGCCAGGCCTTCCCGGTCAGTTTTTCCTTCAGCAAGCAGTCTGTTTTGATAGTTATAGAGTTCAACCGAGGCATTCCTGAGAGCTGACACATCCCTGAGGTCGGTCACTGAAACAATATAGTTGCCCTCCACATCCGAATCAGCGATAATCCCTATGTTTGATACCAGTATATTTCGGGATGCTTCTATATTATGATCATACCAAACCTGATAGTAAGCCGGATGGTTTGGATCGTTCCTGTTTCTTCTGTAATCCCAGGATTGGTTTGACTCATAATAATTCCAGTAACTTGATTCTGCTTCGGCCTCCGGTTCACCACCGAAATCGTCAAAGAAATCTTCAGAACTTTTCTCCTTTTCGAAGGCTGAATTGTTCTTGTTTTCATATTCAATATGGGGGTGCCGGAAGGTCACTTTCAGATGAAAGAACCCCTCGGGATAAGTTTCAAGGAGGGGAGAGAGGTCCAGGCCGTACCGTACCCATTTATCCGCATTTTCATCCTTCCATTGGAGATCGATAACCTTTCTCCAGACCGTTTCGCCCACCCTTACCAGTTCGTTCGATTCATCGAGTTTGTTGATCTGCAGGAACTGGGGAATATTCTGACCGTGGATCTGTATCGCCTCCACCATTATCGCATTCAGGTTCATGGTTTCCAGGGTAACCGTAGTTCCCTGACTTGAAGGGAGGATTGCTCCGTCCCCCACAAATCTTAGCTGGGGTTTCTCCGCAGGGAAGGTAACCGTTCTGGTTTGAAGATCGATAAGTGTTTTATTTGAAATATCCCTGATCTGATTTTCAATAACAATCTCAAGATTTTCAGACCATTCGGAATTATTGTAAATCTTGACCCGATTGGATCTACTTACAAGCTGAACATCCGGAGTATTTTTTACGGATATAAGCCCCCGCAGATCCTGGGATTCGGATAAGGGGGATGAAAAAATCACTTCTATGTATTTATCCCCCTTTGTGACAGGGTTAACCGCCAGAACCTTGAACTCCTCCCTGCTGGGAACTTGAATGGTGACGCTTTTATCCCTGTCGGGGGTAACGGCTGACCCTGACAGTTTGAGTTTAAGTGTTTCTTCCGATTCATATTTTGCTATATCTGAAATCCTGAGATCAAACTCATTTTCGTTTGCTGATTTAGTCAGTTTGAGCTGAAGATCCTGATTTTTGTAACTAATTTTTACCATTTTTAATATTTCAGATATATCTGCCGTATCGGCAGCTGTAATGGTTGCCTGATACTCCATGAGCTCTGGATGAGAAGGATCTGGGATGATGAGGATTCCTTTGTTTACAATCAGCTGCTGTTCTATCACCCTTACCGTAAAATCAAAATCTTCAAGCTTCCGAAAGTTTCCTTGCAGTTTTGACATGGCTGTTGTAAAGCGTGAGGCTGAAAAGGAAACGGTGTACTCTTTTGCACTTTCTAATCTCTCCTCAGGGATGAATGAAAGGGTCTGGGATGAGGTCCACATTGCCTTTCCTGAAATAGCTGGAGAAATTTTAAAAGGGGATAAGGAGAGTTCTTCTCCCTCAGTTCCCAGAGGACTTGTGAATACTATCGATAGCTTTGAGGAAGAGGATATCTCCCCACGGGTATAGGCTTGAACCCATTCGGAAGAGGGGAGAGTTGTGTTCCTTCCTGCACAACCCGAAAAGAGGAGCAGGGCAGCTATTATCAGAAAGATGGTGTTATGAAGAAGTCGTTTATTCATTTTGAACCTCGTCTTGTTTTTATCATTACCTTTGTTGATTAGAAAATGCAAAGAGACAATCTCCCGGCATGCGGCAGTATTAATTGTACGAAAGCCATCGAAATATGTCTACTATGATTATACATGAAAGGTATCTATAGAGGAGGAAATTATGATATATTATCAGTAAATGAAGATAATAAAACCTGGTGATTTCATACCTTTTCTACTGACGATTGGGATCATCATTCTGATAGCTGTGAATGTCTACAAACCCTCCTCCGGGGAACCCCTTCTTTATATTAAATCTGATGAAGGTGAGTTCCTCTATCCTCTTGATGAAGATGATGAGATTAAGGCCAATGGGCCTCTAGGTGCTTCGATTGTCCATATTCACCAGGGGGAAGTGAGTATTGCCGACTCTCCATGTCCGGATAAAACCTGTGTGAATAGTACTGCCATTTCCAAATATAACGAATGGAATGCCTGTCTACCCAATAGGGTCTTCATTCGGATTCAGAGTGGCGTGAGCGGGGCGGGAATCGATGGGGATAATTCTGTTGACGGAGGCGTGGATGACCTCTCCTATTAATCCCCACAGAGATTCAGACGCATCTTTTTCTTCATCACACTCATCCAAAACTGTGGCCCTGCTTGGTGCTTTTTGCCTCTTTCTTGCCACGGTCGAATTTATGATACCCAAACCCCTACCTTTTTTAAGGTTGGGACTGGCCAACCTTCCCATCCTCATCGGCCTCTCCATCTTAAGCCCGGGGCAGGTTATCTCACTTGTCGTAATAAAGATTCTGGGACAGGGGCTGGTAAACGGTACACTTTTCAGCTATATCTTTTTGTTCTCTGCCGCCGGCTCCATGGCAAGCTGCCTCGTCATGCTCCTGACCTTCCGGTTCGGGAGGCGATTTATCTCGTTAATCGGGATCAGTCTGATGGGCGCCCTGGCATCGAACCTTGTTCAGCTTACCTTCTCCCGGTTCACTGTCTTTGGACAGAATGCCTGGTTGTTCGCTCCTCCTTTCCTGGCCGCCGGGGGCGTGACAGCGATTTTGCTTGGTATTTTTGCTGAAAAGTTTGCCGCAACCTCGGTCTGGATGAGCTCCGACCCTTCAGAAATTGAAAGGAGGCATAAATCGTGAGTAATAGAAATCTTATGAAAGAGACACCTCCTGTATTTAAATTTTTTTGTGGCCTTGTAATCATGTTTGGCTTTGTCCTTCAGGAAAATCTCTATGTTCGACTGGTACAGGTTATTGTTTTTACTTTGATATCCATTTTTTCGGGCAGGCAGTATAAACCGCTTCCTGTATTGATCATGCTCCTTACCGTCACTCTTTTAAATGTTCTTTCTCCAAATGGAAAGATTTTGTTTTCCCTTGGGAATTTTACTGTTACCTCCGGGGCTTTGGAGCGTGGATTCTTCAAGGGATTGCTCCTTGCGGGGCTTATTGTGATTTCACGGAGTTTTATCTCATCACGCCTCATCCTCCCGGGGCGGTGGGGGAGGCTCCTTGGGGAGACCTTCTGGTATTTTGAGTTATTGACCGAAAACAGGGGAATCTTTAATCCACGGAACCCTATAAGGTCAGTCGACAAGATGCTGCTAATGCTTTCATCTAAGGATGTAGGATTACCGAAAAAACTGATAGCAGATAATCATTCTTTGGACAGAAAATCACGAAATTATATAGATACTCTATTACCCCTCCTTCTTGTTCTTGGAAATAGTGCCTTACTTCTTCCCCTTGGGGTCGGAGGATGAATGTTAAGTACAGGTACAGATAGATTTAGCTGTGGAAGGATTTTAATTTTTAATTCCTGGGATTCTTCGAATTCACAACTGGTAATATCTACCAGCTCACCCATACTCATAACTTCTGCTATATTAGTTTGATATTAGGTAAAGACGGGGCAATCAACAGTCTTAGTTCATTAAATATTCCACTCCAATGTTATTTTTCAAGAGTGAATTAATAGATTTTGTCTGAACTCCGGAAAAAGAAGTCTGATTAGTTTATCCGGTAATTCTACCAGGCCAGAGTAATTACATTTCACGTACTTTAGCCCGCAGAAATCGTAGTCCTTATTGTTAACAGTAATTCCTGCTTTCACAGGATTATCTGAAATATATTGGAAGGTTTTTATAAACTGAATTAAGGTTTCAATGATCTTGCTTTTAAATCTATCATACCAGACATGACCTTTTAGACCGAAAAAACGGTTGAATCTGCTTGCAAAAACTGCAAGAATCCATTGCATTAGCTTTGAAAGATCAGTGTCGCCTGTGGGTTCAATCATCAGATGAATGTGGTTACTCATTATGCAGAAATGTTTTAAGTTAAACTTATATTTTCTTTTTGCCTGACCAAGTATCTTAAGGAACATTTCTTTCATATCTGAAGTGTTTAAAATGAATTCTCCTCGATTGGCCCTGGCAACGACATGGTAAACAGCATTTTTTCTTTTAATTCGAAGTTTTCTCATCATCCAGTCTCCTATACCATATAACTGGCATAAGAGTTGGTTTGATTCAAAATTTCTTAATTATTTATTAGATCTGATATTTAAATAACTCGATAATATTCATTATTTTTAATTGGCATATCTTTTATTTTTATCGATTGCTCAGACCACATTCCTCATTGACATATCTTTCTGCTATTTTTGCTCCGACCCCAAGCCAAGTTGGTAAGCCATCCCAAAGGCCCTCGTCAATTGACTGGCCAGGCTTTTCCCCGGGGCTTTCGGGGCCGAGGAGGCACGCATGGGAGAATTCATTAGAACCTCCTGGCCATCCATAATGATAGTTCTCGTATCGGGGGCGTGGAGGTTCATCCTTTCAAACACCACTCCTTTACGGTAGTTGTAATGGATGTATTCAAGGATATTATTATCAAGCTTGGTAACTACTCAGCACCAACCATGAATGGGTTTCCGGCAAAGACTCTTAAAAGCGCTTCCATTGCATGAACATCGTT
>JAEINK010000121.1 GCA_016342585.1 Spirochaetales bacterium
CGATAAATACTGGCTTTTGGAAATTGATCTTATAACCGGAAGGCATCATCAGATCCGGGCTCAGCTGGCTCACATGGGCTGTCCCGTAAAGGGCTATTTGAAGTACGGCGCCCGGCGGAGCAATCCCGGAGGAGGAATCCATCTATTCTCCCGAAAAACAGAATTCCGCCACCCGTTTACCGGAGAAACCGTATCGGTTACCGCCGATCCGCCAAAAGATCCCCTTTGGGACTGCTTTTCTGAAAAAGAAAACAGGGACTGTTTAGTTTTTTCCCATCTCCCTTCTTTTACTCCTTTCGCCCGGGTTTTTCACCCGGGCTTTTTTTTTGCTGCGGCCCGGACGGCGGTTCTGAATTGGGGGCTGGAACTTTGAAGATTTTAGGATGGGTGACTATCCGTAAAAACCCGTTCAGCATCGTGACCCGGATGAAGCTTATGCTCCACCGCGTCTTCAATAAACGCTGTCAGGCTGATGCTTTGCTCGGCCGCCTGAATCTTCGCTTCGTGGAGGAGACTGTCTTTCATGCGGATCGTGGTTCTCATACATAGAAAATACCACCCTGCCATAAATATGCCAAGTTTCTATTCTTGATTTTGAAATTCCGGGATTGGAAAATGAATACCCAAACTCTTGATGATGGCCGGATTCTTTCACTGCCCATCAGCTGGTATCCCCGTCTCTACTATGGCTCACAACAGGAGCGTAATAATTTCAGGCTCATCGGCAAGGGAGAGGGGATCCACCGGGAAGATCTCGGTGAGGATATTCGTATGGAATTAAAAAGTTCAAAAATAATTGTCGTTATAGATCAAAAATAGTTGACGTTCATCACAAGTGGTCCTATCATTAAAAAGCTCTAATTCAAAATCCTGTTATTTCTATAGGAGAAAAATTATGCAAAAAAACTCTAATCATTTGATACTCTCAATTATAATTCTAATAATCCTTCTTCAAGGTAATGGGGTCATTGCTGACCCAATAGCAGATCCTGGTGATTTCTCTCCCGGGGATCTTATCTCCGCCGATCTGTTAAATACCCGGTTTGGGCTTATTTACACTCTTCTAAGCAGTCCATTGGACCATTCCAACCTGGAAAGTGATACAGAGTCACTGGCACTGGTTTCCGGCGGGGTGATAACAAACTCCGGGGGGAAAATTGGGATTGGTACAACAAATCCAGCATCATTACTTCATTTAAATGCGGCTTCCGGTTCGGTTATCACAAAATTTACCGAAGGAGATTCTCTCCGGGGTTTGATTGGAATTTCAAATGGTACAGCCGGGGGCCTTTTGACAGATGCGCATCCCGATAATTCATTTATTTTCAGAGCAGAAACAGAGATGCTTTTTGCGATCAGCTCAAGTGAGAAAATGAGACTCAACAGCTCCGGTAATCTTGGAATTGGTTCAACAAACCCCCTCTCATTACTTCATTTAAACAAGGCCTCCGGTTCGGTTATCATTAATTTTTTCGAAGGAGATATCCGCCGGGGGATGATCGGAATTTCAAATGGCGTTGCCGGCCAAAATCTGACAGCTGCACATCCTGACAATTCACTTCTTATAAGGAGTGATGCAGATATACTTTTTGCAAACGGATCAAGTGAAAGGATGAGACTCAACAGCAGCGGGAATCTCGGTATTGGCTCGAATGACCCAACCCAGAGACTTCATGTTCAGGGAGATGCCTATAAAGCTTCGGGAGGAACAACCTGGGCGACAACATCCGATGTACGGCTTAAAAACGTCCATGGAGATTTCAACAACGGTCTTGAGTCAATCCTGCAGTTACAGCCCATCGAGTTCTCCTATAAAGCCGATAACACCCTCGGATTATCCCCCGATGAAAGGCAGATTGGATTAAGTGCTCAGGAGGTGGAAGAGGTAATCCCCGAGGCGGTTACCAGAGGAGAAAACGGATACCGCTCTTTACATGCTGACCCTGTTTTATGGGCCATGCTGAATGCCATAAAAGAGCTGAAGGCAGAAAACGATGCGCTTAAAACCAGGATTGAATCACTGGAATCAAATTAAGTTAATTATTTGATGCAGCCTATTCAAGCCCGCCCTCAAGGGCTTCCAGACGGCCTTCCAGAAGTTCAATCTGGGCCTGCTGCTGCTTTACTGCTTCGAGCAGGATGGCTGTAAACTTATCATAGGCAACAGCCTTGATTCCATCGGAATTCGTCATTACAAGTTCCGGATATTCGGCCTCCACCTCCTGGGCGATAAAACCAATCTGAAGGTCATCAGAAAAAGGAGTTCCGCCCTGCTCTCTCCAGTTATAATTAACACCTCTTATATTCTGAAGTTTTTCCAGGGGAGAATCCAGGATCTTTATATTTTTCTTTAGAACCTCATCGGAACCGGTATATGTTCCCAAGGCCCAAATGGTTCCATTTCCATTAATCTCAAATATCTTTGTTGGTAAAGTGTAACCGTTATTAGAGTTCCAGAACGTAAATCCACCACCCCCAAGGCCACCTTGATTAAGAAATTCAGTCTTTCCCCCAGCTTCCATCCCATTCCAGGTCATATGAGTTCCCTGGGGTAAAGCAGGCCAACTGGCTGCAAGAGGTAACCCTCCCCGAACATATAGATTTCCATTGATATCCAAAGTGGCGCTTGGGTAAACATCCGATACATCAAAGTTTATTCCGACCCTTCCATCATTAATGATCATATCATAATATAGCCCCTGTCTGATAAACTTATATTTTTGGTATGAGTTGAACCACATGGTATTGGCTTCTATACCGAGGCCATAAGATTGTTCAGGAGTTCCCGCCACGGAGAAAAGAAGAATCTGGTATTCATCAAAACTATCAATATTGCCGGTACTAATATTATCTGCCAGAGACAGACGGGATAATGGTGTGGCTGTTCCTATACCGATCTTTCCTCCAACATTATAAATGCTGTTGCCGGATATTCCTTCCAGGGAATAGACCCCGGAATCAAAATTATCACTGTCCAGATTTCCATTTACAAGGCTGTAAAGAGGGGAAAATCGGTTATTCATGGCCGCGGCAGTAAAATGATAGGAACTGTCATTTCAATGATAGGAACTGTCATTTCGACTTTATGACGATTTTGGGTCGGAAAATGGGATTCCTCCCGCAATCCACCGAATA
>JAEINK010000041.1 GCA_016342585.1 Spirochaetales bacterium
ATTTCATTGGTTGATTGAAGTGTTCGCAGGTGGCAGGATTCAACCGGAATGGGTGGCAGGTTTCACCGGAATATGCAGGTTCAAAAAGAAATCCATCTAAAACATTTACAGCAACTATTAATGGTAAATTAATGTGTTTATATTTTTTTGCTTTTTTTCTTAACGTATTTAGTAAAGATTTTCTTGAATCTATGAATTTAACACCAAATGATTCCAAGCCAATAGGTCTTTTTAAGACTTTTCCTTCCTTAGATTCTATAAATCCTAATTTAATTCTCCAGCTTCCAACAGAAATATGTTTTTCACTATTTATATCGTTTTTAATAATAATATTTTGTATTGAATCTTTGATTTCTTTTAATTTTGGCTGTTCTTTACTAATTTGTTCAAATGTAATATTCACAAACACTTTACTTTCCAAATTATCATTTAAATATTCTATTATTTTTTCTGCATGCTTTGTTTCAGTTTTTCCGAAATGTTTTTTATTTGATGTTGTAGCTTCAAAATATGCTATTTTTTCATTATTTTTAAGTATTAAAAAATCAGGGTGCTCATTGCAATTCTCAATTTCTGGGTGTATTTCTATATTAAAATCCATTTTCTTCAGCATCATATAGAAACACAATTCAGTAAAAGCACCATAGAAATTCTCTTCATTAAAGTCTTTTAATCTTTTTTCGAGGTCTTTTGTATGCTCTTTTGGATATTCTTCATACCATTCATTTAAATAATTTCTTACTCGATTAAAGATTTCTCTAGAGGATCTATCCAGAAAGCCATAATTTGATTCATTTTCTCTATATCTACTATTGTCATTTCTAAATTTACTTTCAAATAACATAATAATCCTTAAATTTTGTATTTTTTTGAACATAACGCCCAGCATCAGCTGCGGGCTTCGTTCCTGGAGCGCAGCGGAAGGATTGGCGCGCGTTTTTGCATCAGCAAAAACCGTGACAAAGAAACCGACAGTTGCATGCGTTTGTTATGCCTAAAATTTATTATAATAATATACTGATATGTATGAGTATGGGTACTTTTCATAAACATTAAAGTATGTGTTTCTCCATACAGGTACATCAGTCATATCAATAATCAGATTTAAATCTTTATATTCCCCTAAATTATATGCAGTTGATAATATTATAATTGTATCTTCATCATTTTTATCTGATAGTTCTTCTATATTATCATAACAGAGATTAATAAAATATTTCAGTATTTCTATTTGAAAATATTCATTATTCATTTTTTCAATAAATTCTTTATTGGTTAAATCATTATAAACCCCAGACAATCCACTTTCATTAAGAACCATTTTTACAAATGAAGGCTTCATCTGAAATAATCCAATAGAAAAATCGAAGTTAATTATATTCAAATATGTTTCACATATATTACCTATACTACGAAATCTTAAAACCTCTGGAAAAATAATTGATTTTGCAATTTTTATTCTACTTTCATTTTTAAAATTTTTATCAAAATCACTATTATATTTATCTATGTTTAAAACAGCTTCATTTACAATTCTTTCAGTTAAACCTATTTCATTTATAAAAGATGTATCAGAAAAGACAAGGCTTTGCGGGATAATAAAAAATAATACTAATAGTTTCTTATACATCGCATAACATCTTCATCAAGATTTATATAATCAGGTAAATCCAAAGGCTGATATCGATATTCTCTATGAATATCACGAACTCGATCAAAGGATGTTGCCTTAAAACTAATATGCAAATCGGCTCCATTTTCAATCAAATATTCTAAACTATTTAAATCACTTAATAATAGTGCAGCTGTATACATAGGGACATAATCATCTTCTTCTATACTTATCATTAAATTTCTTTCCATCGTTAAATCTTGATCAAATCCCATAGGTATAAAACTTTCGAATCCAATATTATTAAATCTCATTAATAAATCTAATACATTATATGAATTAAATAAAATAGCAAAATTAATTAATTTTTTAGAATCCTGTTCATATGAAAATAATATTCGTCTCATATTTTCTTCGTCATCATTCAAAATAGATATAAAAATTGGATCATACATTCCATTGAAAGACGGAACCTCGTCAAGATTATCTAAAATTTTACAAAAAAACTTTAAAGATTCACTATTAATTTTAGACATTTTTGACCAAAGCGGCAATTCAATAATTTTTATACCTTCATCAAAATTATCATCGCTATCATAAACATTGATTGTTTTATTTAGATTTATGTCTGCATCGATAATATCATATATATCATAGCGTTTAAGCAGAAATGCTAATTCTTTTGAGGTTACAACATTATCCCCTCTTATAAAAAATCTACCATCAGAAAAATCACTACTGTAAAATCCACTTTCTATGGCCCCTAATGGTATCGTACTGTAAATATTAGCTCCATTTTCAATTAACAGCCTAACAACAGTTAAATTATTCCTTGCGATAGCATAATGGATAGGAAAGATCCCAGAATCATCACTAATATTTACATCAGCTCCATTATCAATTAGCGCTTCTATCATTGACATTCTGATATCCGAACAATTTTGTAAATATATAGACAACAATGGTAATTCAGAAAAATTCATTTCCAAAACATTCATTTTTCTAATAAATGAATCTTCATTGTTATTAATCATTTCATTGAGAGGTGAATTTGAAAATACATATGCTGAGTATCCAATAAGTAGTAAAACGATTATTATTTTTTTCACATAAAACTCCTGAAGTTATATTTTATTAGGCATAACGCCCAGCATCAGCTGCGGGCTTCGTTCCTGGAGCGAAGCGAAAGGATTGGCGCGCGTTTTTGCAATAGCAAAAACCGTGACAAAGAAACCGACTGCTGCATGCGAATGTTATGTGTCTTGTTATATTGAAGTATTATATATATTCTTTTTGATGCTACATCAAATTCTTCTATTAATAGCGTAATTTTTTATAAATCCCATTCTATAGAGATTTATCTATATTACATCTTTATTAATATATATTTTAGTCTCTACATCACTGCAATTATTTTTTACTTTAACATATAAGGGAACTCTGTATTTCTTCAGCGTTTTATACATATCTCTTTTTCCAATAATTTTTAATACATGTTTTACCAACAACCTACCGCATGGTGCAGTCATAAAAATAATGAAGGACTCTTCTTTAATACTTTTTTTATTCTTCGATAATAAAATACGTATTTTCTTTTTCTTATCATCCCATGAAGAAAAAAGCCTTGCAGAGTTTATTAATATTATTAGCGATATAATAATTTGTGGAATACAAAGGAACACCGATATTTTATATATCGGTATTCCTATTAATATCATCCCTATACTTAACAATAATAGAGAATAAAGATTAAGATAAAGAAATGTTTGAATTTTATTCATTCCCTAACTGTGCTTGAGCTATAGCCTTATAAAAGGCATTAACAGTATTTTGAGCTCCTGCTTCATCAACACCAGATAGCATCACTTCTGTAGTTTGTGTGAATGATTCATAATAGAGATAATAGGCAGGGCAAAAACAGCCACAAGTCATACTTTTTTTATATCCCACTTCTTTCACACTACTCGGCAATAAGTATTTAACCGTTTTACCAACATTAAAACAATAGCAGCTAATTACACTTTTAACTTCTATTACACGTTTGTTAGATATAACTAAATATCCTCTTACTTTATAACCAAATATTTTTGCAAAAAACTTTCTTATTTTTCCAATAGCACGAGCAAACGGATTAGAACTTGTAGCCCAAAGTTCAGCTTCAATTTCCATAACCAAGGTTTCATCATCTGCTAAAAGAACTCCAGATTTCAGTTTTGACATTTAAATACTCCTTAAAATTTTATATTATAGACATAGTCTATTATTTTATTATAATATAGATCAAAATGTATTTTGTAAATCTATTTTTTTCACTTACCCTTATATATTATGCTTCACATCTTTTTGTTGTCAACAGCATCGACTTATCCATTATTTTAAAAATACTTATTAGAATTTCAATTTATTATATTTTTACTCATATTTCATACCTTTATATTTTCAATTTTTTTTATTTTCCAAGTCTATTTTACACATAACGCCCAGCATCAGCACTTTACCGGCCTGGCCAAAGGACAGGCATTGGCGTGAAGTTTGCCGAGCGAAGCGAATAGCAAACTTCATGACAATAGGGAAATGTGTTGCATGCGTTTGTTAAACGTAAAAAACCACACTAAAACGCAAAAGGTAGGGTAAACCCTTCCCCTGCAATAACTTAAAACATCGTACTCTCAGTCTGATAAATCAAATAAGAGGCCGTGACATCAAATAATGCATCACACGGTCTCAAAAGGAGTTATTATGCGTTACAGAGAGCCATTTACAGTGTATAAGAGGACTCTAAGTTCAGGCAAGAGAATATTTTACTACTACACCTATGATGAGAATAATAAAAGAACAAACGGATTCTCTACCGGAAAAAAAACCAGGAGTGCAGCCAAAGCCTACTGCTTTGAATTACTAAGACAAGGAAAATTAATTCCAAAACGAGGAGGGAACCTCACCTTCAAAGTTTATGCCACCGATTGGTGGGACTGGGATAAATGCGAATACATTGCTTACAGAAGTAAACGGAGAACCATAAGTAAATCATATGCACTTACAGCCAGGCATACCTTGAACAAACATATCCTCCCCCGTTTCGGGAAAGTACCGATAAAAACAATTACTACCTATGACATTGAAAAATGGCAGGACTCTTTTTCCGATATGGGGTTAGCAAATGCAACAGCAAGGCTTTCTCTAACAGTATTACGGGTAATGTTGAAAGAAGCAGTACGACGAAAGCTGATTCATACTAATCCGGCAAAAGCGGTTACCCCCTTAAAAAATGAAAGCAAGGTAACAGGAATATTAAAAACCTCTGAAGTTGAAAAATTATTTGATGAAAAAAATAAAGAAAAACTATGGCCTACCGAAATCCTGTACCTTGGAAATCTACTCGCCGCCTGTACCGGAATGCGATTGGGAGAAGTCCTTGGAGTACGAGGTGAATCCCTGAAAGACAATTACATCCTGGTAGACAAACAATTCAACAGAACCCTTGGATTAACCGACACAAAAAGTCATGGCTCAAGGGAAGTCATTATTCCAACCAACTTATACAAAAGACTTCAAAAGCTAAGTAAACAGAATTCGAATGGATATCTCTTCTCCAGGAACGGAGGCACCTCTCCCATACAGGGTGATGTACTTCGCAATGCACTCCAACATGCCATGAGGGAAATTGGCATAACAGATGAAGAGCGAAAAGAAAGAAGGATAACATTTCACTCCTGGCGGCACTACCTGAACACAACTCTTCGCAGTAACAACATTACCGATGCAAAACTCAGGGCCATGGTAGGACATGCCAACTCCCAAATGACAGACCACTATACCCACTTCAATCCGGATGACTATAAAGATATCCAAAAAGTACAAAATAAAATAATAAAAATATCAAAAGTAGGGTAAACCCTACCTTTGTGCCCCCTCAATACCCGGTAGATTATTAATAAGTCTACCGGTTTTATTATTAGGAGGAAACCATGGAACCATTATTAACGATTCAGGAAGCAGCGGATCTTACCCGCCTCAAAGTCAAAACCCTTTACACCTACGCCGAAAAAGAAATCATTCCCCACGTCCGCCTGGGAAGAAGAATATTCTTCCGGGAAAAGCAAATAGATGAATGGGTTACCCAGTGCAGCGTAAACCCCATACAACAGGAACTGATAAAATGAAAACAAAGTACCTGACCGAGGAGAAAATAAAAAACACCATCGCCTTCATGAAGGAGCGAAAGGAGCATGCCAGAGTTACAGAAAACAAGGCATGGGTTAAAGAGTATGACGATGCCATAACCGTCATAAAGGAGCTATCCACCATCGATGTCTGATAATATCCACCTGGAAAATACAAGAAGATTTATCGAAGAGGAAAGCTGGCTCCGACAACCCGGAGAAACCAACGCCGCCTTTCACGCCTTCTGCCTCTTCCGGGATTACGGCGGTGACCGCTCCATACGGAAAGTCCTGGAGAAAGCCGGATACCCCGAAAGAAGAATATCCATCTGGCGGGCCTGGGGCAGCCGGTTCCAGTGGAAAAGGAGAACCACCGAATACGACAACTACCTAGAGAAAATCCGGAGACAGGAGAGAGAAAAAGCCTTCAGACTCCGGGAACAAAAACACCTTGACGTCTCCGAGAAGATGCTCGACCTGGTTGATAAAAGACTAACCAAGATCGACCCGCAGGAACTTTCCCAGGGAACAATAACCGACTGGGTGAAATCGGCAGTAAGCCTTGAAAGACAAAACTTCGAGGATACAATCAACACCGAAACCAAAGGAAACCTGAAGCAGCTTGAAATAGCCTTCTTCGAAGAGTTCGACGGCATTTGAAAAAGTTCCGCCCTACCCCCGCCCAGCGGAAAGCCCTCTCCCTTATCAAATCAAAAACCAAACACATCCTCCTCTTCGGAGGATCCCGAAGCGGCAAGACAACACTCCTGGTGATGGTAATAATCTTCCGGGCCATCCGCTACCCCGGAAGCCGACACCTAATCTGCCGACTCCGTCTAAAAGATGCCAAAAGCTCCGTCCTCCATGAAACACTCCTCCCCTGGCTGGAACATACAATAGGCTCCAAGAGATACAAGCTGATAAGACATGAGAACTTCATCCAGCTCTACAACGGCTCGGAAATATGGATAGGAGGCCTCGGTGACAGGGAACAGGTAGATAGAATCCTCGGCCATGAGTACAACACCATCTACTTCAACGAAGTATCCCAAATCTCCTACCACGCCGTAACAACAGCCTATTCAAGACTAGCAATGAAAATCCCCGGCTGCCGAAATCTTTTTCTATACGACTGCAACCCGGCCAGCCCTCTTCACTGGGCCTACAAAGTCTTCATAAGAAAGATCGACTTCAAAACAGACACCCCAATAGTAAAACCCGAAATGTATGAATCCATGCTGATAAACCCGGAAGACAACCTTCTGAATCTGGCCGACGACTACATAGAGGACGTCCTGGACATCCTGCCGGAACGACAAAAAGCAAGGTTCCGCCACGGCCTATGGGTAAAAAGCGACGGGTGTATATACGACAGATTCGAAGAGAGTATGATAATAGATCCAAACGACCTACCGGAAATGGAATACTACACAGCCGGCCAGGACTTCGGCCTGAACATGGCTGCCGTAAAGATCGGATACAACAAAGATAAAGTCTACATAGTCAAAGACCACGGCGGCCACAACATAACCACACGAACCTTCAACACCCAGCTGACAGAAAGAAACTGGTTCAAAGACGACATGCCCGTCTACTGCGACCCCGCAGGAGGTGAAAGAATCCAGGAGATAACCGGAGGCCAGAAGGCCAACAACGCCGTAGACCCCGGAATAGATTACATAAATTCCTTAATAGAAAGAAACCGCCTCCTGATATCCAGTGAATGCACCGGAGTCCTCTCGGAAATATGGGACTACTCCCGGGACGAAGACGACAAGATAATCAAGGTGAATGACCACTACATGGATGCGTTGCGATATGGGGTGTTTACCGGGGCACAATCAGGAATCATACTAAGCTGATAAAAACCAGAGCCAGTAACAACTCTAAGGAGCTTTTTTAATTTATGGAAATCAACAGCGGCCCGAATTCCGGGAAAAATAGTTTCAACAGATTATCGGGCGATTCAATTAAACCCAAGTTCCTCTGTTTAATGAATCTTAACCCACAGAATTCATAATCCCTTATATTCGTACAAAGCCCGGCCTTTACAGGATTGTCAGAAATATACTGAAACGTCTTTAAGAATTGAACCAGACTTTCGATAATTTTGCTTTTAAACCTGTCATACCAGACATGACCATTCAAACCGAAGAATCTGTTAAATCTCGCAGCAAAAACAGACAAAATCCACTGCATCAGCCTTGAAAGGTCCGTATCACCGACCGGTTCAATCAACAAATGAATGTGATTACTCATTATACAGAAATGTTTCAGGATAAAACCATACTTACCTTTGGCTTTTGTAAGAACCTCAAGGAACAGCTCTTTCATATCGGAAGTATTCATTATGAACTCCCCTCGATTTGCCCTAGCGACTACATGATAAACAGCGCCACGCCTTTTTGCTCTGATCTTTCTCATAACTTATAAGACCAGATAAAAGTAACTCCTGATTCAATTCATTGTCTTTTCTCAAATAATATATAAAAACAGGTTTAATTTTAATATTCAATATTTATTATTTTTTATATCTTTGCTCCGTCCCCATTTGAACTCCGTCCCCATTTGAACTAATTGATTCTACGAACATCCAGAATGGAGTAGTACTCAGTTAGAAGGCGGAGAGAATAATCACGGCTACCTGATTTATCATCCAAATTTAGCTACCTGATTTCTGCCACAGCAGGGGGGTTCATCCCCTGTACCCTGAATTTTCATATACTCTTAAAACTCATACGAGAAAATATTCGGTTTCAACTTTGTACGTTTAGTTTACAACCCTTCATATACGTTTACCATATCGATATCAATCTAAAATTGAACACTCTATCATGTACATTTCACTGGTATTCCTGTGAACAGAATAATACAATCTATATTCATTCCCATCATATGCAATAGTCGGATATCTATAGGGCACATCACTCGAAAACTCAGTAATTGAGCCATCTGAATTTTCAGTGTTATACTGCTTTTCCCAATTAATACCGTCCAATGATGTTGCATATCCAAAACCCGAAACACCCAGAGAGCCGTTAGAACCAAAATATATCATTTTATATATATCACCTTCCTTTATAACTGTTGGATGATTTACCTGAGAATAATCAAATCTGGAGGAATTGCCTAAATCCAAAACACTTCCTCCATAGCCTGAACCCGATACTCTCGTCCAACTGATTCCATCTGTTGATGTCGCTAATCCAATACGTAAAATACCACCAGCGTATCCAACAAACCACATCTTATATGTACCATCACTTTCTTTTATAACAGTTGGTGCTGCTGATTCTCCCGGTTGTGTGGTTTCAAATCCTAGTGAAGCTCCATCCGAATAACTTAGAACAGTTCCATGATAGATCCAGCTAATACCATCTGATGATGAAGCATAATTATAATGACCAAAACCATTGTTAGTAATGCCATACCACATTTTATAAGTTGATCCGTCCTTGATAACAGAGGGACTGAAGGCATTATAATAAGTTGAAGTCCCGTTCTGGATAACAGACCCTCCAGATTGTGTGCCTTCTACAAAGGTCCAATCATATCCATTATTCGATGTCGCATACCCTATACTGATTTTCTCAGGAGTCCGCCACCCTGTCATCCACATTTTATAGACGCCACCGTCATACATAACGGAAGTACCACCTCGAAACCCTCCTGAGGAGTAATTTTCATCAACAAAAGTTATAGCAGCAGGAACTTCACTTGAAACCATAAGCGGATTTGACACAGCAGGGGTCCAGTTAAGAAAACTAGCTTCACTCTGATATGTGAAGCTAAAATTATTCGTTCCCCAGTTTGCATCCCCTTCATCATTTACCGCCGCCGCAACCCACCAGACGACTTCCTCATCTACCAACTCAGAAGGATAGAGATACTCAGAGGATTGTAAGTTTTCAACCGGAACTGCTACGGAAAGACCGGCTTCGGTAGAAGCGATTTTTACGGAGTATTTCACAGCTCCGGGGATATCATCCCAAACCAACAGAGGGGTACTATCAAAGGTGGTTCCTCCGTCGGCAGGGTTTATTCCCGTCCAAGAAGGAGAAAGATTGACTTCAATTTCCCAAGGACCGGACCAACTACCCCAACTTCCAGGGGTGGTTTCAGGGCGTACCCGCCAGTAATATATATCAGGATAGGGAAGTACCTGAGTGATGTGGGAAGTGCCGGCCACGGTAACAGGGCCTTCCTTGATTGATGTAAAACCTGAATCTTCGGCTATCTCAATCTGATAGATGGTATAGGCCCCATTCCAGAAAAACTCGGGTGATGTGTCTATAGTGACGGTCTGATCCGCAGGAGAAACCGAAGGATTAGAAACATCATAAACAGCAAGCACAATATCCGAATCAGTCCAGCCTGTCTTTGAGGCTATGATTTTCAAAGTGGTATCGTCGGCGATGACCCGGCTTGTTCCAATACTGCCGGTAGTCCCTGGCACAGGATCCTCTCCGTCTAGGGTGTAAACCAGTGAACATCCGGAGGTTGTTGTTGAAAAATCAACGGTGAAGATGTTCTCCAGATAGGTACCGCCGGGGATGGTGAGCGTCGGGGTCACTACTTTCAGTTCATAATCCTCGGTGAGGGTTTGGGAATCCGTCCAGCCATCACGTTTGGCCACGGCTTTGAGAGTTGTACTCACATCAATGGCGATCGGATCCGTGTAGGTATCTGATGTTTCATCGGGAGTGGTTCCGTCCAGGGTGTAGTAGATTGTATCTCCGCTGGTCGCGGATGAAAGCTCCACTGTCTGAGGAGTATTGAAGGTTCCTGAGGTCAATGAAGGAACTACATTGGAGAGGGCCATGGTGTAGGTTGCCGAAAAGGGATTACTTTCACCCCAGTCGGTTTTCGTACCGACGGCTTTTACGGTCATGGTCCGATCGATAGTGACGGATCCGGTATAAGGAGTGCCGTTTTCCCCGGATGGTTCGGTGCCGTCGGTGGTATAGAAGATGACGGAATCCGCTGTGGCACAGGTGATCGTAAGGGTCTGATCTTCGTTATAGGTTCCCCCGGCGAGTTCAAGAACAGGATCTTCCACATAGTCGGTTATCCGGTATTCGGCGGTCATGATATCACTTACGTTGCCGGTATCGGTGCTGTCAAAGGCAATGGCCTTTATGATAGTGTCGGCTGTGACAGGAATCGGATCAGAATAAAAGCTACCCGGGCCAAAGGGACCAGGATCGTCGCCGTCGGTAGTGTAAACTATGGTTACGTCTCCTGGAGCGGATAAAACAATGTTAACGGGATCAAAATAAAGACCCTGACTTATATCGACTACAGGCCTCTGAACGGTTCCGTCGATTATATATTCGGCGGTTAATACTTCAGACTGGATGCCAGCTGGGCTAACCGCCGCTGCTTTCAGAACGGCACCGGTGTTAATCGTAACTGGACCGGTATATTCAGTTCCATGTTCCGCATCGGGGATCGAACCGTTCAGGCTGTAATAGATAACAGCGTCCCCCGGAAGACTGGAAAGGGAGATGGATTGGCTACTGCCGTATGTACCGGCGGAGGGATCTGCTGCGGGGGTCGAAACTGAATCTTCCACGGCCATGTCGGGGGTGATCTCCAGATCAACCATGGTTGTATAGCCTGAGACCACCTTTATCCCTTCGAGGAAGGTGTGGCTGAAGGCGCCGGAGGAGACTGTGGCAATAAGGAAGTGATTGCCTTCGGCGGCTGATGTGTCCGAATAGGAACCTCCATTCTCTGAGATGGTAAAAGAGGCAGGAGCTGCTGTTCCGCCCGGAGGGGTGAGTGATGCCGAAACAGATGAGGTAGTAAAAGAGGCGGGCCAGATGATATTGACGGTTATACCGCCGTCTTCGGTTAATGGAGTTACTGTGATACTAATACTCGCAGGGGACCCAGAAGCCACCAACCCCGTCCCGGAACCGGAGCCGAGGAGAAAATCATCGGTGTTATAGGCTTCGGCGGTGACCGTCCAGCTGCCGAGAACCAGATCGTCAACGGTTGCTTCCGTGCCGGTTATAGTCATGGGACCGAAGGAGGCACCGGAGGGGCCGGATCCAGTTATTTTGTAATAGGCGATACTCATATCCAGATCCGGTGAATGCATACCCCGGGAGGTATCGCTCAGCTGTATGGAGAGAGATCCGACCTCGGTAACCGAGGGCACGGTATTATTTGATATAAAAGGATTACTGCAGGCTGCCAGAATTAGAAGAATAAAAAGTGCAGGCAAGCTAAAAAATCTTTGTTTTTTCATATTTCTCTCCACAAATATTGTAACAGGTAAACATTTCAGGCAGAAATCCTCTTCGATCCCGTTCATGTTCACCCCTGATTCATTCATTATGTTTTTCAACCGACCAGGCCAGACGGAAGCCGATGCTGTCGTACTCAAAGTAATTCCTGCTTCAATTCATCGTCTTTTTTTCTTTGCACAGGGGGTAATAACCCCCTGCACCCCCTTTTAAACTGTTAAATTGATAAATAGTTAAAAAGCCCGAACAGCCCGAACCCGATAGTTGAGGTGCTTAGCGTAGCTGAACTGGGAGCCATTGTAGAAGTACTGGTACCACGCGTAGTAGGAAGAGGACTCCGAAGAACTCCAATAACTGTCGGACGCAAAACCACCCAACCCTTGGGTTTTCAGATTATCATACATCAAATCAAGTTCATCCTTCGACGGAAGAAACCAGTCATCGTAACCATTCAACTCAAGATCACTGCAGAGCTTTGCCGCGTAATTTGTTAATCCTGAATAAGGTTCGGTATCTCCATAAGCAGTAACAATAGCAGCCGTATTCGCAGCTCCGGTTCCCACCGCTGTTGACGTACCACCGACACTCCATCCATTTCCCCCCCATTCAATACTCGTTCCCTGATCCGTAGCCGCACAGACAAGACCTCCCCCTGTATCATCCAGGTAGAACACAATTCCGCCAGCATAACTATCCCCTATCTCAGGAGGAGGAACAACAACAAAGAATACACTGTCGGTATAGAGTTCACCGTCCACCTGGATTACCAGAGCCAGAGTGTAGCTGCCCTGGGGAAGATCATTTCCTATGATTATGGTATTTGAGCTTTCACCTTCCTGTATATTTTCATCAAGGTACCAGATATAAGAATCAACTGTCCCGTTCACACCTGCTGTGATGGTCATGTTGCTACCGATAACAAGTTCCGACTGAGCACCACTGAAGGTTATTTCAATATCATCACCAAAATCGGGTGTAATGGAGATCCCACTCTGGATTTTTACTGTAAAACTAAATACGGGGCTTTCTGCACCATTTACACCATCGGGGTTTACAGGCTGCAGCTGCCAGTAGACTTTATCTCCATTATTCAGGGGTGTTTCCATCAGATATTCTGAATCGGTCACGGATGAATAGAGCTCATCTACCAGTCCCGCTTCACTTAGGGCAAACCGAACCTTATACCCTGCTGCGCCTGTCACATCGTCCCAATCCAGCAGGGGCGTTGTGTCCATCGTGGAGCCGTTATCCACAGGGCTCAAACCACTCCAGGTAATATCCCAGCTTACGCTGAAACTGTTCACCGTAGACCACGCCCCTTCGGCTCCGTCTTCATTTACGGCCAGAATCTGCCAGAAAACCTCATCGCCATAGGCAAAGACATCTCCGGATTCAACCTGATAACCGGATTCTGTTGTAGATTTTTCGGGAGCAGCATCCAATCCTGCTTCACTCAAGGCAAACCGAACCTTATATCCTGCCGCTCCGGTCACATAACCCCAGCCCAGCAAAGGTGTCGTGTCCATCGTGGTGCCATTATTCGCAGGGGTAAAACTACTCCAGCTAATATCCCAGCTTACGGTGAAATTGTTCACCTCAGACCAGGCCCCTTCGGCTCCGGCTTCGTTTACTGCCAGAACCTGCCAGAAAACCTCATCGCCATAGGCAAAAAGGTCCCCTGATTCAACCTGATAACCGGATTCTGTTGTAGATTTTTCCGGGGCAGCATCCAGTCCCGCGTCACTCAAGGCAAACCGGATCTTGTACCCTGCCGCACCTGTCACATCGCCCCAATCCAGCAGGGGGGTCGTGTCCAACGTTGTCCCGGCATCCGCAGGACTTACGCCTGAGACACCGTCCCCGACTGTAAAGCTTCCTATACCGCTGAAAATTCCCCACTCCCCACCGGAATCGGCGGCAGCACCCCGCCAGTAGTAGGTAGTGCCTTTTTCCCAATCGTAATCCGGGAATACGGAGCTGGCAGAAGCAGCGGCCGTCTCCCAAATAATACTCCCTGCAAAATCATTTTCAGAAGACGCTATCTGGAATCTATAAGCGGAGGCTTCAAAACATTCTGAGAGAACGAGTCGGGGATAGATAACAGCCTCCTCGTTTTGAGGGAAAACCATTTCGATAAACCCGGGATCCGAAACCACGATTTGATCGTCAAAACTTTCGGCCTCCGGGTCAATCGGGTTGTCAAAGGACAGGAAGGGGTTTTCGGTACATCCTGTCAGGAGTAAAATTGAAATCAGCAGCAGTAAAAATCTGATTTTATTTATATTCATTATTCAAGCCCTCCGAAAGCCCCGGCCATTCCCCGATTCGCCGCCTCGGCGGCCAACTCCGCCGCCTGTGTTTTTAACTCCACCAGTTTACCCATAACCTTCTTCCGGCTGTTCAAGATGAAGATCTCGGCTATTCCCGATAAAAGGGTGGTCCCCAACCCTACCGAACTTGCCAGGGTGTAGGTGTTTGCCGCATCCTTATACTCCCGGGCCAGGTCTGTGAAAGGGGTATCGTTATAGTTCGCGTAATTATCGGCGGTCTGCCATACACAGTAACCGGTCCCGCCCAGGGCGGCTCCGGAGGCTACTCCAATGACAATCCCCCAGGTATCCAGGGATCTTTTCCTGGACTGGACCTCATCAATTTCCGCCCGTAGGGCCTGAAGTTTCTGGCCCAGCTCGCCAGCCGCAGCCAGCCGGTTATTCCGTTTTTCACTCAACCGGGTTTTCACTTCCTCCACCTTTTCTTCCAGGTTACTAGAGCCGCTATCCCTTCCCCGGATCTCAGACAAAAGAGCATCGATATTATTGAAAGCTTCTGGAAAGAGAGAATTAAATTCGGACTGAGGAAGGCCGAATACATCTCCCTTGACCGGTTCTTCGATCAACTTAAGTCTCTGTTCTATTGTCCAGCCATAAATCTCTGCCTGCTTTTCTGTAAGATAGTTTTCCAGCTCCCTGGTATCAATATCCAGGGAAGTCAAATCCGCTCGAAACCCTTCAATATTGGACAGACCGGCCGTTAGGAGGTCTATCTGGGAACCGGGATTCAGATCCTCTAAAGCGTGTTCATAATATTCACGCATGACACCGGGATCGTTACCCTCGGGAAGATTGAGCCGGATCATTCCTCCTTCAGTGGAATCGACGGTGACGGTCTCTTTCATCCGCAGAAAACCGATCTTTGCCAAAGCGATTTCGTGCTCCCCTTCGGAGAGTTTGATGGTAGCCGGAGTTGTCAGGCCGGTATCTTCTCCATCGAGGTAGATAACGGCTCCCCGAGGCTGGGTTTGTACTGCATAGGGAATATCGTCCAGGACGAGGTTAAAGACGATATCATCCACCCGTCCTTCATTTCTTACAGGAACTTCGATCACCCTTTCCTCCGTGGCGTACCCCTCTTTTTCGACTCTTAAGTGATGGGTACCGACGGATATATAGGAGAGGGTCAATCCATCCTCCCCTACTACACCTGAAGGATTCTCTTTCCCGTCCAGATAGATATAGGCCCCCTGTTCCCGCTGATCGGGGATGAGGAAGGTGAGTGTATTCGTTAAATCTTCAATGATGGTGTAGTCTTCGGTACCACTTACCCGGATTTCTGTTTCCCGGGTACGGTAGCCGTTGTAGCCCAGGGAGTAGGTATAGGTATCCTGACTGATATCATCAAGGACGGCGGGGGTTTTTCCGGAGGAACGGCCGTTCAAGAAGATTTCAGCCCCTTGAGGGTTTGAATCGATGATGAGAGCCACAGGATGGGGAAGGAGTTCCATTTCAATGATGTTATTCATTCCAGGCCTGATAAGAAAGCTTTCAGTTCCCGTTTCGTATTTAGCATGGTAGAGACTGACCTCTGAAGGACCGCATTGGAGATCCGTGAGCATAATATTGCCTTCGGTCAGGAAACCGTATCCTCTGCCGTTGATATAGACTTCGGCATCCGGCACATTTGAGGAGAGGCGCAGCCGACCTTTCTTCGGGGGGAGTTCCAAGTTCAGCTCTTCCGAAGAGCCTTCTTCGATATAGATGTTGATCTCGTCTTCTGCCTCATAAAACTCATACTCACTGTGATAATCCCCGACACTTATTTTATATTCTCCGGATTCAAGCTCATAATTTACCAGGGGAGTCTTTTCCGGGAGGAGATCATAATCGATCATGACTCCCATTCCGGGGGGGGAGGTATAAATGTTTAAAAACCCCTTACCTTTTTCAGGAACAATGAGCTCTTCTCCGGCTGGTTCCAGGACGATGTCGATAGTTCCTGTCTCTCCTTTTTCCACTTTGACGGCAGTAATATAGGGCTGGTAGCCCGGGGCAGTAATCCTGACGGGGTAGTCTCCCACGGGAAAATTCTCAACCTTTGCAGGATAATCCGTATATTCGGTTGTTAAATTGAAAATGAGAGTCGCATCGGTAGGGATAACATTGAAAGTCAGGCTTCCAGTATAGGATTCCACCTGCCTTCCCGCGTAACCGCTTTCTGTTTCTATACCGGCGATGGTCTCGGCCAACTCCCGGCATTTGGTTTTCAATTCTTCTACGGAGAGGAGGGTATAGAGGGTTACTATGGCATTCTTTTCTATTTCGCCGGATTGAACCGACATAAGGTTGATGGAAACGATATACCTTGAACCAGTTTTATTTAATGAGCCGGTAATAAGATAATCGGCACTTATCAACTCACCAATTTCTATAGCACATGCCTGATCTGAGCATCCGGAAAGGCTAAAGGCCTGTTCTTCCAGAATCGTATCCCTTTCATTCTGGGCGATAACCCTGAATGAACCTGTCGAAATGAATGATGCTTCCAGGATGGTAGTAAACCCATTCAATTCCGATTCGGAGACCCCTAAAGGGGATTTCAATGGCATAATGGCTATACTTGATTTTTCCTGGGCAACAGTTAGAAATGAAATAAAAATCAATAACAAACAAAAGATGAAATATTTTTTTTGCATATTATATTTCCCTGACAATTTTATTTTAGAAGATAATTAATTTTACTCCATAGTTTATTCACTGTCAATTTTATATGCAGGGCTTACAGCACAAAAAGGTAGGGTAAACCCTACCTTTACAACCTTCAAATCCATACTAACCTACCAACATGAGAAGGCAAAAGACCCGATTTAACCCAATACCCCGCTTAAAACAGCTACTCTCCTTCCGGGACTTCATGAAAGAAGCAGATCCATTCCCAGATCCAGACCACCCAAACATAACAGACCCCTTCAAAGTCCACGCCTGGGTAAACATTGCCATCACAACCTTAATGCGAAACATAGGCCGAGCCGTCTTCCAGATCCTAAAAAATGGAGATCCACTAAATACCGGCCCAATCTATACACTTTTCAGGGACGTAAACCCCGATTTAAACCGATTTGACCTCTGGAAAATAACCGCAGCCTGGTGGTACCTGGAAGGCGAAGCCTTCTGGTTCTTCGGAGACTCCTACACAGCAGGAATTCCTACAGAAATTCACATCCTTAACCCAAGAAAAATACGCCCCCTGATAATTCAGGGAAAGGTAAAACGCTGGTTCTACTCAACAGATTACGGTGAAATTCCCATCCTCCCCGATGAAATAATCCACTTCAAGGACTGGAACCCCTGGAATGAACACCGGGGAGTAACCCCCTTAATAGCCCTGAATGAAGAAATCGCTCAGGACTACCACGCCAACAGAACCACCACCCGCCTGATGAAAAACAACGCCGTCCCCGAAGGATTACTTAAAACTGACCAGGTACTCAGGGAAGAAGAAGCCGATAAACTCGAAAAACGCTGGGAAAACACTTACGGCAGAAACAGAAAATCCCGTTCTATTGCCGTACTCGGCAAAGGAACAACCTTCGAACCCCTCTCCGTTACCCCAGAAGCCCTTAAATTCTTTGAGCTTAAACGGTGGAACCTCTACACAATACTCGCCCGATACGGAATTCCCCCCAGAGTAGCCAACGTCCAGGACTATAAAGGCAGCTTTGCCGGCAAAGACACAGCCGAACAACACTCAGCCTTCTGGAAATACACCATACTCCCCACCCTGAAGAACTTTGAACAGATCCTTGAAACCCAGTTCTTCGCAAGATTCAACCTCACCGAAACCGGAACCTTCGACACTTCCGACATCCCCGAACTCCAGGAGTCGGCCAATGAAAGATCCAAAAGAGACATAGCCGAAATCAACGCCGGAATAAAAACCATCAACGACGTACTAAAAGAACGCGGCCTTGATGAAAAACCCTGGGGAAACATCTGGTACAGACCATCCAAACTTGTTCCCACCGGAATTGAAGCGACACCCGAAAAACAAACACACTTCCCGAATGATGAATTAAAGTCTGAATACCAGAACCTTATAGTTGAAATCCAAGAAATTACTGATAAATACCAATCCAAAGACACCAAGAACCTTAAAAACAACCCTGAAACCATAAAAACCCTGAAAAAAGAAACTTTTTCAGCCGGATATGCACTTTTTTTCCAAAACCATGAAGCAGGAGGACAAAACAGGGAGTCTTTAATAAATAAAGACAGGGAGTTAATTAACTCGCTGGATGCGATAGCAGCGGAAACAATATTGGAGGATGTGGCTGGATGGATATTCCGAATCTTCGATTCTGCCCGAATAGAAGCATTAAAAGACCTCGGAGAGAGCCACTATTTACGATTAGTTAAAAATGAAAGAGGATGGCATTGGAAAATCCAAAGGATTTCAGACCACCGACAATTTCAAAGACCTTCATTCCTAACCTTTACAGAGTCCCGATACCTCTCCTTTCACTTAAAAGAATGGAGTTTAAAAAATGAAGAATGAAACGGTTCTGATTGGAACACGACAGATACTTCCCGCCGAAGTATTCGCCCATTTCATTACAGAAGAGAGATTAGGCAAACCCGCCATGATTGTCCGGGACGGTAGAGCCGCCCTTAGGAAAATCATAGACCTGCGCCCCTGCCTTATAATCCTGGACGCCTTCCTCCCCGTCTTGAGTACAATCGCTATCCTGGAAGAACTTCACAAACGCAACCTCTACCCGCCGGTAATCTGTTTTTGCCCCGAAGTTAACAAGATCATGGCAGTAAAACTCTTTAAAAGCGGCGTAAGAGGAATAATCGACTACCAGGCCTCGATCGAAGAGGTAAACGAGCTAATCCGCCAGGTAAAATCCGGAAAGAAGATAATCCCCGATGCCATTGCCCAGGCCATTGAAGCCCGAGACTTCGAGATGAACCATGATAAATACAGTGAAATAACCACCCGGCAGATAGAAGTCATGCACCTGACAGGAGAGGGATGCTCCAATTCCGAAATCGCCTACAAACTTAAAATAAGTGAAAAAACAGTAGAAAAACATAAAACCAAAATACGGGACAAGACAGGCCTATCCTCTTCCGCCGAGATAGCCGTCTTCGCCATCACCCACGGATTCGTTGAAGTAAAGGAGGAGACATGCTTATAAACTGCAAACACCTAAACAAGGAGAAAACCCCCATAAATAACAGGGGATTGATAAAACTCCTCACCGAAGGCAGCCTTATCTCTCCCACCGGTGAATTAAAGGAAGAGGTAGAAGTCTTCCTCGGCGGCCCTTTCTTTAAGAAACTCACCCCCGATAAAACAGATAACCGCTTTCCCTGGACCTTCTCCACCTTCGACGAGGATAGGGACGAAGAAAGGATAGACCCCGCCGGCTGGAAACTGGACAACTACCTGAAAAACCCGGTAGTCCTCTGGGCCCATGACTCCCGCATCCCCGCCATAGGCTACGCCGAAGGTACTGGCATACACGAGAACACCCTCTCCGGAGAGGTAATCTTCAACGACAAAGAAGTAGATCCCTTCGGCTGGGGTGTCGGCCAGAGAGTCGCCTCGGGCGCCATTCGGGCCGGGAGTGTAGGCTTCCTCATACATAAAGTTGAAATCCAGGAGAACGGGAAAGAGTCAAAACTCATCTTCCGGAACCAGGAACTCCTCGAGTTTTCCATCTGCAACGTCCCCTCCAACCCCTTTGCCCTGAACCTGAACCACCAATACGAAACACCCATACCCGACCATACAGAACCCAAAGAACTTGAGAAGACATTCTGGACCAACCTGATCCGGTCTGTATAACCCGACTCAATCTCAAAAGCCGGTTGCTTTTGAGATTGAGCCTGGAGTATTTTCGACAGCCCTAAGAGAAATACAGGGAATAAGGCTATCGAAAAACTCCACATTGCTGCTAAAGCAGCAATCCAAATCTAAGGAAGCTTTCCTAAAAATCCCTGATTTTCAGGAAACCAAAAGGAGAAAAAGTTGATTAACCTTAAACGCCTTAAAGAATTGTTATCCGTCATGAAGCGGATAGAGAAAGACGGATTCCCCGATGAATCCAACGCCCGAGCCTACTTCCAGGAGAAGGAGGAAGTCCTGGAAGAGATCGGAAAAGCCCTCTCTGATCTCGAAGAGGGGTACAGCCAGGAGATAGAAGCCCTGAAAGGGACGATAAAATCCCTGCGCGGTGCCATCAAGGACCAGAGTCAGACGGCCAGGATCCTCTCCCCTGAAGAGTTCTATTTCAACATGGGCAAAACCATTGCCGGAGTATGGATGAAAAACCAGCAGCTCCTGGGCGAACTTAACGCCACCCCCAACTACAAAACCGAATCCTGGGTAAACCCCAAGGATGTACACTGGGAGACCGGCAAGGGGTGGATAGGCAAAGCACCCCTGGACACCCCCATGGGGGACATGTCCACCAATGACCAGTACCTGATTAACCCCATCTATGAAACAAGGATCATGACCGACGCGGCCCGCCACTCGATTATGATGAACCTCGTTTCAAACAGACCCATGGCAGGGCCATCCCTCTTCCTCCCCCAGCGGGACAGGGGCGGCGTCATCCTCTCCTGGCTGACAAGCTACGGACAGGAGATTACAGGCTCAAAACCCGAAATGGGCCAGAGAGTGGAACTGAAAGCCTACACCCTGGCAGGCTTCATCCCCTGGTATGACGAGTTCGAAGAGGACATCTACGCAGACCTTGGAAGAATGTTCATCGAAGAGTATACCGAAAGCTACGGCAGGGAGTTCGACACCCAGTGTCTGACCGCCAATGCCACACCCTTTACCGGAGCCATGAAGGCCACCGGCATTGAAAGCCACTACATAAAATCATCATCCCCCTACGGCCTCTCCTACCTGGACCTCCGGGAAGCCACCCTGAAAGTTCCCCCCGAGGAGAGACGGTTCTGCTCCTGGTTCATCCATGAAACCCTGCTTTCCAGAATGACCTCCATGCAGGATACCGACGGCAGGCCCATCTGGCGCGGTCCCAATGATTCAAAACCAGGATCCCTGGACGGCTACCCCTACCATGAGTGTGACATCCTCCCCCAGGCAGGTGAAAACCTGAAGAGTGCCCCCTTCGCCATCTTCATGAATCCCAAAAGGATCCAGCACGGCAACCGGAAAGGAATGGAGCTTAAAAGATTCGACGGGACAACCGAATCCCTGAAATACGGTGAAATCTTCCTCCGGTTCCGGAAGAGAGACGGATTCCTCGTCACCCGCCCCAAGAAGAACATGGTAGTCCTAAGATGCAAAGGAGGTAACGGATGAGCTATAGATTCAACGCAGAGCGAGTAATGCCCATAGGTTCCAAAACAGGGAGTGCCGGCGTGAATACAATAGTCCCGGTGGAAGGCTGCGACGGCCTCCGGCTGACCATTCCCCACCTGGAAGTATCCTGCGGAGCAACCCCCCAGACCCTGACCATACTTCAGGTGGAAGACCAGGACCTGATTACTGCCTTTGACACAGGAAGTAAAACAATCACCCTCGAGGCGGTGGACGATGACCTTGAAGACCTCCATGTGGCCATCGAGAAGGAGGATAGCTCCTTCGCCTTCACAACGGTAGCCTCCTCGGCGGCCAAGATTCATACACTGACAGATGCCCCCCCAGCAGACACAAAACTCACCGGCAGACTATTCATCTTCTGCACGACCGACGGAGAGAACGCCCAGTCCACGGCCCTGGAAGCCAATACGGAAAATGAGCTGACAGCCCCCGCACCGGGCCGCTTCATTGCCAGGGACTTCTGCTACCCTTTGATAATCCACATAACCAATGCCACCAACCCGGCTACTTTAAGAGGTGGTGCCGCCGTATACATCGCACGATAATGATCCTTTTCCGTTGGAAAAGGATTTAGGAGTTTCCGGAATAATCCGGAAACTCCACATAGCAAACAAATAAAATTGAATGATAAAGGAAGATAAAGATGATATTTAACAGATCCGAAGATAGTGAATACCACACACAGCTCAATAATAAGTACATCCCCTTACAGAGCTGCAACTCAACCAGTATGATAATGGCCCTGAAACAGGCCGGTTATAACTTCGACCATATAATAGACCAACCGGAAGATCTTCTAACAACCCTCATCTTCAGCATGGACGACGATAAAATAAAAGAGCTTGCCCCCTGGGCATGGGATGACAGAAAGGATGAACCGAGAATCCCACCAAATGAAATACACGCCGTACTCGAATGGGCCACAAACCATATGATGATGGGAAGAGAAGTAGACCACTTCACCACCAACCCCTCCATCTGCACCCTCATAGCCACCATCCTGACCGGCGGCGGAGTCGTACTCTCCGGAGTATTTCCCTACAAGAACAAAACAATCGGCCACATGGTATCCCTGGCCGGCATCGTAACCAACAGGGATGACAACAATGCCGAGCTTGAAAACATAACCCACTTCATCATTGATGACCCCCACGGCAATTTCCGGACCGACTATAAAGACGTGAGAGGGAACAACATCAAGATAACCAAGGAGGAGTTCTATAGCATCTTCCGGGATACTGATAACAGAGAAAGGAAGTGGGCGCATATTATTAAGAACAAAATAATTGGCCCACAGCAAGCTGACCCTGAGCATAAATATGCCTGGTGAATTAAAATTAAAAACTTCACAAGTATAGCTTCACAGTCGCACCATAAATCTTCCCTTACGGAGATTTAGATTGCACTATGCGGATTTTTCGTGACGAACCCTTTAAAAGCTCCGAAGGAAATTCAAGTCTACTTTTTTATTGAAATGAGGGGAGAACAAGGCGAAAACCAAGGTCGTAGCCGCGACTCCTGGGGACGTCCCCACCCCGATTGGTCGATCGGCTGTATGTATAACTGTCGAACCAGCCGCCACCCCGGAAAACCCGTTGCGAACCGGAGGACGCGCCATGTGGATCCCTCTGGCTTCCACTTTCATAACGTCGCCCTCTCCAGTCCCAACACCATTCCCATACATTCCCGGACATATCATAGATCCCCAGTTCATTGGCACTTTTGCCACCGACAGGATGGGTTTCAATGCCAGAAAACCAGGCAACGATGTAACTGCTACTACTTCCCGCATAGGTATACCCTTGGCTATCATTTCCGCCCCGGGCGGCAAACTCCCATTCGGCTTCCGTAGGTAGCCGATATCCATTTTTACTCCAGTCGCAGGTTACATTACTTCCATTTATTCGGTATACAGGTTCAAAACCTTCCCTTTCACTCAACTTGTTACAAAAACTTATGGCATCATTCCAGCTTACCATATTTACGGGGTAGTTATCTCCTATCCCCCTATTAATATCCGAGGGATTGGAACCCACTACATCCCGATAGAGTTTCTGAGTTACCTCATACTGTCCGATCATGAAATCACCTACAGTTACCGAATGGACAGGTTTTTCATCACTATCTCCGCTTGTGGAACCCATTTGAAAGGTACCGCCATCCACAAAAATAAAAGGAGGCATCGCATTCTCCAGAGTAAGGGTGAGCATGATCTCTTCCCCTTCAGAAATCACCACCTGTCCTTTCCCGACCATCGACGTGCCTTCTACTTCGGTCTTAATCTCGACCTCATGACTTCCGGTAAAAAGTTCCACCATATTTGGAAAGATTCCCATATTTATACCGTCAACAAAAAGTTCACCTTCGGTAAAAGGTTCTGATTCAACTATAAGAAACCCGCATTTACCCGTAAAAGCAAAATCCTTAATAATACTCTCCCCGCCACTTCTGGGTTGGATAGTAACTTCATAGGGATAATATCTGGAGTCATCCGGAACAACCTTTATACTCACATCCCTGAAAGGGATATTTTCAGACCAAGGTAGTTCTCCATCATAGACACCTTCGACATAAATCTTTCCCGGTAGATTATTTGTCTCGCGTACAGAAAGTTCCACAAAGTTTGGATCAAGAATGGCATTTAGACTTTTTAGCTCTCCAGGGGCCATGGTAAGGCTTAAACTGTGACTGATATAGAGACCATCCGGATCTTTTACGACAATGTTGTAAGAACCTGATTTAAAACTATCATTCCTGTAAGGCGTTGTACCAAGCATAATTCCCCCGGAAAGTACCTGCATTCCCGAAGGAGTCGAAGTAACCGAAAGATTACCGAAATCGGGTTCAAGCCTTATTTCATAAGTCATTCTTCCAGATCTGTTTACAACAAGATTTTCAGAAAATGGAATATAAAGGCCCTCATCATCTCTGGCCTCTAGGACATAGGTCGCCAACCCAAGAGGCAGAGACTGGGGAGTCCTTCCCCTTTTAAGTTCTTCACCCGAGGCTGTTTTAAGAGTAAAAGTAATATTCTCCGGAGTAGATTTTAAAACCACATAAGCTCTTCCGGTTTCAGCCGAAGACTGACTACTGTCGGATGAAGTTCCACCGTCGGACGGTTCATCCTCATAGATTATCCGCCCGGTGCCACCGCTTTCACCATCCTCTGTAAGAAGATCAACTAGAATGCTGATTTTTTCTATCAATCCCTCAATAGAATCAGCCCGGATACTCTCTGCCTTTTCACTCCGGCTGGTTTGGATATCAATAATCTTGACAGTAAGTATATGTAAACTTCCTATCCTGGCAACACTCCCTAATAGGATTCGATCCGCAGAAAGAAGTTCTCCAATCTCAACAGCACAGGCATCATCAACACAGCCCTTAAGAGTATCCATCTGGGCGTTTATTACCTGATCCTGCTGCGCCTTCTCAATTACAGTGTACCGTCCACTTCCTATCAACTCAGTCTCAAAGAGAGATCGTAAGGTACTTGCCTCATATTCAGAAATTCCCCCCTCCGCATTAAAATCAAGAACAGAAACCATCTCCTGAGAAAAAACCGACAACGACAAGAAAAATAAGATAGAAATTAGAATAATTTTGATCCCGATACGATTATTAAACATTTTATGCTCCTTTTTTTTAAAAGAATCACTATTAAACAATCATAACTTATTGAGTCTCATTTATCCAGAAGAATAACGCCCCGGAGCAAAGCCCCGGGAACAGCATTCTAACGCCCAAACGACGCCAGATACCCCCGGACCTTACGAATATCCGACCGGGGAAACCACCGGCAGAAATCCCGGGCTGATACAAACACCCCACGCCGAACATTACCGATAACAAGGTGATCGATATAAAAAACCCGCCCATCCTCCAGAACCCGCAAGGTCCTAAAAAACAAACTTTCATCTAAAATTTCCCGAACCAGGGGCAGCACCCCGCCATTACAGCTGCGCCGCTTTTCACAATAATCATAAACCAAACCCGCATCAGAAACTAAATCCAAAATAACACCCTCCGGTAAAATAAAGATCTTCCCCTAAAAGAGGAAAACCCTTACCGGCGGCCTAAATACCAAGAATACCCGGGAACAGGTCCAGTCACAGGCCGGCTTGAAAAGCCGCCCGAAGGGCCTGGCCTTGACGGGACATGTTAACCGGGTGACATAATAAAAAAGGCCGAACGAGTAAGAAAACATTCTTCTATAATTATTACCCTAATCCCCTTTTAAAGGCAGGGTAAACCCTACCAACGCAGCCCCTCCAACAAAGCTATCCTTCAAAAAGAAGGAGAAAAAAACCATGAAAATAAAAGTAATAATCCACGGGAAGGAAGTAACCATGACCCGGAAAGAATTCCTACGAAAATACCAGATAGATAAACACAACCACTACACCGACAGAAACCCGTACAGCAGAACAAACAAATGATAGTAAACCTCATCTCCTGGGAGTACTGCGAACCCCTCCTTGAATTAAAAGCTGAAGAGAAAACCTTCACCGAACTCCTGATCTTCTCCTGTTCCGCCGAAATAGAGACCTATACGGACAGAATGCTGAAACAAAGACAGCTTCGGGAACTACGGGACGGATTCAAACAGGATGAAATAATCTTAAGACAATACCCCGTAAAGGAGATAACAAGCCTTAAAGTAGATAAAAACAGGGATTATGCAGAAGAAACCCTGATTCCTCCCGACTACTACTCCTGCCGCATACCAGGTGAGAACGATGACAAGGAACAAAAATCTGAAATCATCCTTGCCGACGGCTTCTCCTTTCCCAGAGGGAAAAACAACATAGAGATAATCTATACAGCAGGTTATGCGGAAGACCAAATCCCCGAACCCATAAAAACAGCCACTCTGGAGCTCGTCGAATGGACAATGAAAAGATTAAAGAACCACCAAATTGGGGAAGTAAACCTTAAATACGGAAACACCACCAAGATAGCCACAAAGATCCCCGACCACGTATTGGAACTGATAACCCCCTATAAAAGGAAAAACTGGTAATGAACCTGACAGTACTGACCCCGGAAGAGGAAATCCTCGAAACCTTTAAAAAATCAATCACCGAGGAACTGAACACTATAATAGAAGAAATCAACATGGAAAGATCCGAAATATGGCTAAATCCAATAAAGGAAATAACAACTATCGAAGAAAGAGACCCCAGCCTTCCTTCTATTTATATGACCATAGGAGAAGTAACAAGAATAACAAAGGATAATAACTTTACCGAAGAGACATACACTCTTACCCTCAAAATAACATTCAAGGACAATAAGACCAGAACATCCGGATACAGATACAACTACGCCCTGAACCAACTGATAAAAAACAGTACCGAATTACCCCAGATAGCAGACAGAATCCTGATAAAAGAGATGACCTATAACCAAAACCAGCGGGGTGACAACCGAGAACCATCGAATACAGTATTCAAAATAAATATAGTAAAAGAGACATGACAGCCCTTGAAACAGAACAGGGCTTAATCCCCTTATCCATAATAGAAAACACCCTCCGGATGACAGAAACCTGCTATAAAAGAAAACCCCTGACCGGAGAGAATTCCTCCCCGGGAGTAATTATAACTGACAGAAAACAAACCGGTGAAATAACCACAAGACTGACCAATGAATCCGCCCCCCACCTGCTCTACCTTATTACGGGCAAGATGACAGATGAACACCATATACCCGAAACAAGAACCCTCTACCAGCAAACCCTGGAGATAGATCTGGATAAAATTCCGACCTTCTCCATCCTGGAACAGGAGGAAAGTAAATACTACAGAACCGAAGACCTAACAGTAGAAAAGTTCACCCTGACCCAGGAAGATGACAGACCACTAAAACTGATCCTAAAAGTAGCCGCCCCCAATGAAAGAACCGAAATTCCAAAGGAAGAAATACCCGAACAAAAAACCCCCAGATACTTTTACCTGGAAAAGGAACTGACAATAACCGCCACATTAGATGAGGAAATAGAAGTAACCATAGACGTAAGTGAAGAACTGACCACCGATACAACAACCATAAAAGCCTACACCCGGGAAGAGTATGAACCCAACCGATACGGTGAGTTCCAGATAGAAACAGAAATCCAGAACCTGGAAGAAAAGTCAAGCACCACCTACAGATACCAGGCAAGAATTACTGCAATAAAAACCATCATGAATCAACAAATCCAATATTGAAAATCAACCACCATCCTGTATAATTAAACCATTAAGAAAATGGAGGCCAACAATGGCAGGAAAATTCGAAGTATACACGGACAAAGCAGGAAAATACCGATTCAGACGAAAAGCCGGAAATGGTGAAGTAATAGCCGTAGGTGAAGCCTACGAATCAAAGGCAGCCTGCCTGAACGGAATAGAATCCATCAGGAAGAATGCTCCTGAAGCCAAGATTGTTGAACTATAATAGCACTAGGACTTGAATCTGTTTTCATTATTTTGATTGATTTTAGTCGGTTAATATTAAGTTTATACAGTAAAAGGATTTATATGCGATTTATTTGTATTAATTTTGATGCACTAGGGTGAATTATTGGTATGTAATTGACACACGGCTGAAACCCTTGTTAATTCATAACCTCAGGTAAAGTTCTGGTTATCGGTCTATATCTGTTTTCTTGTTCTTTTAGATATATCTCGATTACCTTCTGTGATGACCACTCTTCAACTATGGGGGAGATTTTATATACAAAGTATTCAACCATACTTGGATCCGGATACTTTCTTTCTAATAACCATTCTTTTGTTTTGATAACCGGATTTTTCTGTATTTTGAATAATCCATTCCGCCAAAATTGTAGCTTGTTGTTTACAATTTTATCATATAACAACAGGTAATCAGCACCTACTATTTCAGGTTTAATTTCTTCATCCATTCGAATATTGTAATACCCATTGTCTACGATCCAGTTTTTTTGTTTTTCCTGTACAAATCCAATCAGAACATTTATTTCTGTGACAGGTTTCACGCGGTGCATTTCTCCTGAGGTATTGATTGTATATTCAGGAATCTTTTCATAAACAGAATTATTATATGGAGTTTTCATGATTTTATGGGTATAAAAAGAATGGGTTTCCCTCTGGGTGTTCCGATTAGTGAAATGATCAAGAACATTTATAATGAACTCTTTTACCTTTTCAATTCCATCAGCTTTATTAGAAGGAGAAACGGCAAATGCACCGAGTCCCGGAATTAGTTCGTGAAACCCTTTTTGAGTTATAGATTCTGAACCGGGATATATAATATAGGCTCCTGCGGTTCTTCGTATTGCATCTTTATATGCATGCATTTTCAGTAAATCAGCTCTCTTATACCGCCCTGTTTTTTCAAGATCTTTTTCACTGTTTAAATTATCTATATCAGGATCGTTGTTTTCATCTAATAGATATTTCAGATCATCTACTTTGTATTTTGCGTCGAAATGTATATGCACTATGGATTCAAGTTCTTCAGCTTTTTTTTCAGAAAAATCAGCTGGCCAAAATGATAGAGTGTAATCAGGTCTCATTTTTTGTGACCAACTGCCTGAATTAGGGTATTCAGCATAACTAAAGGTCCTATTATAATTATATTTAATTTTCAGATTCCTGTTTTTATGTTTATAAAAACCTTCGATTGCAGTATGAATTCCTGCTTTTAACTGCAGGCCTAATCCATCGTTTGTTTTCTTAATTAACTTTTTTGTCTCTGTTGGTTCAATACTGAAAATGTTTTCTATCATCCGAAGAAGTTTAAAAAAAAGCCAGTATTCATATAGTGTTGAAACGTCACGTTTTCCGGCATTGTATGTATCATTATCCAGCCCATCCCAGGTTAATTTCGCTGCAAGATCATACATTAACCATATGCGGAATATCTCACGGTATCCTTCTTTTCTTTGCAATACCGGATTATTTAATGGCAGAGTTGATATCTGTGATACTTCTCTAAAAATATTATGGCTTAACCACTCTGATAATTTTTCTTCTAATCTTTTTGCCTCAAAATAAACATTAGGTTTGATTGTTTTATTTGATTCATCGATTTTCTGGCAGATAAAACCTGAAAACCGGGCAAATTCCCTTAATGTATGTTTTATAAATCTGTTTTCCGGATTGTCTAGGGTATCTGTCTTGATTTCAGAATTTATTTGACGGGGAATTGATCCTATTCTTTTAGATAGCGGGTGCTTTTCCGGAAAAGGTATTCGGTTGTTTCCGGAAGATAACTGTCTAATTTGAGAGGAAGTAATTCTTTTAACTCTTCTACTGTCCCGGTTTTCAATTACTATCTTCCACCTTGTGATTGGTGAACTTATAACTCGTTGTATTGCATTATAAAATTCTTCAGAATCTACCATTGATTGAACAAATGAAAAACGCTGATAGAGAGATTGCGAATCTTTTCCAAAATCCACTGAAAAGGTCTGGGTAACAGGGGATGAATGTATCATCATCAGTTCTGTGCATTCCGAGGTGATATCTTCCAGCATTTTGCGGTATTCAGACCGGTAATTAGC
This sequence comes from Spirochaetales bacterium, assembly GCA_016342585.1. Taxonomy (GTDB): domain Bacteria; phylum Spirochaetota; class Spirochaetia; order UBA9216; family UBA9216; genus JAEINK01. Next base: position 30,202 of record JAEINK010000041.1, read on the forward strand.
TTTTGATGATCTAACTTCAATAGCAAAATCAATATTTTTTAAAGGAGATCTAATGTTAAGAGGCAAACGCCCGACGTAATTCCCCGGAGTTATTCTGCCTCTATAGGGATGTTTTCTAGATTGATGAATTATTCCCGGAATAGGAACTAATTTACAGCTTTGATCCAGTATTTCATACTCATAAGAACAGCCTTCTTTCAGCTGTAATATTTCCTCGGAATTTCTCAAAGCCTCTTCAGGTGAAACAATTACAATAGAATCAGTACTGTATTCATTTTCAGATGCTATCCAGAAATTATTATCTATTAAGTAACCGTTATTATCTTCCTTTACAGAGTTTACCATTTTAGACAACTATGCCTCTGCATAACTTGTGAACCCGTCTGCAATAACATGTTTATACATACGGTGCAGTTTTTCGTATGAAACAGGATATCTGATATTATCAGTAGTCGATATGGGGAAATTCTTTGTTTCGGGATTTTTTAAACAAAGATTTCCAAGTTCCTTTAGAGTGTTCTCGATCTTATTTCTAGAACCGTGAAGTTTAGGCAGAAGTTTTTGCATAATTGCTGCATCAATAATTTCATCTCGTGACATTTCTCCCCCTGAAATATCAGAACATTTTTTTATAAATATTTTAATTTCGGTTGCTACTCTATAGCCAAATTCAGCACCTACTTCTTGTAACTCTTTAAAGAAAGGTAGGAGAGCCTCTTTTAAATTTTGTGTATCATGTTCTATTTCAATGGACCTTTTTACAAAGTCCTGCCCCATTAAGAAACCTCGACTGGCTAAGAAATCGAGTTTTATAGTGCTTGGATTATCAATAAAATCTTCCATTTCATTATCACTAACCCGAAACTCAATAACATTTGCACGATCTAATACTTTTGGGCTAAACATATAAGTAGTGTCATCGATGTTAACAGTTCCGATAATAAATAGGTTTTTTGGTAAAAATATTTCTTTCGGTATCTTGGTCTCTAGTGTTTTCTTGTTGTGTATATAGATAGGCTCATCTGATTCCATAGAACTTAAAAAGTCAGCAAAATAACGTTCAACATGACTCATGTTCATCTCATCCAAAATTATAAAGAATGGTGTATTGGGATGACTCTCTGCATCTATAATCAAATTTAATATCCCTGAGTCAGGAAATATATAGTCTTCATCTTCAAGAGCATTTGGGAAACCCAGTAACGGTTCTCTATTTGTCCAGTCTGATCCGACTGATATTATCTTATACTGATCATGTTTATCTTCTATTTTTTCAGAACTTAATTCAAACATTATTGAAGATATTTTAAATAGTTCATTATAAAACCCGTGAATATATTTTTGGAAATTAGAATTATCTCCAATTTGGTGCCTTTTTTCTTTTGGATCATCAGATAAAATGATAACTCCATCTAAGAATGCATGATACCATTCATAGAAGACTTCAGTAGGTATTGGAATTATTTTACCTGTAGATCCAGAAATATTAATCAACTCAATTATTTTTGGGTTTACAGTTATTATTTCATAATTAGACTGAATTTTTTTGCTAAATAAAGCCTTCCTTAACAAAGCATATTCAATATTCTTTTCTTTTGTAATCCATTTGACAAAACTTTGGGCAAGCTTAGTTTTTCCAGATCCCGACAAGCCTGTTAAAATAGTGAAACGTTTTGATAAGAGAGCTGAAATAAATCTATATATTAAATTTTTATCAAAGAGAAGTCCTGTTTGTTTTAAATCTGTAATAAATGCTTCTACATCAAACTGAATACTTTCCTGATTTTCATTGATGTTTCCTATTGCATTTTCGCTTATTTTCCACTTTTCTATAGGCAAAATCACTGGTAAATTATGTTGACCTAATAATTGTTGAAATCGGGTTATGGAATCTTTATTTCGCTCAAGGAGCATCCCAATTAGGGGTTTGTAATTATTTTTATCTGGAATATGCTGCAAAGCATCATTTCGATTACCATTATACGGTGTTAACGCAATAGTATTAGGATGCATCTGTATATTTCTTAACTCTAAGTGTTTATCTAGAAGTATTGGAAAACATACAACAATACCATATTTTTTATATCCTTCTTCATCAGGATACAAGATCATAGGATCTGTTGCGGCAATACCAACCGCATATATCCCTCTAATATTTAGAGCATCGTCAAGAGATGAAAACTGTCCCTGACGGTAACAAAAGAGGATATCACCTTTTGTAAGATATCTTCTGGAATGATCATTTAAAGGGTGATAAATGAGAGTCTTTTCCCAAATACTCTCATTAGTCCGTACTGTTAGTTGATTAAAATCGTCTCTAGAAGATATTGTAAAGTAATTAGGGGTGTCTTTTTTGAAATATGCGATAATATCATCGATATTTTCTGTATGCTCTCTTTTTTGATGAGATAGTTGCTCATATTCAGCTTTAGAAATATTGTATGATTGTAAGACTTGATCAAAATTATTATTTTGGAATTCGGAAAATGATTCAATTTTATATAATAAATTTATTATATCATTATTGGGCATTTAAAGCCTCCCGTATTGCATTTGCAATTCTTTTAATTACTGGAATAACTACAGAATTGCCTGCCTGCATATAACTATGAGAATTTGCCATTTTTTCAGGGAAATGATAATTTTCTGGATATCCTTGAAAATTCAGACATTCTTTTGGAGTAAGTTTTCTAATTCCATAATCATCTATTATTAAAGGAACATTATGCCCCCCAGCGCCCATATTTGCGGTTAAAGTTGGGCAGAGATTACTTTTATTTTCTCTGACATATACTCTACGCCATTGATAGATGGTGTCCCTCCTTTTCATTTCAGATTCAAGGATTGGATAATACTGATGTTCTTTTTTATAGTAATATTTTTCATCTTGTTTTTTATGATAGATACAATCATGAATGTTCTTTTCTAATGGAATGGGATCGGGGATTTCGAAGCTCCTTGTAGCTGATTCACTGTTTAATTCCTTTTTATCATAATCATAATCTATGTCTGCTTCATTTCTAAATCCAACTATATAGATACGCTCCCTTGTTTGAGGAATATTTCCGTAGTCTTTTGAATTTAGAATAAAAGGTATAAACGAATATCCGAGTTTATCTACCAAGTTATACTTTATAACCTCTAGAGTTTTTCCATTATCGTGACCTGCTAAATTTCTAACATTTTCTAATAAGTATGCTTTCGGTTTTAGATCGTTAATAAAACGAGCAGTTTCAAAAAATAAATTTCCTCTGCCTTTTTCATCGTCAAATCCTTGTCTATAACCTGCTACTGAGAATGCTTGACATGGGAATCCTGAAGTAATAATGTCAACTGACTCTACTTCACAGGTTTTCAAGTCATGAACATCTTTTTCAAATAATTTAATGTCGCGAAAATTTTCATAATTTCTGAAAGTCTCACAAGACTTTGTATTAAACTCATTTGCCCATTTTACTTTAAAGCCTGCTTGTTCGAAGCCTATATCAATGCCGCCAATTCCAGCGAACATGCTACCAACTGTTAAACGCTTCATCTATCTCCCTCTTTAAAAGTTCAGGAAGTGTCTTTTTGTCTATTTGACATTCCCAAATAACTATTACTTTCCACCCATCTGATTTTAGCTGTCGAATATTTTCTTTATCTCGTTCTACATTTCGTGAAAGCTTTTTCTGCCAATATTCCTGATTAGTTTTTGGAATATTGGCTCTCTTACAGTTTATATGATGATGCCAAAAACAGCCATTAATAAAAATAACCAGTCTATATTTAGCAAGAACAATATCCGGTTTCCCCTGTAATATCCCCTTTGATGAATAGTTTTTCCCAACTTTTCCATTTAAACGGAATCTATAACCCATTTTATGTAATGCTGATCTTACAAGCATTTCAGGTCTTGTGTTTGTTGACCTGATTCTACTCATATTCCAGCTTCTTTTAGATTTCGATAGATGGTCCAAATATAAACTCACTTAGAAAAAGAATCATCAGGATTATTGTGAATGAAACGATAAAAAGTCCGATTGATAGTTTTTCTCTATGCTACAGAAATTTTACAGTGATATTACCACAAAATAGGTATTTCGACATAATTTTTCTCAAAAAAGTAGGGTAAACCCTACCTCCTAACCACCACATAACATCATAGACTTCTGATAGAAGGAGGTCAAATGAATTTCTTTACCATAGATCCAGCCCTGAAAGAAACCATAGAAAACGGCTCCTACCCGGTTAAAATAAAGCTTCTACTAACATTTAAAGACCAATCCCAGGCTGAAATACCACATACAAACATAATCCAAGCCCTAATCATCTCCCGATTCACCTCGCCCGGGGTAATAACCACCAATACCATTCTAAAATTCACCCATAAAACAATGCCCACTCCCACCCCGGAAGTAGAAGAAGCCCGCATCTACTTCTCCTGCGGCGACTGTGACATATACCTCCTCCGGTTCACCCTTACCCCAAATGATAAAAACCTTGTAACAGATGAAACAGGAGCAAGAACTCCCCTCTACACCCTGAACCTGGAGGATACCCCGGCCAGAATAAAACGATTAGGAGCCATACCCGACTGGACGACAACACAAATGGTGATAGATTCCACCCTCTGCGACAAGGAATACCCAGATTCAAGCCTATTTCACATAATAGCCGCCAAAGCAGGAATAGTAGCAGATGAGACAGAAAGCTGCACCATTGACCTATCCCTGCCCTATATAAACCTTACCCGGAGCCCCTGGACCGAACTATGCGACCTAACCGATGCCGTCCATGCCACCCTGGAGGGAGGCTGTGACAAGAAACTCATCCTCTCCCAATCCCGGTACCAGGAAGAGACAACCACCACCGAAGAGATCCCATCCCTACATGAAAACAAATTCTATAAAGTGACAGAAGAGACCGCCGGTGAAAAACTAAAAAACGACATACGCCTCCGGTGGAATAAACCAGAAAGACTCACCCACTGCATACTCTGGGAGTACACCGATCCCCCGATTAACTACACAGCCACCTTAAAAGCCCTTTACCCCTTCTGTCTGGAAGGAGAAAAACGGGCCATTGAAACAGATCCGGACTACCAGGCCCCATATACAGCCCAACTACCGGAAGGAGGAGAAGCCGAAGTCGTCTACGCAGACCAGCTGGACACAGAAACAACCGTAGCCGCCCGGATGGAACACTATGGCCACCTCTCGGTAAGCTCCTACAACACGGACGCCTATCCAAATAAAGCCCTGATAAACCTAACCTGTGACGGAGACGACAACCTCCAGATGCTTCAAATAGAAGGCAGACCCATAATCATCAGAAAGAACTCATCATGCTACCTGCATGACGATGACTCCATAACAGAACACGGCCTGAAAACCCTGAACCGGACAGGCAAATATTTCCTAAATGCAGATATAGATGGAATCCCCCACTACGAAGATTGGACAGAAGAAAACCTCCGGAGAAACAAAACCCTAAAAAAAAGATATAAAGCAGAAAGCCAGTACTGCCTCTTCCACCTAAGAACCGGTTCCCTAACCAACTACATAAAAAACACAGGAGAAACCATCACCTGCACCATCACATCCCTGACCATGGAGTACAACACCACCGAAGGATTCATCCTTAAAACGACCCTCCTGGAGGAAAAATGAACAAGGAAGACCGGGAGTTAATAAACAGACTCCTTGAAGAAATATTCGAACTAAGGGGCGAGATGAAAACATTCAAAGCCGAAACCATCCAGCGCCTTAAAACAACCGAACACCGATGTGAAGAGAGACAGAAAAATCCCGAAACCTGTACCACCGGCCGCAGCCTCTCCGGCCACCTTAAAAACCATAAATCAAACAGAACCGGCATAAAATCCACCCTGACAATCATCCTCGAATGCGGGATGCTCGCCGCCGTAATCCTGATAGCCATATTCAAATAAAAGGAGATAAAAAACCATGACCGAAAAAGTGAAAGAAGGAATCATCCTTTCAGAAAAAGAGATATGGGAAATGACCCTGAAGGAACACTTTATAATACTCCTAAAAAGAACAATCGCCCTCCCCTCCAAAATAATAGGATTCAAACCCCTCTGTTTAACAACAGCCACCATCCTGTTAAAAAACAAACTCATAGACCAGTGGGTATGGCTGATAGTCCTGATCCTCGTCCTCTTCGGCATAACAGGCCTTAAAATAACCGGCCGGATCCTCGCCTCGGCCGCCGACATAAGAAAACCCCAAATATAAGGAGTAAAAAACAATGTTCGACAGAATGAAAGCATGCGGAAAAGTAACCGTAAGAATCCTCGATGAAAACGGCAAAGTAAAAACAAAACCACCCGGCCCCATCCGGAAACTCTTAGGCCTTCCGGGTAAGAAAATGGAACAAACCCGCCATAACATAATCACCAACCAGGGAGACGCGCTCCTGGCCGACCTCCTATCCAACACCCCGGTAAAAACAAAACTCGACAATACAAATGCCAAAATAGCCGTAGGCACCGGCTACACCGGCGTAAGCACCAAATCCAACACCGGATGCAACACCCCGAGAGGATCCCGCAGGAGCATGGATTCAGGCTACCCCCAAATAAAAGGAGCCTTCGGAGCCACCGACGACAACGTAGTTATCTACAGAGCCACCTTCCCCCAATACAGCCTGAACTACACCGGCATAGATGAAGCCTCCCTCCATAACGCCGCCACCGATGGAGAGTGTCTGGCCTACGCCCAGATAAGCCCCTATGTGAATATGACCAACAACGACACCCTGCAAATAGAGTGGGAAATAACCTTCCTGGGAACCTGATGAAAACAATAAATATAATCCAGTCCCCAAAAGACACCCCCTGCAGAGTAAAAGTAGAACCCCGACAGGATAAATCATTCCCCGGCATCCACCTCTCCAAATGGGATGAAGAAAGCTACCTCTCGATCCTCCCCGGCCAAAGGGGTGAAAAAACAAGACAATCTTCTATTAATAAAAATACCCTGGAGATAATAACAAACAGAAGATGCCACAGGATCCACCGCCTGAATGAATCCCAAATCGAATACGACATAATCCTGGAAGAAAAACCTAAGAGTACAGTAATTCCCCTCCCCTTAAAAATCCCCCCGGGGATAAGCTTCCATAAACAGGGCATAAAAACCACAAACCTGATACGCCCGGAAGTGATGGGGAGCTACGCCCTCTATTACAATAAAAAGAACAACAAATACAAAACCGGGAAAATGAGCCACATCTACCGCCCCCGGATATTCGACAAAAAAGGACACTGGTGCTGGGGAGAACTCGACTATGACGGAAGATCCCTAAACATGATAATCCCGAAAGAGTTCCTGTTAAAATGCACCTACCCCATAACAGTAGACCCGGTCATCGGAACCGACAGCGTGGGAGCAAGCCACCAATACTACGATGAAGGATGGTATGACTATAAAGTAGAAGGACGATTCACAGCCAATTACTATGACGTCCCCGGTTCCCTGAAATATGAATGTGAAGCCTACCTCTATTCCGACCATCCCGATCCGGACGGCGGAGCCTGGCCCTGCCTGTACAGTAACTCCAGTATGAACCCCCAATACCGGCGCAGCTCCAACGAAGACAAATTCGACCTGGATTCATTCGACGACGGCGGTGAATGGATATACTCCTATATGGAAATACCCAATGAAATAGAAGAGGGAGGAGCCATATGGTTAGGACTTATGCCCGACTGCTACTTCTACCCCTACTTCGATGAAATGTCCTATGAAAGGGAATCCACAAGTTTCTCCATGGGGACAATCCCCAACACCTTCCCCTCTCCCTTTACCCCGACCACCCAGATAGTCATAAGCGCCTACCTAGAGTACACCGTGTACAATAACTATGGGATAAACCTGACAACGGCAGCAAATATCACCGCCATCCCAGAAAGAAGCCATGAAGCCGAACGGAGCATCCAGACAACAGAAACCCCATTAGAACTCCCCACCCGAAGCTGTACACATGAAAGAGCCCAAACAGAGGAACCTCAAATAACCGAAAACCTGATTCGCAGCATATTCATGAGCCTGAAACTGACCGGCCTGATACACATATGGGACTACCTGCTCCATAAAAAAGCCAAAAGCAAGGATGAAATGAAAATAATAAGCCCGGTCTGCCGGGAAATAGACATCGACAGCCCCGTATAGAAGGAGGAGTAATTGAATAAAATCTATAAAAACCAGAGCAGCCTGCTGATGAACGTATACCCCGGCGTAGACCTGGAAGGCATAGACACCTGCCTCCTGAAATACCTGAAACCCGATAACTCAACCGGCTCCTTCCCCCTGACAATAGAAAATGAGACCGAACTCAAATACCATGTGGAAGAAGGTGACCTGGACCAATCCGGCTACTGGACCTTCTGGGTACACCTGACCTTCATAGACGGAAGAAGTGTACCCGGAGAACCGGTTGATGTGTTTGTTTATGAAGAGGGGACTAAATGAGCTCGCCCAACTTTTGATGATCCAGTTGAAGGATAATCTGATAATTGTTACCGGTATCTTGCTTTAAAATATACGAAGCCCTGATATTATCAAGAATCCTATCATTCCCTCCATTCCGAAAGAACATCTTCCACCTTACATGAAGCAGAATATAATCAGCACCCAACTTTATAGCCTTTAAAGAATCAAGTTCCTTTTTTTGAAACCCCATCTTTTGATAAATCCCGGCTATCTGGGGAAGGAATTTCAAGAAATCCTCCTTCTTTACGGCATTGGCACTATCGGGATCACCAAATAGAAATGAAGAGGAATAAGATGAATCGACGATACTTGTATCTTCCGGATCGGAGTCTTTTTCCAATCTGCGGAAAAAATCCTGTAAGGATGAAAGTTCTAAATCTGCGGCACCCTTAATGCCCATAATTTCTGATAGCTCTAATTCTTCAATTGTTTTGAAACTCATGCGTTTCTCCTGTATTAGAATTAGCCTGCCTGAAAAGACAAACTTATAATTAATACCATTAATATTGAAAATATTCAATGTGGAGAATTATTCAAGTATAAATAATAGAAGGATCAGGGGAGCATATAAAATGCTATACCAAAGAAATCTTAAAAAAGATTCTGCCTTCTTAGTAATAAATATTTAATTTTGGCCACTTTGTTAGCCAATTCTTAGAATCCACCCTATTTTTAAAAACACCGATATCTCTTTTAGGATTATATGTAATAGAATTGGAAAAGAGCAGCTCAATATCGAAAGCTGATATTACTTCAAATTGATTTTCAGAAACTTTTCTTATACCGACAGCCGTCTCTTTTTCCGGCCAGTATGACATTGCATCGATACTACTTGCATATTGTAAATCATTATTCCTTTTATGCATAACTGCCTGGTTTCGGACCTGCCAGTTATGCTCAGGACTCTTGATCAATAGCTCCGTTTCAATTTCGGATATAGTATTAACGGACGTATCATATAAATCATAATAAATCACATCGATATCATTCAACTTAGAAGGATCATACCCATGCAGATGATCCCATATCATATTTCGAACAAAGCCGGCAGCAACATAACATTGCGGCAAATTAAGTTCAAATGTAATATTTAATACATCTAATCTGATTGGATCCTGTTTCAATATTTCTATAATTCTTTCCATATTCTCATTGGCTTATTCAAGATTTACCCACCGATAGGCGGGTACTGAAATTGATGGTCTACTACTTTTCTTACAAATAGATTTTGACAACAACACACAATTATTTTGTGTATGTAGTATTCCATGAACGATAGTCTCGTCGATCAAACGGGTCATCAAATATTTTGATTGCATTTAGTCCAGATACCGTGAGGATATTATTCTCTATAGTCGCGGTAAAAGAAACGACCTCATCATCGTAATCGTTAATACTGACAGTAGTTCCATCATAAGAAACATACCGAAAGTTTCCATATGCAACAATGTCTCCTGGAGGAACGGGATTCGGATACTGAAAAAGTACATGGAGACTGTTTATTGTAAAACTCCGTGATGACTCAGTATCTTGCCAAGTACCTTCGATATTTAATAAATGATTCTCTATATCAACATCTTCCTCTGTATCAAGTTCTTCCTCTGTATTAACAACTTCCCCAGTATTAACATCTTCATCACTTTCAGCAGGATTATTAGGAATTGGACACCCGATAAGAATGAAAATCAATAGTAATGAGATAGAGAATTGAAGGGATTTAATACCTCGAAGCATAGTTAAAACACTATGACCCTGATAATGTTTTTTCAATTAATATTCCACCTTAATTCCAATAACGTTTTGTCTATACGCAGTATCCCGAAGGGTATTGTGTATAGTTGTTGTATGCCGTTTTTATTATACTCATTAAATATGCAATGTGCTGGCATTGTGCTTTGAGTAATCTTCAATTCGTTTGTTTCTATTCTTAATAAAATTCATGACACCATTTTTATATTCTAAATAATCATTTATATCATTGAAAGCTGGCCTTGATTTGAAATTGTCAAAGGGTAAATAAAAGTTTACTTCATAGTTCTCATTTACTAGATCTTCTAATAAAAAGAAATTTATGTATTCTTGAAAACATCCAAATAGGTCAAAAAAATCCTTATACCTTGATAGAGTTTCATAAAGAGGGCTATCTTGAGTAAGATAATAAAGACGAATACACTCTAAAGTTAGATCAAATCTATCATCAATCAAAGGATTTACTCCTCGGGCTTGATTTATAGTATGTTTTCTATCTTTCTTCTTATTTGGGAATAGGGTATATGAACCAATTGTTGAACCCGTATCAAAAAGTTCATTCACTTCTTCAGGAATTTGCTGGATTAACCATTGTTTACGCTTTTGATTTTTATATGAATGTGTTATAGCATCACTACCCAAATAAAATTCTCCAAGTTCAGATTTATGATATAGATAGCTTTTAATTTTATTCTCGGTCAGATTAAATGATTTACCATTTGGTAACGGCTTACTCCACAATAACCTATGGTATTTTCGAAGGGTTGGACTGGTACTATCAGGGTCTCCTCCATTTGCATCTGAATAAAAATTGAAACTTATATTAATCATTATTTTTTCCTCTTTGCCCTTTGAAAATAACCCCACAATGCTTGCAGATAACTAAGGGTAACAGCATTACAGATATCCCCAACAAATCAATATTTCACATTAATACCTAATATCAAGTAATATAACTGCTACTACCCCACCATTCCGCCCAATAACACGTAAAGACACGATTCCAAATAATATTTTCTTAAAATATGGGGGTAAACCCTACCTTTTTAACCCCTCAATCCATCGTAAACTCTTAACATAAGGTGGTCAAATGAAAAAATCTTTAAAAACCCTAATAAAATATCTAATCATCTTGGCCTCACTAATCCTACTAATCCTTACTCTTCTAATAACATTTAACCAAAAACGACAACTTCCCCCACAAAGGAGCCCCATAAATGAAACAGAAATTACAAACCAAGCCCGTGAAGATATTCTCTCTACTCCTGACGATCTCTTTCTTGATACCCACCCCGCTACAGGCAGAGCCATCAATAAAGGACATAACCGCCTATCTACCCGTATACAAGGAGTATTACACCAAAACGGAAGTAGCCAGTCTCCTACAGACGATATGGACCATAGCGGAGGAGGAAATTGAAACAACTGCCCTTGAATCCGCTAAGGAAGCCGCCGCCGATGAAGCAGGTAAAAATGCCGTAACATTAGCCATTAACCAGGAGTTGCAGATAGAAGCCGCCCGCCTGACCAATGAAAACAATAAACTCACCAAACAGAAAAACCTCTACAAAGCACTTACCTTCATAACAGGAGGAGTAGCCATCGGCACCACCACCTTGGCAACCCTGTTGATAGCCCTGAAATAAAGGAAAAAAACATGGCCGAAAAGAAAATCCAGATACGAGTAATAGCCCAAATAACCAACTGGGAAAGAGTGGAACAAAAAGCCTCAAGTTACATACTCCAGAAAAACAGGGAAAAAGGTTACAACATCCCCGAACAAGCCATAGAAATTGCCAATACAATGAAAGAGAGAAAATACCTTAACAAACCCAACCTGATGGCAAAACTCTACCTGAAACACCTGGAATATATAAAAACCACCCCCGATGAAAAAAGAAAAACCCTGGACGGCTGGTTAGAGAAATACTTCCTGTACAACCAGGTAATAACCAACCATACAGGAAAAGAACAAAAAGCAGGTACTCTGGAGAACATGGTCCCCTTGGAAGCCCTCACAGTAATGGCCATACGTCAAACCAAAGAAGAACAGAGATACTGCGATACCTACAACATAAAAATGCTCCTGGAAGATTCCGGAAAAAACATCCTCTACTGCGGCCCCTGGAAAATGTGGCTCGTATGGGACGGAAATAGATGGAAAAAGGATGACGAAAACGAAATATATGAACTCGCATCCGAATCCATAAACCGAATGTTCTTAAAATCCATCGAATTGGAAAAAGAGGAGGAAGAGAGACTAATCCTCATGGAACACGCCAGCAGAAACAAAACCATTAGAAAAATAGAAGCCCTGGTAAGAGGAGCCACCTGGAAAAGAGAGATAAGAATAACACCCAATAAACTGGACACCGACAAATTCCTCTTCAATTGCCAGAATGGAACCATTGACCTAACCTGCGGCAGACTAAAAAGCCCCGAAAGAGAAGACAAAATCACAAGAATGAGCCCCATTGAATATGACCCTGATGCCCAATGCCCGACCTGGTTAAATTTCCTCTCCGACATATTTCTTAAAAAGAAAGAGACAGTAGCATACGTACAGAAAGCCGCCGGATGGTGTCTCTCAGGAGACGTCTCCGTCCAGGCCATGTTCATCCTCTACGGTGCCGGAGCCAACGGTAAAAGCACATTCATAAACACCATAATGAAAATCATGGGCGATTACGCCGCCTCCACCCCCACCGAAACATTCATGCAGAAAAACGGCAACACCGCCAGTAACGATATAGCCAGACTAAAAGGAACAAGATTCGTCTCTGCCATGGAAGCAGAAAGAGGAATGAAACTCGCCGAAGCCATAATAAAAAGACTAACCGGCAACGACGCTGTAAGCGCCCGCTTCCTCTACGGAGAGTACTTCGAGTTCATCCCCACCTTTAAAATCTTCATGGCAACAAACCACAAACCCAAAATAGGCGGAATGGACAACGCCATATGGAGACGAATAAAACTAATCCCCTTCAGTGCCACCTTCACAAAAGATCAACAGGACCCGGCCCTGCCTGAAAAGCTAGAAAAAGAACTACCCGGAATCCTTGCCTGGATGGTGGAGGGCTGCCTGAAATGGTTCAAGGAAGGCCTGGGGGAACCACCTGAAGTCAAACACGCTACAGATGAATACCGACAGGAAATGAGCGCCGTAGAGTCCTTCCTGGAACTCTGCTGCACCCGGGAAGAACACGCAATAATCCAATCTTCACACCTCTATGAAGCCTATAAAAAATGGTCAGAAAAAAACAACGAATACCTGCTAAGCCAACGATCATTCAGCATGAGATTATCAGAAACCGGCCTGGACAAAGTCAGAACGGCCTCCGGATACCACTGGCTTTCCATAAAAGTGAACGAAGAAAAGGAATCTTAACCAGAGACCATCCCACTTCCCCCGCACCACACCCTCATAAACCCGGCCCAATGCACCAACTAAAAAATCTCTACCATACATGACATAGATACCAACAAGTTCCCTCAATTCCGATACACTCCCCTCGGAATATGTCAACATAGTTGAAGTGTGCTCTTTGAAATAAATATATATTTTAACTGGCTTTTTTTCGCTCTTTTTC
>JAEINK010000042.1 GCA_016342585.1 Spirochaetales bacterium
AATTTCTCCCCGTGTGCGTGTGTAAGTTTTATTCATCAGGCGCTAAATTCAATTCTATAAAGTTAAAAAGGCTATCTCTCAGGTTTTATGGGAATAATCCAGGTATTTTGGATAATCATTCAATGCATATTTCTTCAGGGTATCAGTATACTGCATGTGATATTTTTTATACTTGGTGTTGTACAGGGGATACTTGCAATGAGAATTATTTTCTCTTTGAGTCAATGGCCTTATTATGATGTAACATTTTCTATTTACTGGTTGCAGGATAAGATTAACTGGAAAACATTAAAAAAAGGAGCAGGACGATAGATGCAACGTCCTGCTCTTATAATTAATTTTAGGCTGATAACTTTTCAGCAATTTTTCCAACTCTAAGCGCTAATGCTGACGCCAGCTTTAGTTCAGATTCGCTGGGCATACGTGATCCGTCACCTGCTGAAATTGTTGTTGCTCCATAAAAAGAACCGCCCTCAACGGAAGTACTGTTGAACAAAGCCTGTTCTGATTGCGGCAGACCGACAAACAGCATTCCATGGTGAATGAAAGGAACCATCGATGTAAGCAGGGTCGATTCCTGGCCTCCGTGTTGAGTTGCAGAGCCTGCGAATAAACCGAAAGGTTTTCCGATTAACGCACCAGACTGCCATAATTGACCTGTGGCACCTAAAAATGTACTGAAAGCTGAAGCCATGTTTCCGAATCTGGTAGGGAAGGCAAATATAAACCCGTCATAATTTACAAGATCATCTACTTCTGCTTTTTTAACATTATTGAAAGCTTTTTGAGCTTCTAATGCACCCATTTTTTCAAGTACCTCATCCGGAAGTGTTTCCTGGACACGGAGAATTTCTCCATCGATACCATTCTCTTTAAGTCCGTTAAGTGCTGCTTGTGCCATCTGATATAAATGACCGTATGTTGAATAAAAAATTATTCCAATTTTCATATAATTACTCCTCTATTATTCCTGTTCCAAGTTTTTTACATAGCGAACCGAGCGTCCTCTGTTCCTCTGCAGTTAAAACCTGAAAGCATTTGCTTATTTCCCGGGCTTGCCGGGGGAAAATCTCTTCTATAAGAACTTTACCCTCAGAAGTCAGGCAGATATAGGTTTTTCTCCTGTCATTCGGGCAGGCTTTGCGTATGACAAGGTTTTTCTTTTCAAGGTTGTCTATTACCATTGTCATATTGCCCTTTGTTTTCAAAATTTTTTGAGATAATTCATTAGCCCCCATATCCCCTTTATGAAGCAGGGCTTCAAGAACAGCAAACTGGCTTGGGGTAAGTTCTCCTTTTAAAACATCATTCAAGCTTAACGCCTTCTGTAAACTTGATTCTGCTCTAACTAGTTTCGTAAATGTATCTAACGCTAATTTCATATCTTTATTCATAGTACAATATTAAACTATTCAACATCGGACTAAAAGTCAAGAAAAACTTACAAAAAAATGTACCAAGAAAACTGACGGTTCTCAGAGTGAAACTGTCCGTGAATATATGGTAAATTATTATGAATGGACAGAACTGGATCCTGTGGAAACCCTTGGACTTTCCTATGCAAAGGATAAAAAGAATCTGAAGATTACCTTCCCCGACGGTGTGACAATTTCCATGTCTCTCACGGAAGAGGATGTTTTTGATACAACTCGTGCTCTCGAAGCTGTTCGTGGATTCTAATTTTTAAATTGATTTATTTTTCAGGGCATATGGAAGAGATTTCATATGCCCTTTTTATTCCCAAACGAAGCGAGTGGAGCGGGCTATCTTGATTGACCTGTTTCCGATCGAGTGCAGGCAAGGATCGGTATCAATACCCCGACCCTGATCTGCTTTGCAGATTAAGTCGGAAAGGGACGCAAAGCGTCCCGGGTCCAGGGCTTGCCCTGGGGTATGATATCTTTCATTCAGGTAGTGAAAAAATTAACTGTTAATCGAAAGTGAAATTTCATCTGTTCCTACCGGGCAGACAACGGCATGGTGTACCCGTGATTCTGTTCTATAGCTTTCACCCGATTCAAGGATAATATCTTTTCCTCCTGCGGTAATCCATGCCGAACCGTCATTACAGATTATTGTCTGGCCCTTCTTTAATTTATATGTTCTGGGACTAAGCTGTCTGATTTCCATAAAATGCCTCCATTGCTCCTCTGGTTTTCTTACGATGTTAAGATAAACCCTCTGACAGGGTAAATAAAGTACCAGAATAATTTTCTTTTCAGGGTACAGATTTGTAAAAAATCAACTGTGTCCCTGTAAATCAGCCATTCTGTGTCTTCTTAACTATTTCGGTATGATTTATACTTGGTGTATGGAACGTATTGCGCATTATGATAAGAAGAAGGAGACCTTGTACGGCGAGGTTGCGGCTAAACTTGAACTCCAAATCCTTTCGGGGGTTTATAAGGTCGGAGAGAAGCTTCCATCCCTCCGGGAATTAAGCCGAAGGCTCGGGGTCAGCCTCAATACAGTCCGGGAGGCTTATGGTAACCTTGAGACCCGTAGAATAATCGAAGGTGTACCCCAGTCCGGGTATTATGTTCAGGAACGGGCGGATGAGAACAGAACGACCCTGGAAACCCCCCTGGATTTAGGCGATAATTCACTTGTCCAGTTTAATGCCATGATGAGCGATTTTTTCAGTCCCGCCCTTTCTCCCCTCTGCTGTGCCACCTTCGATCTGGCATCACTTCCCTATTCCCGAGAGCTTGAACTCTCCCGGGACGATCAGCGCAGTATGGATCTCTTCTCCTATCCCAAGCCGGAAGGGCTATACGATCTCAGGCTCGAGATTGCCAAACGCTCCATCGATTCAGGATATTCTGTTCAGCCGGAGGATATTCTTATTACAGCCGGAGGCATGGCCGGGATTTCTCTTGCCATCCATGCGCTTACCAAACCTGGTGATACGATCGCCATAGAGTCTCCCATTTATTTCGTCTTCATGTATCTGATCCGGGAGTACGGTCTTAAGGTTATAGAAATTCCATCAGATCCGGAAACTGGTATGAGCCTTGATATCCTCCAGTATGTAACAGAACAGCATCCCGTGAAAATTATCATATCAATGCCGAATTTTCAGAACCCCACCGGAAGTGTTATGCCCGTGGATAATAAA
Organism: Spirochaetales bacterium; assembly: GCA_016342585.1. GTDB lineage: Bacteria > Spirochaetota > Spirochaetia > UBA9216 > UBA9216 > JAEINK01. The sequence continues at coordinate 3,119 of JAEINK010000042.1, forward strand.
AAGAGGCTGATGAAGCTTATTTCGGAAAAGGATATTATCCTCCTTGAAGATGATATCTATGGGGATATTAATTTTACCGATAAGAGGCCTCCTGCTTTAAAGGCTTTTGATCCCGAAGGGCGGGTAATTCTCTGTTCCTCCTTTTCAAAGAGCCTGGCCCCGGGCTTAAGGCTCGGGTGGATGATCCCCGGCCGCTACCGGGAGGAGATCCTGGCCGTTAAGACCATGATCGATATAGCGGTGTCGATACCCTCTCAGATGATGGCCCTGCGCTTCATTCAGAGTGGTCATTACGATCGGCATATACGCCTTCTGCGTAAACGGGCAGGGGAGAAAATGTCTGCCCTTATGGAAGATACTCAACGGTATTTCCCTCCCCAGGTCCACTCCACAAAGCCCGATGGTGGATTCCTTTTATGGTTTACTCTTCCAGGGGAGGGGGATCTGGACTTTATCCATGAAGAGGCTAAAAAGCAGGGTGTTTCCTTTGCTGCTGGAAAGCTCTTTTCCCTGGAAGACCGCTGGCGGAATTGTTTCAGGCTCAACGCCGGACGTTACGGGGTGGAACTGAAACCCGGAATAAAAATCCTTGGTGAATTACTCTTTAAATACTGGAAATTTCCCGGATAAGCAGATATCAGAAAAGTGTTTTTTTCCGAAATTCATAATAAATCTATATTTTACTTCGTTTTTTCTCTGTTATAATGAAACTGGTCAGATTATCTGGCAATAATTAAATCAGGGGGAAATGATGTTTGATATAGAGAAATCTCTAGATAAACAGATTCTGGACTATGGAAAGGGCAGGCCCACAGTCATTTTTACTGAAGTTCTGGATCCCCGACAGTTGGAGGCAGTCTGTTATCTTACCAGATTCTTAAGACCTGTCCTTCTGTCGTCCGAAAAAGAAATTCGAAAAGTCATAAAGGAAGAACTTGATACTCTGGATCCGCATAGGATCGAGTTTACTTTATCTGAAGCGGTATTCATCGAACCGGAAAAAGAATCAGCTCTTCTCGATGAATTCGCCGCAGAATATATTTCGGCAAGGGCTGAAGATGGTAAGAATGTCAGTATGCATGAGGCCCGCCGCATGGTGGCAGAGCCTTGTATGTTTGGTATTTTTGCGGTCAGGTTAGGCCTTGCCGATATTGTTGTTGGTGGAACTCTTCATGAGCCGGTTACTTATTTCAGGCCGCTTATTCGTTTTCTTAAAAAGAGAGAGGTAACCTGCGAGACCGGGGTTTTTATTCTTCCCGAAGAGCACTCCGAGAATACCCATCCCCATAACCTGGTGGTGTTTGGTGATGTCGGTGTAAATGGTACCATGACTCCGGAGATCCTTGCCAATGTAGCCGTTGATACCTGCACAATTGCACGGAATCTTATTCCTGAAGAGGTTTTACCTAAGATTCACGGGGCGATTGTTTCCTACTCAAATCATGGCTCCGATGAGGGGTCTTCTCCTGAGCTTGTTAAGAAGGCAACGGAACTGGTTCCACCACTTCTTGAAGAGAGCTGTAAACAGGACCCCCGGTATAATTCCATATTTATTGAAGGGGAAGTCAAGGCCAATGTAGCCCTCTCCGAACGTTCTGCCATGTATTATGGAAAGGGTAATAAGGGGAAATGGACTGGAGCGGCTAATGCTATTATTTGTCCAAACCTGGATATGGGAAACCTTCTCTATCACCTTTACGCAACCCGTTTCCCCAGTGCCAAGAAATTTACAGTTCTTTCCGGTGTGGATTTTAGAGGGGTGGATCTCGCCAAGGACTGTTCTGCCGAAGATATCCGTCTGGGTGTAAAGGCCCCCATATTAAGCCAGCTTAAGAAAGGGTACTGGCGGGTCACCCCCCGGGATACATTCTTCAGACGTTACAGAATCCTCGCGATTAATCCCGGTTCAACCTCGACAAAAATATCGGTTTATGAAGGGGACAATGAGTTGTTTACTGAAGAACTTCAGCATTCAACCGAAGAGCTTGCTCCCTACGAGGGGAAAAGTATTACCTCTCAATTTGCCTTCCGGAAGGAGGCCATCGTTGATTTTCTTTCAGAGCATAAACTGACTCCCGACGATCTGGATGCCGTCTCAGCCAGGGGGGGGCTTGTTAAACCGATTGCCCATGGAACGTATAAGATAAATAACCAGATGCTTGAAGATATTGAAGCAAAGATAGGAGGTGAGCACGCTTCCAACCTTGGGGCCCTGATTGCCGATGAACTGGTAAAGGAAAACGGCCGGCCGGCTTTTATTACCGATCCGATTGTTGTGGATGAAGTGGCAGAACGGGCCAGGATAACAGGTGTTAAGGAGCTTCGCCGCTATACGGTGAGTCATGCTCTTAACCAGATAGCATCGGCCCGAAGGTACGCCGAGGAGAACGAAAGCTTTTATGAAAACCTGAACATTATCGTCGCTCATATGGGTGGCGGTATCTCAGTAGGTGCTCATAAAAAAGGGTGTTATATCGATGTAAATAATGCCCTGAATGGTGAGGGCCCCTTCTCTCCCCAGCGGTCAGGTTCCCTTCCTGTCGCTCAGTTGATCAACCTCTGTTTTTCCGGTAAGTACAGCCAAGATGAGATATTGAAGTTGAATAAAGGCCGTGGCGGACTTATTGACCTCCTCGGAACAAATGACCTTAGGGAGGTTGAAAAAATGGCTGCCCAAGGAAATCAGGAGGCTATCGATGTCTTTGAGGCCCAGGCCTATCAGGTAGCCAAGGAGATAACATCCCTCCTTCCTGCCTTCGATGGTGAGTCTGTTGATCAGATTATCCTGACCGGAGGCATGGCCAGATCAGAAAATCTTGTAAAGAAAATAAAAGAGTACGTTTTTTCTGTAGGCTGTGGTGTTACAGTATATGCGGGGGAAAACGAAATGATCGCCCTCGCCAAGGGAGCCTTAAGGGTTCTCCAGGGCAAAGAAGAGGCCCGGGAGTACAATCCGCAATAGTCGGAAGAAACGATTCAGCCCCCGGTAAGATAAGGATGAATAATGAAGAAGATACTATTTATATCGATTATTTTATTTCTGGGAGCCACATTCCTTTTCGCGATGGGATATGGTGAACGGGTCAAGGAGCTGGATCGGTTTGATAAGCTGGAAGTTCATACTTCCGGACAGCTGAGTGTCAGGGAAGGCCGGGGGTATCAATTGGAAATCCAGGGGCCGGTAGAAAATATAAATAAAATCCGGACCGAAGTTCGGGATGGGACTCTGCATATCAACCTCAAAACCTGGTATGGGCGGATAAGGAATGTCAGCTATATCCTGACTGTCCCGAATCTGGTTACTGTCAGGACCAGCTCCTCCTGCGATATCGATGTGCCGGAAATGCATGGGGATATTCTCGAGGTTGTTACTTCATCTTCCGGGGATATTACCGTAGGAAAGATGAAAAGTGAGGATTTGGATGTAGAAACCACCTCCTCCGGGAATATAAGTCTTGGTCAGGTTGAAACTCTTCATGGTTGGGTTGGAACTTCTTCTTCGGGGGATATCTTTATTAATCATTTTTCTGCCTATGATCCAATATTAAAATTGAGTTCCTCGGGAAATTTAACGATAGCCGAGGTTGTAACGGCCAGTCTGCGTACCGAGATCAGTTCCTCCGGAGATTGTAATCTTGAAAGTGGAAATTTGGGAATCCTTGATTTAAAGATTAGTTCCAGTGGAGAGTTTCTGGCTGAAAACCCTGTCTGCGGGGAGGCCGATGTTGTTATCTCCAGCTCCGGCAAGGCAGCTATAAGAACAGACGGGCTTTTAAATGCCCGCCTCTCCTCCAGCGGCGATCTTTTCGTGGAAGGGGCTCCCCGGCTTGGCCGCATTGTAACGTCAAGCAGTGGTTCGGTTCACACGCGGTAGTCCGCAGTGACTTTTTTTAATAAGAGATGATAGCCTCGGTAACAAGTGAGCTGTTATCTCTCCAGTTGTAAAGATCGCCATCATCTGATGTTACAAAATGCTGCCATCTTAAATTCAATTTGATATTTTCAATACCCTTATATGAAACCTCGGTGAGGGTCATCAGGTTCTTGTCATCGAATTCATACTGGCCCGAAACTCTGAATAATAGATCCTCATTATAGGTTGCTTCCGTAGAGAGCAAAAGGTCATTCTTAAGCCCTCGTCTATCACTTGAACTGAGCATATAATCCTCATGGCTCTGTTCGCTCATTAGATATTCTCCTGCATACTCCATGGTAAGTTCCAGCCTGCCCGGCAGAATGGGAGCACTGAATTCATCGAAAATATAGCGTAACCCACCACAGTAGCTCAGGTAATTGTCATCTTTTGAGTTAAGGCTATAGTTATAGAGTCCTTCCCCGTGAAGTTCCAGTTTTTTCAGGGTGGAGGAGAACCCGGCAGATGCCTGGATAACCGGAATAACCTCTTCTTCTCCTCCGGTGGGAATCCCCATTGTGGTAATGGTTTTTGTGACTATATTTTGATTCAGCCCATAAAAGGCGGAAGTGAAAAGATCTACAGATTTAACCCTGGTTTTCAGTTTTAACAGGTAGGATATATTTTCTAAGTTGATTTCAGGATAATTCTCCTGAAGGGCGGTGATGGTAAAGGGTGCGGAGGCCGCTGCTTCAACAAAGGGGTAATACCCCCAGCGGGATAGTTGTGAATAATTTTTATTCCCCTGGTAGACTGGTAAAATGATGGCTGTAATATCGATGTTGTTAAAGTAATAATCGAATTCGAGAAGGATGTTTCCAAAGGGTTCACTGGAGAATGGATCCACCAGATCTACCGGTGAATATATGTCTGCAGGAGAATATATGGTGGAGAGAGTATTGGATATGATCTTTTTCCCAAGGTATATGTCAAAATTATCAAAGAAGACGCTCATGTAAAGTTCTTTGAATGATAGAAAAAGGCGTTCATTGTTCTTATTCTGAATCCAATCGGTTATATTCATGTTTTCCGGATTCGCCAGGGCAGGCCTGTACCTCTCTTCCTCATTTCCGAAAAATGATATTAAATCGGCCTTTAATCTGATATTAGAAATTTGAGCGAAAGTAGATTTAATTGTTTTTGCTTCAAAAATATGCTGATCATGCTCAGGTGAATATGTGGTGTAGTCCGGTTGAGTCAGCTCGTTAAAGTAGTAAACATAAACCCCTTTCGTTTCACCCTGCAGATTTGAATAGAGCTGATCAATAAGGGAAGGAGATTTTTCCGATTCCTCCAAAACTTGGTCCTGCTCTATTATGATTTCCGGTTCCCTGTCGATTTCCAGGATGGGTTCCTCAGTTTCCTCTGCAAAAATATCTAATAATAATTCATCATCCATAGAGTCCTGGGCGAAGGTGGAAAGATTTATTGTCATCATCAGCAGAATTAGTAAATTAATTTTTTTCATGTTTTATCCTTCTGCAGCATAATGACTTTGTCTGTCATTTCTACGAGTCTGTTCCCCAGAATCGCTGCAATATTTCTGTATAATTTCATTGAAATGGTTTTCGAAGATTTTTTCAGTCTCTCAAGCCCTGACCAGTCGATTTCCAGGTAGGATACATCTTCTGTCACGGTTACGGTGGCACTCCTTACCATATCACGTAGGAGGGAAATCTCCCCTAAAATCGCTCCTGTGGAAATCTCGGCCAGAAAGGAGGCCTGTTCGGAACTCTCATCTTTTCGGACGACAACCGCCTTCCCCGATAGGAGGATATAGATTTTTTGCTCCGTCTCTCCAATCGTTATGATATTCTCACCAGAAGCTTTTGTGCTTACTTTTCCCATCAGAACGAACTTTTTAATCTCATTCATACTCATGTCCTGGAAAACAGGTGAGCTTTTCAGTTCTTCAGCAAGCTTCAATTTATAAAGATCCGATATATTAACCAGCTGGAACTTACTGAGGAGTATGGGCGTAATCAGGAGGTCTGCGATGAGTGCCCTTAAAATGACAATGGCCGATAGAAACCCGAAATAGACTAAAGGCATGAGCTGGGCAAGGGTTAAAGTCCCAAAGCTCAGGATTAGTGATATTGAGGTTGATATGATCGGACGAATTTCAGAACCCATAACATTCTTTACAGCCAGTTTTTTATCCTGTGTCTTTCGTAATTCATGGTTGAAGCTGGTCATAAAATGAATTGTATCATCGACAGACAGTCCAATAGCGATTGCTGCAACCATACAGGTTCCGAGATTCAGGGGTATTTTAAAGATGCCCATGAAACCAAAGAACAGGAATACTGGAAAAAGATTGGGAATAAGGGATAGGAGACCTGCTTTAATGTTCATAAAAAGGATGGACATTATAATGAAGATTGTTGTGAGCAGAAGCCCCAGGCCTAACACCTGGCTTTTTGTGATGGAATCTGCGGCATCGTTGATAAGAACATTTTCACCAGTGACTTTGAACTCCAGAAGGGGATCGACTTCGTCCAGCATGATCCGGATATCCTTTTCAATTCCCTTGACTGTCTCCTTTATATTTCTTGATGAAGAAATATTATGCTTGATTATTATTCTCGCCTCGCTCCAGTCGGCTGTGACATAGGGTTCAATCTCCTCCCTGTGAAGATTCAGGACATATTGGGCTATGAGGTTTGCCGAACGGGGATCTTCAGATGCTGGTATTCTATCAAAATCTCCTTCAATACCAACGTTCATCTCCCTGTTCAGGAGCTGGATATAATCAGCGATTGAGATAATTTTATCGAAGTCATAATCCCTGTTGAGGTTCTCTTTGATGTGGCTCAGAAGAAGGAGGTAGGCAGGCTCCTTGAATAGTTCTTTTGGTAAGTCATCGGTGTCAGGAGTGTCAAATATTGATAGTTCTTCATCTAAATCCTCGAATATCAAAAGTTCGTCTTCCGAGTTATCAAATATATCCAGACTCTCACCGGGAACACTCTCTGCAAATATATCGATCTCCATAAGGTTGTCGTCATCAACGGGAGCCGCCAGGGTTTCCTGAAGCTCCTGTATTTCCGGGAGGGTACCTTTATTTTGCCACAGGACTACCTGAAAAGATGTCGTTCCAGACATTTCCTGATCAAGAATATCCAGCCTTTGACTCAGTATTGAATTTTTTTTAAAAAATCCTTTGGTATCATTATCAACTTCAATAAAGACGGTAAAGGCCGCTACTACCACGGCAAAAAGGAGCAGGATAGTGATCAGCTTTTGTCCCTTTATATTAATAAGGTCGATTATTTTCAATGACAATGTATCAAAAAATCGATTTACCCTTCGATCTCCCCTTCGTTCTTTTTTTACTGAACTGTCTTTGACCAGATACTTAAGATAAAGTGGTGAAAACAGGAAGGTAGTAATTGGATTGATGAGCATGGCGAAGCCGGCGACGATTCCGAATTGCACAAGAGCCGTAATTTCATTAATCGAAATCGAAAGAAAACCCAGAAATGTTGTCAGTGAGGTAAGAAAAACCGCTGTGCCCAGGATCCGGGATAATTTACGAATCGCTTTATCCGGATTTTTTTCTAAGATTTGAACCTCCTTATATGTAGAAAGGATGTGTACATCTTCGGATGACCCGATCACAATCACAAGAATGGGAACAATAAATGTCACCAGGTTGAGAGGAAGGTTGAAGGCCCCCATAAATCCAAAAGTGAAAAAGATACTCAGGCTTGATGTCATGATTGGCAGTAATGCCCCAACCAAAGATCCCATGGTAAGTGTCAGCATTATCATAAGGATAACGAAGGCAATCGGAAGGAGAATGGTCATATCATGCATGATAATGCTGGTGATCTGTTCCGACATGAAGGGCCGGCCGATTTCAAAGATTACATTGAAATTATCTATGTACCCGGGGGTTGAATCGCTGCCGTCTATGAGCTCCCTGACCTTTAGCACAGTCTCTCTTGTATCTTCCTTTTGTGAGGGATCAACAGGCCGCAGATAAATATTGACCATTGTTGCATTTCCATTTTTAGAAATCAGGTTTTTCTCAAAAATCGGATTTCCCAATGCATTTTCTTTAATCTTTTGAGCTTCCGCGAGAGTGTCAGGTGCTGTCTCCATAAGTGGACTGGAGTCAAGATAGTCTGGATACCCCTTGAAATTATTTACTGATAAAAGGCTTTCGATCCTCGTGATGTCGGGAAACTCTTTTGGATTGTCGATTGTACGTATAAACTCTTCTAATTTTCCCAGTTTTTCAGGGGAGAAGAGATCGGCATCCTCAATATAAATAGCCAGGATATTGTCTGAAGAGAATTTATCCAGAGATTCGGCATAGAATTCCCTGTTTGGATCATCCTTCATCATCATTGAGGCGGGAGAGGAGTCGAGGTATAGATCCCCCACATAGAGTCCGGCTAAAATACAAGCCGAAATGAGGATCAATATCGTAATCAAAGGGTGCTTATTGCTGAAATTAAATAGGGTGTTCATAGTTTTTGCCCTTTATAGGTTATGGCAGATGTCTGCCGGAAGTGACATACCGTTCTGTGAATATATTATCGTTCAGGCCTTCATCCAGCTCCCTTGCGGTTAACTCTATAATCGTTCGGTGTCCGTTGGCGTGGTTTGTCATGATGACTTTATTGGCCCGGAATCTCTGGCCTTCTATCCTTTTTAGTGAACCATTTTGCTCAGTCTTGATTTTGACCTCTCTGTGATCATAAAATTCGATTTTTATGGTAAAGAAGTAATCCTTTAGGATGTATAAGATTCGCCACTTGTAACTGCTTGATTCGGCAGTCTCCTGATTATTAGGCGTGGCTTTGATAACCCAACAGTCCAGATTGGAAATCTGGGTCTCATCAATAACTTCGTAATTGAAATTATTAATATTTTCGGATTCAAGATCCTCATATGTAAAATCGGTCCCCATGAAATATCCCTTTTTACTCCCCTTGGCTACGCGCTGGAGCCTGTTCTGAGCGGGGAGAAACATCCACTGGTCACTTTCACCTTCATCATACACCCAGGTCAGGAGAGCGGTTCCTGTAATCGAACGGGGAGAATCAAAGGTCAGTAACGTTTTTGTTTCGTTCTCATCAAATTCTTTAAAATATCTCCTGAGGGTTCTGTTTTCGGTTGCTCCGCTTTTATCAACCAGAACCATCTTTTCAACAGTATATTCAGTTTGTGCGCCATGCCTTGCTTCCTGCTCTTCAAGTATTTCTCTTCCTGTGAGAGATTGGCTGTACAGTGTAAAGCTGCAGAATAACAGGGATATAACTATAGTAATTTTATTTTTCATAATGCCTCCAATGGTCTTTTATTAATAAACTCATGTTATATGTATATGAGATCATATATTTGATTTAAATGATTATATAATTATTCCACCCCCTCTGTCTGCAGGGGATTTTTTTGTTAGAGGAAATTTTTAGGTCAGGAGCTGTCTGTTTTCAGGATATTAATTATCGGAGGGCAAATGATTTCTATGTAAAAAGCCGGTTTTTTCGTTTTAAGGAGAAGGATTAGTTAAGGGTGACTATCTCAACACCCATATCGGTAACTTCAATTGTGACATCCTCAACCCCTGATGTGGCGATTCCTGTTTCAATATCGTTGGCGATCTCTTCGGAAGTCATGGTAACACATGATGTCGCGAGCTCTGTGAGTAAAATTAATGTAAAGATTGTGATTAAGGTCGATTTGTTTGTTTTCTTCATTTTATTTCCTTTCAAGTACGACGAGACCTTCGACACGGTTATCGTCAGTGCTTGCTCCGGGAAGAGCCATTCGATGGGTGATGTCGGACTACAGCTTCTTCAGAACCTGCCGGGGAACAGGAATATTGAATTATGGCCTGAGGTCGTAGAGAGCCTTCTTCTGGAGACAGGTTCAAATGTTGATGCAATTGATCATTATCTATTTACTCAGATCAATAAACATGTGATTGAAAAGGTTATGGGTGTTCTGAATCAACCCCTTGAAAAGACGACTTCTGTGATGGATCGGTATGGGTATACTGGATCCGCCTGCATTCCCATGGCTTTCCATGAGGCTGTGAAGGCGAGACGAGTCAAAAGAGGTGATGAGGTTGTCCTTGTCGCTTCAGGAGCCGGTCTTGGTGTCAGTGCAGCCCAGTTTAAGTATTAAATACTGCCCTAAAGCCTGTTGAGCTCTTACAACTCACAGAAAAATATAAGAGTGAACCAGATGCAGGCTGCCGGGAAGAAGGTTATGAAAACAGGGGGAGCCTTCCCCCATCTGACTCCTTTGGGTTAAACTCGGATCTCTTCCAATTTTCTTCAAAATATGATAAAATCTTCTCCGAACTGGGGAAAAAATGGCAAAAAAAAACACTAATTATGACGAAAGCAAGATAAAAACGCTTAGCTCGCTGGAACATATCCGTCTTCGTAATGGGATGTATATCGGCCGGCTTGGTGACGGCAGTAACCTGGATGACGGGATTTATATTCTGCTGAAAGAGGTTATCGACAATAGTATCGATGAGTTTATCATGGGGACCGGAAAACGGATTCAGATTCAGGTTAAGGATAAGAAGGTTATTGTCCGGGATCATGGCCGCGGAATTCCCCTCGGTAAGGTGATCGACTGTGTTTCTATCATTAATACCGGGGCAAAATACAATGATGATGTGTTTCAGTTCTCGGTTGGCTTGAATGGCGTAGGAACAAAGGCGGTAAACGCACTATCATCTCACTTCAGGGTTGTTTCCTTCCGTGATGGTGAATATTTCGAAGCTGTATTCCAGAGGGGTGTCCTTCAGAAGAAACATAAAGGTAAGAAGCCTGGCGAACCGAACGGAACTTATGTGGAGTTTATACCCGATGAGGAGATCTTCGGTGAGTATGAGTTCCTTCATGATTTCATTGATCAGAGGATCTGGAATTATGCCTACCTGAATTCGGGGCTGACCCTTGTTTATAATAAGCAGAAATATGAGTCAAAAAACGGCCTTTTAGACCTTCTTGAAGCCGAAGTCGGTACTGAAAGTCTCTATGAGATTGGGTATTATCGCGGGGATAAACTTGAGTTTTCCCTGACCCATACTTCCGCCTATGGCGAGACCTATTTCTCTTTTGTGAATGGCCAGTACACCAGTGATGGTGGTACTCATCAGTCGGCCTTTCGTGAGGGGATCCTGAAAGGTGTAAATGAGTTCTATAAGAAGAACTTTTCCGGTGTGGATGTCCGGGATGGTGTGGCCGGGGCGATTGCCGTTAAACTTGAAAATCCTATTTTTGAGAGTCAGACAAAAAACAAGCTGGGGAATACGGAGGTTCGGGGTTGGATTGCCAACGAGGTTAAATCGGCCATCGTGGACTTCCTTCATAAGAATCAGGATACAGCCAAAAAGTTAGAAGAGAAAATCGTAAATAATGAAAAGCTGCGTAAGGATCTGAACGCTGTTAAGAAGGAAGCCCGAGAGGCTGCCAAGAAGATTTCTCTCAAGATTCCAAAGCTGAAGGATTGCAAGTTTCATCTTGGGGACAAGAAGGGTGAGGAAACCATGATATTCCTTACCGAGGGACAGTCGGCTACAGGCTCCATGGTTGGTTGCCGGGATGTTAACAGACAGGCTATCTTTTCCCTGAGGGGAAAGCCTCAGAATACCTATGGAAAGAAGCGGGCAGAGATTTATAAGAATGAAGAACTCTACTACATGATGATGTCTTTGGGTATTGAAAATGATATGGAAAACCTCCGGTATGCAAAGGTTATTATAGCAACAGATGCGGATAACGATGGGTTTCATATCAGAAATCTTCTTCTCACATACTTTCTGAATTATTTCGAGGAGCTGGTGATCTCGGGCAGGGTTTTCATCCTTGAGACCCCCCTCTTTCGTGTGCGAAACAAGAAAGAGACAATATACTGTTATTCGGAAACCGAAAGGGATGAGGCCATGGAGAAACTGGCAGGTCCCGAGGTTACCCGATTTAAGGGATTGGGAGAGATAAACCCCAAGGAGTTTGGTCAGTTCATTGGTGAGGATATGCGGATCGTTAAGGTCAATGTAAAATCCATGAAATCCGTCCCCGAAACCATGGAGTTTTACATGGGGAAGAATACACCGAAACGTCGCGAATTCATTATGGAGAACCTGATCTAATGGCTTATCTTGATAAATTATTCAACCAGAACTTTCTGGAATATGCCTCCTACGTTATCAAGGACAGGGCAATTCCTGATATTGATGACGGCCTGAAACCTGTACAGCGGCGAATACTCCACTCTCTTATTGAGATGGATGATGGAAAGTTTCACAAGGTGGCCAATGTCGTCGGGCACTGTATGAAGTATCACCCCCATGGTGATGCCTCCATCTATTCTGCCCTCGTTGTGCTGGCCAACAAAGAGCTCTTCATAGAGAAGCAGGGAAACTTTGGAAACCTCCTTACAGGAGACCCCGCCTCTGCGGCCAGGTATATCGAGTGTCGTCTCCTTCCTCTTGCCAAGAGGGTCCTGTATAAACCGGAGATCACGCAAACTATCGAGAGTTATGATGGGAGAAACAGGGAGCCTCTGGTTTTTCCTGCCAAGATTCCCTTAATTCTGATGCAGGGAGGGGAGGGGATAGCCGTTGGAATGTCTACCAAGATCCTGCCGCATAACTTTACCGAGGTCCTCGATGCCCTTAAAAAAGCCCTGACAGGAGAGGAGTTTCAGCTCTTTCCAGATTTTTACTCGGGTGGGATGGTGGATGTTTCCGATTATCAGGATGGATTGGGGAAGGTCCTGGTCCGGGCAAAACTGGATACAAAGGACCCAAAGCGGATTTTTGTCCGGGAGCTTCCCTTCGGATCGACCTCCGAATCGCTTATGGCTTCGGTAGAGAATGCCGCGCGGCGGAATAAGATTAAGATTCAGTCCATCTCCGACTACACAACGGATAAAGTGGAGATTGAGATAAAACTCGCCAGGGGTGTCCATACCAGGGACACGGTGGACGCTCTCTATGCCTACACCGACTGTGAGTCCTCCATTTCGGTGAACCTCCTTGTCATCAAGGATAATGTTCCCACCATTATGACAGTCACCGAGGTTATAAAATACCATGCGGCGAGTCTGCTGAAGATTCTGAAGGCTGAGTTGAAGATCGAAGAGGGGGCCTTGAAGGATAAGATCCATGCGAGGACTCTGGAGCGCATCTTCATCGAAGAGAGGATCTATAAGCGGATCGAAGAGATGAAGACAAAAAATGCGGTTATCAATACGGTAATCAAGGGTTTTGTCCCTTTTAAGAAAGAGATCAAACGGGAAGTAACCGTAGATGATGTCGAACGACTCCTGAAGATACCAATTCGAAGGATCTCACTCTATGATATAAACAAGGCCAAAGATGAGATGAGGATTCTGAATGAGCAGCTGAAACTTGTTCGTTCAAGATTGAAAAACCTGACCGCCTATGCCATTGAGTTTATTGATGGGCTCCTCAATGATTATGGTTCCGACTATAAACGGCAAACCAAAATTATCTCCTTCCAGATGGTGGATGTCCGAGAAGTGGCCGCCAGGAATTTTTCCATGGCATACGATAATGCGACAGGTTATCTCGGTCATGAGGTTAAGACTGGTAAGGTACTCTTTCCCGTTTCGGATCTGGACAGGATCCTTGTGATTAGAAAAAGCGGTGTCTATTCCGTCATGGATGCACCAAACAAGTTGTTTGTGGATAAGGGGATGCTTTATTGCGGGCTTGCCGAGAAAGATGAGATGGCCAAGACTGTCTTTACGATCCTGTATAAGAATATGAAGACAGGATTTGCCCACATCAAACGGTGTAAGATTGAGAAGTATATCCTTGAGAAGAGTTATCAGCTCATTCCCGAAGATTGTGTTATTATGAAGATGACAACCCGGGAAGATGTTGATGTTGTTCTGAACTACAAACCCAAACCGCGACTGAAAGTCCTTGAAGAAACCATTCCTGTGAAGGATTTTCTCATCAAGGGTGTTAAGGCCGCCGGTGTAAGGTGTTCGGCCAAGGAGATCGCCTCCGGTAAATTTGTTAAAGCCCAGAAAGGAAAAGAACTGTTTTAGGTTTTTGATGGCTTTGATTTCTGATTCTATCTTATGTTTGTAATACGTAAAAAGGGGATTGTCCGGTTCTGGGTGTCCTCTTTTTTTTGGCTCTGACACCCTTTAGGATATATTTACAAACTATACCCTGCAGGGGATGAAATATGAAATATTCTGTAATTTTACCACCGACTATCTCGAAGCCATTTTGAATAGGCAAGAAATGAGCTGGGATTTTCACAGAAAGAGATCGCTGATATAGATGGAAATAATGTTAGTGACCAAAAATATTCCCTCTGATCGGGATTCTCTATTCTCGGATAAGTGTTAGGCGGTTTAGATAAATAGGTAAAACTCTACTGATGAAACTCTATCAGCTTAGCCTTTAAAGCCATTTTCAATCCCTGAAACCCCGGTTCTTCCATCTCATAAACAGTACTCCGCTGACCTATATTTTCAGGATAATGGGCATCCGAGTTTTGGATAAGGGGAATATTTTTCGGTATTTTACCGATGAAAGCCGGGGGAGGGATGACTGTTGATTCAAGAGCATCGTAATCCATGGGTGGCAGAAACCCAAGCTGGCTTGGGATGGAGAACATGGGCCTGTCGATATGGGCGGGGATAAATAGACCACCCCTCCTGTGTACCTCAATTATCAGATCATCCAGTGAAAGGTTCACACCGCTCCCCAGATATTTTTCCACCTCTCCTTCGATATTCTCATCCGCATCTACCCAGACCTGATCCCCCAGTTTTTCGGGATTGTTTTTTATGTCCGGAAGGAGGGAATAAAGGAGTTCCCCCATGTCCATCGCGATATCCAGGGTTTCAAAGAGACAGAGGATGTGAGCCTCTTCCAGGCTTGTAACCTCGATTCCGTAGATTAGGGGGAGACCTGCGCTTTGGCAGACCTTGTCCATGGCGGGGAGGTTCATGGCCGAGTTATGATCTGACAAAGCTATCAGTTTAATCCCTGTCTCAAGGGCTCCTTCGACAAGGGTTTTGGGAGACATGAATAGATCGCCGCAGGGGCTTAGACAGGAGTGATTATGGAGGTCAGCCCTGACTTTCATGATTACAGGGCTTTTCCTTCCAGGGCGGCTCCAATAAGACAGGAGGCCTGGAACTGATTTTTATCGGTCTGATAAATGGCTATCTTTTCGTTTTTAGCGGCTTGGAGCATATCGTCTTCCGGGATTCTTTTATTGCAGAGAAGGATCGCTTTTACATCGGCCAGAGTGGAGACGGCCACCGTATTTTTATGAGCCTGAATTGTAATCAGCACAGAGTCGTCCGGGGCGTTTGCCATTACATCACTCAAGAGGTCGGAAGTATAGGCCCCTGTGAGGGGACCGTCTTCAAATTCACATTGAAGGCAGGTGAAACCAAGTTTTGTTTCAAGATCTTTTATCGTCATAATATTTACTCCTTGTCCGGATTGTTAATGTTAAAAGTTGTGTGTATTTCGGTTCCTGAACCGTCTGAATTAATAATGAACTCATCGGAGACTCTTTTTATGTTCGGCAGTCCCATTCCTGCACCGAATCCAAGGGATCTGATCCATTCTGTAGCCGTAGAGAACCCCTCCTGCATTGCTTTTTCTATATCCGGGATCCCCGGTCCCTTATCCTTTGCGATAAGTTCTATCCTCTCGGGATTAATTTTACAGGTAAGCTCTCCACCCAGGGAGTGAGCGGCCTGATTCATTTCCAGTTCATAGGCTGCCACCGAAACACGCCTTATGAAGCTGTTTTCCAGACCTGTATCCTTCAGCATTTTTTTTATTTCGGTAGATGCTTTGCCTGCATGATTGAAATCGTGCCTTATGACCGGAAACCTGTGCTGGTGGCTCTCAATGTCCTTTTCCGTTTCGGTATAGAGGGTTTCTTCCAGTTTACGTATTTCCTTATTCATTTCCATTAGGAGCTTGTTTGTTATGTCCCTGTTGGAGATGATCCCAATCAGCTGCTTTTTCTCATTAAGAACCGGGAAACGGTTAAATGAGTATTTTTCAAAAGCCTCAACGGCCATGGAGAGGGGCATTTCCTCTTCCATTACAATCATGCTTTTGCTCATATGGTTCTCGGCGGGATCGTCTATGTACCCCTCACTCAAGGCATTCATTATATCTTCAATTGTGATTATACCCACAAGACGTTTTCTGTTTATTATGGGAACCCCGGAGATCTTGTTCTCCTTCATCAGAAATCGAATTTCCTTCATCGTCGTGGTTCGATCCGCTGTAATTAGATTTGAACTCATAACGTCTTTAATACGAAGCCTCTGAATGAGTTCGATCAATGCCAGAGGAGAGGATTCGTTATTTGAAGGGAGAACATTCATTATTTCTGAAAAATCTTATCCAGAGCCGCACAGGCTTCAAACATGGGCATGTCGATGGATATAAGGTTCAAGTTGAAATCCCTCGCGAGTTTGATCGTACTGGAAAGGGGAGTTTTATCGTTCACCAAAAGAATACCCAGGGCATCGACGATATGAGCCGTACGTACAACCTGATCGGAGGTGAGGGAGGAGACCAGGAGCATTTGATCCTCTTCCGCTACCAGAACTTCACTCATCAGGTCACCTGCGACTATGTGTTCGATCTCAGTTTCGTCGAAGTTATCGGTTTCTACAATTATTGTGCAGTTCAGGGAGTCTTGTATATCTCGGAATGTCATTTAATTCCTCTTATGAATTCTATCTTATTAATTATTATAATATAGAATTTCTTCAAATTATTGAAGGGTTCAGATAAAACCTCTCTTTTTTTGTTTGATCTTAAAAAATTATCATTTTTATGAGATGTATCGCCGATTTTAAGGTTATGAGAGGTGTACTGTATACAACCAGAGTATCTGCTAAAACATTGAAAAAAGAGCAATCTGCCAAGATTCTTGAGATCTGGATCGAAGGGTTACAAATCTGCATAAATGAAAATAATGAATGTTTCCATTCCAAAGACCCCAGAATGGCCTTTAATCATTTTGGTTCTCTTGAGGTTCCTGATGATTTTTGTCAGTCTGTCAGGAGACTTGTGGATTATAGAAGCACATTTGAATCAACAAATGCACGACTCTTTTCCGCTTTGCAGAAAAAGTTCGAATTTAAATAAAATTCACTGTTTGAAAGATCATATAATTTAAATGACTCACTTTGTGCTCATCTGTAGGTAGAGGATGTAGAGGCGGATGGCTGTTTCATATTGATTATTATCCCCACAGTGTTTATTTTACACATATATGAAAATTATAAGAGCAAAGACATACGGTGTCTGTATGGGGGTTAAAAGAGCCCTCGAACTTGTAGAAAATTCAATTGAAGCAAAGCCCGAAGGCGGTGTTTGTACCGTCGGACCGCTTATTCATAACCGCAGGGTCCTCGAACAACTCGAATCCCGGGGGGTTTGTATTATTTCGGGCCCTGAAGAGGTCTCCGAAGGGGCTGTTATTATCCGGGCCCACGGGATAGCCCTGGCTGCGCAGAAGGCTTTCAGAGGGAAAAACATTGAGCTGATAGATGGAACTTGCCCCAAGGTAAATAAATCACAGAAAATGGCGGCGGATAAATCGGCGGAGGGGTTTCATGTGATTCTTGCCGGTGACCCCGGGCATGGTGAGGTTGTTGCCGTAGCCGGGTACGCTGAAGAGTGTACGGTTGTCAGTTCGGCCGAAGATGTCCGGGAACTTGAATTGACCGGCGATACATTCCTCATGTGTCAGACCACCTTCCGGGAAGATAAGTTTGATAAAATACTGGAAGTACTCAAGGATAAGGCGAACACGGCAGGTTTTAAGGTCGAATTTGAACGTACGGTCTGTCCGGCCACGGTGGTCAGGCAGAATGCTGTTAAGGATCTCGCCGCCGAGGTTGATGCTGTCCTTGTTATCGGTGGGAAGACAAGTGCAAACACTACCCGGCTGTTTCATATTGCCTCTGAGTCGGGGAAACCCTCCTGGCATATTGAGGGGGCCGATGATGTACCTCCCGAGATTATTGGGTATAATACTATTGGGATAACCGCCGGAGCCTCTGCTCCGGACTGGATTGTTGAAGAAGTCGAAGCGAAATTACACATACTTTCAAAAGGAGAGTAGTTAAAATGGAAGAATTAAGGAATAAAAAGGCATTCATTTGTGATATGGATGGTGTTATATATCATGGGAACAGGCTCCTTCCCGGGGCTAAATTATTTGTAGACTGGCTGACCGCAGAGGGAAAGCCCTATCTGTTTCTTACCAATGCCAGCGAGAGATCTCCCCGGGAGCTTCATGAGAAGTTGGCCCGTCTAGGTGTGGATGTTCCTACTGAAAACTTTTATACCTCGGCCCTGGCGACAGCCGCTTTTCTGGCCAGTCAGTGCCCTGGCGGTTCTGCCTATGTTATCGGCGAAGCCGGGTTGATAAATGCCCTTTATGATGTGGGTTTTACCATGAATGATGTTAACCCCGATTATGTGATCGTCGGTGAATCACGAAACTACAATCTGGATACTCTTGAACATGCGGTCAACCTTGTTCTTAAGGGAGCCAAACTGATAGGAACAAATCCCGATCTTACGGGCCCGGTGGAAAAGGGGATTACCCCGGCCACCGGAGCTTTGATCAGCCCCATCGAACTGGCAACAGGCAGCAAGGCCTACTTTGTTGGAAAGCCCAATCCCCTGATGATGCGTCATGCCCGAAGAAGGCTGGATACCCGGCGGGAAGAGACGGTTATTGTGGGGGACCGAATGGACACGGATGTTCTCTCGGGAATCGAAGCTGGTCTTGAGACTGTTCTTGTGTTAAGCGGTGTCAGCACAAGAGAGACTATGAATAAGTTTGCCTACCGTCCGAATTATGTTCTTGACGGTGTCGGTGATATTGTCGGGACATCTGCTAAATAGATGGTTTTAAACGCTACTCCGTCGGGTGGGGGGGCTCCTCTTTTTTTTCTGCATGGGTTTCTTGGTTCCGGTGAAAACTGGAAGGGGATAGCCCGGAAGTTTCGGGATGAGTATACAACCCTCTGTCCTGATGCGCGAAATCACGGGGGCTCTCCCCACTCGGATGAGATGAACTATGAACTCATGGCCGGTGATCTACTCGAGACAGCCGATCACTACCACCTGGATGAGATGATCCTTCTCGGCCACTCCATGGGTGGAAAAATCGTCATGGAAACAGCCCTTTCTCATCCGGAAAGGGTGAAAGCCCTGATAGTCGTCGATATCGCCCCCGCCGGGGCCTCCGTAAAATTCTCCCGGGAGATGGCTGCTCTTGAGCATCTTGATGTGAGTCACCTGAAAACGAGAAGGGACGCCATGGACGGGCTTGAACAGGCTATCCCCGACAGGATGGTCCGGGGATTCTTCCTGAAAAACCTGGTTCGGATCGGGGATGAGAGTTTTGCCTGGCGGATTAATATGCCGGGAATCATAAAGACCTACCAGAACGTCTGGGAAGGGATTGAACCGGGTAGGCGTTATGATGGCCCGGTTCTGTTTATTCGCGGGTCAGAATCGAACTACATTGAAGAGGAGAAGGATCTTCCTGCTATAAGGAGACTCTTTCCCAATGCGGAGATAAAGACCATTGAAGGTGCCGGCCATTGGGTTCATTCTGATAAACCTGCGGAGTTGATCTCCCTGCTCAATGAATTCCTTGAGACATTATAGCGTATATGATTACTGGTATTTATGATGTTTAAAAAAAGTTGGAGAGGAACCTTTTTTTCTGTAATTCTGCTATCCTTCTTCTGTATGTTATTTTCCGGCTGTTACTATATGAAACAGGGGCGATATCTGGTTTCTCATCAGGTAAAGGCGGATGCGGTAGGAAAGCTTCTTCAAAGAGAGGATTTACCTTCGGATGTCCGGGAGTTCCTCCTCCTGGTAGAGGATATAAGGAAATTCTCCCGGGAAGAGCTTGGGTTAAAAGAGAATAAAAACTATACAACATTTCTCGATACGGGGAAGGATGTTCTTGCTTATGTGGTCTCGGCCTGTGACCCCCTTTCTTTTCAAACCTACATGTGGAAGTACCCTTTTCTTGGTAAAATGCCCTACAAGGGCTACTATGAACCGCAGGACGCCAGGCGAGAGGGTGGGCGTTTGGAGGAGAGAGGGCTCGATGTCTGGATTCGCGGAGTCGAAGGTTTTTCCACCCTGGGGATCTTTAAAGATCCCCTGTATAAATATATGCAGGATTATCCCGTTCACCGGTTGGCCAATCTTTTAATCCATGAGCAGACCCATGCTACAGTCTGGCGGAAGGAAGATATTTCCTTCAACGAGGACCTTGCCTCTTTTGTCGGGGATGAAGGAGCACGGCTCTATATCCTTTCAAGGTATGGCGAAGATTCGGATGAATTCAAGGCCATCGCCAAAGGGGAGGACGACTATAAACTCTTTGTGGAGGATATATTCACCTTGAGGGATGACCTCTCGCTTCTCTATGAGGAGGCTGAGCAGTCTGTTGAACCCGAAGCGGATACAGAGGGTTTTCTTGAGCGAAAGGGTGAAATTATAGCCGTTTTCCAGGAAAAATTTCGTTCTTCTTATGAAAATCGATACTCAAGTGATCGGTTTCTCGGCTTTGCAGACCTCCCGATAAATAATGCCTACCTCGATCTTTATCAGATATATGAGGGAAATCGGGCCTGGTTTGAGGAAAAATATGAGGAAGCAGGTGGTGATATGAAGGTTTTTCTGGCCTCCCTGTGATATCTTTTTCCAGAATGAACAGTTTAATTTCAGTTCATGTTCTGCTTTGAAGAGCTATGGGGGTATTAATCCTTTTAACTGAAAATCAGGAGAATAAAATGAATAAGAAGATTTTTTTGCTATGTGTCGCTTTTACCATTGTTTTTCTATCTGCCTGTGTTACCACACCCGCTAAAATCGATCAGGATCCCGGTCGATACAATGGAACCCTTGTTAAGGTCCGGGGAGAGGTTGAGAAAATATATAAAATACCCCTTACAGATATTTCCGTATTCCTCCTGCGTGATGATGAAATTGCTGTGCCGGTTGTCAGCCTTGTTGAGAGGGAAGAGGGGGGAAAGGTCGTGGTGAATGGTGAAGTCTGGGCTTTTCCCGAGGAGGGGATGAATGCCGGTTCCATTGAGGCTGTGGAGGCCGTGGAAGGTTTTCTTGTCGAAAATGATCTTGTCGGAAAGGAACGGGGACGCCAGGTTGCCGCTCTTGTTCTGACTGCTGTGCAGAAACTTGCGGCAGGATTGGGTGAGATCTGGTTTATAATCGAAAAATAGGGATAACTTAACCCAGGGTTTTGTGAAAATTCCGACAGGTCCACCCCTGTCGTTTCGCCTCTTTCCTTAGTCTGCTGTCCGGGTTGACCGGAACCGCTTGACCGCAGGCTTCGAGAAGGGGGAGATCATTATACGAATCAGAGTAAAAGGCCGCATTGTCCAGGGATAAGCCCTTATTTCTGAAATATTCAACTACTGCATTCAGTTTGTTTTTCCCGAATACCGCATTTCCTATGGTCCTCCCCGTAGTCACCCCATCGACGAACTCAAGACGGGTTGAGATATATTCATCAATTCCCAGGAACTTCATGATCGGTTCAATGAAGAAATCCACCGAGGAGGTGGCCACAATTATTCGCTCCCCCTTTTCTTTCAGCTCGTTAATTAAGGCGATTCCTTCGGCGTACAAGTGTTTTTTACCATAATTATCGAAGGATTCGATGGAGAGATCCGTAAGGACTTTTTGTGGAATATTCTTATATTTCCTGACTTCAATTTCGATGAACTCCGGTTCAATTACCGCCAGCTTATAGAGTATCCACTTCCATGGGATTTTGGCAATCTGCGGCAGGGTTATAAACCCCTTGTTAAGCCCTGCTCTTATAAAAGCATGAGTTGTAGAACGCTTAATTAGTGTGTGATCAATATCAAAAATGTGAATGTTCATTACTCTTCCTGTCCGATAAACTTAAGATGTTTTGAGGTCATTTTAGATAGATCCGCATAAGGGCCCCTCATCTCCTCCGGGAGGAGTAAGGCCATCTGGTACATGATTTCATCAGTCATCTCTTTTCTGATAGAAGCGTCGGTCTTTTCTGCTTTGTTTAAATAGAATGGATGACCTACTTTCCATTCTACCCTGGTTCTTCGTAATTTTCGAAAATTTTCCCAGAATTTTTCTCCACCATAATGAATAACCGGAAGGATGGGGGCTCCCGTCATCAAAGCCATTGATACAATCCCCGGTTTCCCATCCTGCAGTATCCCTGTGACACTCCTTGTTCCTTCGGGAGCTACAACTATGAAGTCCCCTTCTGCGAGAGATTCACGTACCTCCCTGAAGGCATTCATATTGATCCCGCCCCTATCCACCGGGATGGCTCTATAGGTATCAACCAGATACTTCATCAGAGGACTTTCCCAGGTCTCTTTCTTTACAAATCCCCTCATTCTTCTTGGCATTAGTTTAACCTGAATCAGCGGAACTTCAAGGAAATTAATATGATTCATACAAATAATCATCGGACCTTCCCTGTTGATCTTCGAAAATTCACTGGAATCAACCCGGGTGATAATTCTTAATACCGTCTTGATAAATAGGGTGATGATAAAGATTCTGAACCGTGATGGTTTATTTTGCCTCTCTTTCATCTTAGGTATGAATTATCTTTATCGGGCTTGGAATACATTTGATCTCAAGTTCTTTCCCTTCGGTACAGATTGTCTCCCCGTCGGCATGGACCACCATGCCGCCCTTCAGAGCTTTCAGCGTGAAAGAATCTGCCCGGTCGATTGTTATCCCCGGAAGCCTTTTCTGGGTTCCCTTTGTATAATGGATAATGGTCTTTATAAGCTGTCTTCTGTTTTTATGGGCAACCATACAGAGGTCAAGAAGTCCGTCATTATTTACTGCTTCGGGCGCCATATAGAAAAGGCCACCCATCCTGTTTCCATTCATGATCGAAATCTGGATGGCACGTAGACTCGTTGTGTTTCCGTTGTAGGTAATTTCAATTTCCGGTGAATCGGAGAACTTGATCAGGGTTTTCATTGTCCCGAAAACATAGGCAAATTCATCCTTGACGTTTTTCATCTTTGCCGCTTCAAGACCTACTACAGTATCAAATCCGGCACCTATCCCGTTTCCGAAATACCTTCCCTCCGGATAGAACCCGCCGGTTATCACTCCCACATCCAGGGGGGATGTTTTACCGGCTATCATGATTTCCAGCGCCTCATCAAGGACGGCCGGGACATGGCCTCCATAGGAGAAGTCATTCCCCCTCCCCAGGGGGAGAACCCCGAAAGTCGGGATTGTCTCTGCCTTGCCTTTCATCAGGCCATTAATCACTTCATTACAGGTGCCGTCCCCTCCGGCCGCGATTATGGCCGTATCATCATCCCGGGCATGCTCTGCAGCAATCTCTGCCGCATGGCCGACCTTTTCGGTATAGACAATCTCGTATTCGATCCCTTTCGTGTTGAGAAAATCGTGAATCAGGGGCAGTTTGCCTGTTGCGGCACCCTTTCCTGCTGTCGGGTTTAAAATAATCAGGTATCTCTTGAGCATAGAGGCCTCCATGGAATATTGTCGAACTATATATTTATAGTTCATTGGCCGGCGGTTGTAAAGGAATCAACAGAGGGCCTGACACTTGACATAACGGCTCATTTTTCGGATATTCTAATCAAAGCGTTGACGGAGACGAGTAGGCGGTGCCTGCCGGACGAGAGAGAAAGATCCCCGGGCTGGAAGATCTTTCCCGGTAAGACTGTAATGAACTGTATTGTTCATTTTTTGAACATTTCGGGATGACCCGAATTATGGTACACTTTTACTGAAAACCCCTCCTGAGCTGCTTTTCTGAAAAGGGTATCCCGTTGTTTCGGGATTTCTTAGTATGGAAGGCCGTTATCCTGCGTTAAAGGATTATTAAAGTGCGTGTTTTTTCCTTCGGAAAAATGCGAATTAAGGTGGAACCGCGGATTGTCACGGGAAAAGAACCCTGTGCTTTTCGTCCTTTTTTACCGGCCTTGACGGTTTACGGCGTTGCCGTAACGTTCAATCCGGTTTTTGTTCACTGCTAAGCATGCGGATGAACGGACTCGACAGCCTGGAAAAACATCCTGTCGTGTAGAAAAGAAGGATGGACGGCATGGGGTTCTTTTTTTATCCCTTCCGTACTTCCTTAAAAAAGGAGAGAGATATGTCTAAAGACAAAAGTGAAAAACTTGAAATGATCCGGCACTCTATGGCCCATGTAATGGCCGAAGCTGTCATCCAGATCTTTCCAGAAGCTAAAGTGGCGATCGGTCCATCTATTGAAAATGGATTTTACTATGATTTTGACCTTCCCCGGGCTTTGAAACCCGAAGACCTTGAGGATATTTCTGAAAGGATGACTGGAATTATCAAGGCGCAGGTCCCCTTTGAGAAATCTGTGATTTCTAGGGAGAAAGCCCTGGAGATGTTTGTCGATCAGCCTTACAAAATCGAGCTTATAAATGATCTACCCGAAGATGCGGAGCTTTCCATCTATAATCAGGGTGGTTTTATAGACCTTTGCCGGGGACCCCATGTGGAGAATTCCGGAAAACTGAATCCCCAGTCCTTCAAACTCCTCTCTGTAGCCGGTGCCTACTGGCGTGGTGATGAATCACGCCCCATGCTCCAGCGGATTTATGGAACAGCCTTCACGAATCCGAAGGATCTTCGGCTTCACCTTCAGCATCTTGAAGAGATGGAGAAGCGGGATCATCGAAAGCTCGGTAAGGAGCTGGATCTCTTCTCCCTCCATGAGAAAGCCGGCGCCGGACTTGTTTACTGGCACCCCAAGGGGGCCCGGATCCGAATGGCCATCGAAGATTTCTGGAGGGCCGAGCACTACAAGAACGGTTACGAGATGGTTTACACCCCCCATATTGGTAAATCATGGCTCTGGGAAACCTCCGGACACCTGGATTTCTACAACGAAGGGATGTACCCCTCCATGGAGATGGATAATGCCGAGTATTATCCCAAACCCATGAATTGTCCCTTCCATATCATGATCTATAACAACACAAAACACTCCTACCGTGAACTGCCCTGCCGATGGGCGGAGCTGGGAACTGTGTACAGATACGAAAAGTCGGGGGTTCTTCATGGGCTCTTACGGGTCCGGGGATTTACACAGGATGACGCCCATATCATCTGTACTCCCGATCAGATCGAAGAGGAGATCCTCCGGGTTCTTCGTTTCAGTCTGTTCATGCTCAGAAGTTTCGGATTTTCCGATATCCAGGCGTATCTATCCACAAAACCTGATAAATCGGTAGGAGACAAAGCCAAATGGGATACTGCTACCGAATCACTCCGGAAGGCCGTTGAAGCGGAGAACCTTGAGTACGATGTCGATGAGGGGGGAGGCGCTTTCTACGGACCGAAGATCGACCTTAAGATCAAGGATGCCATGGGACGATCCTGGCAGCTCTCTACAATACAGTTCGACTTCAACCTTCCCGAACGGTTTAATATGACTTTCGTTGATCATGACGGTCAGGAAAAACAGCCCTTCATGGTGCATCGGGCCCTCCTCGGTTCTATTGAAAGATTCTTCGGTGTACTCCTTGAGCATTATGCCGGAGCCTTCCCCGTCTGGCTTTCACCCGTTCAAGCCATGGTTATTCCTGTGGCCACAGCCTTCGATGAGTATGCCCGAAAGGTCGAGGCTGACCTCCGGGCAGCTGGTATCCGGGTGGATGCTGATATGAGCGACCTCCGGATGAATGCCAAGATCAGGAATGCCCAGAATCAGAAGATTCCCTACATGATTGTCATTGGTGAAAAAGAGGCCGAAGCCGGCGCCATTTCCATCCGGCTCCGAACCGGAAAACAGACCAATGGTATACCGCTTGATGAGGGGATCGCCTTTATCAAAGATAAGATCGAGAAGAAAGAAGAACTTTAAATTGCAGGGTTTCGTATAAGTATGATAAAGACCGGTTGTTCTCCTGGGTGGCCGGTCTTTTTATTGTAGATACTCGTTCAATCTTTAAGTAGTTCCTTATATTTCATATCTTCATCCAGAATATGAGTCAGCACCCACTCCTTCAGGAACTGAAGCATTTCCGTATTAAGGGTCTCCTTTTCGAGGTTATATTCCCGGGCAAAGTCCTGAATTCTCAGTATAAACCCCTGGTGCAACTCTCTATGCTCAAGAATATTCTCGAAATTATGCTTGGCCATTAACTCTTCCTCATAGGAAAAGTGATATTGGGAGTAATAAAAAAGTTTCTGGATAATGCTTGGTAAAAACATTCTGGCCCTGTCCGATGAAGCTTTCTGAAGATCTTTTATCTGCTGCATAATGTAGACCAACTCTTTATGCTGGTGATCTAAAGTATAATTTTCAATTTGCAGTTTTTTCTTTTCCCATATAGACAAGGCCTCGGTTATGGATTCCTTTGTTGATTTATCCGAGCTGTTAAAATGAATCGAGGGGTTTATTCCCTGTGCTTTAAAATAGTCCGCATAGACACGATCCTCTCCCTGAATGTGGGTTACAATCCAGTCGACCATAAAATCCAATGGTTCGTCGAGGGTATAATTGGGTTTATCACGATAATCCTGCAGGTACACCTTCAGTCTCTGAGTAAACTCTCTATGTTTTGATATATGTGACAGGTATTTTGCATATCCATATTTTTTAAACATTCCTTCTTCTGATGAAAAATGATAGTTGGTGTAGCTATAAATTCTTTTTAAAACTGGAATCAGATTCCTGTCCTTCACTTCCTTCTGACTTTCATCATAAATCTGGTTTGTTAAAATAAACAGCTGTTTGTGCTGTTCATCAATTTCCGGGATTCCAATGCTGTGCTTGTCATCAATCCATATAATAAACATAATTTAATTATGTTTAACTTATGCATCATTGTCAAATCTATAGTATTAATAATAAGGGAGATATAAAGTATATGAAACTGCAAATACAGGCACTTTGTAAGCCGGGCCCGGTTTCCATAAAGGATATGGAGAAACTCATCGAAATCTGTAATAGCCATGATAAGACCGGTTATTCCCTCGATGTAGATGATGCTTTTAAAGGACCTGATGATATAAACACCTTCCTTCTGTATTCCAGGGGTGTGCTCTTAAGCTGCATTACCCTTTTTACACCTTCTGCGAAGGAGGCCGAGGTTTCGGCTTTTACTCACCCTGAGCATCGGCGAAAGGGGTATTTCGGGAATCTGCTGAAAGCTGTTGTTTCGGAGATTAGCCGGAGGGGGATTCCTGACCTGCTTTTCGTTTGTGATAGAGGGTCTGCCGATGGAAAGGCTGTTGCAGAAGGTCTTGGCAGCAAGTATGACTTCTCGGAATACGCCATGGAGTATGAGAGGAATTTTGTCGGGGAGGATACAGAATCTGTTGCGAGTAGGGGATTGGTGATAAGGCCCTCCCTCCTTTTGGATCATGATGAACTACTGAACCTTTCTATGATCACCTTTAATGAAAACCGGGAGGATGCAGAGAATTATTTAAAATCTGTTTTTGAGTCGGAGCGTCGTATTCAACATGTCGGGATCTTAAATGATAAAATCGTCGGCATGGTGAGTGTCTACAGGGAGCCGGGAAAATCGTATATCCATGGGCTTTCTGTTCTGCCTGAATACAGAAAACGAGGGATTGGCAGGCAACTCCTGAAGTTCAAAGTCAGGGAGGCGCTTTGCGCAAATCCTGATTGGAAAATTGAACTGGAGGTTCAGACTGAAAACAGGGGAGCCCTTTCCATCTATGAGGATAGCGGTTTTTCGATCACCGCCTGTTATGAGTATTTTCGAAAATCGGTTGAATCTTTATAGGGTTCCATGTTATCACTTTCACTCCTATGAATATTTACTGCGGAATAGATTTCGGAACGACGAATACAGTCGTATCCATTTGTGGAAAAAACGGACAGCTTGTGGACAGCTTTTCTATCTCTACCACCCTCTTTATTCCTGAAGAGAACCAGGGAATAACGAAGGTTTATATCGGTGATGAGGCTGTTGCCCATTATGAAGAGAATCGTCCCGGCAGGTATATCCACTCCATAAAGCGTTCCCTTTCAGATAAATATTTCAAGTACACGGTGATCAATCGAACCCGGGTGACGCTGGAGGAGCTTTTAGTGCTTTTCCTGACCGAACTTAAGAAGATGATCCATGCGCAGTGGTCAATTACCCCCGAGAATATTGTCCTCGGCAGACCGGTTAAATTTTCGGTTGATGGGGAGAGGGATAAGCTGGCGAAGAAAAGGCTTAAAAGTGGTTTTGAGATGGCCGGGTTTAAGGGGATAACACCCCTGGAGGAGCCTGTTGCGGCATCCCTCTGTTTTGAAAATTCTCTTACTGTTAATGATCGGAAGTTTCTTATTGTGGATCTGGGAGGAGGAACTTCCGACTTTACCCTTGTTTCCTACGATCCGGCAGGTGAAGGAATTGGAAAATACAAGATAAATGGTGTGGATGGTATCGATATAGGCGGTGATAATTTCGACGAGGATGTGATGTTAAGCACCTTGTCTCCCCAGCTAGGCAGTAGTGCCACCTATGAATCCTATGGGAATAGACTCCCCATGCCTGTTCATATCTACCGGGATATCTGTAAATGGAATAAGATTCGCTGGTACGATAAAAAGGACCTGGCACAGGAGTTTACCGATTATCAGTATAAATCCAGTGCTCCCGGTTCTATCAAAAAGCTGAAGCAGATTATTGAAAACAAACTTTCGCAGAAGATCCTTG
The DNA here is from genome assembly GCA_016342585.1 of Spirochaetales bacterium. GTDB lineage: Bacteria > Spirochaetota > Spirochaetia > UBA9216 > UBA9216 > JAEINK01. The sequence continues at coordinate 31,812 of JAEINK010000042.1, forward strand.
AGAAGATTAGAATGGGAAAACATGAACTTGCGGGAGAGCAGCTTGTTCAGATTGATTTTGATGAGCATGAGTTGGAACTGCTTATGGAGCTGACCGAAGATCGTTTTGCAGAAATTATATCGGAAAAAACCGATCAGATTCTCGCCACTATGGGATCTGTCCTTGATCATAAATATCAGGATGTGGATAAGGTTATTCTGACAGGGGGAACATCCAAGGTGAGCGATATACAGACAAGGGTCCGGGGGGTGTTTTCCTCCGGGAAGGTTCTTCAGGATAAGGATTTCTACAACAGTATTTCCAAAGGGCTTGCCCTTTATGCCTACTACAATGATATTAAAATTGTCTGATGAAATTGAACCTATCTAAGAACTTAGCTTAAGATTCTTAAAGCGGCAGATTCATCTGTAATAAGAGTTGTGATAAGACCTCCGGTCAGGGCTGCCTTGATGGCTTCCGCCTTTTCCGATCCGCAGGCAATTCCTATCCGTTCCTTAATGCCAACCAGATTCTTGAATTCAATTCCGATTATCCTGTGGTTTACAGGGTGATCGAGCATTTTACCATCCTTGTCGTAACTGTACCCGCAGATATGTCCTACAGCACCGGCCTTAAGCGTGTCCTCGGCTTCCGCCCGATTCATAAATCCCGCTTTCACCAGGGCTGATTTATCCGGGTCGTTGGAGGATAGACCCACAAATACAATATCCAGGTTACAGGTCCTGTCCAGGGCCTCTTTTATCCCCGGCTCGGCTATGAGCATATTTTTCAGGGTGACATTATTAACCAGAACCGGACACTGCATAGGGTAGTACCGGGCATTCAGGAGTCTTGAGAGTTCCCGTGCAAGGTTCGCCCCGTCATACTGGGGGTTGCTTGCCCCAAGGCCACCCATGAGCTGAACTACACTGGTATCGACCACATTCTGATGATTTAAATGATTCACCATCTGAAAGAGGGAGGTTCCCCAGGCAATTCCCACATTCATGCCATCAGAGGTAATAGAGGAGGCAAAGGAGGCCGCCTCGGCACCCGCACTGCTTAAGGTCGCCGAAGGATCCTCGTTGGAGGCGACGATAATCGCCCCTTTTAATCCGAACCGGTTGCAGAGGCGGTTGGCAAGTTCCCTGGAAAAGCCGGAACTTTCCTTTATCCTTATTTCAACTATTCCCTCTTCCTTGCACTGCTTAAGGATGTTGGAAACAGTCGGCCGGGAGATATTATACTCTTTGGCGATCTCCTGCTGTGAGTGTTCATCAATGTAATAGCGTCTTGCTATTTCTATTAAATATTCCCGGCTCCTCTGCATATTCTTCCTCTAATTATTCACCGGCGGCAGATGGATACATTTATCCAGACAGTCTGCTGCGGCTTCCATGAAAGCCTCTGAGACTGTCGGGTGACCATGGATAATTTCGGATACTTCATGTACCGTTATCTCCATGGCCATCAAGGCTGCCGCCTCATTGATTATTTCCGATGCACCGTGTCCTGCGATATGAACACCCAGAATCTCACCGTAGGTTCGTTCTGCAATTACCTTCACAAATCCTTCCGGGGCTCCTGCAGCCAGGGCTCTTCCGTTGGCCGAAAGGGGGAAGGTGCCAACACTTATTTCGTGTTTTTCCCCTGCTTCCGCTTCGGTCATTCCTACACTGGCGACTTCAGGAATCGAGTATACCACCGATGGGACAAAACGCATATCCGCTTTTTCCCTGCCTTTGCAGTTTTTCACACCGGCATAGGCTGCTGCATTAACGGCGGCAACTTCACCCATCTTAAAGGCTGCGTGGGCGAGCATTTTGCGTCCGTTCACATCGCCCGGGGCGTAGATACCGGCGACCGAAGTCTTCATCTCATCGTCTACCGTGATTTTCCCCCGCTCGGTCTCTATTGCGGATCCCTCAATACAGGAAAGGTCTGATTTTCGTCCTATTGATAGAAGCGCCCGGTCTGCCTCTACTGTTTCACCGCTGCCCAGGGTCAGGTTGACTCCGGATGTGGTCTCTTCAAACTTTTCGAGCTTTATTCCCGTTTTAACGTCGACTCCCTTTTTCTTAAGAGACTTAAGGACAATGTCCGATGCTTCTTTTTCCATAAAGGGGAGGATGGTTTTCTCAAGCTCGACGATGGTTACCTTACTGCCGAAGGCGGCAAATATCATGGCCATTTCGACCCCGATTACTCCCCCACCGATTATGGCAAGTCTTTCTGGAACCGACTGGATATCCAGGATATCATCACTTGTCAGGACTCTATCACTTTCCACCCCCGGGATGGGAAGTTTTACGACTTCCGAACCTCCCGCAAGGATGACGGCCCCTGTTTTAAGGGTTTTTAGTACGGTTCCACTGGACGGATCTTTTACTAATACTTCATTAGCGGATTTTGCTGTACCTGTCCCTTTGAAAATTTCCACATTGTTGGCTTTAAGGAGCATTCCAATCCCACCGGTAAGTTTCTTCACAACCTTGTTTTTAGCCTTAACAGCCCCGGGCATATCCATATGAAAGGTGGTGCTTTCAAGGTTTATTCCCCGGCCGGCGGCTTCGGCCATCTCGTAGATGAACTCCGCACTTTTAATGAAATTCTTTGTGGGTATACAGCCTCTGTTAAGGCATGTTCCACCAACAGTATCCTTTTCAACCAGTCCTGTTTTTGCACCCAACTGGGCGGCTTTTATGGCGGCAACATAACCGGCGGGACCACCGCCGATTACGATTATATCAAATTTTGTCTCTTCCACATTTATCTCCTAGGCGAGTATGGTAAGTGGTGCTTCAAGGAAATCCTTGACGGTCTTAATAAATACCGCCGCTTCGGCTCCATCGACAACCCTGTGATCGAAGGTTAGGCTTAAACCCATAATCTTTCTATTCACGATCTCACCGTCAATCATCTTGAGCTGATCTTCAATAGCGCATACACCCATGATACCCGCTTCAGGCTGATTTATAATCGGTGTAAAGGCTGTAATACCGAACATGCCAACATTGGATACGGTAAAAGTCCCTCCTTCCATATCTTCAGCCTGAAGTTTTCCGGCTCTACCTTTGTCTGCTACTTCCTTTGCTGCGGCGGAAAATCCGGAAATTGAATACATATCCGCGTCTTTAATTACCGGTACGAGCAATCCCCTGGGGGTTGCAACTGCCATTCCAAGGTTAATTCTGCCCTTGTAGAGTAGTCTTGTTCCATCCAGGCTGGCATTCATCCTCGGATTAAGCCTTAAAGCTCTGGCTGTGGCAAGCATTACAAAATCATTGATGGAAATAGAACCGTCAAGTGAAGTATTCAAACTCTTTCGCATTGAAAGCAGTTCTGTCACATCGGCTTTTGTGTTTTCAGTTACAACAGGAATTTCAGAATGACTCTGGAACATCCTTTTGCCGGTTATCTTCTGAATTCCCGTGAGATCGACATATTTATCTTCATAGTCGGGAGCGAAATCTTCCGGAATTGTCTTCGAGATATTTTTCATAAGAGATAGATCGGATTTGAAGATCTTGCTGCCATGACCTGTACCGGAGACAGCATTAAGGGAGATGCCCTTATCCGCGGCGATTTTGGCGGCGAGGGGAGTGACTGCTGTTTTCTTCGCGGTGAGAACATCTTTCTCTCTTACTTCACCATAATTCCCGCTGGGTTTTACCTCGGTAAGGCTTATTCCCCTTTCCCCGGATATTCGTCTTGCCGCAGGGGTCGCCCTGACTCTGTCACCAATCATGTCTGCATCATTTAATGTCTGATTAGCTCCAGTCACTGCTGCTACGGTTGTAGACCTGTCTGCTGAACTGGAGGCCTCCGAACCGGGAGCATCCGAAGTTGCTTCGGCCTCAACGGCCAGGGGAGCTTCTTCTTCGGGTAGTGTTTCTCCGGGTTCGCCAATCCATGCAATGGTCTTAACAACCGGAACTGTAGTTCCGGCAGGGTAGAGTATCTTCAGGAGGGTTCCGTCGTAATCGGATTCAAGTTCCATTGTGGATTTATCTGTCTCTATTTCGGCAACGACATCGCCTTTTTTAATCAGATCTCCCTCGTTCTTGAACCATTCAATTATGATGCCCTCTTCCATGGCCATGCCGGTTTTCGGCATTATTATTTTTTCAGCCATTATTTTCTCCTAAAGCAGGCTTTTTATTGCTGCTGTAATTTTTTCCTCGGTGGGAACAACCTGTGCTTCAAGGTTCGGGTTGTAGGGGATGGGAACATCCAGACCACCTAACCTTTTTACCGGTGCATCCAGATAGAAAAAGGCATCGCTGTCCACAACAACACTCACAAGCTCACCACCAAATCCACCGGTCTGACAAGCTTCATGCACGATGAGTACCTTCCCTGTTTTCTTTGCGGAGTTAATCAGTGTCTCCTTATCAAGGGGGACAAGAGTTCTTATATCCACAACTTCAACATCAACACCCTCTTTGGCAAGATCTTCCGCCACTTTCAGGCTTCGCTGTACCATTCGACCGTAGGTTATGATAGTAACGTCTTTGCCTTCTCTTTTAATATCTGCTTTTCCGAGGGGAATAATGTAATCATCATCTACCTCTGGTACTTCACCCTTTGTTCGATAAAGGAGTTTCTGCTCCAGGAATACAACCGGGTTGTTGTCTCTGATCGAAGCCTTAAGAAGACCTTTGGCGTCGTAGGGAGTCGATGGGATTACAACTTTGAGTCCCGGAACGTGGGCCACCCAGGCTTCAAGGCTCTGACTGTGCTGTTCTGCCGCACCGGTTCCTGAACCACCCGGAGCTCTTAATACCATGGGGACTGATCCCTGGCCTCCGAACTGGAATCTGTTTTTGGCGGCCTGATTGGCAAGCTGCTCCATGGCAAGGGTCATGAAATCACTGAACATGATCTCAACAATAGTTCTTAGACCTGTCATGGATGCACCGGCGGCACATCCTGTTATGGCCAATTCGGTAATCGGGGTGTCGAGAACCCTCTCAGGACCGAATTCTTCATACATTCCCCGGGAAACTCCGAAAGCCCCACCATAAACACCGACATCTTCACCCATAAAAATAAGGTTTTTCTCCCGGCGCATCTCCTCGCTCATTGCTTCATTTAAAGCCTGTGCATATGTTATTTCTCTCATTATATTCTCCTATTTAGTTTTCGAAGAAAACTGGGGAGGAACGGTTTACCGTTCCTTAGTCCGCATATACATCATCAAAGATGTTTTCGATTTTGGGTTCGGGACTTTTTTCCGCGAAATCAACCGCATTCTTGATATCTGTCACTGCCTGAATATCAAGTTTATCAAGTTCCGCTTCGGTCATTATCTTATTTTCAAGAATGTACTCTCTATGCCGCTTTATGGGGCATTTTACCTTCCACTCGGCAACTTCATCCTTTGACCTGTAAAGCTGTGCGTCACTCTTGGAATGACCCATCCATCTATAGGTGTTCAGGACCATAAGCATAGGGCCGTTTTCAAGAACGTATTTTTTGGCCTTTTCGGTTTCTTCATATATGTTGACAACATCATTGCCGTCTAATGCTATCCCCTTCATACCGTAACTTGTGGCTCTTATGGAAATATCTTCGATGTTCATGGATTTATTGATATGGGTGGACATTCCGTAGTAATTGTTTGTGCAGACAAAAAGAACCGGCAGCTTCCATACCGAGGCAAGGTTTAAGGATTCATGGAAAGCACCTTCATTTGAAGCACCATCTCCGAAAAAACATACAGTTATGTTGTTTTCTTTATTGTATTTCTGTTTAAGAGCTGCACCGGTAGCGATGGGGAGTCCCCCTCCTACAACTCCGTTTGCGCCAAGACTTCCTACGGAGAAGTCGGCGATATGCATACACCCACCCTTTCCTTTGCAGTATCCTGTCTCTTTTCCAAGAAATTCGGCCATCATACGGTTTATATCCATATTCTTACCAATGCCCTGGTTGTGCCCTCTGTGGGTCTGGAGGATATAATCTTCAACTTCAAGCGCAGAACAAACTCCTACTCCTGTTGCTTCTTCTCCGATACAGAAATGGGCTGTTCCATGGACCTTTCCTTCAATAAAAAGTCTTGCGGCAGTCTCTTCAAAATTCCTGGTCTGTACCATTTTCAGATACAGTTCCTTATGCTTTTCTTTTGACAGCTTCACTCTTTTCCTCCTGTCAATATTTGGTTTTTGTTTAGTCGAGTTAACTATAGCAAAGAAAATAACATATGTAAAGTATAATTATTCTAATAAACATATGTAAAAATATGTGAGAGTGGTAGAATGGTGAAATCCGATCACTTCAACGTGATCATAAGCTTGCTGTCATTAACTATAAATTTGCAGCGAGCTATAAAATATTGTTAGATTATTTAGTCCAGAATTATTCTATATCCGGCCTTAAAAATACCTGAAGGTTCAAGGTTGATTATTCCCTCTTTATTCTCTATTTCCCCGGGATCGCCTTCAGTTGAATCTACGCCGTACCAGGGTTCCAGACATATAAAAGGGGCATCCGTTTTTGGTTTTTTCCATATACCAAAGTGTGTGAATCCGGGGAATTCCAGGGTAATCTTTTTTCCTGTTGAATCTTTCTTTTCCATGGTTAATCTGCTGGATTCAAGATCCCGGAAGATAAGAGCACCATCATCGAAAAGTTCATGAGTAAGAGAAATTCTATCACTATTCTCAAGGCAGGGTGCGGTTTTGCCGGTGAGGAGGTCTTTTTTCAACAGCCGTTCCACATTTTCAACTTTTTCAAACTTTATCCGGTAATCCGATAAGTCTGCTCCAGTCTCCAGAGGGCAGTTGAAGGCTGGATGGCCACCAATGGAGAAGGGCATAGTTTTATTGTCGAGATTGAAAACCTCGTATTCTACTTCAAGACAGTTGTCATGAATTGAATATATTACAGAAAGCTTGAAGTTGAAGGGATAGATTTTCAGAGTCCCGGGAGTTGATTTCAGGTTGAATATGATTGAATTTGAATCCCGGCATTCCATTTCCCACTCACTCTTTCGGGCAAAGCCGTGACTCTTCATTTTCCAGGTTTTTCCGTCAAGGAGGTATGAATCCTCGGGAAGCCCTCCAATAATAGGAAATAGAAGAGGAGATTGACCGATCCAGTGATCCGGGTGACCCTGCCAAAGGTATTCATGACCGTCGGCCGTAGTCATACTGGTAATTTCGGCTCCCAGTTCTTTTATCTCTACAGTAATTTTTGAATTGGAAATTGCATGATTGCCCATGGCGATCCTCCGGTGATTCTGATTACACTATGGGCATATTATATAATGTATTCTATTCTTTCTGCACCATATAAAGTGAGCTTTCCAAATCAATAATTCTGGCTTCAAGATTCATTATTGTTTCATTCAGCTGTTCAATGTAAATATGGGCGATTTCCAGTTCGGATAAGATCTGCTCCCGACGTTCCGACATACTGTAAGGTTCAGTACCCAGATCATTCTTTCCGGAAACATTCGGTAGATGTTTGTTGGTCCACATAGACTCGCCATGTTCTTCTATAGATGGTATTGAATAATGATCCTGAAATACAAAGTCGGCAACAGCTGTTCCGCTATTATAAAAATCACCCGAACAGTTAATATCACCGTTTACGTCAAGAGTATATGCTGGATTGGGCGCTTTCCCTATTCCTACCTGCCCATCGGTTGCTATGGTAAGTCTATATTGATTATAGGTTGCTATGGAGAAGGGATCATTAGTCCAGGTTCCTATATATGATCCCTCATCTGTTGATTTGGCGGCCAGTCCAACTTTTATATCTGATTCAGTATTTTCTAGATGAAGCCTTGATTCTCCCTCTTGAAGAATATGAAGTTCTGAACCTGGATTTGAAGTGCCAATGCCTACATCTCCTCCTGCTGTAACTGTTACTCTATATTCATTGTTGGTTGCTATTGAAAAAGGATCCGAACTCCAGGTCCCTATATAAGGGCCTTCATCTGTAGATTTTGCAGACAGACCTATTGTAATATCTGAATCAGAATTTTCAAGTTGGAGTCTCGCTTCACCATTATTGGCAAGGTGTAATAAAGAACCTGGGGTTATTGTACCTATTCCGACAGACCCATTATGGCGGAGGAGCATCTTGGTGCTGAAATCCTCATCGTAAGACTTGCTTTCAATAAACAGGTCTGGATTATGCCCCGCATCATCCAGTTTTGTTCTGAATCTGAACCCTCGGTTGTGGTAGCTTCTTCCCATAAATAGAGTTGTTTCTGGATATGTTGGAGAATTGTTAAAAATAGATAGTTGTCCCCCTATCCCATTATCCATCCACGTATCAATACTGAATTGCCCCGTTCCTACCTGAATATGGTTATCAGCCACAACAAACATGGAACCACCAGAGACATTAGATAGTAAGTCTGCATCACTTGCAATATTTTCAGAATCAAGATTCCCATTAATTAGATTGTAAATATTAAGGAACTGGTCATTCATTCCAGCTGCTGTGATTAAATCTCCGGTAACGAAGCCGGAATAGGTAATTTCTTCACAATAAAGGTTTCCCAATAAAAACAATATCAATAACATTGCTAATAGCTGATTTTTTTCTTTCATTTAGTTTCCCCTGTCATTATTTAAACACTGCCCCACCAAAAATCGAGATATTAAATACTCCATGGGGAGTCTGAATTATCGATTCCGAGTAATCAACGGAGATATTTCCGCACTTATCTTTAAGTTTATAATATACTGTCCTAGTGATATCTGCCGGATTTTCTCCCACATTCCAGGATCCGGAGTCGTCAATTACCCAATCCTCTACTGTCCCTGAAAACGGTTCCCATTCGGCTCCGAAGAAGTCTGGATCATTTGAGAGGATCATTTCCGGATCATTCGTACCTGTACCGTCTGCTGTCAGGCTTAGATTTACTGTAGTGAGGTTTGTGTATTCATTTCCGTCATCGATCACCATTATCCCGGTTGGAATTGTAGCATCGTAAGTTAAATTAAATATCCCCGAACCTGCATTCGTTAACTGATCACCCCCGGATGCTCTGGCTACACCATCACTTATTGAGATTGATGATTCTGCTGGATCTGTCGGGAAATTGATATTTAATGAATATATCTGTGAATTGGTGGTCTGAAAACCTGTTATTGAACAATTATCAGTTGTAATATCTCCTACTTCGAAATTATCCATGTTTTCACTGAAGGTTATTGTTATGGGAGTCGGATTTACATTAACGAACTGACCATTAGTTGAAGTTATTGTTGTTGTAGGAAAATCATCGTTGAAGGTAATGGTTTTGGGCATATGTAGAGCTAAGGATTCATTTCCCGTGATGTCCTGAACTGCATTGGCCGGAATATTAACAGTAATATCTACAGGTCCGTCGGTGACATCTATTTCGACTGTGTAATCCTTATCATTCGAAGTTGTTAGGCTTGATACAATTGCTCCTATAGTTTCGGGATCCGTGGTTATTTCAATGTCGGAAGTTTCAAATCCTGTCACTTCTTCACTGAAGTTTACGTATATATCAAAGGGTTCATCTCCTACATACTCAGAAGATTCGATAGAAACTGTCGGTTGTGTACTGTCATATACAAATTCAAATAAATCCGAGGCATTATTACCCGAACCACTGGGGGTTGTTATTTCTCCGGCGGCAAGGTAGATACCTATAGTTCCATCAGGAAGGCTTAGGAGCTCGACTGTAAAGATTGGATTATTACTATAATCAATAGCTCCTAAAGCTATAGGGGGAATTATAGTTATATCGTCTGTCGTAAAAGTTGTCGGCTCGATCTCCTCACTGAAAGTAAAAGTTATGGGAACAATGTCTATGTTCGTATGGGTTCCGGCGGAGCTGCTGATTTCTACGGTGGGAATACTGTCGTCGTAGCTGATGGTAATCGGGGATGAAAGAGCGCTGGACCCATTGCCCGCAGTATCTGTTCCAGCATCAGATGTAATATTAAGGGTCACATCCATTGCTGATCCCCCGGTATTGATTTTGGCTGTAAAGATCGGGTTTGCCGAGTTATCAAAGGTATTAATGCTCGCACCGGCTGGAGAAATTACGATATCCGATTCATCAAAACCGGAAACTTCTTCGGTAAAGGTTATTGTGATCGGGATCGGATGAATATTGGTCGGGCTTCCGTCATCAGCCTCTATACTGACCCCGGGATGTATGGTGTCGTAGGTAAAACTCAATAAAGGCGCTGCTGTATTCAAATTACCGGCGATATCAGGGACTTCTCCTGAAGGTAAATATACCGATATCGTCCCTTCATTTGAGGGATTTGTTAAATCGAAGGTAAATACGATATTATCTTCCGTATGAAGACTCTCTGCGTTTGCATTAATGACAGTCAGCATGCTGATCGAAAAACCAACAACCTCTTCATTGAATGTCAGGTTCACAGGAATCGGTGCCGAATTTGTGATAGACGGAACCTCTGATGACAAAATTGCTGTGGGGTTTAGTAAATCCGAATCCGAAGCTATGGCAGTTCCTATTACACTAAATGAAAATGTACTTTCATTTTTATCATTGCTTTTAATAATGATTTCCGCCTGTTTTTCCCCAATACTGCCTGCAGGAGAAAATGTCAAGATTATGGAAATGCTTTCACCGGGGAGCAACTCCCGACTCTCAAATACAGAAATGGAAAATTGATCTATATTCGATCCTGTCAACTCCAAGGCATCAGTTTCCGGGAAAATTAATTTACTTGTTCTTCCCTTATTTGTAATCGTGATCGTACATTCCAGAGTCCCTCCCAATGGAATACTATTAAGTCGGATTGAATCCGTTTTACTGATTTTTTCACCATCAAAAAGGACCGATATTTCGGGAGCTTCAAGGATATCCATAAGATTATTCTTGCAGCTGAATACCACAAGCACCCCGATAAAGAGCAGGAGAAGACTAAAAAAGATTCCTTTTTTTATCATTATTCTTCTCCCTCTTCTTCCCAAATAACGATTCCTTCAGAATCATTTATATTGGATGCCCTGCTGCCATCTCCTCTTTCGGAATCAAGATATGAAAATCTTGTAGCAAGTTCTAAATCAAGATTTTTAACAATACCGTAATATTCCAAAGTGGAGGCTGTATCACCCAGGGAGTAGCATATTCTAGCCAGACAAAGATTCACCATCGGATTTTCAGGCTGAATAATTTTTGCTCTGGAATAATATTTACGGGCTTCATCCATTCGATCTTCAATAAAATTAATATTCCCCAAATTAAGCAGGGCGGGAAAATACTCCTCATTTTTCAGGGCCGATTCAAACTGTTTTACAGCTTCATCGTTCTGTCCGTATCTCGCGTAGAGAACTCCTAATTTATTATAGGATTTCGGACGCCCCTGATTACGTTCTATTTCCCCTTTATATCTCTCGATCTGTGGGGCCATCTCTCTCGAAATAAATACCGATAATTCCTCTTGGAATATTTCAACTACCTTGTCTACCGGCGGCATGGATATTCCACTTCCCTCTCCAGGAAGACCCACCGGTTCGTAAAACTGCCATGCACTTCTTACAGGAAAGAACCCTGCTTTTCCTGTGGGATTATACTCATTCCACTGTCTTGCCCCCAGGTCCCAGGCCTCAATAAAAGTGTCTTTAAGTGTAACTACTCAGGACGACGTATAAAAAACTAGACATAAAGGGAAATTTCTTGTAGACTGTTTCTATGAAAGATCG